>JACKJA010000002.1:0-697571 GCA_020638175.1 Rhodospirillales bacterium
CACCATCAGTTCTAGGTGACGGTGTTCCATCTGGGTTTTGAAATTGACTCTTCCCCTCCAGCGCGTCGATAACAGAATCCGATCTCCACCCAACTATCGAGGTCGCGTATTTCTTTAGGTTATCCGGGATTTCGACTTTTTCCTTTAGTCCATTCTCATATATACCGATTATCGGCTTTCCAAGCTGATGGGCGGCTTTAACTTCCCAGTTAACCCAAGGGCGCTGATGAGTCTCTTTTCCGATGACTACAATCACTTGGCTGGCCCAGCGCATTTTCATGCGTAAAAGCCGCGCGATGGTGCGGTCGCTAACTTTGTTTTGGTCAAGGCGTTTTTGGTTTTCGGGATTGACGCGTATAGAGCTATTCCTTAACTGGTACCCCTTGCTTGATAACATCCCAGTCAGGCCATCGACGCTGGCGTCATCCTTGTGATGATGACTTACAAAAACATTTTTAATTTTATCAGACATCGATTTTTTCCTTTCAGAAGAGATGTTCAGACTATCTCATAGATACCTTATATTTATGACAACCAGACGCATAATGTTTGGGCGCACACCTGGCCAATTTGATATATCCACGTCACGAGCTGAACGTGCCATATTTTCCTAATTGCCTCAATCAATAAACCCATTCTTCGTATGCCAGAGGCTGGCTTTGCAATACATCTCTGCTTTTTCGCCAACTTGGTAAATATCTATCCATTAGCCGCCTGAATTTCTCGTTGTGATGACGTTCATGCAGGTGCACAAGCTCATGCACGAGTATGTATTCGAGGCATTCTGGTGATTTCTTAGCAAGCTCCAGATTGATCCATATCCGGCGATCAGCAATATTGCAGCTACCCCATTTGGTCTTCATCTTCTTGACGCCCCAGCTCTGGACTTTCTTGCCCAAGACCGGCTGCCATTTTTCAAGAAGCACGGCGACAGACGCTTTCAGCTGCTGGCGATACCAATCATGAACTGCCCGCGCGCGGCCGTCTTTTGAAGTTCCCGGCTGGACATGCAACACCATCTTCGCGTTGTTATTTATGCTAACGAAATGGCGTCCGGGACCTTCGACGACCCGTAATATGTAACGCCGCCCCTGGTAGTAATGGCTTTCCCCAGAGACATACTCACGCTCTGTCTGACGCGGTTGCTTTCTCAACTCTTCTTGCCGCTTCCTGATCCAGGGCAGTCGGGAAGCAATGGCGAGGCGCACGTTGTCATCAGTGATATGGCGCGGCACAGAAATCCTGACCTTGCCTTCTGGCGGATAGACGCCAAGATGGATGTTCTTGATGTCTTTGCGAACGATTTCGACGGGTATGTTCGATACGGTGATCATGTCGCTACCGGTACTCATACTGGTTTCTAACGAGTTCCAGAATTTCGTCTAAGCGGCCATCATCGCCGCCCAGCTCTTCATTGATTGCCTCGGCAACTTCCCGCTCTTTAATCCGGTTGCCAATCCAGTCCGCCTTCTTCGTATGGCGAACGGCAGTGTCGATACGCAAAGCCAGTGACTCGTCCTGACCCAGATTGTCATACAGCGCCTTCTTGCCAGGGGAGTTCATCGAGGCTGGATAAGCGGACGGATTTATGCCTCCGGGATTGACCACCTGCACAGAGAGCTCTTTGACCTTCTGAAGGTACTCTTTGTAATCAATAGCCTGCTGGCGTCGCTCTTCAATCAGCGCCTCAAGGAGTTCAGACATTCGCTCGTAGTATTTTGGGTTCACCGCCTGCTCGTCGATGATGACCTTGCGCATGTTGTTCTCGATGGTCTCCGCCATCGTTTCTTCATCCGCTTTTATTGAGGCAGGCATCGATTCCAGCGCGCCAAGCCCATTCTTGACGATCAGATCGATTAGGCCCATATCCTCAAAATCGGCGACCAGTTCACTGTCTTCGGCGCGAATATAGGTGTCGAGCAAATGTCGCATGGCAGGCTCGTAGAGCTTCATATCGACGTAGTCGCCGCTGGCCAGCTTGATCTCTTCGCGAACCTTGTTGAAATGCTCCACGTCTTCCTTGACCTTGGCAGACTGCGCGCTCGTGTATCCAGCATCTTCTAGCTCGTTAGCCAGATTGGCGTAAGCGCGCAAGAGGCTTGCGACGGCCTTATACAGCGCTAAGCGCTTGGCCTCGTTTTCACGAAGATCGTCAGCCCTGGCGGGATCGCCGCAGAAATAATGGAGGTACTCCTTCTGTCCCCGCGGCTCCAAAACGGGTTCGCATAGGGCCTTGACGGTTTCGAGTGCTTCTTCGAGCTTTTCCCTACCCTTCTCAAGGCGGTCTGACAATAGCCCCGCCACATCGGCAGCCTCGTAGGCATCAAACGCGCCATTGGTGTAGTCACCCAGCGCACCTTCCAGCCGATGGAAAAGGTCTTTGTAATCGATGATGTAACCGTATTCTTTGTCGTCTCCATCCAGGCGGTTCACGCGGCAGATCGCCTGAAAGAGGCCGTGGTCGCGCATTTCCTTGTCGATGTAGAGATAAGTCGCGGACGGCGCATCAAAACCGGTCAGCAGCTTGTCGACCACGATCAGCAGCCGCATTTGCCCCGGCTCATCCACAAACTTCTTTTTGACCTGCTTTTCGAACTCCTCTGCCATGCCCATGGCTTCGTCTTCGGTCTTCTCGAAATACTGCGCGAGCATGCGGCGATAGATTTCGTATTTACGGAGCTTTTCGGTCAGTCCCTCGCCACTCTCTTCGCCTTTGATGTCGGCGGGGGATGGTTGATAGCTCGTGATGATGGCGCATCTCCCGGCAAGGTCTGTCTTATCGAATAGCTCATAGACCTTGCACGCCTGATAGATACTGGCACAGACAAGCATCGCGTTGCCGCGACCATCCATCAGCCTTGGCTTGGTCTCCATGTCCATCAGGATATCGTTGACGATTTGCACAAGCCGGTCCTGCGACGACAGGACCTTTTGCATCGTGCCCCATTTGAGTTTTAGCTGGGCGCGGGCCATGTCGGATAGACCCTTGGTCTTCAGATCAAACCACTGGTCCACCTTTTTTTGAGAGGTCACGTACTGATCGATATCCCGCGCCTCGTAGCGCAAATCGAGCACCACGCCATCGGCAACGGCTTCATCGAACTTGTAGGTATGAATGAACCCGCCGAAGACTTCGATGCTCTTCTTTTTATCTGCCTTGAGCAGCGGCGTGCCGGTAAAGCCAACAAACATGGCTGAGGGAAGGATCGCCTTCATCGCCTCGTGCAGCTTGCCCGACTGCGTGCGGTGGCATTCGTCAACGAAGACAAACAGGTTCCCCTTCGCCTGAAAATCCGACGGCAGGCTGGCTTTCAGCTCGTCGATATAGTCCTCTGTCGCCTTGTCGTCCTCTTCCTCGGACTGCCTGCCAAACTTATGGACAAGGGAACACACCAGCCAAGGATTCACCTGGTTCAATGTACTAATCAGGTCTGACCCGCTCTTGGTGCGGTAAATCTTCTCCTGGACCCCGGTGAAGACGCCTTCGATCTGCTGATCCAGCTCGGTGCGGTCGGTAACCACCAATACGCGGGCATCTTGGACGTTTTCGCGTATCCACTTAGCCAGCCAAACCATCGTCAGGCTCTTACCGGAGCCCTGCGTATGCCAGATGATCCCGCCTTCTTTCCGCCGCACATGATCCTGCGCAGCTTTGATCCCGAAATACTGGTTATGGCGGCAGGTCTTCTTGACTCCCGCGTCGAAAACGATGAAGTTGTGAATAATCTCCAGAAGGCGCTCTTTCGAACACATCCGGCTGAGCTGAAAATCCAGCGGATTGTCGAAGGTGTTCTCGACGTCTTCCTTCCACTGGTAATAATGCTTTTCTGATGTCTCGATCGTGCCGTAGCGCAGCCCTTCGGTATCGTTACCCGCCATCACCAGCTGCATGGTGGTGAAGAAGTTCCGAATGAAGGCTTTCTTTTGGTTGTCGAGGTTCTGGCGAATGCCTTCGCCAACGGAGACGCTAGAGCGCTTGAGCTCAATGACACCCAGCGCAATCCCGTTCACGTAGAGGACGATGTCCGGACGCTTCTTATTTTCTCCTTTGATGGAAACTTCTTCGGCAATGGCGAAATCGTTGTTCTGCGGGCTGTCCCAGTCAATCAACCAAACCGTCTGGTTTTGGTCACCAACGCCTTCTTTGACCTTCACGCCATAGCGCAGCAGGCTATAGACCGCCTTATTGGCATCATAGAGATGCTTACCATCGCCAAGAGCGGAGGCATGCTCAAGTTCCCGGAAAACTCGTTTGGTCAGGGTTTCACTGACGCCCTGACGCATGAGCCACCCCGCCAGCAGGTCCTTCTCAACGTTGGCATTGCCATCCCGCTCATGCCAATCGCCAAGATAGTCATAGCTCAGCACCTCTCGAAACAGCTTAACGATCCTGTTCTGCGTAGCGCGCTCTATCTGCCCGATCTTTGCCATGCTTTACGTTCCATGCATTCGTTCGTGTTCTATTTGTGCCACATCGATCAGACGTGTCCGTCCCGTCAGCAATTCCTGCATCATGCCTTGCTTGATCGCTTTGGCTTTTCGCAGACGCTCTTCTTGTTTAACAAGGTCTTTATCGATTGCATCGAGAACCTGTGCAATTTCCTTTTGCTCATCCGTCTCAGGGGCAAGAAATTCGAAATTTACCAAATCTTTCTGATACAAATGAGTGATCGTTGATCCAGCAGTGATTTTTGCCAGAAAGTCGTCAAACACTCGTGATCTCAGAATATAGAATAGAAATAGCGGATAAAACTTTTTATCTCTCGGCCTTATAACGAACACGCCACTATTGAGTGTCGCCGGTAGATCAAGATTTTCAACATACCCTACCTTGCCAATAGTCCCATCTTTTGTGAGAAGAACATCACCTTCTTTGAGCTGAATATTCTTATCTTGTCTATATCGCCACTCATCTACATAATGACAAGAATTCCAATTGACTCGGCCATTGACGAAATCAGTTCCGGTAACAAGACAAAAATCACCTGAGTCTAAATATTCCTTTGTGGTTAATGCTTGCCACCCGATCCTTGCGCTCAGATTGGCATCTTTCTGCATATTGATACGGTTCCACTCCCTATTAAACCCCGGCAGGCGTTTTTTTCCGGTGAGGAGCTGCTGCATGGCGCCGGTTTTGATGTCGCGCTTCTTGGCAATCAACTTTTCCAGCGAAACAATCTGTTCATCCACATCGGACAATGCTTTGGCGATCGCCTGTTGCTCGGTGACTTGAATAGGCTTTGGAAGCAGGAAAGACCTTATCTGCCCAAAATTGAGCCCTTCTCTGTTCCCCCCCGCCTGAAAACTATCGATCTGCTTTTGACCGATGGATGACAAGAGGAGATAGCTGACGAACCTCTGGTCCAAGGCTGGTTTAGTTCGGATAATGCATACATGTTGGTTGACGTTTCCGCCCATCAATGTCTGGTCTGCAATAGCACATCGCCCAATTGAAGCACCAGTTATGTTGAGAAGGACGTCTCCATTGCGAACTTCTGTAGCTGAGAATGACTGATGGGTTTCCTCATCAATGAATACGAGATCATTAAGCCTAAGCTGACCCCAGCCCACATTCTGACTTCGAACAAACGGGCGACCGTTATCTTGATAAACCGTTGAACCTCCTTTCGGCGTAATTCCGCTACCCACCTTGGTCGCGAAATCATTGAGAGCAACCGCGTCCCAATCTTCTGGAATTTCACCGATTTCGGTCTGCTTGTATCCCGGCTTCACCATGACAGCCCCATCTCCTTCAGGTGGCTTTCGACCAGATCAGTATATTTCTCGACCTCTTTGCTCAGGCTCGGCAAGGTTTCCGAGTAGCGTTCTTCGAGCGTCTTCACCCGGCCCGCGAGCTGCTGGGCCATGCGCTCAATTTCTTCCGTGATCGTGGCCTCGACGCTCGCAAACCACTTACGGTTCACGACGATGTCTTTCAGCTCAGCCTCTGCGTTCTTCGGGATTTTTTCGAAAACTAGCTTATCCAGCTCATCCTTCGCGGCCTTCACGGCTGACTTGGCTTTGGACTCCTGATGGACCAAGCCTAAACATTTCTTTAATGCCGTGATTTCGTCGGCGTCGCGGGTGACTTTTAGGCGGTCCTTGATTCCCTTCTGCGTAACCTTGCCCTTGTCGTTCTTGGCTTCTTCGACCAGCTCCTCTTCGCCACTGTTTTCCTCAATGAAGGTTTCCAGCTCTTGCGTTGCGGCCTCGTATGCTGATTGCAGCGCGTCGAGAGCCGCCTGCTTCTCGGGGAAATAGCGGGCGATTACCAGGCGGGGCGGCACGATATCGCTCTTGAAGCGCTTCTTGGCTTTACCCGCGCCGAACTCAAAATCGTGTTCTTCTTTGTAGACGGCCTTGCCATTCTTATCCTTCACCGGGACGAGTTGGCGCATAACATTGGCCGCGCCCCAGCCGTCTTGGGCGAGCATGTAGACATCGTCCTGCATGACTTCGGCCCAGTAGTCCATGAGGATTTGATAGATGTCGTATTTGCTGAGCAAATCGGCATTGGTGTACTTTGCAAGCAAGGCTTCAGAGATATCGAAAATCAGCTCTTTCGGGCTATCACCGACCGCGATCCCCAAAAGGCGCTCTTGATGATCGGACTTCCAACCTTCAAACAGGGACAGCGACTTGTCTTTGAATGCCGTGAATTCTTCGTGGCCGAGAATTGTCGCTTTGATGTCTCGGGCCTTGACCAGCGCATCAAAGTACCCCGCGCGTGATCCGTCCTTGAACAGCGTTGCGCGCAGGCTCGGGAAGACGCCCCAATAGTCTTGCAGGGCGTCAACGTCTCTCGCGGGTATCCCGCCGTTCAGATGGGCATCGAGATCATGGATGTCTTCGGGTTCGCTGGAATCGATATAGCGGGGGATATTGAGGTTGAACTCATTCTTACCTGCAATCTCGTCATATGGCACAAGGCGGGAATAGCGTTCCAGTTCCAACTGCTTGTTGAACACATCCACGATCTTGTGAATGTCCTGCGCGCGTAGACGGTTCTTGTTGCCGTCCTTCATGAAGCCCTTGCTGGCATCAATCATGAAGATCGGACGCTCGGCCCTCGCACCCGCCTTGTCGATCATGAGAATGCAGGCCGGAATGCCGGTCCCGTAAAAAAGGTTGGCGGGCAGACCGATGATGCCCTTGATATATCCCTGGCGAACGATATTGCGACGGATTTCCGCTTCAGCGTTTCCGCGGAACAAGACCCCATGGGGCAGAATGACCGCACCTTTGCCGGTGCTCTTGAGCGATTTCAAGATATGCAGCAAGAAAGCATAGTCCCCGTTTTTCTCTGGCGGCTCGCCGTATTCGAACCGCTTGAACGGGTCTTCGGCAACGTTCAGGCCGCTGCTCCATGACTTGAAGGAAAACGGCGGGTTGGCTACGGCGTAGTCAAACGTCTTCAGCCCGCCGTCTTTGTTCGTCCAGTGCGGTTCGGCCAGCGTGTCATCCTGCCAGATATCTGCCGATGGCGAGTCGTGCAGGATCATGTTCATCTTGGCCAAGGCGGCGGTGGCGTTGTCTTTTTCCTGGCCGTAGAGCGTCAACCCGTTCGGCGCTTCATCATTGACCTTCAAGAGCAATGAACCCGACCCGCAGGTAGGGTCGTAAACAGTCTCGTCCTGACGGGTTGCCCGTCCAATCCCCATAATCTTGGCGAGAATACGGGACACCTCGGACGGCGTATAAAACTGGCCCTTGCTCTTACCGGACTCGGTCGCGAAATGACGCATGAGATACTCGTAGGCATCACCAAGCAGATCGTCGCCATCGGCGCGGTTTTTTCCGAGGTCGAGGTTTTCGAAGATGCCGACCAGCGAGGTCAGCGTATCGACCATCGCCTTGCCTTTACCCAATCGATCTTCGTTGTTGAAATCGTTGTCCGGGTTTGAAAGCCAGGCCATATCGTTTGCGCTGGCCAACTTACCGACAATCTTATTGAGCTGATCGCCGATATCCTTTTTACCCTTCTGGGCAACCATATCGGCGAAGGAGCCCCCTTCAGGCACAACAATCGCTCCGAGTTTTCGGCCCGCGTACTTGTCCGAGACGTACTTCACGAAAAGAAGGGTGAGGATGTAGTTCTTATACTGCGAGGCATCCATGCCGCCGCGCAGTTCATCGCAGCTGGCCCAAAGGGAGCTATAAAGTTCTGTCTTCTTGATCGCCATGTGTATCTCGGTCCTTCCTCGTTCTTTTCCGGCTATCTGATGGGCCGACCGATGCGGTCGTCGTCATCAGAGCCCCTCTGCTCCGTATCGGCCCGGCAAAGCCGCTCGTATTCTTCAGTGCTCAACACCACAACGACCGCACGTCCGTGCTTCTCGATAATCACGGGTTCCGCGCGCGCGGTGTCAATGAGGCGTCCGAATCCATTCTTCGCATCTTTCGCTGACATGGATTTCATAGCGCACCTTAAAGTAGCCATTTGGTCCAATATGGCCAAAACCTCATTCGTGCGCAATCACAAACTGGCCAGTGCCGCCCCGCCGCGAAAACACACCTTCAAGTGCCGGCGGTTACCTCGCTGACGAGCGGTATCCGGGCTAACAATTCATCGATCGGCCCGACGGCTTTCGTGCTTACATGCTGAATCGCCCTCCCTCCCTTCCAGGCCGCCATGAACTGAACGGCAGTTTCCCTGCCCACATCCAGTACGAGCTTTTCCGGCAACCGCGCCTTCGCTGCCAGGTACGACAGCTGGTCCAGCGAGAGCTCCGTGATCGCCTTGGATCGCCCCAGCGTAAGCGCCATGTTGGCGTCGGCCAAGTAGGCGATCGTCGAAACAAAATCATAGCCGGGCGCGAGCGCCGCTTGTCGCCGGTCGGGATAGATCAGCGACCAATTCTTGAGATGCATATCGGCATTGCCGATTAGGGCATTGAAGACAAGGCGGCGGATGAACTCGGCAACGCCTTCTGCACCGGTTTCGGCCCAAAGGACCTCGGCAATATTGCGGTAGCTGGCCTGCTCGTATTTCTTCTCGGGATAAAGACCGAACACCTGCGCGAAGTCTTCGATATGGACTGCCCTGCCATCGTCCGTGCGGTCGAAGCGTTTGACCGCCAGCGCGTTGCCTTCCATACGGGCGACATCTTCCGGGAGCCCGGCAATTTGGCTAAGCGGGATCAATTGGACCTCGGGCACATCGATACCGATCACCCGCGCCAACTCCATCATCGCGTACTCGTTTTCCGGAACGCCGTCGAACTTCATCGAAGGGAGTTTGACGATCCAAGAACCGCCCACCCCTTCGGCTGGAATAGTCAGTCCGCCGGTCGCCTCCATAACGGCGGAAAATTTGAGCTGCACGCCCGCCAGCGAAAACCGCAGCATGGTTTCGCGTGAGACGTGGCCTGCCGCGGCCTCGCGGTCAGTTTCCGGTGGCCAGGCTTCACCATCGGCGGGCATTATGGTGATAGCGCCAGGTAGATCACGGCCTAGCATCCAGAGAAGGAAGAATTCCCGCTTGGGATTCACACCAGCTTTCTTTGCCAGATATTCGCGAAGCGCCCCTTCCGGCAACAGGTTGGAGAAGAATGGCGGTACGCGGGTGCGAACTGGCCGCACGTCGGTGATGAGTTCGCCCAACACATCCTTGAATGAAAGACTCAGGGTCGGACGGTCAGGATCGTCAATATAGGCTTGATCGAAGGCGAACAATGTCTGATCGCCCGGCAGCAGGGTTAGCGTACCAACCCGCTGGCCATACAGCGCAATATCGAGAATAGATACATCAGCCATCGTCGTCCTCATCGCCGAGTGCGTAGGCCGGGCGCGGCGACACTGCATCGCTGCCTGATACGGCAGTAAGACCGATGAGGCTGTTCACGGCGGGCACATGCTTGCGCGGCACCAGCATGACCTCTAGGTCGAGAGCCCGAGCAAGCTCGATTAGCGTTGACGCCTTCAGATCGACAGCAGCATTTTCGATTTTGGATATCTGGGCCTGCGGCATACCCGTAGCCTTGCTGAGCCCACGCTGACTCAGCTTTTTGCCTGCGCGGGCCGCTTTCAACGCCTCGGCCAGATATTCAACGACGTAAACCATGATATCGCCTGAGCTATCAACTAGTTAAACAGATATCGTTACTTATATCAGGCAAATGCCGGAGTAGTCAAGGAAAATGATGTCTTAGAATATATCGTTGCCCGTACCCGATATCCCAACCGATATCGGCCTGACGATTTCCAGAATGCCATTCGTGCTCCACAAGCGCATCCGAGGACGGCTCCTTGGTCGTGGCGCAGCGGCGAAACGCTGCTCGTGATTCAACGGCGACACGTTGGCTAGGATTGCACAAGGGCTCGGAGGCCCTTTGCTCGTCTTCAGGGGCGAAAACCTGGTGCGGTCCAGGCTGCACAAGCCTGACCTGCGGGTTCCAAGGGGCTGCGGGCTATGCCCCTTTTGGCCATGGGGGTTCTTGGGGGAGCTTGGAGGCTCCCCTCAAGTGGCGATGCAACGGCCAGACGTTGCTGGCGCTTCCCGGCTCAATGCCGGGACCAGCGCCACACCAAGCCCTTGCCCAACAGCCGGACTGGATAGCCGGGATGGTTTGGCTAGGGATTTCCGAGAGGGATGCAACGGGAGAGCGGAGCGTCTCCCTTGCCAAGATGGTGTTGTACTACAACACACATCTTGCGGTCCGCGCTAACCGATGAAATCGGTAGTAGAAGAATGCGGACCGGCGGCCTTTTCGGATTTGCACTACACACGCGGCAGTGGCCTGCGCTCGTATGTATGACAAAAGGCCGCCCAAAGGAAAAACCCGGCAGGTCTTGCGACCCACCGGGTTTTGACTCGGCAAGCGTTTGGCTACACTTGCTCTGTCTGCCGCGGCGGCAGCAGAAGCAATTCGCCGCCAACTGGGAAGGCTTCGAGGACGACCTTCGCACCGCCTTTGCTGTTGCGCCAGGCTGCACCGACCCGATGATAGTAGGTCTTCTTGCCGGACTCGCTGACGACGTAGGCGATGAGGTCCGGTTTACGGGATTGGGTTTGCTCGCTGTTGGACATGATTGTCTCCTTTTCTGGTTCTTGCTTCGGCGACCTGCCGAAGCTTCGAGCCGACGAAAAGGCGATCGTTACCTAGCCGCCCGTCAATCCCCTACACGGTTCCGGTGCGGGCCGGGGATTGATGGGCGGCGGCGATCGCCTAGAGTCAATCGATGCTTCGGATCACCGCGAAGCAATCAGAAAAAGAGTTCGACGATATTCCGAGAGCGGATTTATCCGGAATGGCGTGCTCGCAGCCGTTGACACGCCAAGATTCGAACGGGTCACTTCGGAGTGAGCTTTGGTTTCGGATCGGGAAACGCTAAATGTAGTTGCCTCAGAGTTGGCTCTTCCAATATCTCAATACCCTCTTGATCGTTTATTCCAAACGCCATTTCAAGAGGGCATTCGCCATCTGCATTCTCATGCAACAGATTGATATCTGTTTCGTCAAGGAAGTACTTCATGATATGTCGCACCCTGTGTGAACCTCCACCCACACAAATATGCATCGCATTGTTGCCATACTCATCTATTTGATGAATCGACGCCGGGGCTATCCTCAAGCACTCTTTGATGCCGTCAAAGTCCATGCGATAAGTAGCCAGAAGTAGGTCGGGAGGCCTATCCATATGCCCAAACCCATCTTTTAATTTCGTTTTACTGACTGGACACATAACGCGCGAACAACTCAAATGTCAAGAAATGCAAGATATTTTGAAGCCAAGGAAATAACCTCTTCGTTTTCTTCCTTCAATATCGAATACAGATTCGGAATTCGTTTGAGCTGCAGTGCTCTCGTGGCCATCTTTTGACGTGCGACGCCAATTTCCTCCCTGGAACCACTCCTCTCAGACCTTCCAATGTCTAGGATTCGGAAATTCTTTTCCTTGATAACTTTATTGTCTACAAACGACGTGAGATCGTTGTAACCAGAAACCGTGTTTACTTCTTTATCAAAAGAAAACCCATGGTCACTGCCTGCGATGGAACGCAAAAACACCATGTTTGCGGCTGGCAGATAAAAACCCAATTCCAAGTAAAGAGAATTTGGGTCAAAAAAAACCACTGTCCATGGACGCGATTTCCAATCCTCGAATTCTAACGGAATCTTGTAACCGAGATACTTTTCGGACAAATACATTGCCCTTTTATCACCAGCCAGCTTATGGTAGTCGGTTAACAAATAAACCCCAATTCGTGTTTTTCCATCGTTTTCCACAAATGCGCTCTTCCAATCCGCGTAGGCGTACTCTCTATGCATTGGCCTACAGAACTCAGCCAACTTTTCTGCCGCGTCATAAATCAGACGGATCTGAGAAAATGGCGGCTTAACCCCGCCTGGCCCGGCGTACCTTCCAACAAACCGATAGATCAGCCCAAAGAGCAAAGGATCTCTTATATATTGCTTCGTTACTTCACGTTTGATCCGACTAATTATTTGCAGGTAAGCGTCTACAAACTGCAACTTATTGCGCGCCTTTTTCTGATCTTCATCCAGAAAATCCCATAACTCGAAAAGAATCCTCTTAGGCGTCCATACCTTACCTTCAGGCGTCCGCTCTTTTACTGCAATCTTCTTAAATACAAAAAGAATGGGCGCCTGATACTCCGGCGATGGCAGCTCAGTTTTTTCTTCTTTCGTCCCAGTCATTCTGAAATATTCGTCATACACAAACCCGTCTATGACGAGTTAATTCTTTCACATCTGTGCTGCAGTACATGCCATGAGGTTGATTGTAATCACGGGAGCTGCAGCATGTCGAAGTTCGAAGATGATTTAGAGGCCTGGCAAGTATCGGGGACCGATGGTGGACAGCCGCTCGGCCTGCCGCGGCCAGCGGTCTGGCTAAGAGGAGCCGCCGTCACGATCGCCGAGTCAGCTAATTGGCTGTTGCACGCGTCGATGTACAGCCTGGCGAACCCAATCGGGTCGGACGTCTTCATCGTCGACGCCCTCGGACTTCCGGCAATTCCTCTGATTTCTGACCTGAGCGTCGGGAACCTGATAAACGGCACGATGGCTCTCGGCGCGGTCGGTGTCCCTGTGGTGGCCTGGTTTTTCCTGTTCACCAAACAGGACATCCTCAAATCGCGCCGCAAGTTCTTCCGCGATCCCCTCGCGAAGCTCGTCGCGGCGCTTCTGATCCTGATGTACCTGCTGGTCGTAGCAACAGAGTTCAGCGCTCTCTGGCTGCGGATCGCGGCGGAATCCCACACCGGGCCAATCCCCAACATGTCGGCACACGCCACGGGAACCTGGCCCCTCGTCATCATGAGTATTGCCGTCGTCGTCACCAACCTCGGAATCGGCGCTGCCACAGCTAACGTCTACCGCGCCATCAAGGACGCAAGGAGCCCGGCATGAAAACCGCAAATCTGTTCGCCTGCGTGGCGATGCTGGCGAGCACGCTGGCTGCCGCCGCCGAGCCGCGCGTTGCTATCGAAGTCATTGTCGACGATAGCGGCGTTCTCTCACAGCCCAAAAAGGCCGACGAGTACAAGTTGCAGTTGTTGGGGCACCTGAAGGAACTGCGCAAGAAACGCCGCTTTGCAAAAGCACGGATCGACGTCATTTCCAGCTCATACGGGCGATCGGTCTGGATCGGCACACCGTCAGACCTGAAGGGACCGCGGGCCGCGCCCCTGGTCGATGCGGTTAAGGTCCGCTCGGAGAACTGCAACAACCTGCCCGGGGCCTTTGCTGAGCTCGACACCAATCTGCAGATTCTGAAAAGCCGGGGCTATGACGAGATTCACGTCTACCTGTTCTCGTCCCTGATCCACACCCCGGTGCCCTGCTCCAAGGAATCGACGATCACGCTCCCCCAGCTGCCACCGCCGTTCGACATCAACGATGTCCTGACTTCGAGCGATGCGATCCGGACCGTTGCCGTCTACTGGGTCAATCCCCATCAGAAAAGGCCCTGGCTCGACCATCTCCAGACGACGGCGCAGTGGTTAAACGCCAAGGGCGGACGATTTGCGCTCATGGACATCGAGAACACCAAGTATCAGCTGAACAGCCGCTTGGAGGGGCTTACACGATGAATCGTTCACTCCTCGCCCTGGCGATTTCGGTTGCGCTCGCTTCGGCCAGCTGGGGGTTCACCGTGGTTGAGCCAGGCGTGCAAGCCAACGGCGCACCGGAGATCGTAACTCCTGACGAAAACGTGCGCTCCCTAGGCCAGGTTCATTTCGCTTTGGATTTCGCAGCGACCCGCGACTCCCTCTACGAGCTGAAAATCCGGCGGCATAGCTTGACGCTGCCGGACGGAAGGCCCGTTACGGCCTTAGCCTACGACAAGGATGCCAACGTGCTTGTCGGCGGGACAGACCCTGTCACACATATCAGCCTTGCCGCCGTAAATGAAACTGTCGGCGGGCGCGAGGCAATGGCTCTCTTCCACAATGGCAAGAGCGAAGTCATTGCTCCGGAGAGCAAAGACATTGCCGTCTTCGATCTATCGTTCAATCCGATTAGCTTCGACTACAAACCGGTAGGACAGCCAAGGGATACCAAGATACCGGTCAGTATCCTGATTGATCGCAGCGGCAGCATGAGCCGTGTCATGCCCGAAGTGCTGGACGCCACGCGGGCGTTCATGAAGACCTTGCCCGAGTTCACGCGCTGCGAGCTTCTAACCTTCGCAAAAGCGATCGAGCGCTTGACGCCGAGCGCCATTACACACCAGTTGAGCTGCCCCCGCAGCACGGCCTACCTGCCCGGCAAACTCAAAACCGGCGGTGCGACGGCGCTTTACGAAGCCCTGCATCAGAGTTTTCAGGCTGGCCAGAACCAATCCACAACGCCGAAGATCGTCGTTGTGCTGACCGATGGCGTCAATACGGCCACTAGTCACCACAGCAAAGCATCTCTTCTCAAAGAGAAAAACCACGCGCCTGCAAAACTGTTCGTCTTCTGGGCGGGCGAAGATGACCCGAAGCATCTGGACCAATTGAGCGACTGGGAAGTGATGGCAGGCGAAGACGTTCGCACGCAGCTCGACCGGTTCTTTCAGTCGATCGGGATATCCGTATCGGGCATTCAGACGCTCCGCCTACATACCGCGGGCCTGAGCAAGCCGTAAGGAACTTCGATGCAGACCAAAGCCCCAACATTCAGACAGCCCATCGCTAATCTGTTGCTCATTGGCGCGCTGGCCGGTAGTACCTGGCACTACTTCCCCGGATTGCTGAATCACCCGATTGGCCTCGGCGTCCTGATCGTTTGTGGGCTCGTTTGGCTCGGATCGATTTGGGACATATTTGACGCCGGAAATCACACGGCAACGCAAATTCGCCTCGGAACGCAAGCCCGGCAGCCTAGCGGTGAATATGGCCGCTCGCGCCTCGCAGCAAAGAGGGACACCGCCATCCAGGCACTTCGTGACCGCACCGGATTCTTTCTGGGCGCACTCGATGGAATGCCTTTGTTCTATGACCCCTTTGCCCGCGGGAATGGACATATGTTGACCTACGCCCCGTCACGGACAGGTAAGACGATCAGTGTCGTCATTTCGGCCCTACTCCATTGGGCACGCGGGTCAATCTTTGTGACCGACGTCAAAGGAGAAATCGCGGCGATCACCGCTCACTTCCGCATGAAGTGGCTTAAGCAGTCGATCGGCATCTTGAACCCATTCGGGGTGCTTGGCCTGCCTGCTCTTTCTTGTAATCTGCTGCAGCCCCTGCTGGATGACATCGAGCAGAACAACGGCGTCAACCTTCACGATTTCGCAACACTCGTCGGGCTTCAGCATATCCCCGATAGCGGTCACGGTGACGGTGCCTTTTTCGCAAACGGCGGACGCAGGCTGCTGATAGCTCTTCTGCTCTACCTTGCCGTCTTTATTCCCACGGAGTGCCACTTACCCAAGCTCCGACAACTGGTGTGGTCAACCGATGAAGAAAAAAGAAAGATCGCGCGCCATATGCAGGAGTGCAACTGGTTTGGCGGATTGATGAAAGAGTACGGCAACGCCCTCGCTGACATGCTCGACCCCAGCTATGTAAAGACGTATGGCGCTTTCCGTGATCACGCGATGGCCGCTGTTCAGATTTACGACGCCCATACAAGTTTCGGGCAATCGCTGATTAAATCCGATTTTCAGCTTTCCGACATCCTAGACGGAAAGACGACCCTCTACGCGATCCTCCCCGAAAACAAGCTGGAGACGCATGGCGCGTGGCTCGGCCTGCTGACCACGATGCTTTTCGAAACGATCGCTGCCAGCCCCAAACCGTCGCGAGTGATGTTTCTGCTCGAAGAGATGGGCAATCTCGGTCGGCTACCCAACCTTGAAAAAGCATTGAGTTTACTACCCGGCAAAGGCTGCCGGTGCTGGATGATCTTCCAGAGCCGCCGCCAGCCTGTGCAGCTATACGGACAAAACGTTGCGCAATTAATCGAAGAACAATCGAGCATGTTGCAAAGCTGGTCGATCCGATCGCTCGCTGACCAGAAAGATTGGAGCGCGCGCATCGGAACGACCACACGCAAATCTCATTCACTCAGCCACGATCCGGTCGACAAGGACACGCCGTGGCGGCTGAGCGTCAGCGAACGGCCTGCTGCCGTTTTGCAGCCTGAAGAGATCGGACGGCTTCCCAGGGACCGCCAGCTGATTCACATCGACGGGCTTCCGGTGATTTGTGCACAAAAGGTGCCCTACTTCGGCGTCCATCCGTGGCGATACCAAGCCGCTCCCAGCCCTCACCATCCGAACGGATTTCCAAAGAATGAGCCGATTGTTGTGAGGCTGAAGTAAATGCTGCGGCAATTTGTGCAATACAACAAAAAAGCTAATAAAGGGTTTCGTTTACGGTTTGTTAACTACCATAAGTTTATTATGACAATAGGAAAAATCTTTTCCTTTCTCTCGAATCCCAAGCGATGGCATCTTTACAAGATGTATATACGACTTGGATTCAATCAAATGCAATCAAGTTAACCGCAGCATTTTTTACAAAAGGTGGGTTAAAAATTGACGGATGACGGGAAAATACGCGATAAGTTCAAGTGGCACCACGATGGCCACGCGAACTCAAATACCTTACGGGGGCTTGAAGCCCTGGTCAGGCTGCTCGCGCGCCGTGCCGCCAAGAAGGACTTTGAAAGCGCCATCAGCGAGTCTACCCTTGCTGAATCGCGCAGCAAGCTGAGAAAGGACCCACCATGACGAAAATCGCGATATATGCTCGCTATTCGTCGGACTTGCAGACCGACGCCTCTATCGAAGATCAAATCCGGTTGTGCCAGAAGCGCGCCGTCAAAGACGGCTGGCACGTCGCCAACTGCTACACCGATCACGGCATCTCCGGCGCGAGCATGATGCGCCCTGGTGTTCAGATGCTTATGCAGGACGCTGCCGACGGAAAATTCGACATCGTTGTCGCGGAAGCGCTGGACCGCCTTTCCAGGGATCAGGAGGATATTGCCGGGATATACAAGCGCCTGCAGTTTGCTGGGGTGCAAATGGTCACGCTGGCTGAAGGCGAAATCAGCAACCTCCACATCGGCCTGAAAGGCACGATGAATGCGATTTTTCTCAAGGACCTGGCGGATAAGACACGCCGGGGCCTCAGTGGCCGCATCGAGAAAGGCAAGTCAGGCGGCGGAAAAACCTACGGCTATGACGTCGTCAAGAAATTCGACGCGAACGGTGAGCCAATCAAGGGTGATCGCGCCATCAACGAAGAACAGGCAAATGTCGTCCGCCGGATCATGCGCGAGTATGCAGCCGGTAAAGCACCCAAAGCGATTGCCCATCAGTTGAACAGAGAGGGGATCGTGGGTCCATCCGGCAAGCCATGGGGACCGAGCACGATCAACGGAAACCGTCAGCGCGGCACTGGAATTCTGAACAACGAGCTCTATGTCGGCCAGTTGGTCTGGAACCGCCAACGTTTCATCAAAGACCCCGACACTGGTAAGCGTGTCCCTCGCCTCAATCCGGTAGAGGAGTGGCAAAGAAAAGAGGTTCCAGAACTTCGGATTGTCGATGAGGAACTCTGGGACGCCGTGCGTGCTCGCCAGAAGGACGTTTCAAAAACGTCCCAGGGTGGTGAAAAATTCTGGAAGGTCCAGCGCCCCAAGCACCTTTTCTCCTACCTGTTGAAATGCGGGTGCTGCGGCGGTGGGTTCAGCAAGATTTCACAGTCCCACTACGGCTGTTCAACGGCCAGAAACAAGGGAACCTGTGAAAACCGCCTCGCAATTCGCCAGGACGTGCTGGAGAAAGCCGTCTTGAACGCACTGCAAAATCATCTGCTCGACGACGAGATGTGTGCAGCCTTCTGTGATGAATATACCCGGCATATTAATGAGCTCCGGATGGCTCGCAATGCAACCATCAACAGCCATCGCAAAGAACTGGAAAAATTGGCCAAGGAAAAAGCCAAAATCGTCGACGCAATCAAGAACGGCGTTCCCGCCTCCGAGATATTGGACGACTTGAACCGAATCATCGCCCGCCGCGAAGAACTGGAAGCGATCTTGGAGACAGCAGAAGAGGTCCCAGTCCTGATTCATCCGCAGATGGCTGACAGGTACCGCAAAGAGGTCCTGTCTCTGCGTCGAGCCCTGAATGATGAGGAGCACCGTGCAGAAGCGGCGGATCTACTGAGGAATCTCGTGGAAAAGATTGTTTTAACGCCCCGTGAGGGCGAACAAGAGTTGGCTATCGACCTGCACGGCGATCTCGCCGGGATCCTGTCGGTAGCAAGCAAAAAGCCCAAATCGTCCATTAAAAACGATTTGGGCCTTCAGCAGGATAAGTTGGTAGCGGGGGCTCGCAGCCTCTTTGACGACTCCGAGTCCAAGGTGGTTGCGGGAGTAGGATTTGAACCTACGACCTTCAGGTTATGAGCCTGACGAGCTACCGGGCTGCTCCATCCCGCGCCACCAAGAAAGATCGGGGATATAAATTCCCGGATCATAAGAAAATACGGACCGCTGCCCCCCTAAAAACATCAGGACATAAAAACAATCATGCGGCAGAGGTGCATAAAAGATATGGGGTTATAACGAACCACTATCAAGAAATCAAGGACATTCCGCCTATTTTTCTTTTCGGGCAGCCTCTATGCCTTCAACGATCAGCTTTTTCGCTTCCTCGGGACCACCCCAGCCAACAGTTTCCGACCATTTCCCCGTCTCGAGATCCTTGTAATGCGCAAAGAAATGTTCAATTTGCTCACGCTGGATCGGCCGCAGATCCTCATACGTGTCGACATTATTATAATAAGGATGAAGGCGGTCAGCGGGCACGGCAATAATTTTTTCATCCATGCCGGCTTCATCCTTCATAATCAGGACCCCAATCGGCCGACACGCCATCACAGCGCCGGGCTTGACCGGAACACGCCCCATCACCAGAACATCGACCGGATCGCCATCACCGGACAGCGTATGGGGAATAAAGCCGTAATTCGCGGGATAATGCATAGCCGTGTGCATAAACCGGTCGACGAACATCGCGCCGGATTCCTTGTCCAGTTCATATTTCACCGGATCGCCACCCATCGGGTTTTCAATGATGACATTGACGTCATCGGGCGGGTTAACACCGATACTGATTGCATTAATATCCAAGACAGCCCCCTTATTATAAAATTTGTTTGCGAGACTATATGAAGTATTAGCGATAAGAAATCAAGTCGTTTTTTCGCACATGCACAAATAACCGCAGCAACCACCTGAAAATATTGTTATATTATTACAATAATATATACCGTTTTGTTTAAATAGTACTATTCTCTTGCTCTTTTCTACGAATCGCTATAGGATGTACCTTATCCAATAAAGAAGAAGTTAGCGGCTTTGAACCCGGGTGTGTGCGTATGATTTTTGCAGATCGTACAAGGGGGCAGTTTGTGCCTGAAGAACAGATCGCAGCAACGATAAACAATAACAAAAATACTTTAGGGAGAGATAAACCATGATTAATACATTGAATATTTTACTGCTGGAGGATTGCGTTGAGGATACATGCCTGATCCGCAACCATCTACGCAATTCAATGAAAAGCCCGTTCCAGTTAATCCACTTCCGGAAACCCGAGGAAGTCAGCACCTATCTGGCCTGCCATAGACAAGACGTAGATATTGTCCTTATGGACGTTTCGCCGTTCAAACAGCAAGACGGGGAAGCCATGCACCGCGAATTTGAAGAAATCGCCCCTGACCTGCCCATGATTGTTATTGGCCCTCACAACTATGACATGGCACTTAGCTACGTCGCGGGCGGCGCAGAAGATTACATCAGCTTCGTCCACATGGCCCAAAGCAGCCAGCTACTGCGCAACAAAATTGAATTTGCGCTCAAACGGCACCGGATCTTGTCCAACGCCATCCGTAAGGCCCGCCATGACCTTGCCGAAAAGCAGCAAATTATTTCCTGGCTGTCGGGAAGCTATTCCGTTGAAAACAACGGTTATTAGAGCACTCACAAAGCTTTTGCAAAGTGCGGCGCATACAAACGGAAAGAACTGTTCAGGTCGGTATTGTCATAGGCATAAAAATCGTCAGCCAGCTCCTGATAATGCGGCAACAGTCTCGTAAGCGCCTGCGCCCGGTCATAGATCATCGCTTCAGGCGTATAACGCCCCCGAGCGTTGGCCCGGCGTACGGCCTCCTCCGGCGTACAATGAACGTAATGCATTTCCAGCCGGTACCCTTTGTCTTTCAGGTTTTGCAACATAATCAGGTTTTCTTCGCGTGAACATCCCATATCCTTGATGATATCGTCGCCCTCATCCACCGCCATTTCAAACATTTGATAGGCCAGATCCCGCGCCGGCATTTCCCAGCGCTCAAAAGCTTCCTCCCGGCTTTTTTCCGTCAAATCTATCTGGTATTCCGGCAAAGCCTGCATGACACGGTCCGGGTTCAGGATAAAAGCATTTTGCGGGAAGCGTCCATCCTTCATCGCCTGCATCACAAACGTACTTTTTCCGGCGCCCGGCACCCCCGCCATAGCATAAACAACGGGCGGCGCATCGGCTTTCTCCTTGTCCAGAGACAAAAACCGTTCGTAAATCAAATCAATCGAAGCCTGTGAAATCGTCATGCCGGGCGCACCTGTCCTTTACCGCGTACGAACCATTTATAGCTGGTCAGAGCCTCCAGCCCCATCGGGCCGCGCGCATGCAGCTTTTGTGTCGAAATACCGATTTCCGCGCCCAGACCAAACTGGCCGCCATCGGTAAAGGCCGTTGACGCATTCACCATAACGGTCGAAGCATCAACCCGCCGCAGGAAAGTTTCCGTCACGTCTGGATCCTGCGCCAAAATCGCCTCGGTATGGCCTGACCCGTAACGGCGAATATGATCCATCGCGGCAGCGGCCGAAGGAACGAGCAACACATTCATCTGCAACGACATAAATTCTGTATCGCAGCTTTTATCATCGGCGACGTCCAGCAAATCAGATGGATAGAAACCTTCCAGCGCCACTTTGGCTGCATCATTGGCAAATATCCGCACGCCCTTGGCCGCCAGCGGCATAAGAAGTGTCTCCATATCCCCTGCAAGCGCCTCATGCACCAACAGCGTATCCAGGGCATTGCACACGGACGGACGCCGGGTTTTTGCATTTTCAATCACACGGGCAGCCATGGCCAAATCGGCGCTCTCATCGACATAAATATGCACAACGCCCCGCCCGGTTTCAATCACCGGTATTGACGCCGTTTCACGAACAAAATCAATTAATTGCTGCGATCCACGGGGAATACAAACATCAACATATTGATGGGCACGCAGCATAACAGGAACATATTCCCGTTCCGGCGGCATCAAATAAACAACATCAGGGTCAACCCCGTGCGCTTTCAAAACCTTGTGAGTCAACGCCACCAGAACAAGATTTGTTTCGTGCGCGTCACTACCGCCCCGCAGGACACAGGCATTTTGCGAACGAAAACACAGGGAAAACACATCCGGGGTCACGTTGGGCCGCGCCTCGTAAATCACGGCGATCACACCGATCGGCACACGCACACGCGATAAATCAATCCCGTTAGCCAGCGTCATCTCATCAATAACCTCCCCCACGGGCGAGGGCAAATCAGACACATGCTCGACATCGGCGGCAATAGCCTTGATCCGCTCCTCGGTCAACAACAGTCGGTCATAAAACGGGTTATCAGCCGCCATCTTCATCAGATCTTTTTCATTAGCCTCTAGAATTTGCTGCACATTATCACGCAGCATTTGCGCAAAATCACGCAAGACGGTTTTAATCTGGTCCTCGGCCATATCCTGCAAGGCATAACTCGCCTTTTTCGTATTCTCCAGAGATAAGAGAACATCATTTTCCGTTGTCATCACAGCACCTCCAGATGCAAGGCATCATAGTGAATAAATACAGGCTGGTTGTTGCGCCCGATATAACCGCCCAGAACATCAGCCCCATAGCGTGCCTGCCCGAACCCTATACGTTTTCGTCCTTCATCAAGAATTTCCACCACATCGCCCTTTTCAAAGCTGCCGGAAATCTCGCTGATACCGATCGGCAAAATACTCAGAACCTTATCCGATTCCTTCAAACGTTCCACCAGACATTCATTGACAATAATCGCCCCGCGTGGCTCTTCCAGATGCACCGCCAGCCAGCGTTTTTTACCGCCAGCTTTCCGCGCCGGTATAATCTTGGTTCCGATGTCTTCGCCCTTTACCAGACGCAGCAAAATACTTTTTTTCCGCGCCGGAGCGATATGACACGTTACACCGGCCCGCGCCATTTTCCTGACCGTATCCAGTTTGCTGACCATACCGCCCCGCCCACCGGCACTGGCTTGCGCACCGATCTTGGGCCACGCCCCGGAGGAAGGATTCATCTCACGGATCACAGCGCCGGTCTCAGGATCATAGACCCCGTCAACATTCGTCAGCAATATCAAGCGGTCCGCATTAATCTGCGCCGCCACCAGACCCGACAGCTGATCATTATCCGTAAACATCAATTCATCTACCGACAAGGAGTCATTTTCATTCACGATCGGCAAAACCGTTTTTTGCTGCAGCAATTCTTCGATCAAATGCGCAACATTGACAAAATGCCGGCGCTGCCGGAAATCATATTTCGTCATCAAAAGCTGCGCCGCCAGCATCCCGTGTTTTTGCAGGGCATCATTATAGGTATGGATCAAATTAGCCTGCCCCAAGGACGCCAAAACCTGTTTACCAATCACCGGATCGGAAAAATGTGCATTTTTATGTTGGGAAAGCCATAAGCCCCGCCCGGCCCCGACAGCACCGGAACTGACCAGAACGACAGCATGGCCGTTTTGTTTTAAAGCCACGATCTGTTCGACCAGAGCCACCACCATGCTCTTGTCGAGCGTGTTGTTCTCGCTCATCAGCGACCCGGTTCCTACTTTGACGACAATCCGCATTTCTTACCTGCAAAAACAAAGAGAAATTTATACGCCTTCAACCGAGGGACGTCAAAGGGCGTAAAACTGTTTGATCTGATAACTCAGGAACAAAAAGACGGCCTTCTTCCGAGGAGGCCGCCTTTTAAAATAATCAGGTGTATAAGCGCGTTTATTAAGCAGCGTCTTCCACAACAGACAGATTGGATGCCGCCATCCGACCCCGGTTTTCCTGCATTTCATACTGGACTTTTTGCCCTTCATACAGGGACTTCAAGCCAGCTTGCTCAACAGCAGAAATATGAACGAAAACATCGTTTCCGCCTTCCTCCGGGGTGATAAATCCAAATCCTTTAGTGGGATTGAACCATTTAACGGTACCAGAATTTGCCATAGGGCCTTCTCCTTTAAGTATAGTCATTAGTAAAGACCGGCCCAGTCACAAAGAAATAAGCCGTACTATCGCCTTTCAAAGTCAGACCTTCCTATCAGCCCATACAACCTGAAAAAGAACGAAAGTGGAAAACATCGTATGGCAAAACCATCCACAGAGCAAATAAAATCCACAGGGCACGCAATAATGTATTAAACCGCCTTTGCGGGCTTATCTTCGACAATCTCTCCATGACCATCATCAAGAACGGTCACAATCACGCGGTTACGGCCCTTTTCTTTAGCTTCATACAAAGCCTCGTCAGCTTTTCGGAGCAAGCCTTCAACATCGAACGCAGAACGAACTATAACGGAAACCACACCGAAACTTGCCGTATAGGACAAACTTTTCTGCGCGCCGTGTTCATCTATATATTCACAGGGCGTCTGCGCGACCTTCTCACGAAAGCGATCAATAATTTTAAAAGCATCGCTATCCGACATATTGTAAAGAACAGCGGCAAACTCTTCCCCGCCCAGACGTCCGGCAATATCACCGCCCCGAATAGAGTGTTCCAGCAAACCGGAGAAATGTTTAAGAACCTGGTCCCCGGCATGGTGGCCATAGGTATCATTAACCTTTTTAAAGAAATCAAGATCCGTCAGCATCACTGACACCGCTTTACTCTCACGCTGCGCCTGATCGAGAAGACCATCAGCACGCTGCATAAATGCCCGGCGGTTGTTCAGCCCCGTTAACGGGTCGCTAAACGCCTGCCTCTGCAGGTTTTTTTGATAGCGTATCGTGCGGCTGACAAGAGGACGGAAAATAAAAAGCGCCTCCATAAGCAAAACCGTCAAAATAAACATAACGTTCCAGAATTGCCAGCGAGCATAGCGTTCCGCTTCCCTGATCGTGTCCTCCTGATAACTTTCAAGAGCATAATCAATGCCCGACATCGTTGTACCGGTCAGCTCTTTGAGAAAAAAGTCGAGCGACTTTTTGCGCAGCTCAACCCGGCGGGCATCAATAGTGGCAAATTCCGATGCCTTTTCAATCAGGGCCAAAATATGATCGTTAACGGAATAAGGCACCTCAAAATACACCTGATAGAGCTGGTGCCCGACCCGCCGTTTCTTTTTGTATTTCTTTTCGATCGTTTCCGTCAGGGATTTGTGTAAAGTCTCGAATTCACTAACAGCGCCCTGTAAAAACTGTTTGTCCAGCTCGGCGCCGGTTAAATAAAGATTGGTTGCCGATAAAACAATTTGCTGAATTAAGGACCGCTCGCGCGCCACCATATAGGAAACCTCGGTGGCCACTTTTTGTTGTTTGGTCAGATGGGACGTCAGGAAATGGCTCTGTATACTGAAAATTGCGATGATGCAAAGAGCAACGATATAAGCCTCGGTCAAAGACTTGATCGCAAAATCCTTACTCCACAAGGATGAAAGCAAAGCGCTTTTATTCGCCAGCGCCTTTATTTTCTCGGCCATTTCGCCGTTTTCCATCTTATTCCCCTCACACAATCCTTGATCTTTTAACTATCTTATAGTCAGGAATCCCCCCAAGAGCGCATCTCTCACACGCTAGTTTACGACACAAATCTTTGAAAAACATTAACAGGGACGGAAAAGAAGCGCTAGCCCGAATAAAGCGCCCCATAATAAAAAAACCGCGCTCGGAAACCGGCGCGGCGCATAAATCATCGTAAAATCGTAAATAAGTTTGAAAAGACGGTTCAAATACGGGCTTAAAAGACCTGGCAGTGTTCTACTCTCCCACGCCTTAAGACGCAGTACCATCGACGCTGAGACTTTTCACGGCCGAGTTCGGGATGGGATCGGGTGTTTCATTCTCGCTATTGCCACCAGGTCGTTTAAACACGCATTTGAAAAGACCAATGTCTGAAATGTCGCAAAGAATATACCAAAGGACAGCGGATTTAATACTGTGCGCTATGATTTAAATTCAAGCCGATCGAGCAATTAGTACTGGTTAGCTTCATGTGTTACCACACTTCCACATCCAGCCTATCAACGTGGTGGTCTTCCACGGCTCTGATAGGGAGTCCTAGTATCGAAGGGGGCTTCCCGCTTAGATGCTTTCAGCGGTTATCCTGTCCGCACATAGCTACCCAGCGGTGCTCCTGGCGGAACAACCGGTACACCAGAGGTACGTCCACCCCGGTCCTCTCGTACTAAGGGCAGCTCTTCTCAAGACTCCAACTCCCACGGCAGATAGGGACCGAACTGTCTCACGACGTTCTGAACCCAGCTCGCGTACCTCTTTAAATGGCGAACAGCCATACCCTTGGGACCTGCTCCAGCCCCAGGATGAGATGAGCCGACATCGAGGTGCCAAACAGCGCCGTCGCTGTGGACGCTTGGGCGCTATCAGCCTGTTATCCCTAGAGTACCTTTTATCCGTTGAGCGATGGCCCTTCCATACGGGACCACCGGATCACTATGACCGTGTTTCCACACTGCTCGACTTGTCAGTCTCACAGTCAGGCGAGCTTCTGCTATTGCACTCACTGGACGATTTCCGACCGTCCTGAGCTCACCATCGCGCGCCTCCGTTACACTTTGGGAGGCGACCGCCCCAGTCAAACTACCCACCACGCAGGGTCCCTCTCCCGGATAACGGGAGCAGGTTAGACAACACAAGAATCAGGGGTGGTATCTCAAGGATGGCTCCCCACCGACTGGCGTCGATGGTTCAAAGCCTCCCACCTATCCTGCACATGACAATCATGCTGCCACTGCGAAGTTGTAGTAAAGGTTCATAGGGTCTTTCCGTCTAACCGCGGGTCCCGGGCATCTTAACCCGGAGTTCAATTTCGCTGAGCCCGCCCTGGAGACAGTGGGGAAGTCGTTACGCCATTCGTGCAGGTCGGAACTTACCCGACAAGGAATTTCGCTACCTTAGGACCGTTATAGTTACGGCCGCCGTTTACCGGGGCTTCAATTCAGTGCTTTCACACCTCCTCTTAACCTTCCGGCACCGGGCAGGCGTCAGACCCTATACGTCGTGTTGCCACTTCGCAGAGCCCTGTGTTTTTGATAAACAGTCGCCACCCCCTGGTCTGTGCCCCCCGTAAAAAGTTGCCTTAATACGGGGCTTGCTTATCCCGAAGTTACGCAAGTAATTTGCCGAGTTCCTTCAGGACGGTTCTCTCAAGCGCCTTGGTATTCTCTACCATCCCACCTGTGTTGGTTTAGGGTACGGTCTATTGTGGAGGCTATTTCCTGGATGTCCTTCACCGCATCTTCAATCCGATTAGAAGATACGATTTACGGCCACCGTCACACATCCACTGGCTCAGGAATATTAACCTGATTCCCATCGACTACGCGTTTCCGCCTCGCCTTAGGGGCCGGCTTACCCTGCGCGGATTAGCCTTGCGCAGGAAACCTTGGGATTTCGGCGAGAGTGTCTCTCACACTCTTTGTCGCTACTCATGTCCGCATTCTCGCTTCTGATACCTCCAGCCACCCTCGCGGGGGACCTTCGCAGGCTTACAGAATGCTCCGCTACCGTGCATAAATGCACCCTAAGCTTCGGTAAATGGCTTAAGACCCGATACATCTTCGGCGCGGGAGGTCTGTTAGACCAGTGAGCTATTACGCTTTCTTTAAAGGATGGCTGCTTCTAAGCCAACCTCCTGGTTGTCATGGACCTCCTACATCCTTTTCCACTTAGCCATTATTTGGGGACCTTAGCTGTAGGTCTGGGCTGTTGCCCTCTCGACCACGGACCTTATCACCCGTGGTCTGTCTGCCATGATTGTACTCCTGGGTATTCGGAGTTTGGTTAGGGTTGGTAAGGCTCGCGCCCCCCTAGCCTATCCAGTGCTCTACCCCCCAGGGTAAGACATGACGCTCTACCTAAATAGATTTCGCGGAGAACCAGCTATTACCCGGTTTGATTGGCCTTTCACCCCTAAGCACAGGTCATCCCGTTCTTTTTCAACAGAAGTGGGTTCGGTCCTTCATTGCGTGTTACCGCAACTTCAACCTGCCCATGCTTAGATCACCGGGTTTCGGGTCTAATCCTACATACTATTCGCCCTATTCAGACTCGCTTTCGCTGCGCCTTCGCCTAACGGCTTAAGCTTGCATGTAAGACTAACTCGCGGACCCATTATACAAAAGGTACGCCGTCACGGAATAAATCCGCTCCGACTGATTGTAGGCATCTGGTTTCAGGTCTGTTTCACTCCCCTTATCGGGGTTCTTTTCACCTTTCCCTCACGGTACTTGTTCACTATCGGTCGATCAGGAGTACTTAGTCTTGGAGGATGGTCCCCCCATGTTCAGACAGAATTTCACGTGTTCCGTCCTACTCAAGGACATAATTGCTTTCTACCGGTACAGGACTATCACCTACTTTGGTGTGACTTTCCAGACACTTCCCGTTCTTACAACTATGCCACTGGACTAGTCCGCGTTCGCTCGCCACTACTAACGGAGTCTCGGTTGATTTCCTTTCCTCTGGGTACTGAGATGTTTCACTTCCCCAGGTTTGCTTCTTACAGCTATGTATTCACTGCAAGATACTCTAAAAGAGTGGGTTTCCCCATTCGGAGATCCTCGGATTAACGGTTGTTGACACCTACCCGAGGCTTATCGCAGCCTGCCACGTCCTTCATCGCCTCTGATCGCCAAGGCATTCACCAGATGCCCTTCCTTAACGCTTGAATTCAAATCACGCACAGAATCAAATCCGCTGCAAGCAACGAACATCATCTGCTAGTGGTTGAATATATTCTCAACATTTTTAGTTAGACATTGGAGTAATCATACGTTTTCTCATCAAAAACGTATGATCGTCTTTTCAAACTTATTTACGATGTACAAAGAACCGAGGAATTCATATTCCTCGTCAAAACATCCAAAGGATGCTTTGATGAGAAATGGTGGACCCATGCGGGATCGAACCGCAGACCTCCTGAATGCAAATCAGGCGCTCTCCCAGCTGAGCTATGGGCCCTTAGAAAAGGTGGTGGGCCCGGCTAGACTTGAACTAGCGACCTCACCCTTATCAGGGGTGCGCTCTAACCACCTGAGCTACGAGCCCGTGCTCTTTAAAAGCTATCCGCCCGCACGGGCCGGTTTATTAGCCCAGACCGGCCGATCTCTTTCACTTCGGAAAAAAGGAATACGTAGACAGCAGCGCAAGATATGCCAAACACATCCTTAGAAAGGAGGTGATCCAGCCGCACGTTCCCGTACGGCTACCTTGTTACGACTTAGTGCCAGTCGCTGACCCTACCGTGGCCGGCTGCCTCAAATGTTAGCACACCGTCTTCGGGTAAAGCCAACTCCCATCACTTGACGGGCGGTGTGTACAAGACCCGGGAACGTATTCACCGTGGCATGCTGATCCACGATTACTAGCGATTCCAACTTCATGCACTCGAGTTGCAGAGTACAATCCGAACTGAGACTGTTTTTGGAGATTAGCTTGGCGTCGCCGCCTTGCTGCCCACTGTCACAGCCATTGTAGCACGTTTGTAGCCCTACCCGTAAGGGCCATGATGACTTGACGTCATCCCCACCTTCCTCCGGCTTATCACCGGCAGTCTCGTCAGAGTGCCCAACTTAATGATGGCAACAGACGATAGGGGTTGCGCTCGTTGCGGGACTTAACCCAACATCTCACGACACGAGCTGACGACAGCCATGCAGCACCTGTACATTGTCCAGCCGAACTGAAGAAATCCATCTCTGGAAATCGCGACAAGTATGTCAAGGGTAGGTAAGGTTCTTCGCGTTGCTTCGAATTAAACAACATGCTCCACCGCTTGTGCGGGTCCCCGTCAATTCCTTTGAGTTTTAACCTTGCGGCCGTACTCCCCAGGCGGTGTGCTTAATGGTTTCCCTGCGCCACTGAAGCCTCAAAGACTCCAACAGCTAGCACACATAGTTTACAGCGTGGACTACCAGGGTATCTAATCCTGTTTGCTCCCCACGCTTTCGTACCTCAGCGTCAGTTCCCGTCCAGTTGGCCGCCTACGCCACTGGTGTTCCTCCGAATATCTGCGAATTTCACCTCTACACTCGGAATTCCGCTGGCCCCTCCGGGACTCTAGTCAAGGAGTTTCGGAAGCAGTTCCAGGGTTAAGCCCTGGGATTTCACTCCCGACTTTCTTGACCACCTACATACGCTTTACGCCCAGTGATTCCGAACAACGCTCGCCCCATTCGTATTACCGCGGCTGCTGGCACGAATTTAGCCGGGGCTTCTTCTATGGTTACCGTCATCATCTTCGCCATTGAAAGAGCTTTACAACCCTAAGGCCTTCTTCACTCACGCGGCATGGCTGCGTCAGGGTTGCCCCCATTGCGCAATATTCCTCACTGCTGCCTCCCGTAGGAGTCTGGTCCGTGTCTCAGTACCAGTGTGGCTGATCATCCTCTCAGAACAGCTACTGATCGTCGGCTTGGTAGGCCATTACCCCACCAACTACCTAATCAGGCGCGGGCTCATCCCGAGGCGCCGGAACTTTGGGCCGGAGCCATTATTGGGCATTAGCACACGTTTCCATGCGTTATTCCCAACCTCGGTGTAGATTCCCACGTGTTACGCACCCGTGCGCCGGTTTCCACTATCCGAAGATAGCTTCTCCCTCGACTTGCATGTGTTAGGCCTGCCGCCAGCGTTCGTTCTGAGCCAGGATCAAACTCTAAAGTTTGATTCCATCTGCTCAAAGAATTTAATTTGTCCATAAAGACATTCTTTAACAGAAGTCAATATATAAGGACCTGCTTAGCTTTATTGCTTGCTTACACGTAACTTGTAGTTACTATAGTTAGCGATACACAAAACAAGCAGGTCGTTTTTCTGACGTATTCAACACATCAATTAATTCATACATAAAGTACAAACCAACGCACTGCTGCCTGCGTATCCCTTTTTTCCTTATCAACGATGTACAAGAACCGGCGCATCCCTTAAGGGGGACACTTAAAGCACGGGAAAACCCGCGCGTCGTTATTGACGAATGAGCATCTATATATAACCAGATGATTCTTTCGTCAACACTTATTCACCAAAATTTGGGCGAATAAAAAGCAGCGCCTGACTGATGTCTGAACCTCAAAATTTGGTCCTTCGCGCTGCCGAGGTCGGTCTTATATACCGGCTGTATTTTCCTGTCAAACATCTTTTTAAAGTTTTTTTAATTTTTTTTCATTTTAGCGTGAATAATACCTTTCTAAGGATTCACACGCCCCCTCCGACAGGATATACTTTGCATAGGCTTTCCGCCCTTTCTTTATCAAAGCACATATAATGATAACCCGCTCTATATTATTTTTTCTGCTGATCGGCCTGATCTTGTCGACAACGTCTTTTACCGGCGCCCGGGCCGAAACCCGTTTTCCGGTTGTACCGTCATGGCTGGACAACAACCCCGATCAAACCAGGGACATCGCTGCCGCTATAAAGAAACAAAACGTCCGTATGGCCGATATGGATATTACCGGCGCCCGCGAGGACGTTCCAAGCCGCCCGGTTATAACCCCGCACCATACAATGGACGTCCTCCATCAAATAGACCGGGAAACCAAACAACCGGTTTCCGCACTGGAAGCCAGCTATTCCGGCCGGATCGTCGATCAACTGGAACAATTCGGATACGATATGTTCGGGACGATCAATAATCTGGCCGCCGCGACTGACATCCCCGGCGGCGCCGTGCAGGATGATTTCGTTCTGGGCAGTGGCGACACATTGACCGTCACCTTTCGCGGCCAGCGCACTGATTCGAAAACCTATACAATCAACCGTCAGGGGCTTTTGATCGTCGACGACCTACCGCCGTTCTCGGCATCCGGCCAGACCATCGGCAATATCCGCAACCAGCTGGAATCCTATGCCGCCCAACTCCACAACACTCAAGTCTATATCTCTCTGGACGCCGTCCGGCAGATCGGGGTTCTGGTCGTCGGTCACGTCAAACAGCCCGGCCGCCAGAACCTGACCGTCTTTCATACGGTTCTTGATGCCTTGATGGAAGCCGGCGGCGTTGAGAAAACCGGCTCCCTGCGCCAGATCAAACTGGTCCGGGATGGACGCAGCACTTATATAGACCTTTACGGCTTGCTGATTCACGGCAGCGCCGGAATGGATTTGTCGCTGCGCAATGGCGACCGGATCATCGTCCCGCCGATTGGCCCGACCGTAGGAATCGCCGGAAACATCAAGCGCCCCGGCATCTACGAAATCCAGCGTCGCCTGTCCGGCATGTGGCACAAACCGGACAGAACCAGCGATACGCTTAATCTGGAGGATATGCTATCCATGGCGGGCGGCATTCTTTCGCCTGGCGAAAACCGTTTTCTGGATATGGGCCTGTCGACAGACGGCCAGGAAAGCATCCGCGAAGTCACTGATCCTTACGCCGCCACATTCCGCGACGGCACCATCCTGATGGTTCAGGCCAGCGATGAAAAGCGCCGGCATATGGTCGAATTGACCGGCCATACCCGCCGCGGCGGTTTGCATGCGTTGAATAAAGCCGAAACGCTGGCGGCTCTCCTGTCCGATGACAAGGTCTTCGGCCCGGACATTTATCCGCTGATGGGTGTGATCGAACGCTGGAATGGCGATCAGCTGGCCGCCGAAATGATTGCCTTCCCGCCCCTGCTGGTTTTAAAGGGACAATTCGACAGTAAATTACAAGACGGTGATGTGGTTCACCTGTTTTCCCGTGCCCAGATACAGGATCTTCAAACAAACAGCAAAGACATCCCAGGCAAAGAAGAAGGCTCCGCCCCGGAAATAGACGACGACCGGATCACCGATCCTGTTCTGGCCGCTTTTTTACGGGAACGCTCCGCCTATGTCCGCGGCGCCGTCCGGCAGGAAGGTGAATGGCCAGTGGCCGAAGGCGTGACACTGGATAACATTCTGGCCGTATCCGGCGGCATGACACTGGACGCCGATACATCAAACATCGAGGTCACCGCCTCCGATAGTAAAGCTGACATTTCAGGAAATTCCATCCAGCGCCTGACCATAGATACAAAAGAAACCAACCCTAAAGACATCACGATCGCCGCCGGGGATGCCGTGCGCGTTAATCAGAAATACATCCATCATGGGGAAAACAGCGTCCTGATCATCGGCGAAGTTCTGCATCCGGGACGCTATGATTTACTGCCGGGCGACAAGATGTCCGACCTGATGGCCCGCGCCGGCGGTCTGACCGAACAGGCCTACCCCGCCGGGGCGATTTTCAGCCGCGAGGCCGAACGCAAAGCCGAAGAGGCCCGCTTCCACATGCAGGCTCAGGATCTGGAGATCAAACTCGCCGCCGCGCTGGAGCAAAAAGAACAGCCCGACACCACCCAGATCAGCGCCGTCCAGCAGCTGATCGGCCAGCTGCGACAGGCACAGGCCGTCGGGCGCATCACCGTCGAATCCGATCCCGGCATTTTATCGTCACAGCCGGAGCTGGATATCCTTCTGGAGACCGGCGACCGTATCTATATCCCCAAACGCCCGTTGACGGTTCGTGTCAACGGCGAAGTGTTGTCTCCGGCAGCCCTGCAATTCCGCAAAGACAAAGACCCGCGCGATTACATTACCGAAGCCGGGGGCATGACCTACCACGCCGACAAGGAACGCGCCTTCGTCCTTTATCCGGACGGCAGCGCCCAACCCCTGCAGATCAGCAACTGGAACCACCGGGCCGTATTTATCCCGCCCGGCTCAACCATCGTCGTCCCGCGCGACCCCAAACCGTTTGATTTCATTGAAACGGCCCGCGATCTCAGCCAGATCATCGCCAATCTGGCAATCACCGGCATCTGGCTTGACGATCTGAGTCATTAAGATCAAACTCCGGCCATGTTATTTTCGATTATCACCGTTACCCGGAACAATCTGGAAGGACTCCAGAAAACGCATCGTTCCCTGATCCCCCAGACATGCCGGGATTTTGAATGGATCATCATTGATGGCGCCTCGACGGACGGCACCGCGGATTATCTTAAAAATCTGCCCGAAGGCTGGGTTTCCGAACCTGATAACGGCATCTACGATGCAATGAACAAAGGCATCACTCGCGCGCAGGGCGACTACCTGCTTTTTCTCAATGCCGGGGACCAACTGGCCACCGTTCACACACTGGCCCGGATCAGGGAAGCCTTAAAATCCCGCAAACCGGCACTGATCTATGGTGACGCGCTGGAGGAACGCCCCGGAGAATCTCCGGCGCTTAAACCGGCCCGCCCCCACAAAAAGGCCGCATGGGGGCTGTTCACCCACCATCAGGCCATGCTGTACAATCGCGCGGCGATCGGCGAGCGGCGCTATGACCTGTCTTATAAAATTGCCGCCGATTATGATTTCACACTGCGGGTTTTAAAGGCCAGCGCTGGCGATGCTTTATATGTCTCCCTGCCCGTCTGCCTGTTCGAAGCCGGTGGCCTGTCGCAGCAACGCACCCGGCTGGCCCGCAGCGAACAATTCACAATCCGCAAAGCCACTCTGGGCCTTAATCCGGTTTTAAACAGCGCGATCACGGGAAAACAAATCGCCGCTCAATTATTGAAAGACAATGCCCCGGCGTTTTACTGGCGCCTACGGACGCGGTGCTAACGGCGGCTCGGCGGGATCCGATTTCTTTCTGGACAAAACAGAATCCAGCAGCTGACGGCCTTTAGTGTTGGCATAAATATAATAAGCAATACTAAGCCCCACCATCGCCACCCCTGAACGTTGATAAAAGGAAGGCTGAAACGGTAAAAAAGAGCTATTCGCCGCCAGAGAAAAAATGGCGCAAGCAACCCCCATTGACGCAAACTCCATCGACTGTTCAAATTTCGGCTTAATCTCTTGGCAAAGACGGTCAACCACGGCCGGATTTTCCCGCTGCGCCCGGTCAATTTTATCAGGACGAATCCCTGTATATCGCTTGAAATATTGCCGTAAAGCACGACCGTCATCTGTTTTCATAAAGAAACCCTATGTCAGAAGCCATCCTTATGTCAACATTCGGTAATAGCGATGGCGGCTTTGCGCCAGTAACAGCCCTTCCCGGCCATCCAGAAATCCGGCTTTGACGATATAGCAATGCAGAAAAGCGATCACAGGGCGCAACCTCATAGCCCGGAACAGCCCCTTTAAAACCTCCCGCGCCGGAACCGGGTCACGGGGATAGGCCTTCCGGGCAATCATCCCGGCTTCCCACAGGGCATAGCCCTGATGACGCCTCTCCCATGCACGCGGATCGTCAAAAGCATAATGCAATAGCGGCGTTTTTAATTGGCCGACAGGCGCTTCCCCTGCCCCGCTTTTTTTCAAAACCGGTTGATAGTGCCCCTCGATCTCGCCCATACCGGGTAAATCCAGATCGTCCACCACGGGAAATTCTATTTTTCGGCGATCAAACAGGCATAATTTATTGTTCTGCAATCCGCGCCTGAGCACTTTGCCATTAACGACATAACGCCCCTTAACAAAATAGCCGGCCATGGCAAAATCAAGGCGGCGGATTTCCATCACAAGATCGGGCGGCACGACCTCATCGGCATCAACGAAAAACACCCATTCATGAGCCAGCTCAAGATGATCGAGACACCATTGCCGTTTTTTCGGATAACGGCCATTCCACATAAAATCGACAACCCGTACCCCGGCCTGCCGGGCGATGGCGGCTGTGTTATCGGCACTGCCTGAATCAACCACGATGACTTCGGAAAAATCCGACAACGCCGCCAGACACCGGGCCAGATGAGGCTCTTCATTTTTGGTGACAACGATCACCGATACCGGAATAGTCCCGCCTTTCATCATCACTCCCCGCACAAAACGCAGCCGAAACACCCGCCAACGCCCTGATAAAAAACAAAAATTTCAAATTAATGAGGTACGTACCTCGTGATACGTATCACATGACACAGCCATCCGCCGCACGAAAGACCTAGTCTCGCCGCCCGCTCGTCGTCTTACGAGCGACATATAAACCATACCCCAACACCATCCCGGCAAACAAAGCCGTCAAAATCACCAGCATTTTTGGAGGCCACAGCGGACGCGGCGATGAAGCCGCCGTCTCGGTAATCGCCGCGGCAAAAGGCTCATCCATCGCCAAAATCATCCGGATTTGCTCCTGCTCGATCAACAAAGCCGCCAGCGCCCGTTTGTGATCGGGGTGAACGGCGCGCCCCAAAGCCTCATTGAGCCACGCTACGCGCTGCGCCGACTTCCCGGCGATATCAGCCCGTATCAGGTCATCCGCAGCCCTGTGCATGGCCAGCAGCAAATAAGCCGCAAACTCCGGATCCGGGTGATCGTAAACAAGCCGCCGCATGGGCGTCAGCCCCACAGGCTCAATCTTCACATGTTTTTGCAGGTAAGCCGCCAGATAGGCCGGCGATGGCAAATCCTTTGGCGCGGACATTCTAAATGACGCCTCCTGCACGACACCCCGGCGAATAACATCATCCTGATACAGGCTGCGCGCCACCGACGCCCCGCGCAGCATTTGTTCAAAGCGCATAAAATCCGTCGATTCGCGCGGCCCCGGATTTTGCGCGACGTACTCAGCGGCAAAACTGGCGTTATGCGGGAACAGCCCCGTAATATCCACCGCCGTCAGTCCGGTCGTCGGCGCGATCAACATCGTCGCCCTGTAATGCGGCACGGCCAGCATCAGAAAAACGACAGCAGCCAGAATCCCCAAACCGCCGCCAACCAACATATAGATTTTGGCCCGCCAGAAATCAGCCAAAAACATAGCCATATCCGGTTCTCTATGCGTCATATTTACGCCCCTTACGCACTGCGCACCACATCCAGCGCCCTTTCAATAAAAGCCTTCGTCGCTTCAGTCGGAACAAAAACCTGCGCCGCCTTGGCCGCGCCCTCATGGGCGGCAAACCAGCTCTCACTGCTGTCGCGGTATTCCAAAATAGCTTTCACCAGCTCATCGCTTTTATCTTGAGCCACGACCTTGCCGGCAGAAAAATCTTTGATGACCTTGGCTGTCTCGCAATCATCGGGACCGACGAGTATACAGGGCCGCTTCGCCGCCAGCGCCGAATACAGCTTGCATGGCACCAGTAATCCGGCAGCTTCATGCTTCATGGAAATCAGGTGTACATCACCACTTTCCATGACGTCCTTCAGATTCCCCAAGGGCTGGTAGGGCATCAGGCGAATATTGGTCAGCTCCCGTTTGGCGCGCTCCTGTGCCAGACGATCGAATTGCGGACCGTCCCCGACAAAAACAAATTCAATTTCCGGATGGTTCCGGTTCAATATCTCAGCGGCCTTGATAATCGTCCGGATCGGATGCGCCCGCCCCATATTCCCCGAATAAAGAACCCTGAATTTCGGCTCTGAGCCATCACGTAACTGCTCTTCAAACGGCCGCGCATTCTTAACGGTTTTGGGCTTGTTTATCGCCCGCCGCGCCGCGCTGTATCCCTCCATCAGCTCCTCATCCGGCCAGTTGGGAATAACGGCAATCCGGCCGGGGCTAAACCCCGCATGGGTAAAATGCCGGGCCATACAGCGGCCGATCACCACGATCTTGTCACAGGATTTAATCGCTTTGCGGGTCATCCCGCGAAACAGGCCCATCAGCGGCTTGTTAACCCGCACCCCCAAAACCGGAAACAGTTCGGGATAAACATCCTGTGACCAGTGAATATGGCGACAGCGCTTTATCCGGGAAAGATAGCGCCCGGCCACCACCAGAAACGGCGGGTCCGTCATCGTTACAATCAGATCATGCCGCTGTAAAAACAGCGCCTTAAAAAATATCTTCAGCCATATCAGCAGATACCCCGTAAAACTGCGCACCCTGTCCGGCCCTTTGACGCGGATAACCCTGATCTCGCCATCGTTTTCGCGGGCCGCTTTCGGGCCCGTGGTTACAACGGTCACGCGCCATCCGGCCGCCACGAACGCGCGCGCCAGATCGCGCGCCATTCTACCGGTAGCGCCGCGCGCAGGGGCATAAACCCGGTTTAAAAACATGATGGATGGTTTATCAGGCATTATTTTAAGTACTGGAATCTACCGTCTTATTCAACCCGGAGCTTACAGCTCTCCACAAAACTATCAGCAATAAAAGCAAACCGAAATCAAACGACTTAAAGCTGGCATAAAGCAGCGTATCAATAAAAAACGGCGCCGCCAAGGCCACAGCCACCACCGGAAAAATAAATAACATCCGCCATAATTCCCAGCCCAGATACCCCAGGTACACGATAACCATCACCAGCCCGGTCAATCCCGTTTTCAGGAAATATGTGGTAAGCAAACTATGCGTATAATTCACGGTAATGTCCGCCACAGCCGGTGAAGCAAACGTCGCCCCCCACCCCTTGCCAAACAAAACCGTCAGCGGCGATTCAGAAAGCAGCGCCAACACGGCCTGCGCCTCTTGCCAGCGCATGTTCATGCCAACAAGCGTCGTCTTGTGCCAGAGCGCTTCGATAAACACAGACACCGGCCCCCAGCCCAGTATAAGAAGAACTGTACAGATCAAAAACGGCCCAAAAACCCGCCGCGGCGCTTTAACAGCGCCGATCAATAGCCAGAACAATACCGCCAGCCCCATCAGGCCAAAAGACGCCCGCTGGACCACCAGCGCCATCGCCAGAAGAGGCACAACGGCCATCGCCAGCAAAACAGCCGCCTGCATCAACGATCCCGCGGAAAAACGCATATAAAGCTGCTTTCCCGCAACTCCGATCAATAACAAGGCGGCAAACAAAACAGTCGGGGCATTGGCCAGATAATAGGGGTCAACGACATCTTCCGGCGCCGTCGGGGAGTAAGTCAAAACCCGGACCGAAAAGGCCAGCCCCAAAAACACCAGCGCCGCACTCACCCGCCGCGCGGTGCTGACATCGCCGGGCAGATCAATCATCAACGGCAACAATAAAAACAGAAAAGGAATAAGATCGCGGATCATCAGGGATAAATCGTTACCGGCCATGACACCGCCCAGCACCGGAATACTGAAACCGTAAAACATCAGGATACGCCCGGCCCGCACCCACCCTTCCTTGGCCGGTCCGGCAACCTTGCATACCCCGCCGCTGCAAAACACGGCCAGCCCGAGCAAACCGCCGATTACAATCTCGGTAATACCGGGTGTATCGGGTGTCGGCGATCCGGCAACGCCGTACAAAATCACAGCACAGATTAAAACCGGGACACTCAAAAAACGCCACGAGATATCGGGGATTCCCTCTCTCGTTAAGCCCGGCGCCCGGACGAGATCAACCGCCAAACCACACCTCCCACGACATACGCACGGCCAGCACAGCAATCAGAAAAGCAAACAGTTTTCGCAAATGTTGCACCGGCAAAGCATGAGCCGCCCGCGCCCCCCAGGGCGCCGCTACGACACTGGCGGGCACCAGAACCGCCCACGCAAGGCCGTTAACAAACCCCAAACTCAGAGGCGGCAAAATTTCGGTCTCTTTCTCCTGCCACCCCAGAAAGAGAAAGCCCGCCGTCGCCGGAATTGCAATAATAACGCCCAAGGCCGAAGCCGTCGCGACAGCTTCCTTCATGTCGACCCGGCACCACCGCATAAACGGAACGCTGAGGGTCGCCCCACCGATCCCCATCAACGTCGATACGACGCCAATAACACTGCCGGTCAGAACAGGAACCGGCTGGGGCGGCAATCGTAAAAACGGGGTAAAACGCGCGGGATCAAGCAACATCAAAAGAGCCAGACCAATCAACGCCACCGAAAAAAAGGCTTTCAGATCCGCGCCCGATATCACCCCGGCAATGAATGTTCCGCCGATCACGCCTAGTAAAATGCCCGGCCCGATCGCCTTTAATAAATCAAGACGGACAGCGCCGCGGTGCCAATGAGCACGCACCGATGACAGGCCTGTCGGAATAATAACCGCCAGAGATGTCCCCACCGCCATATGCATCATGGCATCCGAGCCATATCCAGAGACGATAAAGAGATAATGAAGCGCCGGAACCAGGATAATGCCGCCGCCAACCCCCAGTAATCCAGCCATAAATCCCGCCAACATGCCAATCGGTATCAGGAAAAGAAAAAGGGCCGTAAAGCCGCTGGCCGCTATAATGTCCATTGAATGCCCTGCCACAGATTACCCGTCATCAAGACAGCAGCTTACCGTTCCCATGGCATCGTGCCAAGAAGAACGGTAAAAAACCCGGCGATAATGATTGAATAAATCTAGTTTCCGTACAGGCGAATAGGCGCGCTCGGCTTTCTATCCTGCTTTTTATAGATCATTTTTTTATTGGTACTGCCTGCCGCCGCACCCGCTTGCCCTTGTGGCGCCTTGGTTTGTTGCCGCTCAGTATCATAAGTCGTCATCAGAGCCGCGCTCTGTTGCTGATTGTTACGGTTAGCCGCATCCATATTGGAAAAAAATGTTTGCTGGCGCGCTTTATCCCAGTCGTCCATTTCCCCGGTTTGGGGAGAAAATGCGGCCTGTTTTTTGTTCTGCTGGAAATCATAAGGCTTAACGTCGCGACGTTCGGGCGTCGTTGTCGCAGCGCTATCCGACGTTTTAGGCTTTAAAAAAATAGGGCGATTCTCACTGCTGCCGCTATCCGACCGCTTAAAAATACTGAAGATACCGGACTTCTTCTCATTATCCTGCGCCCAGACATCATGAGGAAGTAAAACACCGACCACCATCGTTACCATGAACACCATCAGCAACCATTTCATCGAAAAACATGCTTTCATCGCCTGACATTCCTCCTCTTGTTGTACACGGTACAAGCCCATATTCATTATTATAGCAGTTGTCATGCCACAGACAAAGTTTCCTCTAAAACGCCTGCAAATCCATGTTCTTTGCCACGGTTAACTGATTCTTTACCATTTCAGACCAATATAAAATCAATTCCGTAAAATAATAACGCATAGACAGACAGGAAACGGAGCGGAAAAATGAAAGTAAACATTCAGGAAATTCTGGAAAGCACCGGACTGAACGAGCAACTTTACCCCGGTAAAAAGGTTGTCAAACAACTGGCTCAACCCGGTGAATTCAAAAGCCACTGTGTTGTCTATGACTGGCATAGTCAGGATACCTTGCGCATTGAAGTCAAGGCAGGCCTGAGCGGCCGTACGCTGGATGCGAAAGAACTGTCTAACTACCCTGTCAGCTTCCAGGCTGCCACATATCTGGATATCGAGGCCAGCAATGATGATGACGAGGAAGAAGGCTCCGAAAGCGGCAGCAGCGGCAAAAGCGGTGGCGGCGGTAAAAAACCGGCGAAAAAGAAAGAAGAAAAAACATCCCTGAGCGCCTTTTCCAAGGTTGTCGCGGGGGAAATCCCATCCGTCGGCGACATCACAAAAATGGTCGTGATGGGTAAGGAAATCGCCCAGCAAGCCATGGGTGCGGTTCTCGAATCGCTGATCGAGCAAATTAAACACGCCAAGATCAAACCGACGGAAATGCTGGCGCAGGCCGGGAAGTTCATTACCAAAGTCACTCCGCCGGAATTCATGCAGAAAAAAGACGGTCAAACCTATGACAAGGTTTACAAATACGACCGCGAGAAAAACGAGATTATGTTCGGCGCCATGGGCCCGGGATAGAAATTTCCTGCCAATACACAAACGTAGGATGATAAAGCCCCTCCCCCAGAGGGGCTTTGTTCGTGTATAAGTGATTCCATGGACAATCAAAATGACGAAAACGGCTCAAATGATAAGCTCTTCCCGCCGGCGGATGGGGACAATATTATCCGCCTGCCGACGGCGCGGGAGCGCGCCGGACATACGGAAACGCAGGAAAAACAATGGCAAAACCAATTTAAGGAACAAAATCGCCCGCCAAAAGAGCCGCTGATTAATCTGCCGCCGGTAACAAAGGCCCTGGCTTTGGTATTTCTGGGCATCCACGCCCTTATGAGCCTGCTTGACCCTGTTCAGCGCTACGAGATCATTGATACGTTCGGCTTTGTCCCCGCCCTTTACAGCGGCGATCACGCCCTCAACTGGCCGGCCTTTATCGGACCCGTAACCTATATGCTTTTACACGGCAGCTGGGCACACGTCCTGATTAATACGGTCATGCTGGCGGCGTTCGGATCGGGAATGGAACGCTGGATCGGCAGCCGGAAAATGCTGATTCTTTTTGTTGGCTCCAGCCTGTGTGCCGCCCTTGTCCATTTACTATTTAATCTGGGCAGCCCGGAACCGGTAATCGGGGCATCCGGCGGGATCAGCGGCCTGTTCGGAGCGGCCTTGCTGATTCTAAACCAGCGGGGCGCTATGGGCGGCCCGGCGAACAAACAGCGGATTGTCACACTGGTGGTTGTCTGGATTTTGATTTCCGTCCTGTTCGGCTTTATAGGTGCGCCCGGTGGGGGGACCGTAGCCTGGATAGCCCATATCGGGGGCTTTCTCGCAGGCATCGCCCTCCTGAAACCTGTGATGCGATTACGGTTGTAATCCCCCCTTAACCGCCTAAGAAACCTCTATCCCTTTTGCAAAACCAGTATATTTACGCGGTACGTACCTCGTGATACATATCTCGAATTTAACGATTATACATTGAAAAGAAGCGCGCGGGGCGGATGAAGACCGGCGGCGACACCCACCGCCTCGGAAGCCCCCGCCGCCCGCGATGGATACCCCCATTCGATCGTATTAAACGGTCCGTTCGGCCCGGACAGCGGGCGCCAGCGCTCAAATATCTGCCCGGTTTCCCGGCAAGACCAGACTTTCCCGGCCGGCGCATCAGCTGCCCGCTCCAGCCATTCACGAGATTCATCGCCCTGCCCCTCCGCCAAAGCCAGCCGTGACCACAAACGGTACAGTCGCGCCGAGGGTTGAAGGCGTTCCGCCGCCTTAAGGTACTGCTCGGCTTCCCCCCAAAGCTGATCTTCCAGTGCCGCCTGGGCTGCCGCCATCTGGCTTTCGACACTTTTCGGATGAGCCGCCACCAGTTTTTCAAACCAGCGCAAACGAACGCCGCTGTCATGCGGCTTGTTTTTCGGGGCCAGTTCTCCCCACAACAACGCCAGCTCTGGATGGGGACTTTCCTTCCATGTGCGTTCCACGACACCGGCAGCCAGCTTCCGTTTTTTCTGGTCCCTGTAGTACCCCGCCAGCCGCAAGGCCGCCGGAACAAAAGCCGGATCGGTTTTATGGGCTTTTTTCATCAAAGCCACAGCCGGACGTTTTTTATCCTGCGCCAGTAATTCTTCCGCCTGACACAACGCCAGTACAACACCGTCGCGGCGAGCATCTTCCGGCGACAGCGCCTTGTAACGCAGAGCTTTTTTCAAAGTTTTTTCCGCTTCATCCCAATAACCGGCCCCTGTTTCCAGATCATAAACCATCCGCAAAAGCCAAGGCTGTTTGGGGTGTTTCTGCAAGGCTTGCCGAGCCAGTACCAACGATCTCTGGCCATCACCCTTTTCAAAAGCATCAATCATCAAGCCCCGCAGCCCCAAAAAGGCTGTATCCTTGTTGCCCAGCAATTCTTCAAACACCTGCTGCGCCTGTACATTGTGCCCCTGCAACCGGGCGGTCTGGGCCTCCAGCAACAAAGCCAGCCCCGTATTCCGGGGCAAATAAGCCTGAACTTTTTGCAACTGTCGCGCCGCCATCCGGGCATCCCCGGCCGCCACAGCACTCATCCCGATGGTAAGCGCCCGGTAGCCCTTTTCGGACTGCCTTCTTTGCCGCCGTTGCCGCCACCAACGGGGAATCATCAATAAACGGAAAATAAAAGAGGACAACAGCCCCATCAAAAGCAGCGCAATCAGCGCCAACCCGACATGAATGCGCACATCATAACCCAGCCAGCTAAGAGCCACCGTTCCGGGACGGTTCGCCACCCACACGGCAGCGCCCATTATAAAACCGACTTTGATTGCAAACCACAGGGCCCGAAGCACTGCGCCCTCCTTGAACAGAACAGACTTGTCTATACAGTCTATCCCTTAAAGACCTAACGATCCAGAGAGATATCCGGCAAAGACGGCATTTTAGGTTGCGGCGGCAAAATGTAAATCCCGCTCTCCTCGTCACCGACGACCTTGCGCGCCGGAGCCATTCCCTGAATATCCCGGAGCATGCGTTTCAGGTCAGCGGCATTCAGCCCCTGCCCGCCCGCATCGACCCGGCTGGCAACTTTTTCCGTCAGCATGCTTTGAAGCTCCTGTGCCATCAAAGTCATCTCCGCTTCGTTGATAAAGGGTTGGGCCGTTACAGACGCTTCGCCTTCCAGCGCTTTCAATTCAGCCAACGCCCCCGGCACATCGCCCTCGTCGAGCATTTTCTGAGCACGGGCAACAGAGGCCTGCGTATCAGTGCCGGTAATCAGCTCACCGTCTTTTTCGACCTGCAGAACATCGTTCAGCCGCGCCTTGGCTTTTTCCTGAATGGATACATCCTCACCTTTCAGGGACGACACAACGATATCCCCGGCCAGCCCCCGGAACTCACTCGACAAACCATCGGGCGTCAACACACCGCGGCTGGCTTGCAGCGCCAGACGTTCAATCGCCAGATTCAATTCCGGATCGTCATCCCCCAGCAGATTTTGCAACAACACCAGATCATCCTCAAAAGGCGCATTACGGTTCAGGGACGAACGGAACTGCGACAGGCCCAGCAGCATCGCCGCCGCCTTCAAATCGTTAGCCGACACGCCTTCCAGCGTCTGGCCCAGCGCATCATCTTCTTGCTGCGCCTCCATCAAAGCGCCGTCCAGATGATCCATCCGTCCTTGCAAACCCGACACCAGATTTTGCAAATCGGTAACAGACGTCGAAAGCTGTGTCTGTCCTTCGACCGTTTGCTGAAGGGCCTGCAATTTCGCCAGCACAGCCGTCAGGTCGGCCGGCGCACCCAGCGCCGTCATTTGTTGTTCCAGCCGCCCGATCCGAGCGGAAATCGGACCGGCATTCGGATCCGTCATATCCTGCGCCAATCCCTGGGCGGTCTGGCTCAAAGTCGTTACCGTCGCCTGAAGTGATTCAGCCTGATCTCTCAAGGCCGAAATACGGTCCTGCATATCGGCAGGCACCAGTTTTTTCAGGAACGATTGCTCTTTTTTCACATCGGCAACATCACCGCGGATCACGGCAATCTCTTGTCCTTGCTGTTCGATTTGTTGTTTACCGGGCCACAGCAAAACTGTAATCGTTCCGCACGCCACGAAAATCAAAAACACCGTCAACCAGATGCTTTTTCCAACGGCCTTGCTCTCAGCCTTTCTGATCTCGTTCATCAACTCTTCTCCTGTCAGTGTCCCCGACAAGCCGCACGCGCGCGCTTCGTCTTGTTTGGCCGTTTCACTGGCCGCCGCAATCGCAGCATCATGACGCGCCTGATTCGATGGTAATTCTTTTTCAGCGGCTTCCAGAGATTGACTAAAATCGTTTTGGTTAGCGATGCCCTTGCCATCCGTCAAATCGCCCAGATCAACCTTATGCACCTGTGCCGCGCTCAAAACATCGGCCCGGCGGTTACCGGGGATCACACCGCGCTTTTTCCAGCCCTGCACCGTTGTCACGGCGACATCCATTTTTTTCGCCATCGGACGAATACCGCCAAAACGCTCGATAATATCCTCGGCGTTTTCCAGAGCCTCAAAATCGTCTTTTCCGTTTGTTGCAGCCATTCGTCTCGATCCTTGCTTGTTTTATCCTAAACTTCACCCAAAAGCGCCCGCATCGCTTCACCGTCCGGACGCCCGGCCACACGTACACCTTCCCACGGCAGCCCTTCGACAGACTTTACCACCGAATCGCTGAGACACAAGGCTTTAATTGAAGAAATAGCTTCCGTACGTTCGTACTTTTCCAGAAGGTGAACGAATGCCTGCGCCGTACGTGCGGAATAAAACAGGGCCGCTACAATCGTGTTTTCATCAAGCGCCAAAAGAAGTTCGTCTGTAAAATTTTGAACCGGCACAGCCTTATAAACCGGCAAGGGATCGATCGACAAACCGGGAGCGTCGATAGGCACCGCCACATCCGCCCCGCAAACATGTAAAAGCGGGGTACCGTGATCTTCCACCCGGCGCCCCAGATAAGAAATCATATCCGCCGCCGTGCCATCGGCAGAAAAAACGTTTTCCCACCCGGCCTCCAAGGCGGCTTTTTTCGTCTGGCCGCCCACCGTATAAACCGGATGCGAACGATCGCCCGTCATCCCGGCAAACATGCGAACGCCATTAACACTGGTAAAAACCAGCGCCTGATAGAGCGATAAATCCGGCAGCAACGGCGCAAGCGCAGCAATCTCGAGCATCGGTGCCATCAACGGTGAAAAACCAAGGCTCTCAGCAACCCGCGCGATTTCATCGGCTTGATCCTTCGGCCGGGTAATCAGGATATGTTTCATGAGGATAATATAGACGCGGGCACCTGTGATTTCAAAATCCCGCCAATTTTTTCACCGAGAACAATAGCCGCAGCCGTATCGGTGACGCTCTCCCGCGCGTCTTCAAACCATGTCTGCGTCCCGTCGGGCGCCGCCACCATCACACGCAAATGCATGACATCGCCGTCCATCACGGCATAAGCCCCGATCGGCGTATGGCACGATCCGTCCAGAATTTGCAGGGCCGCCCGTTCTGCCGCTGCCCGCAAACCGGTTTCCCGGCAATGCAAAACATCAAACAAAGCCCGCGTCAGCCCATCATCGGCCCGCGTTTCAATCCCGACAATCCCTTGCCCGGCAGCCGGCAGCATCTCTTCAGGCTCAATCACACTGGCAATTTCCTCGTTCAATCCCAGACGGTTAAGCCCCGCCATTGCCAACAAGGTCGCATCGACCTGACCGGCCCGCAGTTTTTCAATACGGGTGGGAACATTCCCGCGATATGGCACGACTTTCACATCGGATCTGAGCGCTAAAATCATGGCCTGCCGCCGCAGCGAAGCCGTCCCGACAACCGCCCCCGGCGGCAATTCGGAAAGTGTCTTATAATCATTGGACAAAAAGGCATCCCGCGCATCTTCGCGCGGCAACACATGGTCCAGCGCCAACCCGTCGGGCAGGAACGAAGGCATATCTTTCAGCGAATGCACCCCGCAATCTACGCGGCCATCCAGAATAGCCTGCTCGATTTCTTTAGCAAACAGACCCTTGCCACCTTGTGCCTCGGACAAACGATTCTCACCCTCCGCAGGCTTCCATTCCCCGGATGTTTCAATTTTTACAATTTCAACAGAAAGTTCAGGATGAGCCTTTCGCAACATATCGGCAACCATATTGGTCTGTACCATCGCCAGCCTTGAAGCCCGCGTCCCGATACGAATCGTCTGTGCGCTTGTCCCATTCATAGGACAGAAGTTTTAGGCGGTCATTAAACGAATGGCAATAACGAATTCACAAGTTAAGCAATCCGCAGCGGATCATGTTTGATTTTTCGTTGCGTCGCCGGCGCAGATTCCGGAACAGTAAAGAACAACAGCGGCGCTTGCTGAAGCCTCTCACCCGGCGAGGGATAACGATGACTGTCCGCTTCTCTTTCTATCTTCTTACTAAAATGCGCCCGCGAACGCTCGGCGATAGAATGGTATTGATGCGGCTTTTCCCCCGGCAACGCATAAGACCAGCTCTTGTTATCATGGTCATAACGCATAATCATCGGCTTATCCGTTGTTTCATGAAAAACGCACGCCACCCAGTGAAACTCTTCAAACGGTTTGGGTAAACGGGGAATGGGATTCCCCACACCATTGGTAATATGGTTGCGAAATTTCAGACCCAATTCGCCCTCAAGCACGTCAATCACCTTAAGACGGCTGTGCATCCCCTTTATCCGGTCCCATGCATCTTGCAATGTGGGGCACGGGCCTTCTTCCAGTGCCAAAGCATAAGCAAGGGGATTATCGCCGCCTCTGTGAGCATCAAAAGCCAGAGACAAATTGGGAATCATTAAAGCTTGCAACATTTCTCTGTCTGACGGTACGGCTTCTAAATGATTCACGCGCTTCATGGCTCTGGTAGCCTTTTTTTCTCTGCTGCTAACATGTTTTTCTCTGTTGCGCGCGTGATGGGTCATGCGGCTCTCCCGTTTTGTTTTTTATAATTTTCTATCACTTTAATGCGATTCGTCTTATATAAAAGGCAGAAAATTAAAAAGCAAGAATTATGTATATACTAGGCATTGAAACATCCTGTGACGAAACGGCGGCGGCAATCGTATGTGACGATCACACCATCCGCTCAAACGTCGTTTTGAGCCAGATCAAAGAACACAGGATCTTTGGCGGCGTCGTACCGGAAATCGCCGCCCGCGCCCATCTCGACCATCTCGATAAAATTATTGCCGCCGCGATGGACGAAGCGAACATCACCTTTGCCGACCTTGATGGCGTGGCCGCCACCTGCGGCCCCGGCCTGATTGGCGGCGTTATGGTCGGCATGATGGCGGGCAAAGCCATAGCCGCCGCCCATAACTTACCATTTATCGCCGTCAACCATCTGGAGGCCCATGCCCTGACCCCGCGCCTCAGCGATAACGTGGCCTTTCCCTATTTGCTGTTGCTGGTATCCGGCGGCCATACCCAGCTTTTGATTGCCGAAGACGTCGGCCGGTACCGCCAGCTTGGCACAACGCTCGACGACGCGCTGGGCGAATGTTTTGATAAATCGGCCAAGCTGATGGGCCTGCCCTATCCCGGCGGCCCGAATCTGGAGAAAATCGCCGCTGAATGCCCTGACCCGGCGGGAGCACGGGAACGTTTTCCCCTGCCACGCCCTCTGAAAGGCCGTAAGAACTGCGATTTTTCTTTCTCCGGCCTGAAAACCGCCATACGCACCCATGTCGACAACCTGCCGGAAGGTGACCTGAATCGCGCGGATATCGCGGCGCTGGCCAGCGCTTTCCAGCAAACCGCCGCAGAAATCATCTGTGACCGGGTCGGCCACGCTCTCGACGATTATCTGGCCCTGTGCAAAAACCAAAAAGCCTTGCCATCTCTTGTCATTGCGGGGGGAGTCGCCGCCAATAAAGCCATCCGGTCCGCATTGGAGGACTTGACGAATGCCCGTGAAACCGCTTTTATTGCTCCGCCCATTCCATTATGCTCGGACAACGGAGCCATGATTGCATGGGCCGGTATAGAACGGTTAAAAAGAGACATGATCGACACACTGGATGTTCCCGCGCGGCCACGATGGCCGCTAGACCCGCAAGCCGCCCGTAAAAAAGGCGCGGCGCGATAGGGCGTTAAGAAACCATCCCTTTTTTCACACAACAACCAATCGGTAATGATAATGCAAAAAATAGGTGTAATCGGCGCAGGCGCATGGGGCACAGCATTGGCGGAAGTTCTGGCCAATGCAGGCAAAGACATTATTTTATGGGCGCGCGAACCCGAAGTTGTCGCCGCCATTAACGAACGCCACGAAAACGAAATTTTTCTGCCCGGCGTAAAGCTAAATAGCAACATTCAAGCCACAACCAGCCTGTCACACACAGCCGAATGCGATTTTCTGTTGCTGGTCACCCCGGCCCAGCATATCCGCGCCACCCTGCAAAGCCTGAAAGGTGAAATCGCGGCCGGAAAGCCCGTTGTGATTTGCGCCAAAGGCATTGAACTGGGGACAGGGCTGTTGATGTCTCAGGTTGCCGAGGACGAAGCCCCCGGCGCCACATACGCCATCCTCAGCGGCCCGACCTTTGCAGCCGACATTGCGCGCGGCCTGCCCAGCGCGGTAACGGTTTCCGCCACCGACAAAGACGTCCTGCAGGAAATCCGCGATGGCCTGGCCTGCCGGACCTTGCGTCCTTATATCACCGAGGACATGATCGGCGCCCAGATTGGCGGCGCGGTTAAAAACGTTATTGCTATTGCCTGCGGCATTGTCATCGGTCACGGTCTGGGCGAAAGTGCCCGTGCCGCCCTGATGACCCGTGGTCTGGCCGAAATGAGCCGTCTGGCCACCGCCATGGGCGCCAAAAAAGAAACCCTGATGGGCATGTGCGGGATTGGTGATTTGGTCCTGACCTGTTCTTCAACGCAGTCCCGAAATTATTCTCTGGGCGTTGAAATCGGCAAGGGCGGATCGGCCAAAGAAATCCTGAGCGGCCGCAAAAGCGTTACCGAAGGATTCTATACCGCCGAAGCCCTCGTCAAGATGGCCCGCACCCACGCCGTCGACATGCCGATTTGCGAAGCGGTCTATAAATGCGCCTGCGAAGACATGCCGGTCGCCGAAGCTGTAAACCTGCTGCTCGACCGGCCCTTAAAAGCGCTGGGATAAAAAGCTATGAATTACTGGTTGATTAAATCAGAGCCATCAACATGGTCATGGGCCGACCACGTCAAAAAAGGTATCGAGCACTGGGACGGCGTCCGCAACTATCAAGCCTCCAACAACATGAAGGCCATGAAAATTGGCGATAAAGCCTTTTTCTATCACTCGGTGAAAGAAAAACAGATCGTCGGCATCGTCGAAGTTGTCAAAGAATACTATCCCGACCACACCGATCCGAAAGGCCGCTTCGGCATGGTCGATTTTAAGGCCATTGAGCCGCTAAAAAATCCTGTGAACCTCGAACAAATCAAGGCCGACCCGCGCTTGCAGGATCTGGCCCTGATTAAACAATCCCGTCTGTCCGTCATGCCGATCGGCAAAAAGGAATGGGATATTATTCTGGGAATGAGCCGCTAATTAGCGATCAAAGCAACGGTTCCGCGTGGCAATCGGTGCCAACGGCGTATCACAAACCCAGCTTTTCCGGCTACGCGGTGATTGGTAATAGGGGCTACCCGTGTTTTGCTGAGAATTGTTGCCATTATAGGGTCTTGATTGCGCGCTGTTATAGCCGTGTTCCGCTTCCCAGCGACCCCGCTCCATACATTGCAGCTCTTTCATTGAGTCGCCGCCGGCACTTTTCCCTTGAAAATAATCAATGGCATACACAGTGACGGCCCCAGCAATCGCAAAAGCTGTTCTTTTGGCGTCAAGCAAGCTCCCGACAACATAGCCCGCGCCGGCCCCGGCCGCATAATCCCAGACGCCCATATTCCCGGCCCCGGTTCCACCGCATGTTTTATCAGACAACCGCACCGGTTCTTGCGTAGACCGCCCCTGTTTGTCCTTGTAATACAAAACGCCGCGGTGATCGGATTCCACATTAATAACAACAGGCTGACCACCATTGACCACCGTATTGTACTGAGCCGAAGACCCGCCGGGCAATGGCCCGTTTGTCACACATCCACCCAGAAGACCAGTTGTCGAAGCAGCCAGAACCGCCGCCGTTTTCCATGAACGATTGATATTCGCTGTCATTTTCTTTTTCCTCTAATAAATAATAAATGGTTCTGATCTTTTAACGGTAGAAAGGCTGGTTACAACGCGCCCCTTCACTGATACTGCCGTTGGGCAATCCCACTTGCCCGTTTCTGATGCGACGGGTAACATGATAGCCGTCCCCGCCCTGACAATCGCTCACAGGCACAATGCGCCGCACACTGCGGCCCAGTTCACTGCCAAGACGAGCTGCCTGCCCACGGTTAATTTCTTTTACATTCCATTTTTGAACGGCAACCGGCGCGGCAATACGCCCTATCGTACCGAACAAACTGCCCAGATCATCACGAGCCTGCGCCGTCGGGGCGGCCACAGCACTGGCCCCGACCAGAACGGCAACAGCAAATTTCTTTGAAACACCCAACATTTTTCTCTCCCTGTTTTAAGAAAACTGGCCCCTGTTATACGCTTGTTTACCGTAAAATGCAAATTTATTATGTTAAACATGAAAGACTGCAAAAACAAAAACGCCTGTGTTATGAAGAAATGTCTACAGAGCGAAATTCCTTTCAGGAGACTTTCATGGCCACGTCCGATAAAAAAACTGATGAATTGTATATCCCCTCACCGACGCTAAGCAATAACACGCACATTCCATCTCTGGAAAAGTATGAGGAACTCTATCGGTACTCCATTGAAAACACTGAGAAATTCTGGGAAGAAATGGCAGATCGGATCGACTGGTTTAAAAAACCGACCATCATCAAGGACACTTCTTTCAAGGGCAATGTTGATATTCGCTGGTACACAGACGGCATCCTGAACGCTTGCTATAACTGCATCGACCGCCATCTGGAAGCCCGCGGCGATCAGGTTGCCTTGCTCTGGGAAGGCGACGAACCGGGCGTTGACAAGAAAGTAACCTTCACCGAATTGCACGGTGAAGTTTGCCGGCTTGCCAACGCGCTCAAAAGCCGCGGCGTTAAAAAAGGCGACCGCGTGGTTATTTACATGCCGATGGTACTGGAAGCCGCCTACGCCATGCTGGCCTGCGCCCGGATCGGCGCCGTACATTCGGTTGTTTTTGGTGGATTTTCTCCCGACTCGCTGCGCGACCGCATCCACGATTGCGATGCGCACATTGTCATTACCGCTGACGAAGGCCGCCGCGGCGGCAAACGGATTCCGCTAAAAGCCAACACCGACGAAGCCCTGCAGGGTTCCAACGGCGTCCATACCGTTCTGGTTCTGGAACACACCTCCGGCAACATCAACTGGAACGACTCCCGCGATATCTGGTGGCACGAACTGGTCGACGACCAGCCCTCCGACTGCCCCTGCGAAGAAATGAACGCCGAAGACCCGCTCTTTATCCTCTACACCTCCGGCTCAACCGGCAAGCCCAAGGGCGTATTGCACACCACGGGCGGGTATATGGTCTATACGTCCCTGACCCATGAATGGGTGTTCGATGTCCATGAAGGTGATATCTACTGGTGCACCGCCGATGTTGGCTGGATCACCGGTCATTCCTACATGGTCTATGGCCCGCTGGCCAACGGCACGACAACGCTGCTGTTCGAAGGCGTGCCGAGCCACCCCGATTATTCGCGCTTCTGGCAGGTCGTCGACAAGCACCAGGTTACGATTTTCTATACCGCGCCGACCGCCATTCGTTCCCTGCTGCGCGAAGGCAACGGCCCGGTTGAGAAAACATCGCGCGACAGCCTGCGCATTCTCGGCACTGTCGGCGAACCGATCAATCATGAGGCATGGCACTGGTACTATGAGGTCATCGGCAAAGGCCGCTGCCCGGTCATCGACACATGGTGGCAAACCGAAACCGGCGGCCACTTAATCACGCCATTGCCTTGCATGAACCTGAAACCGGGATCGGCCACAAAACCCTTTTTCGGCGTCCAGCCCGCCATTGTCGACAAAAACGGTAAAATCCTCGACGGCGCATGCGAAGGAGCACTGGTCATGCTGGACAGCTGGCCGGGACAAATGCGCAGTGTCTACGGCGACCACGACCGTTTCATCACGGCCTATTTTCATGATTTTCCGGGAATGTATTTCACCGGGGACGGCGCCCGGCGCGACGAAGATGGCTATTACTGGATCACCGGCCGCATGGATGATGTCATCAATGTATCCGGCCACCGCATCGGCACGGCGGAAGTTGAAAGCGCCATCAATGAAGAACCGCACGTCGCAGAAAGCGCCGTTGTCGGATACCCGCACGACATCAAGGGACAAGGCATTTATGCTTATGTCACACTGATGGACGGAATTGATCCCACCGATGAAATCAAAACAAATATCATTAAAACCGTACGGAAAATCATCGGACCGATCGCCACACCGGACGTAATTCAGTGGGCGCCGGCATTGCCGAAAACAAGATCGGGAAAGATCATGCGCCGTATCCTGCGTAAAATCGCTGCCGGAGAGGCCAACCAGATTGGCGACACCTCAACGCTCGCCGATCCGGACGTTGTCAAAGATCTGATAGAAAACAAACCATGAGAAACCGTTAAAAAAGCGGCCATCTAGGCCGCTTTCATCGTCCGGTCATGCTGGCTGGCCCCCAGAAAGATCGAGGCCAGTTCAAGTTTCCGGCGCGTATTGGCGATCGTCCGGTACAGCGTCATCAACAATAACACCACCATCAAGAACCCTTCATTGGCTTCTTTTTCAGCACGGCGCGCCGCATCGCGCTTGCTCGTCTTGGCATAGAAATCATTCAACTCCCGGCGCTTAAGGATAGACGTTTCATAGCGTTCGGCCTCGGCATCCGTAACCCGTAAGGCTTGCTCTACAGCCTCCTGCATGGCTTTGTCATGGCGCAATTCGATCAGACGGGTTTCCAGCGCGCTTTCCGTGCTGTCCATCATATCACGGGCAACGATGCTCATAGGATCGTCCATCCCAAACGCTTTCACGATTTCATGATAATGGGCGCGGGCATCCTGAAATTGCTTGTCCATTGAGGCCAGAAGCGGATCAAGGCCAATCAGAGCTTCGCGCTCATCCGTCGGGGACGGCGCAACAGGAGTAATCCCGGCTTTATCGACCTGCCGGGCCATGTCTTGCATGATATCCTGTATCGAAAGAACGCTCATCGTCCCTGTTTAACCTCACACATATTATTTTTATTCTTCATGTTTGACGGCATTATAAAGGCCAAAGAGTAAAGACCGGGTTAATAATATGAAAAAATAATTTTTCCAGAGTATTTGCAGGTTTTCCGCCGAATATGAGACAATGAAAGGAGCAAAGGAAGGAGACCAAACAAGATGCAGGGAGAACAAAACGGACAGAATGTCCGCAGCGCTTACGAAATTAAACAAGCCTTGTTAAAACGTGCCATAGCCCAAGATCGCGGCCCGGAAATGATCGCCCGGATACTCAAACGCATCGCCCGCGTCAAAGAACTGGCTGCCGAAGATCGGGAAATCCTTGATGACCTCAGACTGTATTTCGACCAGCCCCGCAGTGTCCAGATGCTCAACGCTCTGGCCAGAGCTTCGGGATCGCCGGCGCGCTACGCTGAAATGCCGCAAGGCCACCAGACACTACACTAGACAAACCGGTGTCGGTTCTATTTAGCGCCCTGCCGATTAAGTTGGTCAGCCAGCGTTTTTGCCCTCAAAAAATACATCTGATAGGTTGCCTCATCACCGAGCTGCTTGCGCAAATTGGCCGCGTCCATCAAATAATGAACCATTACGGGGCTGCGCCGCCACGGCCAGCGCAATCCGTCCTCTAAAAGCGCCAATGCCTTTTGCGGATTGCCTTGCTGCTTGTATATATTCGCCAGACCGATCCGCCCGTCGATAAAAAGCGGATTCACCACCAAAACACGTTTCAAATCAACTTCAGCCCGCGCATAGCCATCCGGTATAATGTCGCCCTGCGCCAGAAAATACAGCTGGGCCCGGATATTCCAGATGTGAAAGAGCGCGGACGCCATCTTTTCTTCCGCATTAAGATACCCCAGCGCTTCTTCGTATAATTTTTTCTTCTCTTCCGGGGACAGACGGGCCCTTTCCCGCGCCAACCGTTCAATCAGACTCTTGGCCCTGTACTCCAAACAATAATGGATATTGGACGGCGCATAACGGCATAAAGAATCTATGGCGGCGTTACCCTCGGCAATCTGTTGCCGTCCCATATATTCTTGCGCCTTGTTGGCAAAATAGGTACTGGCGCCCGCCCGCATAATCCATACGGCAGAAAGAGTAAAAAGAAGGATCAAAATAACGTCCAGCCTCCGCCTTGCTTTAAGCTGACCGATCACAAAGCGGCGCGCACCCAGCGCCTCCTCCGTCGCCAGATACCAGTATGCCAGCAAACAGGCCGCCGGGATTAAAACCGCCGACATGTACAGATGAAAGCTAATGTGCGTGTGCAAAATCAAGGTTGTCAGCGCCAAAAACGGCACAGCAATCCGGGCCTTTAAAAAGGCATCCGAACGGCACCGGTCCCTGCGAAGCGCCATAACCGTCCGCACCAGAACTGCCAGCAAAAACGCGTAAAACAAAAGCGGCGCGGCAAACCCCATTTCCGCCCCGAATTGCAAAGGATCCATATGAGCAAAATAGCCGTCGCTCATATCATGAAGATCGCGATAGCCACCATAATAATAGGAAAAAGTGGCCAGCCCGGTCCCGATCCAGGGATGATCAAGCAACATATGCCATGTCGAATCCCACAAAGACAACCGGTCAACGACACTATGGCTGCCGCCCATATACGGCAAACCGGCCATATACTTCCCCAGCTTGCCGTACCCCAACATATGCACAAGCACGGCGCAAACGAAGGCCACCGGCAAGAACATCACTGATTTCCCCAGCACGAACACCGATGAGGACCGCAGCAACAACAGAAAAACCGGGAGTACCAGTATAACAATCAGCAAAGCGCCCCGGCTTTGCGTCACCAAAAGCGCCAGGAAAAAAAGAACAACCAAAAAGAACGTCGCAGCTATATAGGCCCGCCCTTGCGCGAGCAGGTACAGCCCCAACGCCGTGAAAAATGCCATATTGAAAACGGCCGCCAGATTATTGGGATTAAGCATCGGATGATGGATCCGCGGCCCATAGACATCATACAAAAAGAAAAATTGAATGACCGCCCACACGGCAATCCCCGCCAGCACGGTCAGGGCAACCCCGCCCGCCGTCAAAGCAGCTTTATAAGGGTCCGGGGCGCTGACAAGGATAAAAAAGACAAATGGGAAACTGGAAATAATGAAAAAGAACAGCATGCTGATATAGGGAACCGTCGACCAGAACAGGCTGACAGCCATATAAAGCCAGAACAGCGATAAAAGCAAAGCCGTGGCTGAACGGGGAATATGCCTGTCAGTGCCGGAAAACGGTCGCCAAATCACAACGCCATAGAAAATCATGCCCACAAGCGCAGGCACGAACAGGATACTGGTTGTCCCTTGAAAGAACAAAGAAGCCGCAAACGCGCCGGCAAAGACCAGCGCCGCTAGCGCATTATTCCATCCCAATGGCGGCTTTATAGAGTTCCAGAAGTTCATCTTCCTCACGGCGTTTTTCGATGTCCATTTTGCGCAGCTTCAAAACACGGCGCATAGTCTTAGTGTCAAAGCCAACAGCTTTGGCTTCGCCATAGACTTCCTTGATATCTTCGGCCAACGCCGCCTTTTCTTCTTCCAGACGCTCGATCCGCTCCAGAAAAGCTTTCAGGCGTTTTCCCGTCACACCGCCAACATCCTGCGTGCCGTCATCATCTTGCGCACCGCCTTGGGGAAAGCTCGCCACATTACCATCGGTCATTGTCTATTCGTCTCCTCTTGTTGCTTTGTCTCTGAGTTCCTGAAGATAGGCTTTCTCGTAATCCGGATCATGCATCAGCTCCGGGCCGTCATAATAGCTATGAATCCCCGGATCTGACAGAATTTCTTTCAAGCAATCAACAAGCCTTTCGGCCCATTGTTCTTGTTCGACGAGAGTTACAATCTGATCGTTACAAATTTCAATCAGGGCATTGGGCAACTTACGGGCATCACCGTGATGGTTGACCGTCGTTCCGCGCAATATCCGGGCATCATAAGGCTCGTTATCGCCCACATTTATGTTCTGCGCCCGGAAATGGTCGATAACCGCCAGCGGCGCCCGCGCATCCTGTACCCATAAAACACCCATATCCCAAGGCCGCCGTTGTTTGAAAAACTGGCGGGTATAACTATGGATCGAGATAATCAGAGGCACCGTCCCGGCAGAGGTAAAGCGATCGACAAGCGCCTCAATCTGCCGGTGATAAGGTTCATATATCTCCGTAATTCGCGCCTGTCGCTGCGCATCCTCAATATCCGCATTGCCGGACACAGCATACCCTTCGATAGAGGAGACAATAGACGTCGGATGCTCCGGACGGCGGTTGACATCAATCACCAACCGGGAATAATTAGCAAAAATTGCTGACGCACCCAATAGTTCAGCCATTTTTTCGGTAACGGCCCGCGTACCCAGATCATGAGTATCATGGTGCGTATCATAAAGACCGGCTTCGAGACCAAGACAAGAAAGATTTTGCGGTACGGCCTGCCCCCCATGATCGCAAAGCAACACACAAGGAACATCCGAATCACCATTCACAACTGTAAACGGCGCGGGATCGGTGGCCCCCAACAATCGGGTTTCCCGGTTATTCTTCCGCGTGTCCTCGTTATGCGTATGCAGCATGGCCGTTAAATCCGTTATCTTTCGGGTCAGAGACAAACAGCTTTAACGCAACTCACGATCCGGTTGCAAGTCCGCAAATGTCAAATCACGCTATTCTTTAACCGGGTAAATACTCAGGTTTTCAATAACCATGCCTTCTTGGTCCGGGGAGTCACTGATACGCCCGACCTGAACCCTGATTTTAACGTCACGGTTGATCGGTTTGGCCTGCTCGTAATTATTCGTTTCCTGAGGCAAGTACGTCATCGTCAGTTGCAATTCATAAAGCCAGCGATAACGATTGGAAACAGAGCCTTCATTCAACAAAAGCGGTGCCGATTTCACATAGCTGTTCAGCAACATTTTGTTATGGGCCAGAACCTTGATAATGTTGTTTTTGGAAAAAAATTCCTGATATTGAATCAGAGCACTCTCATTAAGCAACTTTGACAGCTCCATCTCGTGCTCGTTATATGTGCGCACATCGACGGAAAAAACATCGGACATAGTTTGCTCAAGCCACCGGGAAATATCATTTTTATGGCGATGCGGACGATCAAGCCGGTTTGTACTCCCCAGACTTCCCGGACCCAAATACAAGTCCCCCAGCGGGTTGGCCGCGGTTTTCTTATCACGTCCCTCTGCGGCAAAAGGGGCTATCAGCGTATTATCCGGCCCGGCCACGGGTTCCGAAGACGACGCAGGATCGCCACCCTGAACCGGGGACTGAGCCTGAGCAGGATGAAAAGAAATGACCGTAAAAACGACCGTAAAAAAGCAAATAAACAGTTTCAAAACGGCACTCCTTTTCAAACACTTGCCATCATGCGCGTAATTTTCCCATTATACGGCCCAAATTCATAACATTTTCTATACGCCGATCTAAAAAATCGTAAGTTTTCACCATATCCGGATCGTTATCATTGAACCAGGACAGCATTGTTGAGGCAATAACACCACTCAACAAACTCCTTTTAGTATAACGGTTATAATCGGTTGAAGTATCTCCGGCCCACACCCATATCCGGTCAGCGGTCCACCAAAGCGCTTTTACTGCCTGCGGCTCACGAAAAGGCATAAGCCAATACGTCATGGCTTGCCGGGTAGCTTCTTTATGCGGCTGCAAAATTTTCAAACGCGTTTTAACCGCCAGCCCGACACGTTCGCGTACCTTTAACAGAGACTGATCAACACCTTCCAAGGATTCCAGCATCCGCCGGTCAACCATTGACGAAAAGTGCAAAACAGCATCGTTTACCCCGCCCGGAAACGCATCACGGAAATCCGTTTCGGAAAAACCGGAGACAAGCGTCGCCTCGATCAATGTTCTTTCTAGCCAGCCATCAAAGGGAACATGCGGCAAAGCCGCCTCAAGAATAGAATCGCGTATAGATGTTTTATCCTGCATGCGAAAAGGGTAAGCCGCCAAGCAAGATGAATCAATCCCTGCTTCCTGATTTTTCAACTAGACTTTTACCTTGAAACAGGCCAACTCTGTCTCCATGAACGATAAACTGGATCAAAATAATATGGCCGGACGACTGGCGCGTTATGGCAAAGTTTCCGGAACTATGGCGTCCTTGGCCGCCAAACTGGCCGGAGAAAAATATCTCGGTCTCAAGATCGAACGGGAAGACCACGCCGTTCAGCTGATGCAGGCCTTGGGCAATTTAAAAGGCCCCCTGATGAAAATCGGCCAGATTCTGGCGACAATCCCCGAAGCGCTACCGCCCGAATACGCCCGCGCTTTTCAAGAATTACAGGCCAATGCCCCGCCGATGGGCTGGCCCTTTGTCCGGCGGCGAATGAAAACAGAACTGGGACCGGACTGGGAAAGCCGCTTCAAACATTTCGACCGCGAATCATCTGCAGCAGCGTCTCTGGGACAGGTACACAAAGCCGTAACGCATGACGGACAGACGATTGCCTGTAAACTGCAATACCCTGATATGCGCTCGGCCATTGATACGGACCTCCGCCAGCTCAAAATCATTTTTTCGATTTACGAACGCTACGACAGCGCCATTTCAACACGCCTGATTCATGAAGAGCTGTCCGAACGCCTGTACGAGGAACTCGACTACGAACGGGAAGCCCGTCAATGCAAACTCTACGCCTATATGCTGCGTGATGAAAAAGCCGTGCATGTCCCCGACGTTATTGACGATCTCTCGACAGATCGTTTGCTGTGCAGCACATGGATGGATGGCGCACCTATCCTGTCTTTTGTCGACGCCCCCTCCGATCAACGAAATCGGCTGGCTCTCAACATGTTCCGGGCCTGGTATACGCCGCTTTATCACTACGGCGTCATCCACGGCGACCCTCATCTGGGCAACTATACCGTCAGGGCCGACGATTCGATCAACCTGCTTGATTTCGGATGCATACGGGTCTTCCCGCCCCGCTTTGTCGGCGGCGTTATTGATCTGTATCATGCCTTGCTGCGCGATGACCGCGCCCTTGCCGTACATGCCTATGAAACATGGGGGTTTTCAAACCTGAGCAACGAGCATATCGATACGCTCAATATCTGGGCTAATTTTTTATACGGCCCGATTCTGGACGATAAAACCCGCAAAATCGGCGAAGTCAAAGGAGAGATCTATGGCCGGGAAACGGCTGAAAAAGTCCATGAACGCTTAAGGGAGCTAGGAAAAAAATCAGGCGGCATCACCGTCCCTCGCGAATTTGTGTTTATGGACCGGGCGGCATTGGGACTCGGCTCCGTGTTCCTACACCTGAATGCAGAAATTAACTGGTATCAGGTGTTCAACGAAATGATCGAAGGTTTTTCTTTGGAAGAACTTGAAAATAAGCAGTCTTCCGCTTTGGATACATTCAATCTACAGCCCCCCGCCCGCGAAACAATTAAATAAACGGCATTTACTTGAAAAATTACTATTAAATTACTCTTCTCGCTCTTAACCTGCCGGGAATTATCTGATAGAGTCAGTTAGTTAATTTTAAGATTTTTGCCTAGAAAGGGAGAGATACTATGGCTGCGGAAAAGGATTTATCCGTCACAACAGAAGCAAACCTCTTGGAACGCTGTTCGTTTTTGCAACTGGAGGACGAAGCCTGCCGCACTCTGGCGGCGAACCAGAAACTGATCGAAGGGGCTCTGCCCGGCATTTTGTCTGATTTCTACGAGCATATTAGCGGCTGGCCTCAAACCAGAAAATTCTTTTCGAACGAAGAGCATATGGTTTCCGCAAAAAATGCCCAGCTCAAGCACTGGGGTCTTATTGCCAGCGGAAACATCGATCATAACTATGAAAAATCCGTTCTAATAATCGGGAAAACGCATGAACGGATTGGATTGGAACCGCGTTGGTATATCGGCGGCTATTCTTTTCTCACAAGCCGTCTTCTGGGCGCGTTGGTTGACTCTAAAATCTCCGGCGGTTTCGGCAAAAACAACAACAGAGAAGAATTAAAAGAAATCATCGCCAGTGTCGTAAAAGCGGTTTTTCTGGACATGGATCTGGCTATTTCAACGTATCTCGACGCCGCCGATGCCGAAAGAGCCGCTCTTCTCGAACGCATGACGGACGATTTCGATAGCAACATCACGATGTTCGTAAGGGATCTCGGCGATTCAGCCACACAGTTGAAAAAAATGGCTGGGGGACTTTCCGAACAGGCGAAAAACGGGCAAGCCCAGTCTTCGAATTTGGCGGGCGCATCCGATAACGCCTCAACAAACGTCAATATCGTGGCCTCGGCGGCGGAAGAATTGTCGGCATCCATCAACGAAATCAACATGCAGATCAACAAATCCAGCACGATTTCAAAAGACGCCGTTCAAAAATCACAGATGGCATCAGAAACCATCACGCGTCTGCAAGGCAACGCAGAGAAAATCGGTGATATCATTAAATTGATCCATGAAATTGCCGAGCAAACAAACCTTCTGGCCTTGAACGCCACCATCGAGGCTGCCCGTGCCGGGGATGCCGGCAAGGGGTTTGCCGTGGTCGCCTCCGAGGTTAAAAATCTGGCGAACCAGACCGCTTCGGCAACATCCGAAATCTCGTCTCAGGTCAGTGACGTGCAATCGGCCATCGGGGAAACCGTAACGGCAATCAATGAAATTTCCAGTATTATCAATGATATGGATGAAATTTCAACGTCAATTTCCGCCGCCATGGAAGAACAAACGGCGGCTATGAATGAGATTGTCCAAAGTACACAAAACGCTGCTGACAGTGCCCAGCAAGTGTCTGTCATTGCCGCTCAGGTCGCCGAATCATCGAACGAAGTCGACTCCCTTTCACAATCGGTCAGCACATCGTCCACCGAACTCCTGAACAAGAACGATACCCTGCGCGGTGAACTTGAAACCTTCCTTGCAAACCTCAAGGCCGGTTAACATTCTGACAATAAAAAAATGCTATTATTTTCATTAAGATAAAAACAAAGGAGAAAAGTGCTGTGAAAAAATGTTTAGTCGTTGATGACGTCGAAGTCAGCCGTTACACAAACCAGATGTTTTTGGAAGAAATGGGATTTGACGTTGTCGAAGCCTACGATCGGGCCAGTTGCCTGAACGCCATAAGCGGCGATATTAATGTTATAATTCTGGACTGGCACCTGAAAAGAGAAAGCGGGCTGGATCTTCTGGAAGAAATCCGTCATTCTACAAGTGGAAAAAACATTCCGGTTATTATTATCTCTGGTGTAGAAGGCATGGAAAAAGCGGACGAGGCTATAAAAGCCGGCGCCAATAGCTTTATGGCCAAACCCACAACCAAAGAAAAGCTGGAAACAGAACTGAAAAAGCTTGGGATGGTCTAGTTTTAGCCGCCCTCTTTTTAAGACACATATTGTTTATTCAGGAAACAGCGCAAGCCAGAGAGCTTTGCGCTGTTTCTATTTATCTGTGTTATGGTTTTCATTCCTTTTTTCTGATAAATTAGAAAAGAGGGTAGAAGGGGTTCACCGTCATTAAGAATCACAGTTAAAAATAATATTATGTCAGAAGGCCAAAATAATACGTCCAGTGAAAACGCCAAAGGAATCGCGATCCTTTTGTGCGTTTTTTTCTGCCTGTTTTTACTCTTCTGGTATTTCTGGGGCGATGACGTCAAAAGCGGTTTCCGGTTCTTCCGCTGGGGAGAGATGTGGCTAATCTCTTTTTTCATTGATGACGACTACACCGTGTACTGGAACGGCCATACGATCAATTTTTATCAATGGCTGGAAGGGGTTCCCAATATCCCGGGGTACAAGCTGACAAAAGAAACGCTCGACGTCATTTCTTTCCTGGCGCTCCATGCCTACAAATGGTTTTTCATTGTCGTGCTCTCCATCATGGGGCTCTGGGCGTACCAGTACGGACCGGGCACCCAATTCCGGCGCAAAATGGGTATGGACGATCTTATCGCCACCCAGGCCAAAACTTTTCCGGTTTTAACGCCGCTGATCGATTTCAACCCGTCCAAAATGCCCCCGCGGCCGCCGGGTGCACCGGTTCCTGCGGAGTTACCGCTCTTTTCCGAAGCCCTCGGTCCGGAAGAATGGCTGGCCTATAACCAGATTCCGATCCCGGATGGGAAAATAGACGAACGCGCCGCCTATATTGCTTTTGCCCATCAATTAGGGCCGCGCTGGAAAGGGCCGGCAAAATTGCCGCCCCACAAAAAAATATTTCTGGCAACCTGCTGCCTGCGGGCTTCACGGAAACGCGCTGAAGCGGACGAAATGATGGGCCGGCTGGCGCAATGCTGGCGGCACGACAAGGGATTACAACTGGGACGCGATAAAAAGCTCCTGCGCGATGCGATGAAAGTCCTGAAAAACAAGGATCTCTCGGCCTCAACCCTGGCCAAAGTCAACCAGCATGCTTTCCAGACAACGGCGCTCATACGGGCGCTGGCGACAGCCCGTGAAGAAGGCGGCGTTATGGCCCCGGCCCAGTTTGTCTGGATGCGCGGCCATGATCGCGCCTTGTGGTATCCCCTGAATAATCTGGGACGGCAGGCCTTCCACATGGAAGCCCTCGGGGCCATGGCACACTATGTTGCTGAAAAACGGACACAAAGACCGGTCCCCAAACCCAAAGTCGACGATGCCGTGCGCAGCATTGTTGATTATATGAACTCCAACCGTGCCCGTCCCGTGCCTCAGCTGGATTACAGCGGCTCGAAACGGAGCGGCATTAAAAAACCCGGAAGCGCAGGCGTTAAAAAACCGAAGGCGTAAAAACAAGACAAACAAGAGGACTGCAAATAATGTGTAAATTTCTGGAAAAAATCACAGGCACCTACAAATCAAATGCCAAGGTTGTTGACGGTGTTTTGATTTTATCTTTGCCCGATGCGATATCGCCGCTGGTCTGGCGTCTGGATCTGGACAAAGCCACGAACGCCGCTCTCGAAATTCAGGAAAGCGAAGACGGCACGTTCCTGCTGTGTCAGAAGCCGGAAAAAGGAACAGCCAAAACCATTGCTCCCTTTGCGACACGTAAAAAAGCTGTGCGCGCCTTGATGGTTGCCAGCCACGCCATGGAAAATGCGCCGCCGACGGTAATAAAAACGGTAGCTACCCCCGCCAACAACCAGGAAAGCACCGGCAGCAGAGCGACTGTCGTTACAGCACCTGCTGCGCCGCCTTCCGAAAAAAAGGGGAAATCGGCTCTGACTGCGGTTATTGGCATTATTTTGCTGCTGGGCCTGATTTTCCTGCTGCTCAATATGGGTCCCCAAACCATAGGGGGTATGCCTGAGCAAAATGCAAACATGGCCGCGGGGACATCCTCCGGAAACACAGCGGGTACGCCGGTATCCGCCGACGATTTCCTGCGCAACCGGTAAAGGCGGATATAGCGGAATATGGCATTAGACCAGAGAAAATATGAGAAAAAACATACCGATATCCTGCGGGATATTCGGCCTATGCGCGTGCGTCTGGCCGATTGGCTATCGACGCCGACTCATGCTTTTGTTGTTTTTCTGGCCGGTGCCTGTGGTTTTTATTATCTCCCGTCCATATTGCTCTACGGAGATTTCATTTTTATCATTTATTGCCTGTATTTCTGGTGGCTGGTCAAATGCGACCGGACGCTGATTTTCAAAATGCCCTATGGCGCTAAATGGAAAGACAAAAACAATATGGGGCCGGGTAAAAACGGCAAGGCCGAGGGCATTCTCTATCTTGGTAACGGTAAAAACACCAAGGAAGAAATATGGTTTACAAACTCTGATGCCCGAACCCACGTTTTGTATCTGGGAACCACCGGGGCCGGTAAAACCGAAGGGCTAAAATCCATGGTGACCAACGCCATGACCTGGGCTTCCGGCTTTGTTTACATTGATGGTAAAGCCGATACCGATCTGTGGTCCTCCCTGTCAGCTCTCGTCCGTCGCTTTGGGCGCGACGACGATTTGCTGGTCCTGAACTATATGACCGGGAACTCGGATGCGCGGGCGCCGTCTAACTCCATGAACCCGTTTTCATCCGGCTCGGCATCTTACCTGACCAACATGCTTGTGTCCCTGATGCCACAGGCCGAAGGCGACAACGCCATGTGGAAAGAACGGGCCGTCTCGCTCATCAGCTCGCTGATGCCGGCCATGACGTGGAAACGGGACAATCAGGACATCCCCCTGTCGGTCAGCGTCATTCGTGAATCCTTGAATTTGAACAACATCATCAAACTGTCACGCGATCAGGCCGTCCCCGAAGATTTGCGCGTAAGTATCCGGGGTTATCTGGATACCCTGCCCGGTTACGTTGACGAAGCCTTTGACGATCAGGGCAAGGAAAAACCGCCCGGCCCCGACACCCCGGCCTACGATACGACAACGCCGCGGCAACAACACGGTTACCTGTCAATGCAGTTCACCCGGTCTCTGCAATCTTTGGGGGATGATTACGGTTACATTTTTGACACACAGGCCGCCGATGTCGACATGCTGGACGTTGTTCTCAACCGGCGTATTTTGATCGTTTTGATTCCGGCGCTGGAAAAATCCAGTGATGAAACGGCCAACCTCGGTAAAATCGTTGCCGCTACCATCAAGGGAATGATGGGATCGACGCTGGGGGCCACCGTGGAAGGCGAGTCATCAACCGTCATCGAGAACAAACCGACCCATTCTTCAACGCCCTTCATGACCGTCTTCGACGAGGTCGGATATTACACCGCCGAAGGGATGGCAGTCATGGCCGCGCAGGCTCGCTCTCTCGGGTTTTCTCTCGTGTTCTCGGCGCAGGACTTGCCCGCACTGGAAAAACGGGTCAAGGAAGAAGCCCGGTCAATCACCGCGAACTGTAACATCAAAATCTTCGGTAAACTCGAAGACCCGACCCAGACCAAGGAATTCTTTGAAAAAACCGTCGGACAGGCCATCGTTATCGAAACTTCGGGCTTCGAAGATAACGGTGCGGAATTTGGCTCTTACTTTGACACCGGAAAGGCCGGGATGCAGATTCGCTCCCGTGCCAGTTATGACGGCCTGCGCGATTTCAAGGAAGGGGAAGCCCTGATTTGCTTCGGCAAAATGATGATGGACACCCAGATTTTCTACTCCAATCCCGGTCACGCCAAAGCCATGCGGGTCACGCGCTTTGTTGCCCTGCCGCCGCCGGATGATAATTTTATCAAGCATTCATCAGCCATCACCAGCGTCCGTGACAAAATGGTCCATAAAACATGGACAGCCCTGAAAGCCGACGTCGCCGTTGAAACGCCGGATGAAATTGCCGCCATGGCTGATACGTTCGATTTGGCTGAAAAGGCCGATATCACACCGACAGAAGCCGGAATGGCCGCGATTGCCAGCGTTCACGCCCTGCATAACCCGTTGGATCTGGAAGAAAAGCCACAGGAAGAAAGCACTGGCAGCGCGGGTGAAAGCGCTCCGCCGCCCCCACTGGCCGCCCCGGCAAAACAACCGGAAACCAGCGCGCCCGCCGCTCCGGCCACGCCGCCGCTGACCGCTACAAAACCCACCGGACCGGTAGAAACGTCGGCCACGCCGCCGGTCGCGGCAAGCACAAGCGCCAATCCGATGTCGTTTTTCGCCTCCAAAAAATCTGACGGCGCCGCGGAACCGCAGACACCGCCGCCGCCCGCACAACCAACAGAAAAAATTGAGCAGCAGCCCGATCAGTCGGTAAGCTGGCAGGATCTGGTGAAAGAAACAGAAGAAACACCGCCCGCGGCCCCGGCAACGCCTGCGGAAACAGAAAAACAAACACCGCCGCCGGTTGAAGCTGCGCCAGCCGCCCTTGATCCGGCCGTGGAAGCCACCCTTAAAGAAGCCGGGGAAAAAGCGAAAGAAGCCCTGCGAGGCAAGGGAGACGGCGATGCCGCGGAGTAACAGCGAGAGCGGCAATGTCTTTATGTTCATCATGCTGGGCATTGCCCTGTTCGCGGCGCTGATGTTTACCTTTTCCCGCGGCGCCCATGAAGGCGGTGGCCGCCTGAGCAAAAAACAGGCCGAAATGGCTGCCATGGATATCATCGCTTACGCCAATAAACTTGAGCGTGCCGTTGCCCGCGTCCAGCAAAAAGGAATATCAGAAAACGACATCAGTTTCGACAATGCCTTTGTTTCCGGCTACGACAACGCATCGTGCACCACGAACACCTGCAAGGTTTTTTCAACCGGGGGCGGAAACATTACCTATCAGCGCCCATCTGATTCAGTAAACGATGGCAGCGATTGGGTTATAACGGGCGCTAACTACGTTAAGGGCATGGGCGCAATCGGCGATGAAACTGACGCAGAATTGACCTTAGTTCTGCCCAACGTTACAGAAACCATCTGTTCACAAATAAACAATGAACTCGGCATAGACGGCATTCCGCAAGAATTTCAGGATAGCGCAACGACCCCTTTTCAGGGAACATTTTCATCAACGCCGGAACTTATCGAGGAAAATGGGGGGACGGCACTGGACGGCGTTTCTTCCGCCTGCTTCGAGGGAGACAACACCCCGGCCAGCGGAACCTATCATTTTTACCACGTTCTTGTGAAACGGCCTTGAACGAACACTACATCCGCTCCGGTACCCGTATCCCCAAGAGCGATAGAACGAGTTCCAGCTCCTTAACCGTCAAGGCGCACAGCGCCAGACGACTGGCTTTCAAGCCCGCATCCTCTTCCGAGAGAATATGACAGCTATTGTAAAAGCTGGAAAACGCCTGCGCCAAGCGGTACGCATAATCACACAGATAATGCGGCGCATAATGACGCAGCGCCGTGTCGATCACATCCGGCAGCTCGGTCAATAACAGCGCCAGCGGGCGGTCCGTTTCCTGCAAGGCAAACGCTGCCCCCGGCTGGTCGCCCTGCTCTGCCGCTTTCCGCAGCAACGATTTGATCCGCACAGCCTGATACAGCATATATGGCCCGGTCTTCCCTTCAAACGCCGTCATCCGATCAATATCAAAGATGTAATCGGACTGCCGCTGGTTTTGCAGGTCAGCAAACTTGATCGCCGCCACCGCCACCTTGTGCGCGATATCCTCTTTTTCTTCGGCGCTCATGTCCGCCGCCAGATTAGCCTCAGCCAGCCGCGCACGCGCCTTCTCCAGCCCCATGCCAATCAAATCTTCCAGCTTCAAAACGCCGCCGGCCCTAGTTTTGAACGGTTTCCCGTCCGTCCCGTTCATCGTGCCAAACCCGGCAAAGGTCAGCTCGACCTTATCCTCCGGCGCATAACCCGCCAGCCGCGCCGCCCGAAACACTTGCTCGAAGTGCAAGGATTGGCGCTGGTCGACGACGTAGATAATCTTGTGCGGGCTGTACTCTGCCATCCGGTCCTTGATCGTCGCCAGATCACTGGTCCCATACATCGCCGCCCCATCGGATTTCAGCAAAATCAGCGGCGGGACTTCCTTGTTATCGTCATTCTTTTTGACCGGCACAACAATCGCACCCTGATCCTTGATTGCATGCCCGGATGCCTCAAGCTCTACAACCATCGGCGCAATCAAATCATGAACGGAAGACTCCCCTTTCCAGACATCGAATTCCACACCGAGTGCAGAAAAGTTCTTTTTCATCCCCTCAACAGATACCGTCATAAAATGCTGCCACAGCGCCCTATAACCGGGGCGTCCGTCCTGCATTTCTTTAGTAGCCAATCGCGCCACAGCCGCGCGTTCTTCGTCTTCTTTACAAGCTTTCGAAGCGGCAGGATATATCTCCTCCAATTCAGCCAGCGTAACAACCGGTTCCTCTGGATATGGCCCAGCAAAGCTCTCGTCAAAATAAACTAAATCGGGCTGACGAATCTTCAACTCAGAAATCACCATGCCCATTTGCGTACCCCAATCACCGAGGTGAACATCACCTAGGGCATCGAATCCTGCAAATTTCATCAGGCGGTTGAGGGAATCACCAATAATCGAGGCGCGGAGGTGACCGACATGCATCGCCTTGGCGACATTCGGACCGCCATAATCGAGAACAACCGCGCCTTCGCCAAGCTGCGGCGTGCCGCAGCGCTCATCCGCCGTCACAGCGCTCAAATGCGCCGCCAGAAAGTCATCACTCACGTTCAGATTAATAAACCCCGGCCCGGCAATTTCGATTTTTCTAAAAATGTCATTCTGAGGCAAAGCCGAAGAATCTAAAGATCCTTCGCGTTGCTCAGGATGACAGGAAAGAATCTTTACGACCTCTTCCGCGACCGCGCGCGGCGCTTTCCGGGCAACCTTCGCCGCGGCCATCGCGCCGTTGCACTGGAACTGCGCCAGATCAGGGCGATCGCTCACCCGCACACTGCCCAATTCGGCAGGCAACTCCAGCGCTTCAAACGCACCGCCCACAATGTCAGAGAGTATGGTTGTTAATGAGGTCATATATTCTTCACCCAACTAATTTTTCAAAATCACCCTGATCGACCCAGAACTCAACCAATCCATCGGGATCGGGCTCTATGCCCATCGATTTATAAAACTTCAACGCCTTGTCATTACCAGGCATAACCGACCATTTCATGGCGCAGCAATCATCATCCATAGCCTTTTGCCCCATAAAGGCAACCAGTTTTCGGCCAAGCCCTCGTTTGCGAAAATCTGGTCTCACATAAAGCGTACGCATATTAAACATGCGCCGGGGGCTATAAAGAGAAAACAGATAATCCCATGTCACTAAAGAAACCGGCGTGCCGCCTTCATAACCGACCAGCCCTTGAAAAGAAGGCGGTACACCATTCAGAAAAGCCTTACAAAAATCGTCAAAAGACGCTTTGAGATACCGCCGACTACCCTGTTCATCACACAGTTCATTGAACAGATTCCAAGCCGTTTCAACATTGTCTCGTGATATATTCTTCAACGAAAAAGACACAATATCCGTGACCTTTGTGGTTCAAAACTCACACGTCCAAATTAGCCACTTTCAGGGCATTTTCCTGAATAAATTCGCGGCGTGGTTCAACAACATCCCCCATCAAGGTAGAGAACAGCTCGTTGGCCTTTTCCGCATCCTTGATCGTCACCTGCAAAAGCGTCCGCACCGTCGGATCCAACGTCGTTTCCCAGAGCTGTTCCGGGTTCATTTCCCCCAGACCTTTATAGCGCTGGATCGACAGCCCCTTGCGCCCATTGGCCAGAACGGCATCAAGCAGCTCCAGCGGTCCGTGGATTTTGGCAATTTCCTTGCCTTCCTTGCCGCTCAGGATCCCGCGCCCCGCGTAATTCTCAGTCAGGTGCGCCTTCATCCCGTCCAGACGCCGGGCATCGGCGCTGCGAAGATGATCGGCGGACAGGCGCAACGTATCGGTGACGCCCCGTAGCGTACGGGTAAGTGTATAACCGCTCTCCGGCGTATATTCGCCTTTCCAGCCGCGCTCTTTTTCAATCTCCCGCGCATCAAGCCGCGCTGCAATCGCCGCCGCCAGCTCTTGGGATGGCTCTTCGGCAAACGCCCCGGCACACGCCGCCTGCTCAACCAGAACATGACTCCCGGCTTTCCGGGCAATCGCATCCACCGACGGGCGGATTTTCCCGGCCTTTTCCAGTAAATCCCGTAAATCTCCACCGCTGCGGCCTGCGCCACCGGCATCGACATACGCCAGATCATCGACCGCCGCCGAGATTAAATAATCCTCCAGCGCCGGATCGTCTTTCAGGTACGTTTCGCTTTTCCCGCGGCTAACCTTGTAAAGCGGCGGCTGGGCGATATAAATAAACCCGCCGGCAATCAGCGCCGGCATTTGCCGGAAGAAAAACGTCAAAAGCAACGTCCGGATGTGCGCCCCATCGACGTCGGCATCGGTCATGATAACGATTTTGTGATAACGCAGTTTTTCGATATTGAATTCTTCCTTGCCGATCGACGTCCCCAGCGCCGTAATCATCGTCCCGATTTCCTGATTGCCCAGCATCCGGTCAAATCGCGCCCGCTCGACATTCAGGATTTTACCGCGCAGCGGCAAGATCGCCTGCGTTTTCCGGTCACGACCCGATTTCGCCGAACCGCCAGCCGAGTCCCCCTCAACGATAAAAATTTCAGACTTGGCGGGATCGCGTTCCTGACAATCCGCCAGCTTACCCGGCAGGTTGGAAACATCCATAATCCCCTTGCGCCGGGTCATCTCACGGGCTTTCCGGGCCGCTTCACGCGCAGCAGCCGCTTCGACAATCTTGCCGACAATCTTCTTCGCCTCAACCGGATTCTCCTCAAACCACGTGCCCATATATTCGGCGATCGCGCTCTCAACAACAGGGCGCACTTCCGAAGACACTAGCTTGTCCTTGGTCTGGGACGAGAATTTCGGATCAGGAACCTTCACAGACAATACACACGTCATACCTTCACGCATATCATCGCCGGTCGGCTTGACTTTTTCCTTCTTGAGAATGCCGGTGTCCTCGGCGTATTTGGTAATCACACGGGTCAGCGCGCTCCGGAACCCCTGAAGGTGCGTCCCGCCATCACGCTGCGGGATATTGTTGGTAAAGCACAGCATTGTCTCGTGATACGCGTCAGTCCATTCCAGTGACGCCTCAACCGTAATCCCGCTGGCCTCATCCTCGACATAGACCGGCACCGGCGCTTTAATCAGGGGAGTCTTGCTGCGATCCAGATAACGCACGAATTCTTCGATCCCGCCGTCATAATGGAAATGGGAAACCTTCGGCTCGTCGCCACGCGCATCGGTCACGTAAATGTTAACACCAGAGTTCAAGAACGCCAACTCGCGCAGACGGCCCTCCAGCGTCCCGAAATCAAATTCCGTCATGGTAAAGGTTTCAGGCGAAGGCAGGAACGTCACTTCCGTTCCGTTGCGCTCTCCCGGCTCCAGATCACGAACGGATTTCAATGGCTCAACGGCCTCGCCGCCCTTAAAGCGCATAAACCATTCCTTGCCTTCGCGGCGAATACGCAAATCCAGATACGTCGACAGCGCGTTAACCACCGACACCCCGACCCCGTGCAGCCCCCCGGAAACCTTGTAGGAATTCTGGTCGAATTTACCCCCGGCGTGCAGCTGGGTCATAATCACTTCGGCCGCCGAAACGCCCTCCTCATGGTGAATATCCACCGGTATCCCGCGGCCATTATCCTTGATTGTCGCGCTGCCATCAGCATTCAAAATCACATCCACGCGGTCGCAATGCCCCGCAAGACTTTCATCAATCGCGTTATCGACCGCTTCATAAATCATATGATGCAAACCGGTCCCATCGTCGGTATCACCGATATACATCCCCGGCCGCTTACGCACAGCCTCAAGCCCGCGCAGGACTTTGATCGAATCGGCGCCGTATTCGCTGCTGTTTTGTGTCTCTTCGGGCATATGATTTTCCGCCGCTTTGCTCATGATTAAATCCGTTTCTTTTCCGTTTTAAAAAACCGCTGTTTTCCGTGTTTTTCTGAACAGATTTTTATAGCACGCGCCCCTGCAAAATCACAGGAAAAATAAGGGTTTTTGCAGATTTTATTAACAAGCGCGCCCGGAATAAAAACGCCCTGCCCCAGACATCTGTGCCTTACCGAAAAAAGGAAAGATAAACGAGATACGTACCGCGTAGCACGAATCAGGGAAAAACTCAAAATTATCCTTGAAAATCGAGGCGTTTAAAGATCATCCGAAGAGGGAAGCGTAAATACCCCGATATTCTTGCCACGATACGGCATTGCCATCTTCATGTCGTACACGGCAACCTCCTCAGGCTTGTCATAACGAATAATCGCAAAGCCAGCGGGATGATCGGCAAACCACAGATGCATATGGGCAACATTTTCGACCGCAATCGGCTTCGTCAACCGGCCCAGGAAGTTGAATTCACCCTGGTACTTCCGGGCAAACACCCAGTCTTTATCCTCATGTTCATGGATATAAGACGCGATCGGCCGCAAATCATACCGTTTGAATACCGTCACAGACCCCGCCACATGACCCGTGACAAACACAACAAGCATAAAAGCCACGGTCAACGCCACAGCCCGGCGCGATAGATTCGCGGTATAGGCAATGAAAATAATAATCGCCGGCAAAAACGGCACAAGGTAATGCGGCTGCTTCCCACCAATCAGAGAAAAAACAACGAGTGTCGGAACGACCATACACAAAAGAAACCGCAAGCCCGGCTCTGATTTCAGAACAGAAGGCGCCTTCTTTATCCCCTTCCAGAAAGACGGGAAAAACGCCCACGGCAAAAACAACACGGGCAGCAACGGCAGATAAAAATAAAACGGCCGGTCATGGGAACTCCCCATATTGCCGGTAATGCGGCCTGCCGTTTGCTCCCACACCAGGGAAAGCACAAAATCATCGCTGGAGGCCTGCACAACAGGAATCAACCAGAGCAAAGCCGGAATCAAAGACAGGATATAAGCCAGCAAACATCCGCCATACCATGACCAGTTGCTGCGGTTTTCCTTCATCCAGTACGGACCGAGAAGCACGGGAAACAATACATAGAGCCATGCCACCGGCCCCTTGGTTAACACCCCCAGTCCCAGAGACAACGCCAGCAGCAAAATAAACACAGGACGGCGGCTATAGGCATACGAAACCAGCGCCAGCAGAGCACAAAGCACAAACACCGTCAGGGTGATATCGAACATCACCAGCGTCCCGTAGATCAGGAAAGGAACGCTGCCCACCATGAGAAGCGGCAAGAGCTCGAATTTATCAGCCTTATCGCGAAACAGTTTTTGAGCCAAAATCCGGGTCAGGTAAACATTGGCCAGCGCCGCAAAAATAACCGGCAACGTACCGGCCCAGCGATTAACTCCGAACACGGACCATGAAAGGTTAATCAGCCAGAACAATATTGGCGGTTTATGATGATATGGCTCCCAGTTAAGAGTCAGCGGCGCCAGCCAGTCATGCCGAAGCGCCATTTCCCACGCCACCGTCAAATAACGGGTTTCATCAATCGGCAATAACGGGCGAAATGCAACAACCGTGCAAAAGAGGACAAGCAAAGCCGCCGGCACCCACAGGGTCTGTATTCGTGAATAGCTCATGGAAATATGATCTTAATTTGACGTTTCAGAGACATCGGCCGCACCATCCGGCACTTTACGATGAATAAAATAAAGATTACGGCTGTAAATCAAAAGCCCCGTGCTTTGCCCCAGTATAAAAACAGGATCCTGCCGCCAGATAGCATAACTCAAAAGAACCAGACCGCCGCCAATACTGAAATACCAAAAGGCATTGGGAATAATGCTTTCCCCTTTCTTTTCCGACGCAATCCATTGCACGAAAAAGCGCATAAAAAACAGGCCTTGCCCCAAAAAACCAACCGCCAACCAAACGGTCTCGGGATTTATATGCGAAAACAGCGCAGACATTTTTCCTCTTTAGCTTAATTCTTCATACGTATCGTCGAAATCAACGCGCTGCGCTCTTTTCTGGAGCCACAAAACGCCGATAATATCACTAATACCAACAAACAGCCGGTCCAGCGTCCCATATTTTGATTGTCCATGTGTCCGTGGACGGTGAGAAACATCGGCATGAGCAAGCTGCACGCCTTCTCGTATCATAAGTGCCGGCAAAAAACGATGCATATGATCGAAATACGGCAAATTTAGATAATCCCGCCGCCGAAACATCTTCAGCGAACAGCCTGTATCTTTCGTCTGATCCTTGAGAAGCCCGGCTCGGATAGCATTGGCCAGACGCGAGGAAACACGGCGAACCCAGTTATCATTACGCTTTTTGCGCTCGCCCAAAACGGCTACTTTCGGCAGTTCTTCCCCAAACGACGTATAGACATCATACAGAATTCTTATATCAGCAGGATCATTCTGGCCATCGCCGTCCATGGTGACAATAAGGTCATTACCGGCCGCTTTGATGCCTGTCCAGAGCGCCGCAGATTGTCCGCCCCGGTGATTATGCCGAATAAGCCGCAGAGCCGGGAATTTTTCGCGCAACGCCTTAAGCCGTTCAAATGAACCGTCTGAACTGCTGTCATCCACGTACACGATTTCACTGATCGGTAACTCTTGAGCCACATCCGCTATTTCCCTTAACAAGGAGTCTATATTGTCTTTTTCGTTAAAAATGGGAACAACAACGGAAATCATACTATAGAGCCTATAACTTGTTTATTTTTACAAAAGAGTAAGTACACGGGCAACCTGAAGCGAAACTGAAGACATACAAAAAAATCACGCAAACCACCAGAAGGAATAAAAACAATCCGCCCGTCACACAGCCCTGTTTACCACATTTATCAAGCCGCCACACTTTCAGTTTTAGGCATAAGAGCACTGTTCTCCACATGGAAAAACGCGGCCCGTCCATCAAGATGCCGGAACAAACCTTCATCCGTTCCGGTCAGCCAGACCTGCCCGCCCATTGCCAGCAAAACATCATAAAGCGCCGCCCGGCGATAATCGTCAAGATGTGCGGCAACCTCATCCAAAAGCAATAACGGCGGCCCGCCCCGCTCGGCAGCAATCAACCGGCTATGGGCCAGCGTAATACCGATGAGCAGCGCCTTTTGCTCCCCTGTCGAGCACTGCGCCGCGGGCATATCCTTGACGGTAAAACGCACGGCCAGATCCGTTTTATGTGGCCCGGTCGCGGCTCCGCCGCTCATGGCGTCCAGCTCCCGGCTTTGCCTGAGCTGATATTTAAACATGTCCTCGACCTCCAGCGCCGGCGCCCGTGCCAGTAATTCCTCCACCGTGCCTTTAACAAAAAGCCGGGCATGCGGAAAAGCAGTGCCATCATCCCGGTCGCACGCCTCTTGCAAACGCTCTACAAAATGCAGGCGCGCCGCCGCAAGCGCCGTCCCGGTCTCCGCCATCGTCGCCTCTAACGCATCGACCCAGTGGGGATCGAACCCCCGTTCATCTTGCAAGAGTTTCGAGCGCTGGCGCAGCGCATTCTCATAGCGTGTCGTGCGTCCGGAATGGCCGGGATCGAACGCAAACACCAGCCGGTCTAAAAACCGCCGCCGCTCCGATGCCCCGTCCAGAAACAGCCGGTCCATCTGCGGTGTCAGCCAAACCGCCGCGACATATTCCGCCAGCGCGCTCTGGGCCTTGGCCGGAACGCCGTTAATCCGGATCAATCGTTTGTTGTCTTTGTCGGGATCGGCCCCCGTTCCGATTTTGATAAAGCCATAGGCCGTCTCAACATCTGCCGCCACCGCCCAGGAATGGGACCGCCCGCGGCTCTGGATCTCGGAAACTTTCGCCCCGCGCAAACCCCGCCCCGGCGCCAGCAAAGACAGAGCCTCCAAAACATTGGTTTTTCCCGCCCCGTTCGCCCCATACAATACAACAGGCCCGGCGGGCAAGTCTCGCAAGACCGCATCGTCATAGCACCGAAAATTTGTTAAACTTAAATCCCGAACCAATATCATACGACTATTCTAACCACAGAAACCTGCAAATATCACTGAATCATTTCCCTGTCATTCAGAGGTAAAATCATCCAGATCATAGGATTAACGGGATCGTTTTCATTTTCCTCTAGCAAGGCTTTAAACCCATACTCCTGATAAAAAGCCCGCGTCCGAGCATAGTAAACATCATCACTCCGGGCGCTTAACGTATTAACAATCATGAATTCATACCCTTGGCACAACGCATATTCCCTAGCCGTATCCATCAATGCCTTGCCAATCCCTTGCCTGTGATGTTGTGGCACAACGCCCATCCACCACACCTCCAACGATCGCCGCATGTGATCTTTCAAACCGATAAACCCCATCAGCTTGCCATCATAAAAACCAGCAAAAACCTCTCTGGTCGCCATACCGGAAATATAGTTCTTGTTGGCATCCGGCATACCGAACCAATCCGGCAACAACGGTATTATTTCCCGGCAATATGCGGATTTCAAAGCCTCGTCTTGTACATGAACAACATCCAGTTCCATTGCCAGACCCCATGTAAAAAGGGCACGATTTACACCGCGCCCCTGATTGATTGTTATCATTATTTGAATTAAACCCGCAGCGGCATTAAGACATACAGCGCGGAATTATCGCTGGTGTCCTGAATGATCGTCGGGCTGGCGGCATCAGCCAGCGTCAAACGACACCCATCGCCTTCAATCTGGGAGGTGATATCCAAAAGATACTTGGCGTTAAAGCCGATCTCCAGATTATCATTCCCGTGGATTTCCAGATCTTCCGTTGCGCTGCCCGATTCCGGCGAATTGGCCGAAAGCGTCATGGTGTTGCCATGCAGTGTCAATTTCACCGCGCGAGATTTCCCATCCGAAATGGTCGACACCCGGTCGATCGCGCTGGAAAACAGCTTGGGATTAATCTCGACAATCTTGTCATTCCCGGACGGAATGACCTGTTCGTAATTCGGGAACGTCCCGTCGATCAGCTTGCTGGTCAGAACAATATGGTCGAACGCAAAGCGAACCTTGCTTTCCGACAGGCTAATCTGGATAGAATCGGCAGCCTCCTCAGCCAGCTTGCGCAACTCGCCCACGGCTTTCCGCGGAATAATCACACCCGGCATCCCTTCGGCGCCAGCCGGCAGCGGCATTTCAAAGCGGGCCAGACGGTGCCCGTCTGTCGCCACAGCGCGCAAAACTTTCACCCCTTCCTGATCGGCTTCATGGACATAGATACCGTTCAGGTAATAACGGGTTTCTTCGGTCGACATGGCAAATTTCGTCCGGTCGATCAAAGCGCGCAAATCAGCCGCCGGCAACGTAAAGCTCGCCGGCAGGTCAGCGCCGCCCATTTCCGGGAAATCGGCAATCGGCAGGCAGCTCAGACGGAAATTGGAGCGCCCGGCCCGAACCGTCATGATATTCCCGCCATCAGCCAGCTCAAGCTCCACCGAAGAATTATCAGGCAACTTCCGAACGATATCGTGCAGCGTGTGCGCCGGTGCCGTCGTTGCGCCCGGCTGGTCGACTTGCGCCGCCACAGCCTCGTTAATCTCCAGATCCATATCCGTTGTGCTCATGGAAAGCGTGCCGTCCTCGGCCTTCAACAGAACATTGGAGAGAATAGGAATCGTATTGCGGCGTTCGACAACGCTCTGCACATGGTTAAGCGATCGCAACAAAGCTGCACGGTCAATGCTCAGTTTCATATTTGCCTTCCTGATATTCTTAAAAACCCTAGGGAATCGCAATATAACACACGGTGCCCGGAACCCAAATATTTTCCTGTAATTCGCATAATTTTACTGCGGATAGATATTTCAACCTTGAATGCCGGCAAACACAATGTGACAATAGGGCAGCAATACCCTTTCATCCGTTTCCGGAGCTTATTTACCCATGTCCGTATCCAAACGCCGCCTGTTCGATATTTTGGAAGGCCAACCCGAAGGTAAAGGCTGGCCCGCTTATGTCCTACACTACGGGATCATTGGCCTTATTATTCTGAATGTCACGACCCTGATTTTAGAAACAGTCCCGGAACTGGCCGAACCATACCGCCCCTTGTTTCATTTCACCGAATTAGTTTCCGTATTTTTGTTTAGCTGCGAATATATCGTGCGCGTCTGGGTCAGCACCGAGGACCGCACCGGACGCTATAGACATCCGCTCTGGGGCCGTTTGCGCTATATGGCAACGCCGATGGCCATCATTGATTTACTGGCTGTCGCACCGTTTTATTTTGCCATAGGCTACGGACTTGATTTCATGTTCCTGCGGCTGTTCCGGGTTTTGCGAATGCTAAAGCTCATCCGTTATTCTCCGGCATTGGCGACACTGGCCCGCGTCTATCGCGCCGAAGGCCGCTCCATCGCCGCCGCCCTGATGGTCATGATGACCTTGCTTGTCTTTTCATCAACTGTTCTATGGATGTTGGAAAACCGGCAGCAACCCGATAACTTCGGCAGCATTCCAGCGGCCATGTGGTGGGCAATGGCCACCCTGACGACCGTTGGCTATGGCGATGTTGTACCCGTTACAATTCTCGGTCGCATTGTCGGCAGCGTCGTAATGCTGCTTGGCATCGGTATGTACACCCTGCCTGCGGCCATTCTGGCCACCGGCTTTGCACGAGAAATCAAACGCAGCGACTTTCTGGTGTCTTTCGACCGTCTGGCTCATATCCCGATTTTCAAAGATCTAAGCGCCCAGCAAATTTCAATGGTAGCCAAATCCCTGCACGCCCAGATTTTTCCGGCCCACTACCTGATCTTGCAGAGAAACGAGGAACCGCAAGCCCTGTACATCATAACGGAAGGGGAAGTGCGCTTGTCCCTGCCCGATCAGGAAAAAGTTCTCGGACCCGGCGATACGTTCGGGGCGCTGGCGGAATTTGGCAACCGCGAAGCTTATCAAGCCCACATCCAGACCGATACGGAATGCCGGATTTTGATGCTGGACCTGCAGGATTTCAACCATTTACTGACCCAGTGGCCGGAATTACGCCAGTCCATCATCGACTTCCACAATCGCCGTCAGTAAACAAAATAAAAAAACGCGGAGAGATAAACTCCCCGCGTTTTTTATGTCCCTCACCATGGAGGGCACATAAGAAACCGCCATATTGACATAGGAAAGGAGGACAATAAACGGGCGGCTCCTTTCATTCTTTAAGCCATCAGCCTGTCAACGCCCGGCGAATGATGTCAACATCCTGTGAAATCTGGGCGTCGTCGTTAATCAGCTCATCAACCTTGCGCACGGCATGCATCACGGTTGTGTGATCCCGTCCGCCAAATTTCCGACCGATTTCCGGCAAGGAACGCGCCGTCAGTTGCTTGGCCAGATACATGGCAATCTGCCGGGGACGCGCGACATTCCGGGCCCGGCGGGCTGAATGCATGTCAGTCAGACGGATGTTATAGTGTTCCGCCACCTTGCGCTGGATTTCATCAATCGTAATCCGGCGATCGTGAGAGCGCAGCAAATCCTGCAACAGCTCTTGCGTCGACTCCAGCGTCACAGCCGCCTTCGTAACATCGGCGTGCGCCACAATCCGGTTCAGCGCCCCTTCCAGTTCACGGATATTCGAAGTCACTTTCAGTGCCAGGAATTCCAGAACAGCATCCGGGATCGATGCGCCCAACATATCGCGTTTGGATTGCAAAATGCCCAGCCGCAGATCATAGGTGCTCGGATGGATATCAGCCACCAGCCCCCACGCCAGACGGGAACGCAGACGCTCTTCCAGCCCCAGCAGATCAGACGGCGCTTTATCAGCGGAAATTACGATCTGTTTGTTCTGGTCGACCAACGCATTAAAGGTATGGAAGAATTCTTCCTGTGTGCTTTCCTTGCCGCTGATGAACTGAATGTCATCAATCATCAGGACATCAACCGAACGGAACGTTTCTTTAAACGCCATCGTATCTTTGGCCCGCAACGCACGCACAAACTGGTACATGAATTTCTCGGCTGACAGGTACATTACGCGTTTTTCCGGGCTTTGTTCTTTCAGCGCCCAGCCGATCGCATGCATCAAATGGGTTTTACCAAGGCCAACACCGCCATACAGGAACAACGGGTTAAACGGCACGTTCTGGCTTTCGACAATCCGGCGCGCCGCGGCAAACGCCAGCGCATTCGGGTTACCGACAACAAAGCTGTCAAATGTATAGCGGGGATCAAACGGCGAAGACAGTTCAAACGGGTCGGCATCCTTGCCGTTCTGGTTGGCTTTCTTTTTGTCATCCTTGGCGGACGGCTCGGAGTCACTGTGAATGGCATTTTGAACGACAACGATCTCGACACGCTGAATTTCGTTATTTTTTTCGCGGCACATTTCGAGAATACGGCCCGCATAATGGGATTGAATCCAGTCACGCATAAAACGGGTAGGAACGGAAACTTCCAGCGCACCGTGATAGCAAGCCTGCAATGTCAGAGGTTTTAACCAGCTGCGAAAAACGGCTTCACCGAACTCGTCGCGAAATTCTTTATAAACAGCATCCCAAAGGCTGGAAATTTCCGGCGTCGGAACAAAAGAAACATGTTCACCACCCCCTTGGTTAGCTTGCATGGCTGCTCCCATATCCGCGACTTCTGCCATTCTCTGATTCTCCCGTGTAACTTATCTGGTTAAACAAAAATTTATTCTTTTGTCAAAATCATCCCTTGGGATACCCCTTCGACAAAAAGATCACAGCCCTGAAAATCCACGCCGACCCATTAAAAACGGAGCGTTTTCTCTTACTGACCATGACAAAACCGTACAGGTTACCACCAGACTGGAAACAAGCCCCCTATGATGTCTTTGTCTCCCCAAAAGACATCAAGGCCGTTTTGTTCAGGTGTCCCCTTTTCACACTCTCGCACAGAATTTTTCTGCGATTTTTCTCTATCCACCCGGATCGGATTGACCCCTAAAAGCACCAAAAAAGCGCCTTACTTTGGATTTTTCCCATGTATGTTTTGTTTTTTACAAAGTCCTCTCCGACATGGGTCGAAAGCCCTTGTTTTATGCGGGGTTCCAGCAACAAAAGACTGTCGCCGTCCCGATAAAATTGACCTTAAACAGGTTTAAATTTGATTGCAATGAGATCAAAACGCGAACACTCAAAACGCAATTTTTTTACAGAAAAAAAATTCCCCATAGGGGAAGGGCCCGGAAAATTAACTCTCCGGACTGCGCGTCAAAATGATCTGATTTCCTTCAAAAGAATACCGGTCCCCAAACGACCGGAGTTTTTTAAGAAGCTTCTTTGAGCTTTCTAATGCGGGCCGTCAAACGTGACAGCTTACGAGACGCCACATTTTTGTGGACGACACCTTTGGCCACGCCACGCTGAATCTCAGGCTGAGCTTCTTTGAAAGCGCTTTCGGCCTGCGTGGCATCACCGGTGGTCAGGGCCAGTTCGACTTTCTTGATGAAAGTACGAATACGGCTGCGGCGATCACGATTGATCTCCGTGCGGCGTGCGTTGCGACGAATGCGTTTCTTAGCTGATGCGTGGTTTGCCATCTTTTATCTTTCCACTTTTTAATCTTTAAAACTCTGCGGACAACCCTGCGGCCCCGCCGTAAACATACTCTTATCCGTTGGACCGGTGAGTTTTACGCGCCCCTTCAATAATTGTCAAGATAAACTGTGAAAATCATATAAATTCAAAAAATTGCGCCTTGACCGGCGCCCGCATCTATGGTGCCCGCGGCCGCACTTCAAAGTAAATCAGGAGCGAGTCGTCCTGCGGCACGATCCGGTATGACAGGGCTTCCCCTTGCCGGACAAACTGGCCTATCCCCACAGAAACCCAGCCCAGTTGCGGTAAAGTAACATCATAAAACGATGCCAGCTTTTCAGCATCGGCGGCCTCCGTCACCGCCAGGGACTCGATAATCCGCCCCTCCGGCTTGTCGAACACCAGCGCCCCTTCAGGAATCTCGTAGAGACCGTCCATCAAAGGAACGTCCGGCAACATTTCAAAAAAGCGGGGGGCCAGAGGCTCTCCGCCCGTTTGCGCCAAAGCGGTCCCGGGGGCTTGTCCCCACAGGCACAGCCCCAAAAGCAAAGACAGTATTTGAATATGCCTGATCATTTTTGTTTCTCCGGGCAATAAAAGCTCGACCGGCCCGCTTGCCGTATCTGCCGAACACCCTTTGTCTTGCTTACATCACAAGTGCAGCCGGGGCAAGGTTCTCCCGCGCGCCCATACACAGCAAATTGATGCTGGAAATAACCAAGATGCCCGTCCGCCTGCCGGTAATCTTTGAGAGAACTGCCCCCGGCGGCAATCGCCCGGCCCAGAACATCGCGGATAGCCACGACCAGCGCCTCGGCTTCATCCGGCTTAATATTGGCCGCCGGACGTTCCGGATCAATGCCGGCCTGGAACAGGGCTTCGCACACGTAAATATTCCCCAGCCCCGCGACATGGCGTTGATCCAGCAGCGCCGTTTTGATCGGAGTCTGCCGCCCCGCCAGCGCCGCCGCCAGAACGGGCGCGGAAAAATCGTTCCCCAAAGGCTCCGGCCCCAGACCGGCAAAGGCTTTATGATCCGACCATGTATTTTCCTCCAGCAACAGCACCATGCCAAAGCGCCGCGGATCGCGGAACACCAGCCGCGCGCCGTTATCAAAGGTCAGGATCAAATGGTCGTGCTTTTCCGGCGTGTAATCCTCCCCCGGCGCCGGCAGCAACACCCGCCCGCTCATCCCCAGATGCAGGACCAGCACCCGACCCCCGTCCAGATGCGCCAAGATATATTTCGCCCGACGGGACAGACGGTTGACGGTTTTACCGGTTAAAATTTCAGGCAGCCTGTCGGGAAACGGCACACGCAATCCGGCACGACGCTGATCGACCTGTGCGATCTGCCGCCCTGTGACCACCGGCGCCATGCCGCGCATAACAGTTTCAACTTCAGGTAATTCAGGCATGGGAACGACCATGCCGCCGCCCACGGATCGACGCAAGAAAAAAAAGACTGTCAGGCGGGGAAGCCTGACAGTCCAGATTTGTGTGTGGGGTAAAACAACGCATGCGAGTGGGGAGATGCATGTTTGCCGCTGTTTGATAAGGTTATATGTCATTCCTTATATCGGCGTCAAGCTTTTTGTAATAAAAAATGCATTATTTGTAATTTTTTATAGACAATCGATTTTAAGCTTGCTATAGAAAGAATAGAGATACGAACAATTATTTACATAATAACAATAACTTAGACGATAAATAAGGGAACCAGATGCCTACAATCGCGCAAATCCGCGCCGCCCGCGCCCTTTTGGGATGGAGCCAGACCGACCTCGCCGATCATGCGGGTCTGTCACAGACGGGAATTGCGCGCCTTGAAAACGGCACCAACAGCCCGAATGCCGCCACCATGGAAAAGATAAACGCCGCCTTTGACCGCGCCGATATCGAGTTTTTGGGTGATACCGGTCTGCGCCAGCGCACAGGAGAAGTCAAAACATATCGCGGACAGGATGGATTCCGGGATTTTATGGATGATGTCTACGAAACAGCTCGTGACGAAGGCGGGGAAATTTGCCTGTTCAATGCTCGCCCAGAAAACTGGCTAAATCTTTTGGGGCAGGAATGGTGCTTGATGCACGCTGAAAGAATGGTCGATATTAAAGACAGATACAACTTCAGAACAATAGCAAAACAAAGTGACGACGCATTAATTGGGCAAAGGTTCATTGAATACAGATGGATCCCCGAGGGTATGTTTGATGAGAGATCCTTTTATTGTTACGGCAACAAGCTAGCTTTCTTGGATTTCAGAGAAAACGACATTGAAATATGGGTTCTCGACCATCAGAAATTTTCTGAGGGATTCAAAACTCTTTTCCAAATCAGCTGGGACAGCGTCACAACAAAAGCCAAAATTGATCCCAAAAAAGATATCAGAAACATAAAAAAAGATGATGAAGAAGAGTAAAATTGCACTACTAATCAATAACAATATTTCAGGAAACCTTATTGTTTCAAAACTGTTCCCTGAACTGTTGAAACTTAATCTTACGCCGGTCATTTACATCTTACATCCGCATGTCCCGAAAAGTGCACAAATAGGCAAACTTCAAAATTTTGGATTTTACGACCATACTATTGGCAGCTCTGTTCTATTCCCTTTTTTAGAGAGTAAACCTACACTTTTAAACGAAGACAAAACCCCGTACACAGATATTGCTTATAGCTATAAACAAATAGCAGATTTATATAGTACGGAAGTCACACACATTGAAAATTTTAACGAACCCACAGAACATGAAAAAGTATGTAAAGACAAAGAAATTATAGGCTGCATATCCATAAGGAACCTGCAAATATTCAAGCCGCATACTATAGCCGCCATCAAAAATAGTGGTAAATTTCTATGGAATCTTCATACAGGAATACTCCCTGAATACAGAGGAGTATTTCCTCAATTATGGGCAATGGCTAACGATGAAAAAGAAACAGGAGTAACCCTTCATCATGTCGATGAAGGAATAGATACGGGTCCAATCATATGCTCAGAAAGGTTCCCTATAGACAAACAATCATCTTTTTTAAAAATATTTTTTGAATCGCATACATATGCAACGTCCTGCATAATCAAGGCAATAAAATCAGGAGATCATAAATCAGTCCTCGAACAGAGTGCACAGGCTGGCGAAAGCAATTATTATACTTTCCCAACTCCTAAAAATTGCGAAAATTGGGAAAAAAAGGGTATTCACATTTCAAACCCAAAAGAAATAGTCGATATCCTCTCAAAATCGTATAGCTTGGAAGGATCCCAACATCACCAAGAACTCCGCAATGCGCTGATACAAGCCTCAGCTGAATGGGAACAACGCATACAAAGAACAACAAGAACAAAAAAAGCCGCCTGATCCAGACGGCTTTTCGTTATTTGTATCTAAAAGTAGCGGCGCAACACTGGCCGGGCACGGCTAGAAAAACAAGGCGAAGCGTAGTTGAAACCTACGTGAGCCGATGTTTGACAACGCCCGTGCCCGGATCAGGGGCAGCGCCGGGCTTACATCATCCCCATGCCGCCCATACCACCCATGCCGCCCATGTCACCCATGCTGCCGGCGGAAGAAGATTTATCATCCGGTGCATCGGTAACCATGGCTTCGGTGGTAATCAGCAGACCAGCAACAGAGGCCGCATCCTGCAAAGCCGTCCGTACAACTTTAGCCGGATCGATCACGCCGTCCTTGACCAGATCGCAGTACTCGCCGCTCTGGGCGTTATAACCGAAATCAGCCTCGTTCTTTTCCAGCAATTTGCCGACCACGATCGAACCTTCGACCCCGGCATTTTCAGCAATCTGGCGAACAGGTGCCTGCAAGGCCCGGCGCACAATATCAATCCCGACCTGCTGGTCGTTATTGTCGCCTTTCAGCTTTGCCAGCGCGTTCGTCGAGAACAACAACGCAGAGCCGCCACCGGCCACAATGCCTTCTTCGACAGCCGCGCGGGTTGCATGCATGGCATCGTCAACGCGGTCTTTACGCTCTTTCACTTCGACTTCCGTCGCCCCGCCGACACGGATAACAGCCACACCGCCGGCCAGTTTAGCCAAACGCTCTTGCAGTTTTTCCTTGTCGTAATCAGAAGACGTTTCTTCGATTTGCGCCTTGATCTGGGCAACGCGGGAATTGATATCGCCTTTGTCACCGGCACCATCAACGATCGTGGTTTCATCCTTGGTAATAGCCACTTTCTTGGCCGTACCCAGCATATCCACGGTCACGTTTTCCAGCTTGATCCCGATATCTTCGGAAATCACCTGACCACCGGTCAGAGTCGCCATGTCTTCCAGCATCGCTTTCCGGCGATCGCCAAAGCCCGGCGCTTTCACAGCCGCAACCTTCAGGCCGCCGCGCAGCTTGTTGACCACGAGAGTCGCCAGCGCTTCGCCTTCGATGTCTTCAGCAATAATCAGAAGCGGGCGACCGCTCTGAACCACAGCTTCCAAAATCGGCAGCATCGCCTGCAGGTTCGACAGTTTGGATTCATGCAGCAAGATATAAGGGTTTTCGAGATTGCAAACCATCTTGTCGGCATCGGTGATGAAGTAAGGCGACAGGTAACCACGGTCAAACTGCATACCTTCCACCACGTTCAGCTCGTTAGACAGCGATTTGGCTTCTTCAACCGTAATCACGCCTTCCTTACCGACTTTTTCCATGGCTTCCGCCAGCATAGCGCCGATTTCGGAATCGCCATTGGCGGAAATAGTGCCGACCTGTTTGATCTCATCGTTGGTTTTGACCTTTTTGGCCCGCTCTTCGATGCTGGCAACCACGGCTTCCACAGCGCGGTCAATCCCGCGTTTCAGGTCCATCGGGTTCATCCCCGCAGCCACAGCCTTCACACCTTCACGAACCATGGCCTGCGCCAAAACCGTCGTCGTGGTCGTACCGTCACCGGCCAGATCGTTTTGTTTCTTGGCCGCTTCGCAAACCAGTTGCGCGCCCATGTTTTCAAATTTGTCTTCCAGCTGGATTTCCTTGGCAACGGTCACACCATCTTTCGTGATACGCGGCGCGCCAAAGGACTTATCCAAAATCACATTCCGGCCCTTGGGACCCAACGTGACCTTCACAGCATCAGCCAGAACATTGACACCGGCCAGCATACGCTTGCGGGCATCTTCATGAAATTTAACTTGTTTAGCACTCATCTGAGTTCTTCCTTTTCTTTAAAATTGGCATTTGTAATCTTCGTTTCAGGCAAACCCTTAAAACTAAGCAGCAGCCTCGATTACACCCATAATGTCGCTTTCCTTCATAACCAGCATCTCTTCACCGTCAATGGTGACTTCCGTGCCGGACCATTTGGAAAACAGAACGCGGTCGCCGGCTTTGACATCCAGCGGAACAACTTTCCCGCTCTCATCACGTGCGCCGGAACCCACAGCGACAATTTCACCTTCCATAGGTTTTTCTTTAACCGTATCTGGAATGATGATGCCCCCAGGGGTCTTCTCATCGATCTCCACACGGCGCAGAAGCACACGATCATGCAAAGGACGAAATTTCATTTTGGTTTCTCCTTGGATTTTTTCTTGGTTAAAACACAATGACCATTTTCCAGAAGCCCAAATTCAGGCGCCTCTATCTTATGGCCGAGAGTCATTTAAAGCACAGTTGCGGGGATTTCAAGTCTTTTCCCATAGGAACACGAGACTTAAACCGGGCAACCTTAAAACTTTTGAAACCAAATTCGTGCTATCATTATAACTGGTGAAACAGAAGGTTTTTGCATAGATGGCTGATTTTAATAGGCAAATCATGGAAAACTACCGCCTGACAACGGCGGAGATCATCTATCGCCTACCGGATTACCCGGATTTCCTGCAATCCTTCATATGGCAAAACTATGATATCGCTCCAAAATTCCCGGAACTTCATAACTTCTTGAATTTCTGGAAGAAAGAGATCGAAGGCTCCATTCACTCAGTTTATGTCGCCAGCAAAAAAATCATAACGCCATCCGATTTCGGTTTCCACGATTATGAAGTCACACTCCAGTAACGCCCAGCCCCCCGTCTGAAAACGAAAAAGCCGCCCCAAAGGGCGGCCTTTTGTAATCTTATCTGTCTGTACAAACGCTTATTTGCGTTGTGCAGATTCGAACACGCGCTCAGCTTTATGGGTCTCAACAACCGGAGCCGGTGCTTCCATAGACGTTGCCGTACGCTCATCAGCGTAAGGAGCTTGACGCTCGTAGCTGTAATCAACGTCATCGCCATTTGCTGCACAAGCAGACACGGCCATTGCGGCACCAATCATACATACTGTCATAATCTTTTTCATTTTAGCTCTCTTTCTTCAATCAAAGATTAAATTACGGAACAAACCAACTATGCTCTGCATACGCTGAAGAGCAAAACCTATTCCTTTATACACACATATATAGACAACACAAAGAACATTGCACACTGTTTTTTCAATTTTTTTCTTTTTTTTCAGCTTTTTCTTAAATCAGGTATTGTTATTTTTCTGTACCTTCCGAAAGTATGCCTCAATCCCTTCCCGGAGGGAACCTGCAATTTTCCGCCGGTAATCAGTCTGGTTCAACATCTGCGCCTCCTGCCTGTTGGACATAAAGCCCATCTCCACAAGGACAGAAGGAATATCCGGTGCCTTCAGCACCGCAAATCCGGCATAACGATGCGGGTTTTCGAGCGTTTTAACACTGCTGCTTTTCATGGTCACCACCATGGTATTGGCCAGGAATTTTGACTGGTTCATCGTATCGCGCATCGCCAGATCAACCAGGATACTGGCCACCGTTTCATCTTCGACGCTCAAATCAACCCCGGCAATCAGGTCTGCCCGGTTTTCCCGCGCCGCCAGCCGTTCAGTCTGGGCATCCGAGGCTTTCTCCGACAGCGTATAAATCGAAGCGCCGCGAACATTTGACTTGTCGATGGAATCCGCATGCAGGGAAACAAACAGATCGGCATTCCTTTTCCGGGCATACGCCACGCGCTTGTGAAGGCGAATATAGGTATCCGTATCGCGGGTCAGGTGAACGGTATACCGTCCGGTCGCCTCTAATTGGCGTTTTAGCTCTTTGGCCATGGCCAGCGTCACATGCTTTTCGAACACGCCATTGGCACCGACCGCGCCGGGATCAGTGCCGCCATGACCGGGATCAATAACGATAATCGGTTTTTCTGTACGGGGCGGTATGCCGTCCGGCAAAGGCGGCTTGTGCGGCGGAACAATCATCCCCCCCGCCGTTTTGATCGTCTTTTGCGCCTGATTGCCGGCTTCTTGGGGCATGGAAGAAACAGCCATATTGCTGGCCATCACCGGCGTGACATTATCGACATCCAGATTGCCCAGCAACCGGCCTTTATATTGCAGGAATTCATCCTGATTCGCAGATGAAAAATCGAGAACCAGCCGATGCGGATGATCCCTGTCCTGTGGCAAAATAAATGCCGAGCGAATCACAACCGGCCCCGCCATATCAACGACTATGCGGGAAACTCCCGGCTTTAAGCGCCCCTGACGAACATCCTTGACCGCGCCGCCGACAGGCTTGGCGATCGCCCCGGCCTGCCAGTCAAAGTCCGGCAAATCGACAACCATCCGGTAGGGATCGGCCAAAACGAAAGCGCGAAAATCTGTTTTTTCGCTCAGGTCAACGACCAGACGCGTTTTATCCGGATGCGCGCCGAAACGGATACCGTCGATACTCAGCGCCCGCGCACTGGCCGGCCACCCCGCCATCAGCAAAGTGACCGTCAATAGCAGACCAGCCATAAAACGTCCGTACGATTTCAACAAATCAGTCTTCCCGCAGCCCTATTAAGTCCCAACATTCTTTCTTATCATACTTTACAGATCAGTAAAACCTGAGGCACGCTCACCTCACTTTAACATCTTCCAAATCTTTTGTGTCCTTGTCCATTTTTTAGTGGACGGCCCGGCCAACAATTTGTATTGTGCAAAAAGCGACCCGTTGTGGCTATGCAGAGCGAAGAATTTTCGCAGAATTTTATAAGGTTTCGCTAGACGCAACGGTACCATAGGAAGGCACAGTTTGACCTTCCGCAGCCGATATTGGCCTGTTCGAACCGAATATCAACCGTTGCGAACATCCGTAGTATTATCGGCCGGAGTTTTGAACTGAGTGTAAGGAACAATGATGCCTTGCGCCACCCGTTCTGCATGGTCGCTTGCAGAGGGTCAGGCTGCGGCGTCCATGGAGATTTATAAAATGACAAAAAAAATGCTGATCGACGCAACCCATTCCGAAGAAACACGGGTTGCCGTCGTCGATGACAAACGCCTGATTGAATACGACTACGAAAGTCAGGTTCGCAAACAACTCAAAGGCAGTATATTTCTGGCAAAAGTGACGCGGGTTGAACCGTCGCTCCAGGCCGCCTTTGTTAACTTTGGCGGTAACCGCCACGGCTTTCTGCCTTTTTCCGAAATTCACCCCGATTACTTCCGCATTCCGATCGCTGACCGGGAAGCCTTGATTGCCGAACAGCAAGCCGCCATGGAAGCCATGGAAGCTGCGGAAGCCGAAGCGGAAGCCGCCGAAGAAGCCGCGATGAAAAACGAAGATTCAGAAACATCCGATCACGATGATGATCTGCCGGAGCTGGAAGAAGTCGGTGGCAGGGATAATGATGATGCATCGGAACGAGGTGACAACGACGACAACAATGCCGACGATGACACTGATAACGATGAAGCTGATGACTCAGCCGCCGCGGAAAGCGAAGGCAAGGGCGAAGGCGATGAAACCGACGACAATCAAAGACGAGATCAGGGCCGCCGCGGACGCCGGGGCCGGAACAATTACCGGGGTCGGGGTCGGGGCCGCCACCGTATGGCCGCCGATAGCCGCCGGGTTGAAGTGGTCGGTGGCGACAACGTTGAAGGCGACCGCCCGTTACGGCCATCGCTGAAAAAACATTACAAAATTCAGGAAGTCGTCAAACGCGGCCAGATCATGCTGATCCAGGTTTCCAAAGAAGAACGCGGAAACAAAGGCGCAGCGGTAACGACATATCTGTCCCTGCCGGGCCGCTACTGTGTCCTGATGCCCAATAGCCCGCGCGGCGGTGGCGTCAGCCGGAAAATTGCCAACTACAAAGACCGCAAACGCATGCGGGACGTCCTGTCCGATCTGCAAATCCCGGACGGTATGTCCGTTATCATGCGCACGGCCGGTGTCGAGCGCACCAAGCCGGAAATCAAGCGTGACCTTGATTACTTGACCCGCTTGTGGAACGACATCCGTGAACTGACCCTTAAATCCACGGCGCCGGCGTTGGTCCACGAAGAAGGCCATCTGGTACGCCGTTCGATCCGGGATATTTACACCCGCGACATCGAGGAAGTTCTGGTTGCCGGGGAAGACGGTTTTGAAACCGCTCGCAATTTCATGAAAATGATGATCCCCTCGCATGCCAAACGGGTCGTCAAATACGAAGATGACAAATTTCCGCTGTTCCACCGCTATCAGGTTGAAAACCAGATCGCCGGTATGAACTCGCCGGAAGCCACACTGAAATCCGGGGGATATCTGATTATCAACCAGACCGAAGCGCTGGTAGCCGTCGATGTGAACTCCGGGCGCGCCACAAAGGAGCGCCATATTGAGGAAACAGCCCTAAAAACCAACCTCGAAGCGGCTGACGAAGTCGCCCGGCAGTTGCGGCTGCGTGACTTGGGCGGATTGGTTGTGATCGACTTTATCGACATGGAAGACCGCCGCAACAACCGTAAGGTTGAACAACGCCTGAAAGAAGCACTGTCGACGGACCGCGCCCGCATCCAGATTGGCCGGATATCGTCCTTCGGTTTGATGGAACTCTCGCGCCAGCGCCTGAACCCGTCATTGAACGAATCCCAGTACCAGCGCTGCCCGCATTGTGAGGGCACAGGGACGGTCCCGACAGTCGACTCCGCCGCTATTATGGCGCTGCGCTCTCTGGAAGATGAGGGGATTAAAGCGCGCGCCTCGCAAGTAGCCCTGTTCATCCCCAACGAAGTCGCACTTTACATTCTGAACAACAAACGCGACATCCTCGGCGATATTGAACAACGCTACGGCTTTAGCGTCCTTATCAAGGTTGACGATACACTGTCCGCCAAAAGCTCGCGCATTGAAATGATCCGGGCCATCGGCAAAGGCGGCGATGACGAAGACGAAGAAGACAGCGATACATCGTCTTCTGCAGGATCTTCAGCACCGGCAACGCCGGCAGCAGCCGACGACGAACAAGATGACGGCCAAAACCGGAAGAGCAATCGCCGCCGCGGACGTCGGGGCGGGCGCCGCCGGAATAACAATCCGGGCAATGACGCCCCTCAAAACGAAGAATCGGATGGAAACGAAACGTCCGAAAAGACAGAAAGCACCGCCGAACCCAAAGAAGAAAAACCCAAGGCACGGGACCATAAGCCGTCAAAAAACACGGACAAGGAAGATAGCGTAAAAGCAGCTGCGGAAACGCCTGCCGAAAAAGCCGCGACGGACAAAACCGATGATACGGCACAGGGCAAAGAGAAAAAACCAGCCGCCAAAGGCCGCAAACCGTCTTCTCGTGCCAAAAAAGCCGACACAGTCGAGGTAACCGAAGAAAAAGCTGAAAAAGCGGAAGAAAGCAAACCCGTTAAAAAAGCGGCAGCGCCCCGCAAATCGGCCAAGAAAAGTGAACCGTCAAATGACAGCGCCCCGCCAGCGCCCAAAGAATACGAAACAGTCAATCAGGCACCGGATAAGAAGAAAAAAGGCTGGTGGAACAAGCTGGTTGAATAAAACAGTAATTCATTCGGATGTAAAAAGAGGGGCTTGTCGGCCCCTCTTTCTTTTCTTCTGTAAAGCTATGTTACTTACGCCATGCCTGTAAACGGCGGCATGCCTCGGTTATATCTTCTGTCGCCCCGGCAAAGGTAATACGGACGGTTTGCAATCCGCGGCGTAAATCAAAATCCGTTCCCGGCGTCATCGCCACGCCGGTTTCATCCAGCATCCGGCGGCAGAATTCTTCCGAATTATCGGTCAGATCGCTGACATCGGCATAGGTATAAAACGCGCCCTTGGTGTTGGACAGCTTCGTAAACCCGGCCTTCGGCAGCTCTGCCTTCAGGATATCGAGATTCTTTTGATAGCGCGCGACATACCCGTCCAGAACATCCGTATGGTCGAACACCTTGTAAGCCACATGCTGGGACAAGGTCGGCGGCGACACGAACAGGCTTTCCGACAGGCATTTAACCCGGTCGGCCATATCTTCGGGCACCACCATCCAGCCCAAACGCCAGCCGGTCAGGGCAAAATATTTGGAAAAGCTGTTCAGCACCACGGCATCGTTCGTATAACGCAAAACCGTTTCCGCAGGCTTCCCGGTAAATGTAAGATGCTGGTACAGCTCGTCGGAAATAATCCGCACGCCGTTTTCCTTACACCATGCAACAATCTCTTCAAGCTTGTCCGGCGCAATCACCGTCCCGGCCGGATTACACGGGCTGGCAATAATAATCCCGTCGATTTTGGTGCCCAGCGCTTCCAGATGCGCACGGGTCGGCTGATAGTCTGTTTCGGCACTGGTTTCAATCTCGACCGCCTGCAACCCCAGAGCCTTCAGGATATTCCGGTAGGCCGGATAGCCGGGCGCCGCCATCGCAACCTTGTCCCCAACTTCAAAAGCACTCAGGAACGACAGGATAAACCCGGCAGACGCGCCCACAGTAATGGCAATCCGGCGATAATCCAGATCAACGCCATACTGGTCGCGATACCACACGGCAATCCGGTCGCGTAAAAGCGGCATGCCCATGGCCTCGGTATAGCCCTGACGCGGATCGTTGGCGATCACCTCCTGCGCGTATTTCAGAGCTTCCGGCGGCGCACCGTCACTCGGCTGACCGGGCGCCAGACTAATGACATCCTCGCCATCCGCCTTGCGCTCATTTACCTCCCGCAACAGGTCCAATGCCCGGAAAAGAGGGATTTCTGATCTTTTTGATAATTTTAAAGCCATGATTTTTTACCTGAATGAATTACGGCTGATAAAACGCCATAACCGGAAAGCTTTTGCAAGCGTTTTAGATAAAAAACAACCCTCTGATAAATAAAGTAAAAAACAAGTAACAACAATTTATATAAAATTTTATCTATCTAGATACAAATAAAATAAAATTTATATATAAAATTGTATTTATTTTTTACATCGTCTTTACTCTTATTTTGTTAAAATTGTATATGTAAACAATGACTGGGCAGTCATAGAGAAAAAAGCACAAGATACCGCCACAGGAGTGAAGCAAAAAAAAATAAAAAACAGATTTAAAGGTTAAAAAGTTTTTGGAAGTCCTCTTTCCTTTTCATCTGCCATCTGATCCGGGCCGCCCCCGCAGGAACCAAAGCCCGGAGGAATTAGAAAACAGATGAAGTTTATTGTCCCCCCTTGGCCGCCGGTAACCCCGGCGGCTTTTTTTGCTGTATGACGATCGCCAGAAACGCTACAATAAAGAATATTATAAAATGAGGAGTTTAAATCTTATGCGTATTTTTTCCCTTTGTGTCGCCTTGCTTTTATTCACGGTTGCGCCCGCCCTTGCAGAAGAAACAGCGAAGCCGTCAGCCGAAAAACCGGACATAGCGGCTAATCCCTACGGTGAAAAAATTCCTGAAATGGCACAAAAACTTGCCGAAACCATGACCGAAGAGGAAGTAAACAATTTCGTCGTCATCAAGGACAATTTCGGCATGATCCGGGCAACGGGCATTGCGCGCACAGATGTTAAAAACGCCGTAGCCGCCTGCGCCGAAGAAAATACGGACATGGCGGATAAAATAACCGCACGCCACAAAGAATGGGAAAAAGCCCTGAGCGCCGCTACGGAAAAACAGCAAAAAACACTCGACAAGGAAATCAAGAAACGGTTCGCACACCCCAAAGATGTGAAGCTTTATCTCGACCAGATCGACAAGGCCGCCAATTACGCAAACGAGCAAATTGAAAAAACACCGGTCAGCGACAAAGCCGCCTGTGAAACACTCCTGAAATCCATGGATGAAACCCAAAAACAGATCGAAGATCTTCTGGACGGGATGGCATGGGATGTGCCCAGTCCTCCGTTCGTGGATACCAGCAAAGAAAACGCCGAAGCCGCCACAGAAAAATGAAAATTTTACAGGTCATGGCCGGGGGCCGTCACGGCGGAGCGGAAACCGCCTGCATTGATATGTGCGTGGCTCTGAAGGAAGCCGGGGAAGATATAACCCTCGCCACCCGCCCCAACCCCCGCAACCGGCGGCTGGTTAATGCGGGAATCCCGGTCTACACCCTGCCTTTTGGCGGCAGTATTGATCTGTATACCCCTTGGCAACTGGGCCGTTTAATGCGAAAAATCAAACCGGACATCATCCAGACATGGATGGGCCGGGCCGCTGCTAAAATCCCGGTAAACCATGGAAACATCCCTGTTGTCTCAAGACTCGGCAATAACTACAAAATGAAAAATTTCCGGCACAGCGATTACTTTACTACCATCACGCCGGCCATCCGCGATTACCTGATCGAAAACGGCGTCGCCCCCGATAAAGTCAGGCATATCAACAATTTTGCCGAAACCGAAGAAAGCGTCACACCGGTTCAGCGCTCCGCTTTTGATACCCCGGATGACGCGCCGCTGCTCCTCGCGCTCGGGCGCCTGCATGACGCCAAGGCCTTCGATACGTTAATCACAGCCATGGTGGACGTGCCGGATGCCTGCCTATGGATCGCCGGTGAAGGCCCGGACCGGGAAAAACTCGAAGCACAAATTAGCCGCTTAAACTTGCAAAACCGGGTAAAACTTCTGGGCTGGCGGGACGACCGCGCGGCACTGTTTCAGGCCGCCGATATCTGCGTTTTCCCCTCACGTTTCGAGCCGTTCGGCACGGTCTTTGTTCAGGCCTGGGCCCAGCGCGTGCCTCTGGTCACATCCGCTGCCGACGGCGCGCGGCAGTTCGTCCGTGACGGCGAAGACGGTCTGATGGTCCCGATTAATGACAGCAAAGCCTTGGCCACAGCCATCCGCACCATGATTGGCGATAAAAGCCTGCAGGCCCGGCTGGTCGCAAACGGTTATCAACGCTACAAAGCCGAATTTACAAAGGAACAAGCCGTCAAAGCCTATCTGGATTTTTACCGGGACATCCTGAATCGCTAATCATACGGCCCCGGATCCACGCCTCATTAATTGCCATATCACATTTGCATTTTATTAATATTTTATGGCACAATATGGTATTCAGTAAAAAAGGGCTCTTGAGAGCCGGAAACGTAAGAGTTTCAAAGATGAGTATCGACACAGATAGTGACATTCCGAACGAGCATAAAGCGAGGTCATCCTTCGCCGATGTCGTGAACAATGGCAATATTGAACAGCCTGCAATGATTGTTATCAGTAAAAATCCGATAGAAACAAAAACGGATCAGGACGAAATGGATGAAGCCATTGAACGCAGCCTGAAAAAACAACGCGCTCAAATCAGAGCCCATCATGAAGCACTTGACGAAGAAAAAGCCGGCATTCGCTCAGGAAAAACGACCGGGGAAGGCGCCGCGGATGAATCAGGTGACGTAAAACTAAAATATAAACGCGGCCTGATTGAAAGAATGATTATCCGGGATCATGGGAATTATCTGTCTATTTCTCATCCTCAAAAAATGACAGAGAACGATACAAAACGCCTCAAAAAACGTTTCAAAAAAGCAATCCTCCACGCCGCTATCAACAAAGGATGGAGTGAGTTTCATTGTTACGACAACGCCGGATGGCTTTCAAAGGGAACCATCAACAGCCAAATGACCGCTCTGGTCGAAAGCGCAAAAGCAGAACTCATTGAATCGTTAAAAACCAAAGGGGGACCGGACGGTATAAAATTAAGCCCCAAAGAACGCAAAGCCATAGAAGTATTGGAAGGCACAAAACTGGCTGCCGGAACAACCGAGAACGTTGAACCATGGCGCCGCTGGAATCCAATCGCACATCTGCTTAAAAAGGGCGAGAATACGATAAAAACTGCTAAAAAATATATTGATAACAAAGCCATTGATCCCGTTAAACAGAAAATCGAGGGTCAAAAAACAAACTGGTCTATCACGCGCCATCTTAATTTATCCTGACCATACCCCCTAGCCCTTCGCCCGCCGCTATGCTAAACCATGGGCGATTAAAAATCTGCTGATTCCACGAGGGGGCTTTTGAAATCGTCATGACCGATCCAATCAAAACAGACGTTATTATCGTGGGGGCCGGGCCGGTGGGCCTGTTCGCCGTATTCGAACTGGGCCTGCTGGACATGAAGGCACACCTGATCGACATTCTCGACCGCCCCGGCGGCCAGTGTACGGAACTCTACCCCGAAAAACCGATCTATGACATTCCGGCCTACCCCACCATCAACGGCCAGGAACTGACCAACCGCCTGATGGAACAAATCAAACCGTTCGATCCGACCTTCCACCTCTCGCAAATGGTCACCGGCCTTGAAAAGCAGGAAAATGGCCATTGGCGCGTCACCACCGATGAAGACACCGTACTGGAAGCGCCGGTTGTTGTGATCGCCGCGGGCGGCGGTACATTTATGCCGAAAAAACCGAATATTCCGGGCCTTGAAGAATATGAAGGCCAATCCGTTTTCTATGCCGTGCGCAAAATGGACGCGTTCAAGGGTAAAAACATCCTGATCGCCGGCGGCGGCGACTCGGCGCTGGACTGGACGCTCAACCTGCAACCCATCGCAAATTCGATGGCTCTGATCCACCGTCGCCCGGACTTCCGGGCCGCGCCTGACAGCGTCAACAAAATGAAAGCGCTGGCCGACGAAGGCAAAATCGATTTCCATGTCGCCGACCTGAAAGGCCTGAAAGGAAAAGACGGCCAGATCGAAGCCGTCATCGCTGAATCAAAGGAAAAAGGCGAATACGAAATCCCTTGCGATACCTTCATGGCCTTTTACGGCCTGACCATGAAGCTCGGCCCCATCGCCGAATTCGGGCTGGAACTGACACCGGAAGGTTTGATCCCCGTCGATACAGAGAAATTCGAAACCAGCACCCCCGGCGTCTTCGCCATCGGTGATATCAACTGGTACCCCGGCAAGCTAAAGCTGATCCTGTCCGGCTTCCATGAAGCGGCCCTGATGGCCCAGCAAGCATTCCGTTACTGCTTCCCGGATCAAAAACTGCGGTTCCAGTACACGACATCCTCAACAAATCTCCAGACAAAACTGGGCGTGAAGGACAAGTGATCGGTTGTCGGTCACGGCTTATCAGTATAAAGTAAAGCGAAGAGCTAATAACTGATCGCACGACTTCGCCATGGCAGGATTTGACATCATAGACGCCGCCGGAAACGGTTACCGCACCGTATGGGATGAGCGTGCCTATCTGCTACGGTTGGCGGCCGTGCCGGTCCTGATTAAACTGATCTGCCACGTCATCGTTTTCTCGCTGGGCTGGCAGGACCAGTTTTTCCGCCAAACGCTGGTTATGCTTCCCTCGTTTTTTGCCGATGGCTGGATGCTGGCCCACGTGATTCGTTTGATTTTTCTAGGACAACGCTGGCCCTATCGCCCCACAGGCGACGAAACCAAAGACATGAAGACGCTGGAAAGCCGGGCGCGCGGCATAATGGCCGGCACCCTGACATTTACGGTCATTCGGTTTCTGCTGGCGGGCATAATGGCCCTGTTCCTGACCTCCGGCCAGCAAAGCGGCCCACCATCAGAGACTGCCGCCATGCAAGAACCGGCGGGACCGGGCATAGCCGTCATGGCGATTATGCTGCTTATATTTTCCATCTGGGCGTTTCGTTTTATGTGGTACTACATCCCCGCCGCGCTCAATTATCCCTTACGGCGATTCACCGCCGATCTCGGGGGATTTAAAACCTCGTTCTACATGATCGGCACATGGCTGGTTGGCTACGTCCCGATATTTTTTATACTGGTCATGGTGTCCTCGACCCTTTTACAGCCCTATAAAGACGACCTCAGCCAAATACCGGTTATCACAGAATTCGCGTTGGGGTTATTCAACATCGCCGCCGACACGTTGATCGTTCTGATCACCACGACGGGCATGGCCGCGGGTATAAGACAGCTGATGCAAGGAAACAAAAAAGCATGACCGATAATCAGGAAATTAAAATTTACGTGACCGATTTTGACGGGGAAGAACATGAACTGATCGCGCTGGAAGGCTGGCGCGTTATGGAAGTAATCCGCGACTACGAATTGCCGATCAAGGCTGAATGCGGCGGGGCTTGTTCCTGTGCCACATGCCATGTTTATGTCGATGAGCAATGGGTCGACAAGCTATACCCGCCGACAGACGAAGAAGAAGATATGCTTGATGAAGCCATTGACGTGAAAGAAAATTCCCGGCTGTCCTGCCAGATACTGGCCAGCCCGGAACTAAGCGGACTGAAAGTCACCATGGCCCCCGGCAGCAAGAAAGATTAAACGGACGAAAGATAATCATATGCCTGTATATTTGAAAACCCTGCTTTTTCTAGCCATCAACGCCGCCGGTTTTTTTATAACGCCGCTGCTGGGGAATCTGACTGTTGCCATGGGGCTGACACCTGAATTGCCCACCGATATTGCCATACGCTCATTCCAGCTCTGGTTTGCCGGCGGCGGTGTTTGGTCATGGCTGGCCTGCGCCCTAATTAGCATTGGCTATTTTTTCGCGAGCGAAAAACACCGCACAGGATTACTGCTGCTGCCCCTCTACGGCCCGCTGCTCTACGGCCTGAGCGTTCTCGCCTATTTTCATCTGGCTTAGATAATCAATATCAGGGATTTAAAGACCGCCAACGCGGCTGGGATGCAGGCGCATCCTCTGTTTCGTCATCCGCCGCTGCTTTCATATCCTCATCGTCACTACTTTCTTTCGCGGATGATGAAGCGCTTTCCCCGCCCTCATTTTCATCTTCCTGCACATCGGGAGACGGCGCCTTGGCCGGCGCATCATGATCTTCGCTCTCTTCGCTCTCTTCGGTCGGTGATGGCTCTTTTTCTTCCTCGTGCGTTTCTTCCTCGATCTCTGACACGGTCTGTTTTTTATCAACCGGACGATGGGCGATCGCCACCGGATAGCCATTGCGCTCCCGAACCAGCTTGCGAACCAGCGGCCAATCCAGCAAAGCCTCGTCTTTGCCGGCGGCTTTGATAATGGCCTTCATCTCATCAGCGCCCAACTGGTAATCCGGCAAACCGCCCTCTTGCTCGATCTTAATTGCCTGATCGAGCCGTGGGTGCGCTTCCAGATAAAGCGTATCGTCAATCCACGCCAGCTTAACGGGCTGGTCAATCACGGTTACTTTGGTCCCCACCGGCACATCCCGGTACATGGTCTTGATGTCTTCGGGATAAAGACGGATACAGCCGCTGCTAACCCGTCGCCCTATACCATACGGCTTGTTGGTACCGTGCAGGGCATATTGCGGCCACCCCAGATAAAGCGCATGCGTTCCCATCGGGTTTTCAGTCCCCGGCGGCACTGCAGCCGGCAGATCCGGATTTTCTTCGCGCATCCGGGGCGTCGGCCGCCAGATTGGGCCGTCAACCTTGCGGACAATACTGGTCGTTCCCGTCGGCGTCGCCAAACCTTCGCGGCCAACCCCCAGCGGATGAGTGATTGGCGGCTCGTTCTTATCCTTGAAATAATAAAGCCGCATTTCCGGCAAATTAATAACGATCCCCTGATGATCGGCATCCGGCAAAATATGACGCGTCGGAAGCGTCAATTTTACATCCGCGCCCGGCAGCCAGGGATCAATATCCGGATTGGCGCTGCGCAATTCGTTAAACCCGATATTATTGTCGCGGGCAATCTGGATAAACGTGTCCTCAAACACCGTCGTATGAGTCTTCATATCCCCGATATAAGGACGGTCATAAACGTCCGCCGCCCAGACAGGAAAAGCAGCGATAATCAATAAAGCAGGCAGAAAAAAACGCATAACAATCATGCCATCCTTGCTTCCAGACCTTCGATGATCTTATCCATGAACTCTTCCGTCGTCAGCCATTTTTGATCGCCGCCCACCAGCAGCGCCAGATCCTTGGTCATGTGCCCGGCTTCGACCGTTTGCACGCAAACATCCTCCAGCCCCTTGGCAAAATCAATCAAGGGCTGGTTACCGTCAAACTGGCCGCGATACTGCAGCCCGCGCGTCCACGCAAAGATGGAGGCAATCGGGTTGGTCGAGGTCTTCTCGCCCTTCTGGTGCTGGCGGTAATGGCGGGTAACCGTGCCGTGCGCCGCTTCCGCCTCGACACAGGTTCCATCCGGCGTCAGCAACACGGATGTCATCAACCCCAGAGACCCAAAGCCCTGTGCCACAATATCGGACTGCACATCCCCGTCATAATTTTTGCACGCCCAGACAAAGCCACCGCTGGATTTCACGGCCTGCGCCACCATGTCGTCTATAAGGCGATGCTCATACCACAGCTTACGCTTGTCGAATTCAGCCTTGAACTCTTCGTCGAAAACACGCTGGAAAATCTCGATAAACCGGCCGTCATATTGCTTGAGGATCGTATTCTTGGTCGACATGTAAACCGGGTAATTGCGCTGTACACCATAATTAAAACAGGCGCGGGCAAACCCCTCAATCGACTCGTCCAGATTATACATCCCCATCGCCACGCCGCTCGAAGGAAAATCAAAAACCTCATATTCCACCGGCGCGCCGCCATCGGCAGGCGTATAGGTCATCGTCAGGCGTCCCGGTCCCGGCACTTTAAAATCTGTCGCCTTATACTGGTCACCAAACGCGTGACGCCCGATCACCATGGGCGCCGTCCAGCCCGGCACATAGCGTGGCACGTTGGAACAAATAATAGGTTCCCGGAACACGGTGCCATTCAGGATATTCCGGATCGTCCCGTTCGGGGACTTCCACATTTTCTTCAGGGAAAACTCTTCAACCCGCGCTTCATCCGGGGTAATGGTCGCGCATTTAACGCCGACCCCGTGTTTTTTAATCGCGTTGGCGGCATCAACCGTCACCTGGTCATCCGTCGCATCGCGGTTTTGAATCGAAAGGTCGTAGTACGCCAGATCAATATCCAGATAGGGCTTAATCATCCGCTCCCGGATCATCTCCCAGATAATTCGGGTCATTTCGTCGCCGTCAATTTCCACCACCGGATTATCTACTTTGATTTTGGTCATAATCACAAATCCCTTTTTAAAAACGTGCTTTGCATGATCCCCCATAGTAAAGAAAATCAGCGGCAAGGAAACACGAATTTACATCGCGCCTGACTTTCACTACAACAAGATAAGAAACGAATAAAATATAACAACCTCAGAAAGAAAAATGATGGCGGCATCAATCTTCCCAAAATCCACTGAAATACCGGTTCGCGCCCTGTTCATCGGCCAGCAAATCAACCTGAAAGCCTTTGATAAGTCACAAAAACTGGCAACGGCACCTTTTACGGTTCGCGCCGGAACCGCAGGCTGCGCCGTCATTTTCCGCTATGGCGTCATTGTTCTGTTTGGTCTTGATTCGGCGGAAGAGGCAATTTTTATCCGCAATATCGAGCAATGGATCATTGATCCCTTCGACCACCCGGAATCCGAAGAAGCCTTAATCATCATCAATTCCAAACAGGCCGAAAGCACGGACAGTGAAGAAATTTACCTGAAGAACACAACAATCGAGCGCCTGCAGCTAATCGCTGACATTCTGGCCAAAAACGTGATTTTGTCGCACTATGAATCGCATGTATCCGGTATTTTTGACCGGATTGATCCATTTGCCCACGACCTTCAGAAAAACGCGCGGATCAATGGAAGGAAAGCACGGGAACTCCTGCGTCACACGGGCGCCAGCCTTATGATCCAAAGTAAAATGATCGGCCGTGTCGAAGTCAGCGAAAAACCGGATCTGCTCTGGGATCACCCGGAACTGGAACGGCTGTACCTGCGGCTGGAGGATGAATACGAGCTGACCGAACGGCATAATGCCCTGAAACACAAACTGGAACTTGTCCATCAGACAGCGGAAACGCTGACCGGGTTACTCGGCGAACGACGCACCCTGCATGTGGAATGGTACATTACCATCCTGATCGTGATCGAGATTTTTCTGGGTCTCGGCGAACAGTTCCTGTGGGGAGGGCACTAGAAAAAATCTAAAGGGGTTTGTCTCGGATTTTCTCCAAAAACTCAGGATTTACAGACAAACGGAAGGGATTTTTTCAAAGGCCTGGATTTCCGCGCTTCCTGACACGATGCCCAAAGAGACAATAACTTGATTGCCGATTCAAAAACATTGGTCTTGTCATCGACACAGCTACCACCGCAATCTTCAACAATGATGCGATAACGAACACCTTGGCGGCTATCCGGCTCTTTCCTGAGATCAATTTTGGAAATCCCGTCTACACGATTTCCATACGTAATTGAAAAAGTCGGAAAACCCGTTTCATGGAAAAAAGCCGAACTTAAATGAGTCCCCTGCCCCCAGGAGCTAAACGATAACATAAGGCGGCGTCTTTCTTCGTAAGAAAACCCCTCACCACCAGCAGCCTGCCTAAAAGACAATATATTACCGGCCATCGCCTTCGCCATAAAACGTTGCTCTTACTCTATATAAACCACAAAATTGATAGCAACCATCTTATGGTAAGTCAATGTTTTACAAAAGTTATGACGATAAATCGGATATTTCCATCACCAGCCGGTCATACGCCCGGTCGAACAGCCCGCTTTTCATGATCCGGCCTTTTCCCTCTTTCCAAACCTCGTACATCACGGTATTCGGTCCGACATGGCGGATGGCAAAACGCAAGACCGGCGGCAGGTATTCGCTCTTGTAATAGGCATACTCGGCAAGTCCCTCATCGAAATCGACATCAATCGTCCGGTGGCCCAGGGTTTTATCGGAAACCGCCTGTAAATAAAGAGCATCAAGCCGCTTGAACTGGGCATTGGTAAACCCGGCTTTTTCAAGCTTTTTAAAATACGGATTTTCGATGACTCTCAGATTCATTACTCTTATAGTATAGCACGGTTTCACTGAAATTTTCGACAAAAGGAGAACACCTATGGTTTTACTCCACACCCCGGAAAAAGACAGCTCGTTCCACGCGCCGGACTTCAGCCTGACGGGGACGGACGGCGCTGTCCATACACGGGAAAGCTGCAGCGGCGACAACGGCCTTCTGGTTATGTTTATCTGTAACCACTGCCCCTATGTGAAGGCCATTATCAACCGGCTGGTGCCCGACTGTGCCGCCCTGCAAAAAGCCGGGATTGGCTGCGTGGCCGTTATGCCCAACGATACAGCCAACTACCCCGAAGACTCGCTGCCGAACATGAAAGTCTTTGCCCGCGAACACGGGTTTACCTTTCCTTATCTGATCGACGAAACACAGGAAATCGCCCGCGCTTACGGGGCCGTTTGCACACCCGACCTGTTTGGTTTTAATGTTAACGGTATTTTGCAGTACCGCGGGCGCCTCGACAGCGCCGGCCCCAACGAGGCCGAAACAGACACGGTCCGTGAATTGCGCAACGCCATGCTGGCCATCGCTGAAACCGGGACAGGCCCCGCCAAACAGGTTCCCTCAATGGGTTGTTCGATCAAATGGAAATGATTTAAAGAATAAGACTGGCAATAACGGCTGTTTTCGTTAAGATAGCGGCCGGAAACAAGAAACCAAACAGAGATAAAACGATCATGGCTACCAAGGAATTACCGCAGAACGACCTGATTCACGAGATTGAAGAATCCCTGCGACAGGAAAAACTCGAAACGCTTTGGAAAGAATACGGCTCATACCTGATCGCCGGGATCATCCTGACGATCCTGTTCACCGCCGCCATTACCAGCTGGCGCAGCTGGAACACGAAGGTCAATGAAGCCGCAACGGCCAGCATAATGGAAGCACTGGAAGCCGACGATCCTGTACGGGCCCTGACAGATGCCTCCAAAAGTCTCCGGGCGGGACACGGCGCGCTAGCCACCTTGACGGCCGCCGGCATATTGATGCAAGACGGTAAAAACGAAGAGGCGCTGGTCCAACTGGAAAACACCGCCAACAATAAAAAACTCGACGCGCAATGGCGCGATCTGGCTAATGTCCTGATGGTTCGCCTTTCATGGGGTATACAAACCGAAGCAACAGATACGGATGCCTTGCTGGCACGGTTGTCCCCCATTACAAGCAACAACAAAAATATATGGCAACCGGAAGCTTTGCTGCAATCCGCCCTGATCGAAGCCCATGACCGCGAAAATTACACGCAGGCCCGCGCTTATTTAACGCAGATAATCGAAAACAACGAAGCGCCTGCTGCATTAAAAACCAAGGCAACAATGCTGGATCATGTCTATGAAGTGAAGGAAACCGCGAAGGAGACTGCGCAATGACCGCCTTTAAACACACAGCCCGTTTGTCCTTGCTCGCCCTGTCCGTTACCGCCGTAACGGCATGTTCAACGATTGGCGGCTGGTTTGAAGAAGAAGACAAAGCCCCGCTGCCGGGCGAACGCATCTCTGTGCTGGAGTTACAAAAAAATCTGGAACCTGATAACGCCGTTCTGGAAGCACAAGGATTTTCCGCACCGCAAGCATGGCGTAACGAATACTGGCCGCAAGCCGGGGGCTATCCCAACCATTCGATGCAGCATCTGGCCTTGAATACGGGAACCTTAAAACGCGCATGGAGCGCCGACATCGGCCAGGGCGCTTCCGAAGCCCTGCCCCTGACCGCGCAACCGGTCATCGTTGACGGCCGGGTATACACCATCGACACAGATTCCGGATTAAGCGCCTTTAATATTGAGAATGGCAAGCGGCTCTGGACCATCGACATAAGCAACCCGGACGAAGACGACCCTGTTATCGGCGGCGGGATGGCTTATTCTCGGGGAAAACTGTTCGTAACGAATGGTTATAACGAGGTTTTGGCTCTTGATCCGTCCGACGGCAGCCTGATCTGGCGCGTGACCATTCCTTCCGCAGCACGGGCCGCACCAACCGTTATGGGTGAGCGAGTTTTTGTCACAACGCTGGACAACCGTCTTCTGAGCCTGAACGCCGCCGACGGTACGGTTCTCTGGGAATATGCGGGCCTGAACGAAACCGCGGGACTTGTCGGCGCCGCCAGCCCGGCTGCCAGCCGTGATATTGTCGTTCCTGTTTTTTCCTCCGGCGAGATTTTTGCCCTTCAGGTTGAAAACGGGGCCATCGCCTGGGGTGACAACCTGTCCTCTTTCCGCCGCTCAAGCGGGCTGGCCGGACTGTCAGATATCCGAGGACTTCCGGTCATCGATAAGAACATCGTCATCGCCATCAGTTTCGGGGGCCAGATCACCGCGATTGATGAACGCACCGGCAGCCGGATATGGCAGCGCGATATTGGCGGATCGGAAACGCCGTGGGTCGCCGGAAATCAGGTTTTTGTCATTTCGTCGGATAACGAAATGGTTGCCTTGGGCCGGGATGACGGAACCATTCTTTGGGTATCCCCCCTGCCGCGATACAAAAAACCCGAAAGCAAATCCGGCCCCGTATTCTGGACAGGCCCGGTTCTGGCCGGAGGCCGTTTGATCGCCGCCGGAACCAATGGTGACATCGTAGAAGTCAGTCCTGAAAGCGGCGAGATTATCCAGCACTGGAAAGCCGGCAGCAGCTTCTCGATCCCGCCCGTTGTCGCCACCGATGTGCTGTATCTTCTCGACGATAACGGCACCTTGATGGCCTACAGGTAAGTCCCCATGTTCACACTCGCCATCGCAGGCCGTCCCAATGTCGGCAAATCAACCCTGTTCAACCGGCTGGCGGGAAAACAGCTCGCCATCGTCGACGATCGACCCGGCATTACCCGTGACTGGCGCGAAGCGGAAGGCTACCTTTACAATCAAACGCTGCGCATTATTGACACTGCCGGTCTGGAAGAAAGCTTTGACGAAAGCATCGAAGGCCGCATGCGCCGTCAGACCGAAGCGGCTCTGGAACAGTCCGATGCCATCTTGTTTATCATTGATGGCCGAAGCGGCGTTACACCGCTGGACGAACATTTTGCCCAGTGGCTCCGCAAGCTGAAAAAACCCGTCATTCTGGGGGTCAACAAATGCGAAAGCCTGCGGGCCGTCGAATCGACACTGGCCGAGGCCTATGCCTTGGGGCTGGGCGAACCGGTACCATTTTCATCCGCACATGGAACCGGCATGGATGATCTATACAACGCACTCAAACCGCACTTCCCGGAAGACGATGATCTAACGGCTGAAAGCGACGAAGACGACCTTTTGTCCGACGAAGAACTCGATGCGCTGGAGGGCGCTGAAGACTTCGAATTCGAAGATGATTTTGACGAAGAAAAGCCGATAAAAATGGCCATCGTCGGCCGTCCGAATGTCGGGAAATCGACACTCCTGAACACGCTGGTCGGGGAACACCGCGTAATGACCGGCCCGGAAGCCGGCATTACCCGCGATGCCATCACCGTCAAATGGACTTATGACGACCGTGAGTTCCGTCTGGTCGATACGGCAGGCATGCGCCGCAAAGCCAAGGTCATCGACAAGATCGAACGCATGTCGGTTGATGACTCCCTGCGCGCTATTCGTCTGGCGCAAGTCGTGATTCTGGTTCTCGACGGAAATGCCATTTTGGAAAAACAGGATCTACAGATCGCCGAACATGTCATTAACGAGGGCCGCGCCCTGATTATCGCCGTGAACAAATGGGATGCGGTGAACGAAAAGAAAGAAGCACTGGAAATCCTGCAGTACAAACTGGAAACATCATTGGCGCAGGTCCGGGATGTTCCGACCGTAACGCTCTCAGCCCTGCATGGCCGCAATATCAAGGGGCTGATGGCCGCGGTCGTTAAGACCTATAATTTGTGGAATATGCGGGTATCGACCGGAAAGATGAACCGCTGGCTGGCCGCCGTGGAAAGCCGGCACCCCGCCCCGATGGTCGGCGGACGATCCAACCGCCTGCGCTACATTACCCAGATCAAAACCCGCCCCCCGACATTCGCCATGTGGGTGGCCCGGCCCGACGGCCTGCCCGAAACCTACAAGCGCTATATCATCAATAGCCTGCGCGAGGATTTCGGCATTCCCGGTGTCCCTATTCGCCTGCTGATCCGCACATCCAAAAACCCGTTCAAGGACAAATAAAAAGCCCGCCGGGAAAGCAGGCTTTTCTTCGTTCTTGTCAAAAAAGCGATTAAGCCGCCATTTTCTTAACATCGCCGGAAACAATCCGCATTTCGCTTTGCGGGAACGGAATGGAAATCCCTTCCTTGTCAAAGGTGACTTTGATTATCTCCTGCAGATCCGTCATTGTCGTCCAGTAATCGGCGCTTTTCACCCACGGCCGGACGGCAAAATTAACAGAGCTGTCCGCCAGCGCCATAACACCGATAAATGGCTCGGGATCTTTCAAAACACGGTCGTCTTTCTCAAGGATTTTAGTCAGAACTTTTTTAACCTTGGCAAGATCGTCGCCATAGCTGACACCAATCACCATATCGATCCGGCGCGTGTCCTTGGCCGAAAAATTGGTAATATTCCCGCTGGTAATGGCACCGTTAGGAACGATGACGGCTTTGTTATCCGGGGTCTTCATCATGGTCGTGAAAATCGTAATCTCTTCGACAATCCCGGACGTCCCGCCGGCTTCAATGAAATCACCGATTTTAAACGGACGAAACAGGATAATCATTACCCCGGACGCCAGATTACCCAGAGAATCCTTAAGCGCCATACCAACAGCCAGACCGGCAGCCGCCATAATCGCGGCCAGAGACGTTGTCTCAATCCCCAACTGGCTAAGCGCAGCGATCACCACAAAAGCCAGCGCCACGGCATACATAACGTTCCCGAAAAACGACACCAGCGTCTTGTCGACCTTGGCTTTTTCCATCATATGCTTGATAACATTGACGACTTTCTTGACGATCCATTTCCCGATCAGGAATATAGCAATGGCCGTAACAATTCTAATCCCGTAAAGGGGCGCCAGTTCTCCGAGTGAATTAATGTCTAGTTGCATGATTGCCTCCTGTCACTTTATTCTTCAAATAAATCAATCAGTTCACCGTGCCGGGTGCAAACCGGAGATGCCAGTTCCACAAATGCCGGCGCAATATCATCCGGCTTTCTGGTTTTGCCCGGATAGCCGCCGGGGTAGGCCTTCGCCAACAGAGCCGTTTCAATCACACCGGGCCGGACCAGATTAACGCGCAAATTGGTTTTTTCCGTTTCCGCGGCATAGGTTTTGACAAGCGCCGACACGGCAGCCTTGCTTGTACTGTACGCCCCGAAAAAGGCCTGTATAACCTGATTTCCCATTCCCGATGTCACAAAAATGGCCCGCCCGGCGTCCGATGCCTGTAAAAGCGGATCCAGCGTCCGGATCAGCCGGAAATTAGCATTCACGTTCAGGTCGATAACTTTCTGCCATTCAGTCGCCTTCATGTGCGTAACCGGCGTCAGCGTCCCCGTCATACCGGCATTGCCGACAAAAATATCCAACTTGCCAAACCGCTCGGCAATCGTCGGCCCCAGCTTGTCGATCTCGTCAAGCTTCAGTAAATCCATCGGCAACAACGTCGCCTGTCCGCCCGCCGCGCGAATCTGGTCATCAACCGATTCCAGACCGCCCACGGTCCGCGCCACAAGGATCACATGCGCCCCCGCCCCGGCCAACGCCCGTGCCACAGCTGCGCCAATCCCGCGCGATGCGCCGGTCACCAGGGCCAGCCGCCCGGATAAGTCTGTTTTATCATTCATTATTCTGCAGCCTGTTTGTGCTTGTTATTCTGATCCGTCAGCTCCACCCGGTAATCGCCGGTAAAGCAGGCATCGCAATATTGCGGCGTTTCATTGTTCCGCTTTTCTTCACCGACGGCATGATAAAGCCCGTCGACCGAAATATAGGCCAGCGAATCCGCCCCGATATAAGCCCTGATTTTTTCGACCAACGTATCATGCGCCAACAGCTCCTCTGTCGAAGGCGTATCAATCCCGTAAAAACAGCTATGGCTGGTCGGCGGCGAAGAAATCCGCATATGAACCTCTTTGGCCCCAGCCTGACGCATCATTTCAACGATTTTTTTCGATGTCGTGCCTCGCACGATAGAATCGTCAACCAGCACAACTTTCTTGCCTTCGATAAACGCGCGGTTGGCATTGTGCTTCATCTTCACACCCAGATGGCGGATCGAACTGGTCGGCTCGATAAAGGTCCGCCCGACATAGTGATTGCGGATAATCCCCAGTTCAAAAGGCTTGCCGCTGGCCTCGGCATAACCGATCGCCGCCGGAACGCCGCTGTCAGGCACCGGCACAATCAAATCCGCATCATCGCACGGCGATTCCTTGGCCAGCTCCGCGCCGATTTTCTTGCGCATTTCATAAACCGATTTCCCGCCCATAAAACTGTCGGGACGGGCAAAATAGATATATTCAAAAATACAAAAATGACTGGCATTTTCGCCAAACGGACGGCTGCTGATCACGCCTTTTTCATTCAGGACAACCATTTCACCGGGTTCGATATCGCGTACAAAAGTGGCACCGATAATATCCAGCGCACAGCTTTCCGAAGCCACAATATGCGCATCCCCCAAACGCCCCAGACATAAAGGCCGGATGCCATGCGGGTCACGCACAGCCAGAACCTCACCGCCGGTACAGGCTACCACCGAATACGCGCCCTTGATCTGTTTCAGCGCATCGATAAAGCGCCCTTCGATTGTCTGCTGGTTGGAAACGGCCATCAGGTGCAAAATAACTTCCGTATCCGTCGTGGATTGAAACAACGAACCTTTGCGTACCAGCTCCGTACGCAAACTCGTCGCATTCGTCAGATTACCATTATGCGCCAGGGCAAAGCCGCCAAACGCCATATCGGCATAAAGCGGCTGGACATTCCGCAGCAACGTATCGCCGGTCGTTGCATAACGGTTATGCCCGATCGCGGCATTCCCGCGCAGTTTTTCGATGGTTTCCTTACGGCTGAATGTCCGGTCAACCAGCCCCAGCGCCCGCTTGGTATGAAATTCCTGACCGTCGTACGACACAATCCCGCACGCTTCCTGCCCCCGGTGTTGCAGGGCATGAAGCCCCAGCGCCGTCAGGGTCGCGGCATCCTTGTGCCCGAAAACACCGAAAACGCCGCACTCTTCATGCAATTTGTCATCATCGAGAGGATGAATCGTTACGCCGGAATCAGTCATTATACCTCTCTTCAAACAAGCGGTTCATCTTGCTCCGCTCTTCCTTGTCATAGCCGGGATCGGCTTCGTCAGTACTGGGCGGGACAGTCGTTTCGTCCGCCTTGTCTTGCTTGCGCAAAACATCAATATCCTGCAGTTTTTCGCGGGTCGCCTTGATCACGCCCTCACCATTTTGATCCATTTGTTCTTCAATATCCGAAGACAGGGATTCCGGCAACACTTTGGACATCCAGCCCGACGTGGCCTCGATATAAAACCGGGTTTTGCTGTCACCAAACCAGTTATCCCGCGTATCCGCTTCAACCGTCATATAGATCGGCAGGTACATCAAAGCCAGCAGGAAAATCCCGCGCACAACCCCGAACACAACCCCCAGCGTCCGGTCGATCGCCCCCAGCCCGGCCGCCTTGGCGCCACTAGCCAAAAAATGGCTGATGATCGAAAGGATAATAACGACGATCACAAAAACCCCGCCATAAGCAATAACGTCAGCCACGATGTTATAGGGAATCACGCCCATCAGCCGTTCCGGCTCTTCGCCTTCCGTCCCGACACCAAACCAGCCGCGCACCACGGGAGAAAGCACCGGCCCCAGCGCCAACGACGCGACAATGCCGCCGCCAACCCCCAAAATGGTCAGTATTTCGCGGATAAACCCGCGCAAAAACGCAATGATGGAAGAAATAAGAAGAACGGCTAAAACAATAATATCAAAAATCATCGGAATATCTGTCCGCTTGGCCTCAGGGAAGTTTTGATTGATAGGGGATGAACGGCAAAAAAGCAAGTCCGAGTTTACGATAAACCCTCTTTAAGCATACCGAACACCGCCGCCGGTCCCGGCGAACAGATCGGCAATATCGGAAACATGCGTAACTTCGTTTAACCGTATCTTGTCAGATGAGCGGCGCTCTTCGCCTTTACGCTTTTTCGCCCGCGGGATAACAGCCTCCTCAAAGCCCAGTTTGGCCGCTTCCTTCAAACGCACATCGGGCTGCGCCACTTGCCGGACTTCCCCGGCCAGCCCGATTTCACCGAAAAACACGGTATGGGCGGGTAAAGGCACACCTTTCAAAGCACTGATAAGCGCAGCCGCCACCGCCAGGTCCGCCGCCGGCTCGTTCACGCGGATACCCCCGGCGATATTCAGGTATATATCACTGCCCGAAAACTGGAACCCGCATCGCGCTTCCAGCACCGCCAAAATCATCGCCAGCCGGTTATTATCCCAGCCAACAACAGCCCGCCGCGGATTACCGAGAACCGAAGGCGCGACCAGCGCTTGCACCTCGGCCAGCATCGGCCGCGTCCCTTCCAGACCGGCCAGAACGGCACTGCCCGCTACGTTTTCCTGTCGCTGCGACAAGAACAAAGCCGAAGGGTTTTCAACCTGCACCAGCCCTTCGCGGGCCATCTCAAACACGCCGATTTCATCGGTCGGGCCAAAACGGTTTTTAACCGCCCGCAATATCCGGAACTGGTGCGAACGATCCCCTTCGAAATACAAGACGCAGTCAACAATATGCTCCAGAACCCGCGGCCCGGCAATCTGGCCATCCTTGGTCACATGCCCGACAAACAAGACCGTAATACCGTGTTTTTTCGCACTGCGGATAATCTCGGCCGCCGACGTCCGCACCTGTGTTACGGTCCCCGGCGCGCTGTCAACCGTATCGACATACATGGTCTGGATGGAATCGATCACCAGCATCGAAAGCGTATTTTCAGGGTCTTCCATCGAGGCCACAATGTCACGGACACTCGTCGCCGAAACCAGCTGCACCGGTGCATCGCTCAACTCCAGCCGGTCGGCCCGCAGCCGCACCTGGTCAATAGCCTCTTCCCCGGAAATATATCCGCAGCCAATCCCCTTGCGCGCCAGCGCACATACGACTTGCAGCAATAATGTCGACTTGCCGATCCCCGGATCGCCACCGATCAAAAGCGCCGATCCCGGCACTAACCCGCCGCCGGTCACCCGGTCAAATTCAGCAAGATCCGTTTTGTGGCGCGGCATCTTATCCGCCGACTCGCCTTTCAGATCGACAAAGGGCAAAGCCCGCCCCTTATGCTTGCCCGTCGGCGTTCCCAGTCCCTTGGGCATAGCGGATTCGCGGACTTCTTCGACGATACTGTTCCATTCGCCGCAGGCATCGCATTTACCGCTCCAGCGGGGACTGACCGCACCGCAGGACTGGCACACATAGCTGGTGGTGTTTTTGGCCATAAACCGGTTGCCCCGTTTTGAAAAACGTTACTCTTCCTTGCGGTATGGCATGATTCTGTCAAGATCGAAAGCGATTTCCGGCCGCGCATTACGTAGGTCATGGGCATTTTGCAAACGCAGCCAGTACCCTTCCGGCAAACCGAAAAATTTGCACAAACGCAGATCGGTATCGGCCGTGATGGCCCGGCGGCCACGAACGATATCGTGAATCCGGTTGGCCGGCACATGGATCGAATGCGCCAGATAATTTTGGCTCATCCCCAGTTTTTCAAGAATTTCTCTCTTTAACACGAGGCCCGGATGGGCGCCTTCCAGCGGATCACTCATTATCATTTCTCCGGAAAATATGGTATACGTACCATCTGGTACGTACCGCGTTTATGCTCTTAAACGCCAAACTAGAACGTTCTGTCCTGCGAGTCAATTCGTCATGAAAAGATAAAAACAGTCATACGGGCAGACGCTTGATAAATCAAGTGCCTTCGCGTTGCAAAACCCATTTAATGACCGCATGGTCGACCTGCATCAGGCCCGACACAACGAGCTGCTTGGTTTTACGGGGCTGTGTACCCTCCCCCAGATAAACACTGTTTTCCAGCGTCAGATCTCCCTGTGCATTGAAAAACCGCCAGCCAGCCCCCCCCGGCAAACGCAAGAGCGCCGCCCGGCCATCCTGGATCAACGACACCTGCACCCGCGGATGCAAATGAAAGCGCAAGGTGATTTCCACCGGTTTGCTCAGCCCTACCGAACAGGTCAGATTTTCCTCACCGCGCAAATCATGGCCGTTATCGCCCAAATACAAACGGCGGCGATGGGTCAAGCCGTTCAGGGAAACAAACCCGTCATGAGAGGCCTCCAGCAATACGGCATTGCGGGTTTCTTCCCGACTGACGACCACCTTGTGCGGCCGCCGGATGAAATGCCCGTCCCGCGCAATCTCGCAGGCATTGCGGTAATCGACGGTCAAAGCGTTGTGCGCAGCCGTCGCCCTTAGCGCGTCAATCCAGTCCGGATCAGACGGATGCGTTCCACACGAAACAAACACACGCTCCTTGCCGTAAACAAATTCAAACCCCAGCGGCGATGCATGAGCATGACCGTCATACGGCCAGCGCGGCGGCGTTCCGGCATCCATCATCACCATGCTGCGCCCCATCGTCAGGCGCTCATACCCACCATAGGGCAAACGGCTCAAAATCTGGCCGCGGACGTTGGCCCGCGCCAGCACGGAATCAATATGCCGGGTATCCCCTTCCTGCGTCCCATGGAACAAGGCAAAACGCTTGTCGGCATACCGGAAAAACCGGACGGCCTGTGCCATACGGTCAATCGTGTGCGCCATCGGAGCCGGCACCGGATATTGCGCCCCGATCAACCCCGCCCGCAAATCAATAAATATCTCCAGCGCCTCTAAAAGCTGCGCCGGGGAACGACTAACGTGACAACCATCGCCGAGAATCTGCTTGTCCGCCTCGCTCTCAAGCAAATCAAGCGCTTGCTCCAGCCACGCCTGCCGCCCCTCAAGCGACAGTCCGGCATAAGCCAGCCCCCGGATCGCCCGCAGCAAAGGCAGGCCTTCGATCCCCCCCGGCAAAGCACGTGACAGGTGCCGGGCCTGCCGGATCACGGATTCAAAAAAATGATCCTGAAAATAATCGTCGGCACTGGCCCCGAAAAACTCGTAAGCCCCGATCCACGAAACCAGTCGCTGACCGAGAATATCAGGCCGCCAAGCCAGACCATGCCAGTTCGGATAACGATGTGTCCAGCCGGCCACCAGATCGCGCGCCTGCCGCCGGGCCGTATCACCGCCCAGCGCCCGCAAATCCCGCAGCCACGAAAACCCGTGCATGTAGGCCAGAAAATTATCACTGGCACCGACAGGCTCCCAGCACTGCCCGCGGATCTCCAAACATTCACCGTTCAGGGAAAACATCCCGCTGCACAAAACCCGCCCGGCTTCGGCATCGCCCGGCATTACATCGGCAAGGGTATAGATAAATCCCTCCGGTACGCCGCCCCCTAAAGACCAGTTATAAAGCGGACTGTTGCAGGCAAAGCTGCCTGCGCGCTCCCGAATGCGGGCAAGCGCCTGATGGGCAATATGGCGGGGAAGGTCTTGCAACATAAACCTATGCATCCTCCCGCAGTGCTTTGATATGAGCCGCATACTCGGCCGGGTTCCCCTTGAACACAGCCGACCCGGCCACCAGGACATTAGCCCCGGCCTCGATCACCTTTTTAGCCGTCCCCGGCTTGATCCCACCATCAACCTCCAAATCAATGGCGCGGCCCGTACTGTCGATCATAGCGCGAATATCGCGGATTTTGTTTTCCAGCGGAATATAGGCCTGCCCGCCAAAACCAGGATTCACCGTCATCACCAAAACCAGATCAACCATATCCATAACGTGGCGGATAGAATCCGCCGGTGTCGCCGGGTTAAGCGATACACCCGTCTTCTTCCCGGTCGCCTTGATGGCTTGCAAGGTCCGGTGAATATGGGCGCCGGCCTCCACATGGGCGGTGATAATATCGGCCCCCGCAGCAGCAAATTCCTCGATATAGGGATCGACCGGATCAATCATCAAGTGCACATCCATGACCTTGGCGGTATGCGGACGCAAAGCTTTGACAATCGCCGGCCCGATCGTAATGTTCGGGACAAAATGCCCGTCCATCACATCAACATGGATATAATCCGCCCCGGCGGCATCAATCGCCCGGACTTCCGCGCCCAGATCGGCGAAGTCAGCGGACAGGATAGAGGGCGCGATTTTAATCCCGGACATGCGTTTGTACCCCTTTAAGATCAATCTATATCAGCAATGTAAGAAAGAAACGGCCAGACGACCATTTATAAGATAATTCGATTATACACGAATCAGACGGCAAATGTAAAACCCATCCATGCCCCCGTGCGGCGCTAAATGAAACGGCAGGACTCGCACATCGCCTTCTGCGGTAATCAGGGCTTCGATATCCCCGATTTCTGCAGGCGCAACAGGCTTCCGCCGTACCGGCGCCCCGGACGCCAAAAGCCGTTCAATCTGCGCTTCGCCTTCGGCCTTTTGCAGGGAACACGTGCAGTAAACCAAAATCCCGCCCGGCGCCAGCATGGAAACGGCGTTTTCAAGAATCCGGGCCTGCGTTTCGCACAAACGATCCATATCAGACGGCGCTTTCAAATGCAGGACATCAGGATGACGACGGATCGTCCCTGTCGCCGTACACGGCGCATCCAGCAACACGAAATCAGCTTTCTCCCGCGGCTGCCAGACCGCGCCATCCGCAGCCTCAACCGTAACATGATCCTCCAGCCGCAAACGGCGCATGTTTTCATGCAAACGCTTCAGACGATTGACCGAACGGTCCAGCGCCGTGACGTGTGCCCCCATCGCGGCCAGCTGCGCTGTCTTTCCGCCGGGCGCGGCACACAAATCAATCACGCTCTTATCCGTCACATCACCGAATAATTTCGCCGGCAACGCTGCCGAGGCATCCTGTACCCACCACATGCCGTCATCATAACCGGGCAATTCGTAAACCATGCCCTTGGCCGGCATACGCAGCGTCCCGGTCGGCAACAGACTGGCCCCCAGCGTCCCGGCCCAGTATTCGCGCATACCGGGGTTTTTAATCGAAATATCCAGCGGCGCTTCACTGAGATGCGCCAGCCCGATCTCTGCCGCCGTTCGCAAACCGTAATCGGCAACCCACTGCGCCATCAGCCAGTCCGGGGTATTCAGCCGGGTTTCATCCTGTTTGGAAAGCCATTCCTGAGCGTCTTTTGTAACGCGACGAAGGACAGCGTTAACCAGCCCCTTCTGGCGGCTCATCCCGGTTTGCCCGGCCAGTTCAACACAAGTATCGACCACGGCATAATCCGGCACCGCCATAAAAACGATCTGGACAACGCCCAGCCGCAAAAGATTGTAAAGAGAAGGGGGCTGGGGAGGTTCCGGCCGGTCGGTCGCACGGGCAATCAGGTTGTCGATTTGCCCCAGTCGCCGCAGGGTCGTCGCCACCATCATCCGGACAAAGGCCCGGTCGCGGGTCACAAGCGAATGAAACGCAGCGTCACCTTCCAGCAACTGATCCAGCGGCTGTTTCCGGTCAAGAACCTGAGAGAGAAGATGCAAGGCCACTTTCCGTGTCCCCAGACCTTCCGCGTGGCTCTCCGCCCCCTGTCCATCCGCTGCAGAAATCACCATCAGGCCGCCTTTATAATCTCTTTTTCGATATCATGCGCGTAATCAATCATCAGCGTATAAAGCTGCCGGACAAAATCGGGGTCCAGTCCCTTGTCCGCCGCCCGCCGCGCCGCGCGCTCCCGGACCTCTTCCACACGATCCTCTAAAATCGGGGGAATATCTTCCCCTGCCTTGAAATGTCCGACCTCGCGAATGATTGCATAACGCTCGGCCAACAAATCGACAATCCGGTCATCCAGATCATCAATCCGGTCACGATAAGGTTTTAGAACTTCCATTTTCGCTCTTTTCTTATTTGTTTAGCGCTGCCATATTAGCCGCATGACAAAAGAAAAGCCACAACCGGACACAAAAAAGCAACCGGAAAAATCCAAAGAAACCAACACACCTGAAAACAGAGAAATCGGCGGACCGCCGGGACCGGAGCCAACACGTTACGGGGATTGGGAAAAAAGCGGCAAGTGCGTCGATTTCTAAATGCCGCTTAAAAATTGAACGTCTGCGCCGCGCCATCAATCATGAACTGCACGGCCATGGCCGCCATGAGAACACCCATAATCCGGGCCAGAAGACTACTGCCTGACGGCCCGAACAAACGCACCAACCGATCCGCCCCCAGCATCGAAAACAGAGCAATCAACTGTACAGCGACAATCGCGATAATCACCAGAACCTTACCCTCGATCGTATGCACCGCCGTCATATGCAATATAGACGCCGTCATCGCCCCCGGACCGGCCAGCAAGGGAATCGAAAGCGGAAAAATAGCAACGTCCGTCCGGTCGCTATAGGCTGTTTCTTCGGATTCCAGTTGATCGGGATCATGAAACCCCATCAACATCCGAAACGCCGTCACGAACAAGAGCAGCCCCCCGGCAATCCGGAACGCCCCGATTGAAATCCCCAGATGATGCAAGAGCGCATCCCCCATCAACCCGAAAGCCACCAGCAACCCCGCCGCCGTTATCGACGCCCGGAACGCCGTCTTGCGCGCCGTTGATACATCCTGCCCACTCAAAAGCGCAGAAAAAACGGCCGCCGTCCCCAAGGGATCAACCACCACAAAAATCGTTACCAAAGCCGGCAAAAAAATATCCATGCCCCAAGGATACGGAGGCTACAACGCCCTGTCCACGCGCATTGCCTTCACACAAAAACTTTTGCACTGCAAAATTTTTTTCTTGCCATCCCCGGATTATTCATGTTTTCCTGAAAGTTCGAAACTTACAAGGAAGTCAAACCAATGCGCAGTGCATGGATGCAGATTTGCCACTCCACGACGACCGGAACCAACCGTTCCGGACGTATGCTCCCGTGCGTCGGTTTTAAGGCCAATAACGGCAACTATAAACCATTTAACGGTAGAAAAGGGCTGACTTCCTAGGTTTCAAACAAAACTGTCAGCCCCACAATCCGAAGGGCTGACAGGCAAAACTCTCCAAAAATATTTCAGAGTCGCATTGTCCGCCTTTCAAAACGAAGAAAGGAGAAAGACGATGGACTATTCATTCGATTATTTCGAGCCGTTACCGGCCCCGTCTTCCGGATCATTGGATCCGGAGGAAATCGAATTGCTCGCCCTGATCGGCGCGCTGGAAAGCTAACCCCCTTAATTTTTGGAGAAAACAAATGAACAAACGACGATGGCATATACGAAAGGCCGAACATAAAGACGCAGGAGCATTACTGGACCTGGCGCGGGAACTTGCCGCTCATCATGGCGACCGGGCCATGGCGGATCAACAACGTCTGGAAAGACTACTGGATGAAAAGCAGAAACTTTGCACCGTACTGGTCATAGAAGACGAGACGGGAAACCTGCTGGGTTTTTCCGCGGGCCACCGGACAGTTGAATTCCAGCATGGCCGCCAAGGGTTTGAAATCCAGAATTTTATGATGCGCTTCCAGAACCGCCGCCGCGGCCACGGACGAAAGCTGATGAAAGCTACCGCCGCCGAAGCCGTGCATCAGGGTGCTGAAAAAATCAAGCTGGGCGTCATGAAAGACAACTGGACGGCGCGCGCTTTTTACATGCGCCTCGGCTTTACCGAGAAAAACGCCGGGGAAACAGGCGTGCGCTGCACGCTGGAAGGCAAGGCTCTGCAAGCCCTGCTGAACGATGACGAAGATGTCCGATATACGGGCTATAGCCACCAGGGCACCGCCTATACCGGTGCCTTGATCGCTGTGGCTTATTACAAACAGGAAACAAAACGATGAAAAAAGAAAACATATCCATCCGCGCCTTGGGCGAAGGTGACTGGCAAATATTCCGCGATTTGCGGCTGAAAGCCCTGCAAACCGATAGCGCTGTGTTTTCCAGCACCTATGAACAGGAAAAAGACAATGACGAGAACGACTGGAAATCATGGTTTGCGGAAGGAAAGCGCGTCTTTGGCCTGTTTGATGGTAAGCGCATGATCGGTTTGACCGGAGTTTTTACCCGGCGCGAAGATCAATCCGGCCGCACGGGCATTATGGCCGCCAGCTACATCGAAAAAGAATATCGCGGCTATGGCCTGTCTCGCCTCCTGTACGAAGCAAGACTGGATTGGGCTCGGCAATATCGGCAATGGGACAGGCTGGTTATTTCCCACCGCAAAAGCAACGAGGTTTCCCGCCGCGCCAACCAGGCTTTCGGATTCAAATATACCGGATCCGCCCTGAAAAACTGGCCGGACGGAAAACAGGAAGAAGAAATGAAATATGAGCTGGATTTAAACGAACTGAGAAAAGGAGAATCTCATGACCGCCGCTATAAACTTTGAAAACCCGATCCTGATTGATCTGCCCCTGCCGATCATAACGCCGCGGCTTATGATCCGGCCCGTGATGCCGGGTGACGGCGCCGCGCGCGCACAAGCGGTAAAGGAGACCTTTGACCAGCTCCACAAAACCATGATCTGGGCCACCAAAATCCCGACGATCGAAGAATGCGAGCAACGAGCAAGGGAAATGTATGCAAAATTTATCCGGCGCGAAGATCTGGAAATGAGCGGTTTCGAACGAAGCGGCAATCGCCTTGCAATCATGACAGGTCTCGTCCGCAATGACTGGCATCGCCGTGAATTTGAAATCGGGTTCTGGGTGCCTGCCAGCATGCAGGGCAAAGGCTATGCCACCGAGGCAACCAACGCCCTGACCCGTTATGCGTTTGAAGTCTTGCAGGCTCGGCGAGTCAAAATAACCCATAGCGCCGACAACCCGCGCTCAAAAGCCATAATAGAAAAACTCGGCTTTAGCCACGAAGGCGTACTGACCAATGCCCACATAGTTGCCGATGGCACCATGTGCGATACACACATTTATGCCCGTACGAACACAGAAAACCTGCCGGATTTGAGCGTCCGATGGGGTGAGGAGAAACTATGAACGCCGTACAAACGATAAAAAATTATCATGGCCAATTCGTCGACGCCCACCCGGTCCGGCGCAATGTCATGCTGCTCAATACTTTTGCAGTATTGCGTAACGCGGTGTTCGTACTGCCGATCATCGTGCCGTACTACAATCATATTGGACTGACGTTCCAGCAATTCCTGATCGGGGAAGCCGTCTTTGCCACCGTCATGGTCTTGATGGAGGTTCCCTCGGGCTGGATCGCCGATATCTGGCGCCGCAAGCACACGATTGCGCTGGGCGTAATTATCGACGCCTTTGCCTTATATTTGCTGATGATCGCCGACAGTTTCTGGATGACAGTTCTGGCACAGGGCGTGATGGGGCTGGGCCTGAGCCTGTGTACCGGTACGGTTTCGGCCTTGCTCTATGACTCGCTGGCGGAATACCGTATGCAGGGCACGTTCCGCAGGCTGGAAGGCCTGCGGCACGGGCTGGGCATGTACGCGGTCGGCGGCGCTTCGCTGGTCGGCGGTTTCCTGTATCAGATCGATCCGCATCTGCCGTTTATCTTTGATATCGCCAGTTGCCTGCTGGCTGTTCTCTGCGCCTTGCTGGTCATCGAACCACGCCGGATCAAGGAGGAAATCCGGGGCAACGCTCTGATTGACATGGCAAAAACGCTGAAATACGCGCTTCACGGTCATAAAGAGGTCGCCTGCATTATCCTGTTCATGGCGATCTTGTTTGGCGCGACAAATGTTGGCATGTGGACCCAGCAGCCTTACTACATCGCGCTGGGGCTCAGCGAAGCGTGGTTTGGCGTATTCACAGCCATCGGCTTTGCCCTGAGCGGCATGGCCGGACATTTCGGCCATGTTCTGGAACGCAAAACCAAAAACGGTAGAATTCTGCCGTTGATCTGGCTAACGGTTGCATCCTGTTATCTGATAAGCGGTATAGCGTTGGGCTATCATGCGATTGCCTTGCTGTTCTGCTCGTCGATTTCGTACGGGTTAACGTTCCCGATCATTCAGGACGCCATCAACCGTCGTGTCGCCAGCGCCCGGCGCGCAACAATCATCTCGACCGCCAATTTGTCGGCCCGGATGATTTTTATCCCGCTGAGCTTCATTGTCGGCGGCATAGCCGATAACTATGGCATAACCTACGCCTTGCTGATTTTAGGTGGGTTTTTAGTACTCGGCGGCGGATTTGCCGTCGGCTGCCTGAAAAAACACAATATCAGCTAGGACGCCGTATCCGCGATCGAGGGCAAAACAGATTTATGCACCTTGGTCGCGGCCAGCGCTTTGGTCACGTAAATCACGAAAATCGCTACGAAAATATGCCACAGGAAATGCGTCCCGATTGGAAGCTGTAAACACAAATAAAGATCGACACTCCGGAAAGCCAGCCCGAAGAACAAGGCATACGCCCCGGCCAGCAAATAAACGGTCGCCTGTTCGTAACGTGGCTGGATGGCCAAAGCCACCAAGGACAGAAACAACAAAGCCGGCAAGAAAGCGCCGCCCTGCTGGGGCAACCAGGGAACAGCTGAATCGCGCAGCCAGGCGCTAAAAAATATCAAAGCTGTCACGGTGATGAGCGAAGCCCAGAGCGGCCATTTCAATATATTGTTACACAGCATCGTAACAACCAGAGCCATCAACATATAAATAGCAATAATATCAAATCCGAAAGCCAGACGGTCCAGCGTACCGTGCCACATCATGCCCGATACCCCCAGAACAAACAGGACCACCGCCGCCACCTGATGAAAGTCAGAACTCTCGTCATCGCGCTGAAGCCAGATCGCGATGGCGGCAATCCAGAAGGCCAGACAACTCAGGGCATTAAACGGTTCGGCAATCGGACCGGATGCAATTTCACAGTAAGAGTGATAGGGCAGCGAAAAATCAAACATGGGCAACCTCTTGTAAAAGAAGGACGCTTGGTAAAAAACCATGTGATTTTATCACGGTTGCTCTGGAAACAAAAATGGGAAAAACCATGGTCGTGCTCAAAGAACCGTCCGCCCCGAACGCATTGTTCCCCCGCCAATGACACTTTATGGCTTAAATTATATGAGATACGTATCTCATGGTATGAATTTAATATAATTACTAATAGTTTGTTTTTCAAAAGAAATTATTTAAAAAACATCCAGATCAATCATCACCGGCACATGATCGGAAGGCTTATCCCAGTCCCGCGCTTCGGTCAAAATGTCATGGCTTTTAAGGTAAGAAACCAGAGGCCCGGTCACCCAGATATGGTCCAGTCGCCGTCCCCGGCTCGACTTTTTCCAGTCACGATTACGATATGACCACCAGCTATAGCTTTTTTCTTCCTCCGGCACGAAATGGCGGATCGCATCATGCCACGCCAAAGATTTTTGCATCTTCGCAAGTTTTTCAACCTCAATCGGCGTATGGGAAACCACTTTCAAAAGCTGCTTGTGCGACCAGACATCATGCTCCAGCGGCGCAATATTGAAATCCCCCAGCACCACCAGCGGATCATCGGGCTTGTAATTCGCCTTAAACCAGCCCGTCATTTCGTCGACAAAGCCAAGTTTGTGCGCAAACTTGTCGTTGATCGCCGGATCGGGTTCATCCCCGCCGGCCGGAATATAAAGACAGTGGATTTCCAAAGGCTTTGAAAACGATCCAACATCCAGCTTAACGGCCACGTGGCGGCAATCTTCCTTACCCACCCGGTGATAAATCTCGGTCGTATCAAAGGGGATCTTGGAAAGAATCGCCACCCCGTTATAACTTTTCATGCCATGAATATGCGTATGCGGATACCCAGCCCCCACAACATCCATCAACGGAAAATGTTCATCCGGAGTTTTGGTTTCCTGTAAACAAATAACATCGGGGTCGCATTCCTTTATAACCCTCTTCAGTAAATCAATCCGCAACCGCACCGAATTGATATTCCATGTTAAAATTCGCAAAAACGATCTCCTCTCGTCAATAACCGGCAAAATACAGGGCATACGCCAAAATCAGGGCCGGAATCGCCGTATAAAGCGTTGCAAGAACCGCCGTTTTCGGGGCCAGAGCAATCGCCGGGAACAGGGCATCCCCGTCATTACTGATGGCATTGCCAATCTGGGCGGAAAACGGGATCAATCCGCCCAGATAAAGCGTTGTGACAATAATCTGCGGCCCACAACCGGGAATAAAACCCACTAAAACCCCCAGCAACGGTACAAAGGCAGAAGCCGTATCGAACATTTTCGCCAGATCCAGCCCGCTCCATAGCATCGTCAATTCAAAGGCCATAAAGGCCACAATCACCCACGTCGTCACAAAGCTGGTTTCAAAGATAATCCGGTTGCGATTTTTTACAAACGTACGGCACGCCGGATGCGCCGCCAGATTAACAATCGAAAACCCTTTATCCGGCAACATCACCCATATCCACAAACAATAAAGGCCGCCGATAAACCCTATCCAGTGTGTCGGCGCCAGCCCCGCCAGAGGCCCAAACCATAAATCCGTATTCACCTGAAACGCGGCGCCACCCCCCAGAACAATGCCGGGGACCAGCAGCCCGTACCAGCTCCTCAAGGTTACGGCTTTATAATTAACCAGCGCACCGCAACGAATACGGAAATCCGGAAAATCTTGTAATTTCGTTCGCAGGAAATTCCGCCCATGAATTTTCTCAACGATTAATCCGGTGGCCGTACCGGCCACAACGCTTACCGCCATCACCAGCAATGCCGTGCCCGGCGCACGCGCCAGTAACAAAAAAGCAGCATCGCCCATCGTCGCGGTCAAAACCGCAACCATAGAGCCAAACCCGATCCGCCCCAGCACATACTGGGTAATCACGATAATCGCCCCGCCACACCCCGGCAACGCACCTACCAGCGCGGCAAGCGGCACCTGCCAACGCTCATGGCGTTTCAAGGCATGCGCCACGTCCAGCCGTAAATAATGTTCGAGATAATAGAAAATAATCAGGGTCATCCCGACAAAAGAACTGACCTGGATATAGGCATCCGACAGAGCGCCCTGTACCGCGTTTCGGGTGGCCTCGGGCGCCGCAAAAGAAACGATCAGCAACAAAAACCATAACGCCGCCTTCCATTCCCGACGATCGATATAGCGGCTTAAACCGGACTTTGGCGTTATTTCGTTCACACAAACCTATACGAAGCGGAATATAAAAATGGATCAGTTTTAAGTTCCCGGCAGATTCTGAGAAATTCTCCGCTTAACCGGAAACGGCAAAACCCTAAAACGGCAAATCCATACCCGCCGGCAACCCCAGCTCACTCATCATTTTTTGGGTCTCTTCACCCAGACGGGAATCTGCATTGGCGCGGGCCGTATTCATCGCCGCCATAATCAGATCTTCCAGCGTTTCCTTATCCGCCGGGTTAATAACATCCGGGGAAATATCAATCTTGCGGACTTCGCCCTTGCAGGTCATCGTCACATTAACCATACCGCCGCCAGAACTGCCCGTTACTTCCTGCTGCGCCAGCTCTGCCTGCATTTGCTCCATGCGCTCCTGCATGACTTTGGCCTGTTTCATCATCTGCTGTAGGTTCATAGTGTCCTCTTTTATTGTTTATTGTTTGGAATTGAGTTTGATCTTCGTATCCGGAAACGCCCTGAATATTTCCGCCACCACCGGGGTTTCCATGATTTCCGCCATCAGCGCCGCGTCTTCCTGTGCCTTGATCTCTGCCAAGGTCGCCGCGCCCGGCGCGCTTGAAATCGACACCATCCACTGGTTTCCGGTCAAAGAAATCAGGGCATTACGAAGGTTCTGGGCCAGTTTGGGATCAGCCTGCGGCTCGACCCGCATCTCGATCATGCCCTCTTTCATTTTGACCAAATGCGCATAGTGGAAAACATGACCGGCCAGAATCATCTCCCGGTTTTGCTCCAGCAACGCCACCACATCGGCCAGGGTTTCCAGTTTCTCGACAGGGGCAGGCTGAACTTGCGAGGCACTAACAACACCGCCGCCAACCGCCATCGCCACCGGCTCCAGTGTCCGCTCCGCCTGCGTCGCCCGCGGAACGACAGGCGCGCCACTATCCGCTGGCTGGTCTTTCAGCTTTTTCAGCAAATCAGAGGGATCCGGCAAATCCGAAGCATAGGCCAGCCGGATCAAAATCATCTCGGCGGCAGCCTGCGGATTGGGCGCTGTGTTTACCTCGTTCACACCCTTGAGCAAAATCTGCCATGCCCGCCCCAGCGTCGGCATCGAAAGCTGCGAAGCCAGATCTTTGGCCCGCGCCAGAGTGTCGGGCGCCACCGCCGCATGGGTTTCCTGCATATCCGGCACCGCCCGCAATTTAGTCAGGAGATGCGTGAAATCCAGAAGATCACTCATCAACACCGACGGGTCGCCGCCACTGCGATATAGCTCCTCGGCAATATTCAGCGCTTCTTTACACTGGCCCTTTACGGCGTGCTCAAGAACATCCATCACCCGCGCCCGATCAGCCAGCCCCAGCATATCCTGAACCTGCTGTGCGCTCACCGCCCCGTCGGACAGGGAAATCGCCTGATCCAGCAAAGACAAACCATCACGCGCCGAACCATCCGCCGCGCGGGAAATCAAGGCCAGCGCATCGTCATCAACGCTCACCCCTTCTTGCGCGGCAATCGTTTTGTAATAAGCCGCCAGCGTTTCCGCATCAATCCGGCGCAAATCAAAGCGCTGGCACCGCGACAGCACCGTCACAGGCACCTTGCGAATTTCCGTGGTCGCGAAAATAAATTTGACGTGCTCCGGCGGTTCTTCCAGCGTTTTCAGCAGCGCGTTAAACGCCGCCTTGGAGAGCATATGCACCTCGTCAATGATATAGACCTTATAGCGCGCCGATGTCGGGGCATAACGCACACCATCGAGAATCTCACGAATATCGTCTACCCCGGTACGCGACGCCGCATCCATTTCGATCACATCCGGATGCCGGTCGGCAGAAATGGCCTGGCAAATCTCGCAGTCATCGGTCGGCCCGGTCGTGGGGCCGGCTTTGCCGTCCGGCCCGGTATAGTTCAGCGCCTTGGCAATGATCCGCGCCGTCGTGGTCTTACCCGTCCCGCGAATCCCCGTCAGCATGAAAGCATGCGCAATCCGGCCACTTTCAATCGCATTGGTCAAAGTCCGTACTAACGCATCCTGACCAACCAGCTGCCCAAAATTCTGGGGCCGGTACTTGCGCGCCAAAACGCGATACGCTGTTGATTGCTTTGTTTCAGAATCAGACATAAACCCTGTCTAGCGTGATTCCCGCCTGATCGCAACGAGCTTTCTGGTTAAGACGGCGCTCTTCCACGTCTTTCAAGGCTGCTTCTTGTCAGTGTATAGCCTTATCTTCTTTATGCTTTGATCAAAAGTCTGGCCGTCAAACTTATGCCGCCAGCCGCGCCCACTTGCGAGCAACCGGCATATCCATTTTACGTGCCAATTTTTCAAGTTCTCTGGCCTGTTTAATGATTTTTCTCTCCGTGCTCTGGCCAATCTGGCGCACCACGGTCCGAACAAACAAAGTCTCGTCCGGGTTAAGGGGAGAACCGTTTGCGTGGTTTTGAAAGATATCGTGCAATCGCGCCTGACGACTGTCTCTGGGGCGTACAACATCACGAAATAATGAAGCCATCCATCCACCCGTGCGTTCATCTTCCTTGTCATCCCCGATCTTGTCAAAGTGCGAGGTAAGAAATTTCTGCTGCCGTTCACTCAAAGGATCATTTTTTTCCAGTTTTCGCATCACAGAATTCAGCCGTTTGTGACTCCGCAAATGTCGGTCCATTTTCTTTTGCCGGGCCTGATACTCTGCGCGCACGACATTCCGCTTTTCAAAAGGCCATGCCAAGGAGCGCTCCTGTTTTCCCGGCCACGTTCTGTGGGCATGACGAATGATAATATTGGCATAGCGCATAAAAGGTTTCAGATCATCCGGCAAAGGATCGTCGGCTTCCGGCAGCTCTGTCATTCCCTTCTTTTCCCGGTCAATGCGGTAATCAACGATTTTATGCTCTCCGTTTTCCTTGAACATCAGGAACGTGCAGCTTTCAACCCAGTCGCCATCGTTAAGTAAATGCAGCGTCTTTGAATTCTCCGGTTTCCGGTAATCGGACTGCCACGCCTTCCAGATCGGAAGGATGCTTTTGGTTTTATCCGATTCCCCCGCCGTATGCGTATGACCGAAAATAATGCCATCGACATTTTTCTCGATAGCCTTTTGCCACAACTCATTGCGCAAAAGGCGGGTGCTTTCACCAACATCAAAAGCAAAATCGATGACCTTTTTAATCCCTTTCTTAACCGCCGCAACAGGCGATACATGCACACCCAACAACCGATAGGACGAATTGGAGATCAGCTTCCCGGTCGAGACAAAGAGATCGTACACCAAACTCCCGAATTGACTGACCGGGCGAGCAACCAGCACTTCCAAAGCCTTTTCGGCCATATTTTTCTGACGGGAAGAATAATTATCGCCATGCCCAACGAGATATGTTTGGGACATATCACCCGGCGTCGTGTAAAGCGCATCTTCGGCAACCGTGATGTTTTGCATCCACTTTTGTTTCCATTGGCGTCCGAAAAGTTGATCGAGACGCCACTTTTCATCATGGTTTCCGGGAATAAAAGTAACCTTGGTGTTATTGGATGCTTTGGCCAGAATAAGCGCGATAACGCGCTTTTGCATTTCATCAAAAGCCTTTTCCTTGGCGGCTTCCATTTCCCAGCCCCCGAAAAAATCCCCAACGATGTAGAGTTCTTCCGCATCCGTATGAAGAAGCATCTCATACAGATACTCCGCCGACGAAATATTGGACCCCAGATGAACGTCAGAAATAAAAGCCGATTTCGCCTTGTACAGAGGATCTGGCGTGGCCGTAAAAATCATCCCCGTGGTGCTCCCTTAACAAAGTTTCTTTTTAAGGGCTATTTACAGAAAAAGGAGCGGGAGGGGCAAGAAGATTCTCACCCACAAGGCAACTTTTTTATGTCATAAAAAGGGAAAGTGGAAGATCGGACACGACCCGATGAAATTCACTTGCGGCTGCTACCTCTCGGTCCTGACCGGGTTCGGCGAGACACCGCCCGCGCCGACCTTCCGGATAGAGGATATAGCCACTATGACACAGAAATGCAAGCGTTATGGCACGCGGCTCTAAAAGAGTTGCAGCCCCATCGCCGTCAAAACGCCAACAACACACACTAAATCAAGTAATTGAGAAAACAGAATAATCATGGGAACCCTCCTGAGAGGAAAAAAGTGAACGTCAAAGACAAGGCTATATAAATCCTGAAAGGATAAAATTTAGTTAAAATTTTAGGATTTTGATAAAAAAATCAAAAATGTCGTAAATCAGCCCCGCATCAATGCTTGCAAAACCCCCGAAAAAGCATTATCAACACCATTGCCTTTCGGCTTCCTCGTGGCAAGCCGCTGTAGCTCAGTGGTAGAGCAACGCATTCGTAATGCGTGGGTCGGGTGTTCAAATCACCCCAGCGGCACCATTTCCCGCCATTTTTTTAAAATTCACCCCGCCTTATTAGACCTTATTACGCCTCAAGCGTTTTTGGAGGCGCTAAAAACTATTTGTGCTGTCTTACCGTGAGTTGTCAACTCTACCAAAGACGATAAAATTATTTATGATTTTAAAGAGAGAAACTCGAAGCCTAAACCAAAAACATTAACTATATTGCTATGATTTCATGAGACTAAAGGTTATGTGTTAGCAATCATGAATTGTTTAAGAGCTTTCATTATAGCTATTTTGTTCCTCTTGCATGGAGTGACTTCTGCATGGGCGGAAGGTATTGATTATACGGTATCTATCAGCGGCATCGAAGACAACGGGTTGGAAAACAGCCTGAAGGAAAAAGCTTTTCTTTTTAAACTGGCCGACAAAAAGCCGGAAACGGCAGCAGCGCTTAATCGACGGATCAAAAACGACCTGAAGACCTTTAAAGCCGTAATGGAAGAAAACGGATATTATGGCGCAGTATTGGATTACACACTTCAAGAGGAAAACAACAGAAAACATATTATCCTCACAATCGATCCGGGGCAAATTTATACGATCACCGAATTTATCTTGCGTTGGCCGGACGGCGAGCCAGCAGATGTTGAAGTATTGTCCGCGTTAAAGCTCCCTGTCGGCGAACCTGCACTACCCGGCACCATTCTGGATACGGAACAAACGATCCTGACCACCCTGATGCAAAACGGCTTCCCTTTCCCGCAAACAAGCGGCAGAAAGCTGTCCGTCAATCATACAAAAAAAAGCGTGTCGGCGGAGCTGTTCCTTGATCCCGGCATGATAGCACGCTTTGGACCTTTCCAGATCACAGGGCTCAAGCGCGTAAAAGAGGCTTTTGTCGAAAGGCGGATCAGATGGCAGGAAGGTGAGGTTTTCAACATTCAAAAAATCGCCAGTACGCGCAAGGCTTTAACGCGAAGTGGTGTTGTGTCAAGTGCTGACATTCAGTACGGCGAAATTGCACAAGACGGACAAGTACCGGTTACTCTAGATATCAGGGAGAGCAAACATCGTAGTATCGGCGCGGGTGCAGCCTATTCTACAACACTTGAACTGGTTGGCAATGTATTTTGGGAGCACCGTAACCTGTTCGGACAAGCTGAAAAACTAAGAGTGAAAGCGGAAGGTGGTACCGCAACATATGCGCTAGGAGCCGATTTAAACAAACCCGATATGTTTGGCAACACCAATCTGAGTTGGCAAAATTCAGCCGAGTTCCGGCAGGAATTTCTCGAAGCCTATGATAAGGATACGGCTTCACTCAGCACAGCTCTGAATTACAAATATTCTGCCACATCCGCCGTTTCGAGCGGCGTTACGATTGAACGCAGCCGGATTAAAGAAGAAGGTAATCCCGAACAGATTTTCACCCTTCTGGCTCTGCCGTTGACGTATCGCTATGACGGCACAGACGACTTGCTTGATCCGCGTGAGGGCATCCGCGCCAATATCGGCGTCACGCCCTATCAGGTATTGAATGAACAAAACAGTTTTATCAAAGTGGATGCCGGGCTTAGCCATTATTTGCCTGTAGGGAAACGCTTCGTTTGGGCCAATCGGGTAAGAGCGGCTGTGGTCCAAGGGCAGACGCTGGAAGATGTTCCGGCAGACAAGCGACTTTATGCCGGAGGAGGAGGTTCCGTACGTGGCTATGGATATCAGCTTTTGGGACCGCTGGATGAAAACAACAACCCGACCGGCGGACGCATGGCTTTCGAGGTGGGGACCGAAGGGCGTTTTAAAATCACAGAAACGATAGAAGGTGTGGCTTTCCTTGAGGGCGGGCGGGTCAGCGAAGATTCGGAACTTAACAGTAATGCGGATTTCCTTTGGGGGACAGGCAGCGGCGTGCGTTATCACACTCCCATCGGTCCGCTACGCGTAGATTTGGCGGTACCTTTGGATAAACGGAAGCCAGATGATGCTTTCCAGTTCTATATCAGCTTGGGGCAGGCTTTTTAGATGAAAAAACACGCTTTGAGAATACTGGCATGGATTACAGGGGTAGTTTTGTCGCTGGCCGTTTTGGCTGTTACGACTTTTGCGCTCACTCTGTCGTGGTTGGGTAGCGCTCCGGGCCGCGAGTGGATTGCACAGCAGGTGGAACAGCGCGCCAGCAACGATAATTACAGGGTAGGACTTGATGATATCAGGACTCTAAATAACAGGAAGATCGTGCTCGGCACCATTACGTTGAGCGACAAAAATGGTGTTCTGGCCACCTTCAAAGATATTCGCATTGACTATATGGCCGAAGCCTTTTTGACAGGCGGCGTTCATATCAATGATCTGGATGTTGGAGAAGTTTTCATTTACCGGTTGCCTGCCGAACAAAAAACGGACAGTCCTAAATTTTATTTGCCGGAGATACCCGATCTTCGTATTGGCCATTTTCATGCACAAACGATTACGTTGAATCAAGATTTTACCGGGCGGGAAGAAAAATTGTCTCTGGAAGGGGGGCTATCCCTTTCGCCTTCTATCACCGGTAGCATTCTTGAAATCAGCCTTCTGGATAAAATTGCGGGCGAAAAACTGGCGGATATCCTGCTTAATTTGAAAGATAGGGAAACGCTGTCTTTACGCTCTCATATAGCGGATAAAAGCAATGGCATCATTGCTCGCCTGAGCGGCATGCCTGCCGTGAATATTGATCTGGACGGCAGCGGAACGGCCAGAGAGTGGGCGGGTGAATTCACCGCGGATCTGGGTGATGTGCTGGAAAGCAAAAGCAGTGTTGCGATTGACTTAACCGGGAAAACGCCCGTTATTAAAGTTAAAGGAAAAACGCGTTATGGGGAGCTTATAGCAGACGGCGATGCACGTCTCACCTTAGACACCAAAAAGAAACAGGCGCTTATCTCTTTTTCGGGAACGCTGCAAACACCAGGTGTAACCCTGAAAAATTTGCAGGCGGAAACACGTATTGAAGAAGACAAAACCCTTTTTGTAGCCGGGAAAACGAACACGGTTATTCTGAATGAAACGGGCAAGGAGCTTAGCGTTCTGAAGCAGGCTGTTTTTGAAGGCACGGCAAAAATTCTGAAAGATAAAATCAGCATAGGAAAAAGCACCCTTCAAACATCGCTTTTTGAAGCTTCGGCGCAGGGCAGTATTGATATGGGCAAACGAGCTTTAAACCTGACTGTGCAGGGCAACGTTTCTGCTTTAGCGCATTTTGTTCCTGATTTAAAGGGAGCGGCCCAAGGCCGCATGTCCTTCATAGGTACCTATGAACCATTAGCGCTGGAAGCTCCGGTAGAAATCAACACGACAGAGTTTTCTATGTCTCAGTCTGATGCTGACGCCCTTCTGGGAACGAAGCCTCATCTAAAAGCTAAGCTATCATACAGGAATGAAAGTTTGACTATTGCAGATGGCATTTTAACAGGCGCAAATGACCAAACACTTACATTTTCCGGCACGTTCAAAAACAACCAAACGGACCTGATTTTAGCAACGCATTATCTGGATAATGACTTGAAAACGAACCTGAGTATCAAGGAAGATATCATTACTTTCCAAGATGTTAGCGCGCAAGGGCCTGTCGGCACGATCAGCGGAAAAGCTGCATACGATATTGCCCGAAACAATCTGCAAGCATCACTGGCTCTAAAATCCGATGAAAAGACGGCAGTTTCTCTTGCCTTGTTCGGGCCAGTGGATCATCTCACCGGCAAAGGTACTTTAGAAGGTGAAGGCGCTTTCCCTTACAGATTTGATTTTGAAGGTGCACTCCAGAAAATAGGAGTAAGGGTAAACAGTTTCGCGGGTGCTTACGGCCCGAATAAAATCAACCTGAAAAACCCGGCAGATATTGCGTTTACAGATAATGGAGTGGCCATCACAAGCATGATCATCGGCTTGAATGATGGAACATTTACAGCAACGGGCTCGTTTGGACCGCAGAATTTCAATGCCGATATTATCGCTGAGAACATCCCGGCCGATCTTGAAATATTTCCCTTTCTTTTTAACGGACGCATAGAGGGCGCTATCGCTCTGTCTGGTTCGTATAAAAACCCGGAAGGAAAAGCGCAGCTCACGCTTAAACGCATCGCCATCCCTGGTATCGAAGATACGCAAGACCGTTATGTGGATGGTACGGTAAAGGCGCGTTACAAAGATAACATCCTACAGGCGCATACCGATTTACAAGGTCCGACGGGTTTGCAGTTTAATGCAGATGGCAATCTGCCCTTAACCATTGTTCCCCTCTCTATTCCTTTTGAAAAGCCTGTTCAGGCAACATTGAAAAGCCGTGTTGATTTGCGGGCCTTGACGATCCTGCTCGGATTTGATGAACAGCGTATTACAGGACACTCAACACTGGACATAACCCTGTCTGGAACTTTTGACAAACCTATCATAAAAGGCGTTGGCACTTTACGAAATGGTACATACGATAATCTTTTGTTGGGAACGATGCTCAAGGATATTAGCGCGGATATCAGCGCCGATACAAACCGCTTGATCTTGACAAGCCTTGAAGGAAAGGACGCCAACGGCGGTCGTTTTAGCGGTTCCGGCCATGTTGAACTTAGAGATATCCAGAATCCAATCTATGATTTTTCACTGGACACAGACCATCTGCAACTTGTTAATCTCGACCGTATGGGCTTAACCGCCAGTGGCAATTTAAAGAGTTCCGGAGATAAGGATCAGGCCCGCATCAAGGGCAGTATAATAGTCAATGCGGCGGAATATTATATCGGGAAAATCATCGGCACCAGTTCTCTAGACAGTTTTGAAATCGTCGAAGTCAACGGCACTGAGACGACGAACGACACATCGGAAAAGCCAATGGAAGGACCGGAAATCACTCTGGCCGTTAATATTGAGGCTCATAACAACGTTTTTGTGCGCGGTCCCGATCTGGAAACAGAATGGAGCGGTAATCTGACTGTGTCCGGCACAACCAAATATCCTGCCTTGAGCGGCAAAATGAATTTGATCCGGGGAAATTTTCAGCTTCTGGACACACCGGTAACTTTGTCCAAGGGCGCAGTAAGTTTTGTCAATCCCGATCCGGCCAATCCTATTATTGATGTCGCCGGAACGATTAAAGGGCGCGAGATGGATGCTATCCTGAAGATCGGCGGAGAAGCGCAAAAGCCGCAAGTTTCTGTGGCTTCTGATCCCCCTTTGCCTGAAGATGAAGTCTTGGCCAAAACCTTGTTCGGAAAGTCAATTAGCCAAATCAGTCCCGTGCAGGCGCTTCGGATTGCTCAGCTCATGGCCTATCTCTCAGGCCGCAAGGAAGCCGGGTTTGATCCGCTTAACAAAATCCGTCGGATGATTGGTATTGATACGCTTAATGTTGGACTGGATGAAGAAAAAGGCGCTACCTTATCGGTCGGGAAATACATCAATGACCGCGTTTATGTCGGGGTCGATCAGGGTACGACGCCGGAAAGTTCAGCCATCAGGACAGAAATCGAGGTGACTGATGAGATTGACGTGGAGACAACGACTGGTGCCCTTGGCGAAAGTTCAATCGGCATAAACTGGAAGCATGATTATTAGGCTAATTAAAAAAAGGATATTTTCTGTGAATATAGATAAATTACTGATGAACACACCTGCCGTCGGGGTAACCGTTGTCGGCATGGTTTCAGTTCTGTTCATCGCGGTTTTTGATTACCTAACAGGATATGAAATCAACTTTTTTATTTTTTATGCTATCCCCATTGGATTTATGACATGGTACAGAACTTGGAAAGCAGGACTACTATTTACGGTAATTTGTGCTCTGATCTGGTTCTTCGTCGATCATTACTCTGGACGGCAATACTCTCATCTTCTGGTACCGTATTGGAATGGTCTGGTACGGATAAGCTTTTTTAGTTTTGTTGTTTATGCCCTGACAAACATCAAAGATAAACTCATTTTAGAAGAACTAAATGCGGATTTCGATAGTTTAACCAGCCTATTGAACGGTAGGGGTTTTAGAGAGAGAGCCGCAACCTTATTTCTTCTCATCAGAAGAGAAAAGAACCCCTACAGCATTGCTTTTGTTGACTTGGACGACTTCAAAAAAGTTAATGACAGTTATGGCCATGCCGAAGGCGATAAGGTTTTAAGAAGCGTTGCAAAAATTATGAAGAATTCACTACGTGCTAGCGATCTTGCCTGCCGACTGGGAGGAGATGAATTTGTTATTTTTTTACCAGACACGGGGCTGGATCAAGCTAAAATCGTGATGGAAGGGCTAAAAGAAAAACTGGAAGCAATGGTTACCGATAATCATTGGCCTGTCGGCTTTAGTGTGGGAACCTGTGGCTTCAATAGCACGGAGACGAATATTGAGGACGCTATAGCCGAGGCCGACTCACTAATGTATGAAGCAAAAAAGAGCAAAAAAGGAGAGATGTTCTATAAAGATCTAACGGGGTTAAAACCTTAAAGATATGCTTGTCCGATATTGTTCTGGAAGCATGATTATTTTGAAGACAGATAAATTATTATCGAATGATTGACTCGGTAAATTATTTAATATGAAAGTGCATTTGGAGACAAAAAAGCATGGAAGAAGAATTAGAACATACCATTAACAATGCTGTACAGGATGACCCGCAGTTTTTCTTCAGAACATCAGATATTGGCCACAATATCTGTACTGTGCGGTTTTTTGTGCCTACACAGCAAGCGGCGAACATAACGCGTGATTTTCTGTCCTATGTATACAAAGCCAAGAGCAGAAAAGAAAAAAGCTGATGGAAGCTCACGCGAGTAATTTAACCGAACTGGCCCTTATTCTTGCAACTGCTTTTGCCGGAGGGGCCATACTACAACGACTCCACCAGCCCGTTTTGGTCGGCTATATCCTTGTTGGTTTTTTGTTGGGGCCGTCTGTTTTAGGGCTGGTACACGACAAACACCAAATTGAAACACTCGCAGAGCTCGGTATTTTACTGCTCTTGTTTGTCGTGGGAATGGAACTTGATCTCAAAAAATTTGCGCCAGTTTATAAAGCCGCCATCATCACGACATTGGCCCAGATTGTTTTCGCGCTAGGTTCTGCGTTTGCTTTGGGTTCGCTTTTTGATTGGCCGCTTGCCCGTGTTTTATTGCTGGGATTTGCCGTTTCGCTCAGCAGTACAGCTGTTGCGATCAAACTGCTCCAAGAAAGCGGAAAACTCAATACGGATTTGGGGCGTTCAGCTATCGGTATTTTAATCGCACAGGATATTGCCGTTATTCCTATGCTGTTGATTATAGGCGCGATGAGCGGGGGTACGATTCATCCTCTGGAATTTCTAAAAATTGTTTTGGCTATCACTTTTTTGGTCACTGTTGTTCTAATTCTTAACAAAAAACCGGAGCGGCTTTCCTATCTTATATCATGCATTCCCGCGTCAAGCCAAACAGCTGTGACCGCCCTCGCGCTATGTTTTTCAGCAGCTGCCTTGGCAGGTTTACTGGGTCTTTCTGCAGCCTACGGTGCGTTTCTGGCAGGGCTGATTATCGGCAATACCGCCGAGCGTCATATGTATGAGGAGCATATTGCCCCCATTTTTGATGTGCTGATGATGGTCTTTTTCCTCTCAGTCGGATTGTTGATCGATCTTGATTTTCTGATTGAAAAAATCTGGCGCGTTCTGGCTTTGCTCGGCGTGATTATGGTTCTCAAAACGGTTATCAATGTGTTTATTTTGCGTGCTCTTGGATATTCTAAAAGAAGCGCTTTTGTGATGGGAGCGATATTAGGACAAATTGGAGAATTTTCGTTTGTTTTGGCAGCACTGGGATTGTCTACAGCTTCTATCCTGCCTGAGGCCTATAACTATGTTATTTCGGTGATTGCGCTTAGCCTGATTATTACACCGCTATGGCTATACTTGATACGGCGCTTGTGGATTCTGAAATGGCAGCATGCTCGCCTGAGCAGGGGTAAGAAAGCGTCAACACAAGTTTGACAGACATATGATGTGTATACGGTAAAAAGGCTATAAAAACGCAGAGAGGTCTTAATTAAGCTTGTGAGGTACAGAAAAAGCCGTCGAATAGCTACAAATTAATTGCTTGAAACTGTATTGCTTTCCCTTCTCGCTTTTCACGCACAACCTAATTATTGTTATTTACCATGGAGATGGTTATATAAATTATTCTCATTATCAAAAAGGCAGCCATGAACACCCTCTGTGAAAAGCTGAAAGAAACGCCGTTATTTGCCGGCACGCCTTGTGAAACCATCCGTGACTTCATTGAACCACCGCGACTGAAAACCTGTGAAAAAGGCGAAGACCTTTTTTCTGCAGGGGACCCGGCCGACCGTTTTTTTTACGTGGTTGAGGGATGGATCAAACTCTATCGGCTATCCCGCGATGGGGACGAAGTTGTTATCGCAGTGATTGCGCCGGGGGAAACCTTTGCTGAGGCTGCCGTTTTTGGCAAGCATGCCCGCCATTTCCCGGTCAGTGCGCAAGCCGTCGAAAAAACCACCGTTCTTGAAATATCCGCCGCCCGCTTTATTGAGAAAATCAGGGATGACAGTGATTTTGCCTTGATGCTTTTAGGAAGCATTTCGCAACGGCAGCGCTATCTTGTGCAGCAGATTGAGCAACTGACGGGGCGGAGCGCCCCACAGCGGATCGGCTGCTTCCTGCTGCGCCTGTCGGGCCGCTCTGGTGGAAAGAAAGAGTTAAACATTGCCTTGCCGTATGACAAATCACTGATTTCCGCCCGTCTGAATATCAAGCCAGAGACTTTTTCGCGGGCGTTAGCCAAACTCGAAGATTACGGTGTTCACGCCAAGGGACGAACTGTCCATATAGAAGCCCCGCAAAAGCTTGCCGAGTTCTGTGAATATGACTGGCTGGAAACCGCCTGTTGATTCATATCAGGCCGGCCTACCATCAGGGCGTGGCCCCCAGAGAATCGGGAAATAGACTACAGCATAAGTCAGGAAAATACCGCTCCATAAAAGCCCTGACAGGCTGATCCACAAAGAAGAGAAAGCCGGAAAGAGCACTGGTCCCAAAACACGGATCACCGCCGCCATCTGCATCAGGATAAAACACGCTGTTGCAATTTTTCCCGCAACAAGAAGACGACCAGTATGGCCTTGTGCCACCCGGCACATCATACCGATCGTCATGCTACCGATGGCGCCAACCGTTAAGGCATGCAGGGCTGAGAAGACCGGTAGAAAGCCAAACCCAGCCAGTGCCGTTAAAACCAGACCGGCGACCAGCCAACCATAACCGACATGGAGGATCCACAGCAGCGGATCATTCAGAGTGTGTTTCGTATGCCATACCCGCATACGCCAAACATGAATGCCCGCAGAAAAAAGAGACAGAACGCCGGTAGGCCATGATGAAAGACCTTCAGACAAGATACTGACCATTATAAGGATCAGCGATAATAGGGCCAGGAGGTCGGCGGGAATCTGGTCGGTCTGGAACAGGTTCATACCTCTTTGACGAAGGGCCGCAACAGTAAAAGACGGGATAATCCGCCCACCGATCAGTGAGATCATCATCAAAATAAGGAACAGAGCTATGTAAAGGGCATTCAAACTTTCCCCGAAATGAATGAACAGGTTACAGACGAATAGCGCCATAAGCATACCGAGAAAGATGAAATTTCTTTTGTTTCGGCTGCGCAACAGAGGAAAAGAAAGGCTGATCGCAAGAGCCGGGATCAAGGCGGTGTCCAGCGTAATGATCAGCCAGCTGGGAATCAGTCCTTGCGTATTCATGGCAATACGCCCGGCGAGCCATAAAAAACAAAGGCTGGCCAGATGGAAACGGCGTACCGGAACACTGCTGGTCCAATTGGCCACAGCCGTCAGCAGGAAACCGGATACAATGGCCATGACAAAACCGTAAATCATTTCATGGCCATGCCAGAGCATTAAATCATCCCAGGGAACGGTCGGAGCCAAGATATTTTGCTGGTGCAATACCCATAGAATGATGCCGACAGCGGCATAGAGCGCGCCGCACAAAAAGAAAGGCCGAAAGCCCCTCGCCAAGAAAGGATGCCCGGATTGCATTTATGATACCGCCTTGTACGTCTTCTTTTGTTTCTCTTCTCAGAAGAATAAGGGGGAGAAAGATCAGGTCAATTGATCTAGATCAAATATTCCCTTGCCTTTCTTCCATAAAATCCTCAGATGTGGATTTTTTTCCATCGCCTATTGTAAATAAGGAGCGCTCATATGCAAACGAAATCAGCCGCCCGGAACATATTTTACGGGGGATCGGTCTTTTTCCTGGTGATCTTGATCGGTTTGGTGGTGCATAGCCACCTATATATAATAAATGAGTCAACCGACTCGACTACCCTGACAGCTTCTGTCGAGCGGGGAAAGCGTATCTGGGAAGATAATGCCTGCATTAACTGCCATACGCTTTTAGGGGAAGGAGCATATTTTGCCCCCGAGCTAGGTGATGTCTGTAAACGCTTTGGTGGAGCAGATTACGGCGGGGCTGAAAGCATAGCGGCTTTTATCGCCGCTCAACCTTCTGGAATAGAAGGCCGTCGGCAAATGCCGAACTTCAATCTCTCCGAAGATGAACTCGTAGATATCGCAAATTTCCTTTGTTGGGCAGGAACAATTGATACAAAAGGCTGGCCACCACGCGGATCACAGGAATAATTCAAACAGGTTAGGATGAAAACAATGAAATACGAATCTCAAAAAATTGCCATATGGTACTTTGGTGTCGCCATGGCCCTGTTTGCAGTGCAAATACTGGGCGGGGTTTTGGCCGGCTTTGTTTACGTTGAACCGAATTTCCTATCGGAGATTCTTCCCTTTAACATTATGCGGATGCTGCATACGAACTCACTGATTGTATGGCTGGTTCTCGGTTTCTTTGGATCGGCTTATTATCTGATCCCCGAAGAAGCTGAACGGGAAATCGAAAGCCCGAAACTGGCATATATCCAGCTTGCTATTCTGGTGCTGGGCACGTTGGGCGCGGTCGTAACATACGTGTTTGATCTTTTCCACGGTCACCCGATTCTGGGGAAAGAAGGTAGGGAATTCCTCGAACAGCCGATGTGGGTAAAAGCAGGCATTGTCGTTGCGGCCCTGATCTTCCTGTACAACATCACGATGACAGTCTTAAAAGGCCGAAAAACGGCAATCTCAAACGTCTTGCTTTTGGGACTTTGGGGGATTGCACTGTTCTTCCTGTTCGCTTTCTATAACCCGACCAACCTGGCATTGGATAAAATGTACTGGTGGTGGGTTGTTCATTTGTGGGTGGAAGGTGTATGGGAGCTGGTGATGGCCTCAATTCTGGCTTTCCTGATGCTGAAATTAACCGGAGTTGACCGCGAGATCATCGAAAAATGGGTCTATTCCATCGCAGCACTGGCCTTGTTTACAGGTTTGCTTGGAACTGGTCACCATTATTATTGGATCGGAACACCGGGTTACTGGCAATGGATCGGTTCGATCTTCTCTACGCTTGAAGTTGCGCCGTTCTTCGCCATGGTTCTGTTTACCTTTGCCATGGTCTGGAAAGGCGGGCGTAACCACCCGAATAAAGCGGCAATCCTGTGGGCGCTGGGCTGTTCGACTCTGGCGTTCTTTGGCGCTGGGGTGTGGGGCTTTATGCATACGTTGGCACCTGTCAACTTCTACACACATGGCACACAGATCACGGCAGCTCATGGTCATTTAGCATTCTACGGTGCCTATGTGTCCCTGAACCTTGCCATGATTGTCTATGCCATGCCGAACCTACTAAACCGTGAACCTTACAATCAGGTTTTGAACATGTTCAGCTTCTGGGTTATGGGCGGCGCGATGGCCTTCATGACATTCACCCTGACCTTTGCCGGGGCGATCCAGACCCATATGGAACGCGTGATCGGCGAAAGCTACATGGACGTTCAGGATGGAATGGAATTTTTCTTCCTCTTACGTTTTGGAGCAGGCGTTGTCTTTGTTCTCGGGGCTCTGGTATATTTGTACTCTGTTTACGTCCCCCGTGAGAAAGAACTGATTTCCCGCGATAAGTAAGAGGATCAATCATTGTCTAAGTTAAAGACTATAAAGCAGGGAGGCCCTTCACAAAACGAGGCCGCCCTGCCTTTTTATCAGGAGACAGGAAATGAGATTCCCGTTTTCGAAAAGGCTTATAACCTGAAATTGCCTGTCCTGCTGAAGGGACCAACGGGATGCGGCAAAACACGGTTTGTCGCCCATATGGCGGCGCGGCTGGGTCTGCCGCTCCAGACGGTCTCCTGTCATGACGATTTAACGGCCTCCGACCTGACCGGGCGCTATCTGCTCAAAGGCGGGGAAACGGTCTGGGTTGATGGCCCGCTAACCCGAGCCGTCCGCGAAGGAGGGATTTGCTATCTTGATGAGGTTGTTGAAGCTCGCAAAGATGTAACCGTTATTCTGCATGCTCTAACCGATGACCGTCGGATTTTACCGCTGGAGCGCACCGGCGAAACCCTGCAGGCTCCGGATAATTTTATGCTGGTTGTCTCTTATAACCCCGGCTATCAGAATATCTTAAAATCCCTGAAACCTTCGACCCGCCAGCGTTTTATCGCGCTGGATTTTGATTTTCCCCCAGCGGAGGTTGAGGCCGGAATTGTCGCTCAGGAAAGCGGATTAGACCGTGATAAATGCCTGACGCTGGTTCGGCTGGCGAATCGCCTGCGCCGCCTGAAAGGCACCGATCTGGAGGAAGGCGCTTCCACCCGCCTTATTGTCTATGCGGCCAGCCTGATCGCCTCCGGCATGCCGATCGAACACGCCGTCGAGGCAGCACTGATCGAACCCTTAAGCGACGATCCCGATGTCAAAGACGGCCTGCGTGAGGTTGTCCGGGCGATTTACGGCTAGGGTGCCCTTATGAAATACAACCTGTTCGAACCGGAAGAAACCGTAGGCTTTATCTGGCACAATCTGGTCGGTCGGCATCCGGGTCCTCCGACTTTTCCATCTGCGGGCATTTCATTTGAAAATGTCGGCAGGAAAATAGGTGTTTTCTACCGCGCACTCGGCGGAGATTCCGGCGTAGACATCAAGGCCTCTTCGCCCGAAGCTACATCGTTCCGTATGAAATTCCGGGAGCGGCTCGGTAACGATACAGGCTATATCGCACAAGCCCGCTTTGACGGGGATACGCTGTTTTTACCGGAAAAACTCGATGCCCTGCCCGATGCCGACCTGAACCAAGAACTTTATTTCTGGCTGAGTGCGTGGGCTGCCACAGCGGGAGAACGCCTGCCTGAATATACGGGTGATGATCCCTTGCAAAGAGATATCGCCTACCTGCGCCATGTAAACGCGATAACACAGGAAACACTGACGCACTTTTCGGGATTGGAAGAACGCTACCATGATTTGCGGCAGGCTTTTCTCGAAACGCGGCCCCGGCGCAAACTCCCTCCGCAGGAAGAGGCTGTTGAAGCTGCCCTTATCCATTTGCTCGGTGGGCCGGAAACGGAAAGCGTCGATCTGCTGGATCCCGTGCTTCCCCTTAAAAACTGGACGGCGGATAAAAATTACAAGCCGCATATGCCGGTGTCCCTGTGGGGGGTTACACTGCCCCAACCAGAGCGGCAGGCCATCCGGCGCGAGGAAGAAGATGAAACAGAAGGCGCGACGCCGCAAGACGAAATCCGCCTGAATAAAACCGTCAAAGCCCGCCGCCGGGATTCCGATCAAATAGAACGCAAAGATTCCATTTTGCTCTATCCGTTCAGCGCCCTGATGTCCTTTGCCGATATGCTGAACATCAACCGTAAAGTCGAAGACGACGATCCCGATCAGGCGCAAAAGGCTTTGGAGGATCAGGATGAAATCGCTCTGTCTGATATTTCCAAGGTACCGTCGACTCGGCTGAGTTTCGATCTGAATATGGCGCCGGAAGATATCGATACCGAACGCTTGTCTGGTGAGCATCTCTATCCCGAATGGGATTACCGGAAGAAGGACCATTACAAGGATTATTGCCGTGTTCTGGCCCATACGGCGCCGGAGGGAGAGGAAGGCTGGAAACCGGACGCTGCCTCGCAAAAACGAATCCGGGCCGTCCAGAGGCAATTTGAAGCCCTGCGTCCCCGGAGGGAAATTTTGCGTGGCCAGCTTGACGGTACGGAATTCGATATGGATGCCCTGATCCGTGCGCGCTGTGATCTACAGGCTAAAGGCGAAGGTTCGGACCGTATTTACCTACGCCCCCAAAACCAGACCCGAGATCTGGCTGTCAGTGTTCTGATTGACGTTTCGCGTTCGACCGAAAGCTGGATCGAGGGGCGGCAGGTGATTGATATTGAGCGCGAGGCGCTGGTTGCCCTGACCCAAGGGTTGGCAGCCTGCGGTGACGAACACGCGATTTACAGCTTTTCATCCCTGAAGCGCGAGCGGGTGTTTGTCTCGACAATCAAGGGATTTGACGAGCCCTCCGGCCCGCGTATTCTTTCCCGCATTGGCGCGATTAAGCCGAGCTTTTACACGCGGCTCGGTGGCGCGATCCGGCATGTGGCAAGCGAACTGGAAACGCGGCCCAATGCGTATCGCCTGTTACTGGTTATCACCGACGGCAAGCCCAACGATCTGGATCATTACGAAGGACGCTACGGCATCGAGGATACAACCGAGGCCATCCGGGAAGTTCGGCGTAAGGGTCTGTCGGTTTTTGGCATTACCATTGATGCCAAGGCGCAAAATTACTTTCCTCATATTTTCGGGACAGGAGCCTATGCGATTATCTCCCACCCGGATAAACTGACCCAGAACCTGCCGCAGCTCTACCGGCACCTTGTCGCTTGAGAGGTGATATGGACGAACGCACAATACAAAATAAAAATGAGGGATGGGGACCGCTCTCAACCCTGCCCGGCAACCCGATGATGTGGCTTTTAATCTGGAGCGAACTGTTGGTTTTCGGAGCCGGGTTCTTAGGGTTTGCCGTCGCCTTTAAATTGGATCCGGAAACATTTACAACTTCACAGGATACTTTGAACCGCCTTTATGGCGCGCTAAACACGATGGTACTGATTACCAGCGGCTTATGTGCGGCTTTGGCGGTGAACATGCAAGAACGCAAAAAAACGGCGCGGGCGCGTCTGTGGCTAGGCGGGGCATCTCTTTTAGGCGTTGTCTTTCTTGGTGTGAAATGGATCGAATATGCTGATAAGATCACGCATGGCATCGGTATCGAAACGAACAATTTCTATACGCTCTATTTTCTCCTGACAGGGTTTCATTCCCTGCATGTCATTTTCGGAATTGTTATCCTCACCATTGTCGCGTGGAAAAACAGTCTTGAAAATATCGAGACCGGGGCCACCTTCTGGCATATGGTGGATTTGATCTGGATTATCCTGTTCCCGGTTATTTATCTGATGAGGTGAGACATATGAATAACTATCCCTCGGTGCGAATTTTGCTACTAGCTTGGGCAGCCATGATGATTCTGACGCTCGGAACTATGTTTGCCGGACAGGTTACAGAGCACATTTCCCTCAGTGCCCTATGGCTTGTGGTGCTGGCGGTGATTGCCGTATTCAAATCATCTTTTGTCCTGCACTATTACTTGAATTTACGAGTTGCTCCCCGTGAATGGAAAACGGCCTTCGACTTTTTCTTGATTGTACTATTGGCCACTATTGGGAGTATATTCATTTGGCCCTCCTAAAACGCTGAACCGTCCTAATATGGCTTGGAAGGTCTCCAAAAAGCCCGCTAAAAGGTTCAAAAAAATCGCAGTGCGTGGGTCGGGTGTTCAAATCACCCCAGCGGCACTATTTCCTTCTTAAACATGAAACCACGGCTCATTGCGGAAACCCAAACACCTGTATAGACAGCCCGGCGGGGGTGTTATTCCGGATCTCGATCCGTGCCTTATGGGAGTCACAAATCCATTTAACCATCGCCAGCCCCAGACCGCTGCCTTGGGTTTTGCTTTTGCTCACCCGGTAGAAACGATCGAAAATCTTATCCTTCTGATCGTCGGATACGCCCGGCCCCGTATCGGAAACATCCAGAATCACCTGCCCGTTATGCATGGCCAGTGAAACCCGTATATCGCCCTTGTCCGGCGTAAATTTGATGGCGTTGTCAATCAGGTTTCGAAGCATGATTTGCAGGGCGTCTTTATTGCCTTTCAGCCTGATCCCGCGGGGGACGTCCGCCGTCAAGGCCTGCCCTTTTGCTTTGGCTAGCGGTGAGAACTCCGTCACGACCTCATCGACAAGGGTTGAAAAATCGACCACGGCAAAGGGCATATCCTTACTTTGCAAACGCGCAAAGGACAAGAGCTGTTCGACCAGACGAACAGCCCGGTCAATAGAAGCGACAAGGTTCTCAAGTCCCTCTTTCTCTGCGTTTTCCGTTGTTTTTTTCAGAAGAACTTGTGCCTGCGTTTTCATCGCCGCCAACGGCGTGCGCAATTCATGGGCGGCGTTGTCTGTGAACTCACGCTCGCGCCGGATGCTCTCTTCCATCCGGACAAACAATTTATTCAGCGCCCCCACCAGAGGCGTAATCTCGCGGGGGATTAACGGCGCGCGCAAAGGCGAGAGATCATCAATATCCCGCCGGTCAACAGCCACCGAAAGCAAGGAAAGAGGCTGCAGGCTTTTGGTTGTCCCCAGCCAGATCAAAAACAACAAAATGGGCACAAACAGGCTAAAAGGAACGATGAGGCTTTCCGCAAGATCGAGGGTAATATCCATACGCACGTCCTGCTTCTCGGCAACTTCGACCGTTATGTTCGAATGCTCGCCGAAATAAACAAAAAACCGCCAGCGCTCACCGTTCAGCGTATGGTTGGAAAATCCCGGCGGCGCCCGGAAAGAGTCAAAACCGTGGGCACTAACCGACTGGGTAACCAGCAAATTATCTTCCCATATTCTAAAAGCGATATTCTTCTCGTAGGGGTGTGTTGCCTTGCTGTCTTCAATTCCCAGCTCGATTTCATCTTTTTTGTGCTCGTCCAGTTCGTGCTCGGTCAACTGCAAAAGCAACTTGGCGGCATGGGCCAATTCCGCGTCGTATACCTCTTCGATTTCATACCAGGCATTCAACAACGCAAAACTGCCCACCGCCGCCCCGGTAATAACCAGCGGAACAGCGATCAGAGCCAAAATCCGTAACCTTAGTGAGTATTGTTTTCCATCCATGGGGGTACCATATATCCTACGCCACGTACTGTCTTGATTAAATCCTTGCCCAGCTTTCGCCGCAAAGCCGAAATATGGACTTCGACCGTATTGCTTTCGATGTCCCCGCTATTCCAGTCATAAACATGCTCTTCGATCTGGTTTTTACTGACGACCCTCCCCATGTGAGACATCAGGATCTCAAGAACAGCCAGTTCGCGCCCGGATAGTTTGACGGGCTTGCCGTCCCTGTTGACCTGTTTCCCCACCGGATCAAACACAAGGCCATCCCATGTGATGACCGGGGATGCCCGGCCCTGTGAGCGGCGGATCAAAGCGCCGCACCGCGCAATTAATTCATCAAGGTCAAACGGTTTAACCAGATAATCATCAGCTCCGGCATTCAGCCCTTCAATCCTGTGGTGAACAGCATCGCGAGCCGTCAAAAACAAAACCGGGCGCTCGTCACCTTCCGCCCTGATCTGCTGCAAAAAAGAGAGTCCGGACTGTCCCGGTAAATTAATATCAAGGACAATCAAATCATAAGGGGTGGTTTCCAAAGCGACCTGCGCATCTTCGGCATTACAGCACCAATCCACGGCATAGGCCGTTTTCAAACCGGCCGCCGTAGCTTTCCCCAGCATTTCATCATCTTCAACCAATAACACGCGCATTCGGGATATCCTGTCTTTGCTATTCCACCGGCACCTGAACACCCAGTGTTTCAAGTAAATGATAATAAACCCACACAATCAGAACAAAAACGGCCACCGTTACAATAACCTTGTGTTTAAAGCCGTGCTTGTGATGATAAACCCGGTCCTTGTGTGAAATCACGTCCAGCATCTCGTCACCAAAACGAATGGATAAAAACGTCCCCACAGCACAAAGACCGATGATGCTCCAATAAGGCCATGGCGTAATCAGAATTTTATGGAACAGCGATGTCAGCACTGTTTTATCGTAAACATCCGGGAAAAAAGATAATGAAACAACGTTGAGCGTAATAGCAACAATCCAGACAAACACCTCCAGAATGAACATGCGCACCCCTGTAATCAGCCTGACCGGAAAGTCGATCAAAAAACCGGCATCCGCCACCGGCGTACAGAGAACAAAAAAGCTCCAGGTCAATCCCGATACCATCCCGCCCGTAGCCATGCCGTATTTCCAGCTCAAATAAAGAAAATAAGACACAAAAACCAGAAGAAGGAGGAGAAATTTAAAAAACTCCTCCCGCCGGGTCTGGTGCTCTAGAAGTGCTTTCATCTGTTCGTGATCTTGCCTCAGTTATATACTTCTTCTTTTACATCTTTCATCTTTTCCTGCGCTTGCACAAGAGCGGCCTGAATTTCCTGACGGCGACCGGCATCGGCCAAAGGACGGTCCGGTCTGGGGGCAGCCTGCAGAGCCCGCTGCAAAACAGGGATTGCTTCCTCATAGCGCCCGTCTTTCAACAGGAAATCACCGTAAAAGAAATTCGGGTCAATACCTGTCGGATTAATTGCCAGCGCCTTTTTCAGGTTCTTTTCGGCTTCCTCGTCATCGCCAAAGGAAATCGGCCAACCCGGCACCTGATAATACAACGATCCCAGACTCGTATAAGCCGACCCATCCAGCGCCCGGTCGTTTATCGCCAGCGCCGATTCCAGCAAAGCTTTGGCCTTCTTTACTTTTGGCAACCCGGACATACTTTTGGTAATCCCGGCATCGGTCGACAACACAATCCCTTCCCAGATTTTAGGTTCCGGATTTTGCGGGAAAGAGGCGCTGACCTGCTCAGCGTATTTCTCCAGCTTGGCAATATCCGCCAGTTTCGTGTCCTTGTCCGGCACTTGGTATTTGATCCGCGCCCATTCCTTTTGAATCCGGGCGATATAATCCCCCATCTGTAATTGCGTTTGTTGCGCATTCATGGCCACCGGCTCTGCTTGCTGGGCAAGGGCCGGCGTGCTCATAAACACCACAAGGGCCAAGGTAAGTATCTGTTTCATGGTTTTCTCTCCTCTTTTTCTATGAAGCTTTTTGTGATTTCAACATTTCATCGGCAACATCGCGTTTTTCCAGCAAACCGCTATCAATCACACGCGGCAACAGAGCATTAATCCGGGCAAACAGCGATTCAGGAAATCCTATATAGACATCCTTTTTATCTTTCAGGATCGCATCGACAATGATATCGGCAACCTTTTCCGGACTGTCATGCGTAATATGAACGCGCTTGTGGAAATCATCGACAATCCCGCCGCTCATCGCCGTATCGACGGCGCGCGGCGCGATATAGGTAACGCTCAGCCCCTTGCCGTCATATTCGCGGCGCAAACCCTCGCTAAAGTTTTTCAGGCCCGCTTTCGTCGCCGAATACACTGTAAAATGCGGCATCGCCAACGAACCAACAATCGAACCGATATTGACAATTTGCCCACCGCCCCGCCGGATCATACCGGGAATAACAGCTTGCGCCAGCCGGATCGGGGCTTCCAGATTAACGCGCAACAGCGCCTCGACATTCCCCGCCTGTTGATCCGTCGTTGTCCCGAAATAGATCAACCCGGCATTATTAAGCAAGACGTCAACATCCATTTTCGCCAGTTTCGCGCAAAGATCGCTCAACCCGGCCGGATCGGATAAATCGGCCTGAATATCATTATCGCTCTTGCGCCCTACTGTTGTGACACGCGCACCGGCCTGCTTCACCCGCTCCAGCAACTCACAACCGATACCGCCGGTCGCCCCGGTCAGAACCACATGTTTACCTTTAAGCTGCATTTTGCACCTCCGCTTTGTCATGAGGGATAGACCGCATCACATCGGCAAACAAATGAAACGTATCCTTTGCCACCTCGATAATCGCCGCCTGATCGTCTGGATCGTCAATCCTGTTAACCAGCGTCTTGAAGAAATCCATATGTTCAATATCCAGAGAACCGTGAGAAAACAGGTAAGTAAACGCGCTCTGCGGCAATTCCAGACTTTTTTTCACGGCGTCCGCACCATGAGTGGCAATTTGCATACTGGTGCTCTCCAGCATGAAGACCATCCCTAAAAAGCCAACCGGATTCTTGCGGGTCAGGTACGTATAGTTATAGTCCACCAACACTTCCGTCGCGAGATTGGGCTTGCTGGCCCGCGCGGCATCCTTATCGCCCCCGGCGGCGGCAATATCGTTCAAGATCCATTCTTCATGACCGATTTCTTCCTTGAGATATTCAACAATCGGTTTGTGCAACCAGTGTTTCGCCTCCGGCATCTGGGCCCCCATCGTCATCAGGAAAGGCACCGTATGCTTGACGTGATGATAGGCCTGCGTCAGATAGGCAATATATGTCTCACGGGAAATGTTCCCCGCCAGCCCATCCGTGAGTTGCGGCACGGTGTAAAGTTCCTGCCGCGCGCTTTCCGTTTCCTTAACCAGCCGATCGTAAAAGCTCATAATCGCGATCCTCTTCCAGTAGTGATTGATATTTTTGAAAAATAGTCTGCCGGCGCGGGCGCCCCGTCCCGGTCAGCGTCCCTTCCTGCACCGTAAAGGGTCGAACGACATGAAACGTTTTCACTTGCGCGTAGGCCGGCAAAGATTCATTCGCCCGGTGGATCGTATCAATGACATCAACGTCATGACTTGTAAGCGTAATTAAAGCTCCGGGATAAGGGAGGGCATCACCGTAGACAACAGCCTGCATAATCTCCGGCTGTGCCAGCAAGGCACTCTCCACCCACTCCGGCGAAATGTTCCGCCCGTGAGACGTAATCAGAACATTCTTTTTCCGACCCTCAATGCTTAAAAAGCCGTCTTCGTCAAAAGTGCCAAGATCACCGGTCGAAAACGACCCGTCATGCGATTGGCCGATATAACCGAGAAAAACAGGGTTATGAATGACGATTTCACCATCCACAATCCCGGCATCAATATGAGATAAAAGCCGCCCGGTTGTTCCCGGCTTATCATGGGCAGGTGTATTCATCGCCACAACGGAACCGCATTCACTCAGGCCATAGCCCTCATAAACCGGCAAACCGATCGTACGGGCCTGCACCACCAGTTCCGGCGCCACTTTCGCCCCCCCGACCGCCATAAATTTCATAGCGGGGAATGCGGTCTTGGCATGGACAACAGCCCCCATCAAACCGCGCAGCAATTCCGGCACCAAAATAGCCGAAGATATGTTTTTTGTTCGTAAAACCGTATTCAACTGCGCAAAATCTGGTTCAAACGGATTAGCCATCCCGGTCGTTTGCAAGCTGTAGAGATGACATGCCGCGCCAGCCATCAAAGCCGCATATACGCCGGCCACGTTTTCCAGCAAAATTGATAGCGGCATCACCGATAAATGATCCCCGGCATAATCCGGCCCCAACATTTCAACAATACTGGCGACAACCTTTTCCAACCCCGTTTGGGAAAGACAAACACCCTTGGGCGTCCCCGTCGTGCCGGACGTAAAGGTGATCTTGGCTGTGCCGGGCAAAACAGCATCAACGGAAATGGTCCCCGTCGCCGTTATACCTTCCGGCGTAATAACATGGTCAATCCCGGTGCTTTTAATAACGTGCTGTATTTGCTCTTTTGTAAAAAACGGCGGCATGGGCACACAGACGATCCCGGTTTTTATCGCCGCCAGATCCCACAATACCCATTCAATCCCGTTATCCATCTGCAAACCGACAACCCGGCAAGCGTCAGTCTTCAACGCCGTTTCTTTTTCGTTAATCGCCGCGCTCAGATCACCGTATGACAATATACTATCATCCCCGATCAACGCGGGGCGATCCGGCATGCGTTCAGCATGCTTTTTCAAACTGTCTAAAAGTATACTCATGAGCTTGTGTTATAATGCAAACGCGGAAACAAACGTGGCCGGCATTCTTTAAATTCCGCACCCAACGCTTTTTTCAGCTTTATGACACTTTTATCAACCGATCCGGCCAAAACTCGCGGATTAGCGTTGTAATAAGTACCCCAGTTCTGACCACCTTTGTGCAAAGCTGTCACATCTGCCGCACAAATTCTTTGGGGCTCCAGCCCCAGTTTCTCAAACGAACGGTGAAGGAAATCCGTCCCCGTCACCGTAGCATAGCGGATACCCTTGAAATCCAGATAGGACGCCAGAGCGGCATAAAGAAAAATCGAAGCGCCGCTACCGGCAGAAGCCAGATTTCCGATTTCAACGATTTGCGCGCGCGGTGCATCCAAAATCGATTCAATGGGCGCACCCGTATATTGCTCTAGGAACAGCGACTCACAAGCAGCATAGCGAAAACCAACAGCGGCCAGAATCCGGCCATCTTCGTCCCGAACACTCATCAGCATAGGATATTCAACACTGATATCCGCACCGTAAGACTGGGCATAAATCCCTTTGATAAAATCCTCGACCCGTTCCCGGTCGGGTTCAAAGCGACCGGTAATATCAATCACGGACGGCAAAAGACGGCTAAGGCGCTTTAATCGTCCTTGATGAAGGTACAGATTGCCTGTATTCAGGTCATTTTCGTGCAAACGAAGCTTAAGCAAAATTTTTCCTCAATTTGTAAGATAAGAGAACAAGACTTCTGATTATTTCAAGTATGCCGCTCTAACCTGAAGTGAACCTGAAGGCTCTTCAAAATATGCTTCGATGCGGCAAACCAGAGAAACGCTCGCGAAATGGCGTGTAACTCACAAGCAGGCAATTCGTTGATTAATCAGCGATAAACCATGAAAGTTTGACAGGCGGCCCGAAACCTGTCACAACTGCGCCAGAGTTAATTACTGCTCTCTATGAGATAAGAGCTTACAGAAAAAAGTATCCGCAAATATAAGGATACGTGAACCTGCAAGACGAACAACGTCTTAAAACCTCACCTTTTTCCGCAAAGTTCATGTTTATAGAAAAACGGGCCTATAGCAGCCCAAATCCCGCGCATAGTGCACAGGGCCATAACTTTTGCTGAACTATTTTATATAAGAAAGAAAATATCATGAAAAATTTTGAAGGCTTCGGCCTCTCCGAAAACCTGCACCAATCCCTGCAGAAAATGAAATATACAAACCCGACCCCTATTCAGGAAAAAGCCATACCTTTGGCCCTGCAGGGACGGGACATTCTGGGCTCGGCCCAGACCGGAACCGGCAAAACCGCCGCTTTCAGCATCCCGTTGGTCGAAACGCTACTGCGCGCCCCACAGGGAAACGCTCTGGTTCTGACCCCGACACGGGAACTGGCCAAACAGGTTCTGGATGTTATCCATCAACTTCTCGGTCACAAAAGTCCGATTAAAACCGCCTTTATCATTGGCGGCGAGCCTATGGGCAAACAATTTGCCCAGCTAAAAGCGCAGCCGCGGATTATCGTCGGCACGCCGGGCCGGATTAACGATCATCTGGAACGCGGTTCCCTTAAACTTAATAACACAGGATTTCTGGTTCTGGATGAAACCGACCGGATGCTGGACATGGGATTTGGCGTCCAGCTTGACCGGATTGTCAAGTTCCTGCCGGAACAACGCCAGACATTGATGTTCTCCGCCACCATGCCGGATGCCATCATCCGCCTGTCGAGCAAATATCTGAGCAACCCCGAACGTATATCCATCGGCGCCACCAATGTCGTCGCTCACAACATCAAGCAAGACATTATGCGCATCGAACAGGACAAAAAATACAAAGAGCTAACCAGCCAGCTCGACGAGCGTAACGGCTCGGTGATCGTATTTGTTAAAACCAAATACGGCAGTGAAAAAATGGCAAAGAGCCTGCGCCGGGATGGCCATGAAGCCGATGCCCTGCATGGTGACCTGCGCCAGAACAAACGGACCAGCGTCATGAACAGCTTCCGTAATAAAAAATTCCGGATTCTGGTGGCTACCGATATCGCCGCCCGCGGTCTGGACGTTCCGCATATCGAACATGTAATCAATTACGATTTGCCACAGGTTGCCGAAGATTATATCCACCGCATGGGCCGTACCGCCCGCGCCGGCGCCGAAGGTTCGGCTTTGTGCTTTATTTCACCGCAAGACAGCCGGAAATGGAATGCCATTGAACAGCTCCTGAACCCGGAAGCGGCAGCAAACAGAAAGCCTTCCGGCACAAAACCCGGAAATAAATCAGGAAACAAATCGAGAAACTGGAAAGCCGGAAAAAAACGTTTTAAAAATAGAACGCCACAAAAAAGAGCGGCCTGAAAACCCTCTATATATTATCCAGGGATTTAAAGAATATTCACAACAGAAAGAACCATCAAATGTTTGTAGCATCCTTTAAATCAACGCTTTCGGGCTGCCTGCGAAAGGCAGCCCTCACCTTTTCCTCCCTGATGCTCCTTACAGCTCTGAGCGCCTGCGTATCCCTAAACAAACAAGCGCCGCCGGAAACAACCTATGCCAGCCAAAAAACGCTCGACAACATGCTGAAGCTGAGTGATCTGAACGAACGGGCCTTTGCTTACCAGCAACACTGTCTTCAGGAAACCGAACCCATGAGCGAAGTGTTCCTGGATAATTTCAAGGCCACATCGGACATGTTGTTCGATGAATGCATTCACACTCTGAAATGGCCGCCGGATCTTGTTGTCAGCCGGGTTCTGGAACGACGGGAACATATCCAGCGGCTACTGGACGATACCTATAGCAAAGAAAACGGATGCGATTCAGAAGAAGCCGTAATCGCCGGGGAGCATTACAGAGCCTTCAGTCAGGCCCGTAAAGACAGCATCAGTGACTTTGTCTTTCCTGAAACCCGTTAATCACCGGCCCTTTATGACTGGAAAACAGTTCTTCAAAGAGAGGACGTAGAAAGGCGAAAAAGTTTGTCGGCCATGTCCTCTCCGACCCAATCAGCCTCACCGACAGCCTTGTGTACGAGCCGCTGTTCCGAGTCGATAAAAAATGTTTCCGGAACGCGGGCAACGCTGAATTGCTTTAAAGACAAGTCTTTGTCGTCATCCCACACCCAGTAGATATACGGAGAATCCATAATGGCGTCGTTCTTACTGCGGAGCGCGGCCAATGCCCTGTCCATCTTTTCACGGGAATCATCGGTCGACACGGCAATTAAAGCCACGCGTCCTTCTTGCGCCGCCACGGCCTTGAGCAAAGACGGGAATTCGGCCATACACACCGTACACCACGCTGCCCAGAAATGCAGGAGAACACCCGATTCCGGAACCGATGACAACGTCATGGCCTTTCCCGCCAGCGTTGTGAACGTAAAATCCGGCGCGGCTGGAAATTCAGAAGGCTTGTCCGTTTTGGAATCTGCCGATACAAGATTTCCCGGCATGCGCCCCGCATCATACATCACCGCCGCGACCGCTATGATAATGGCCGCCGTCAATGTCATAAGTTTGATCTGTAACGAACTCACGATGCAACCTCACGGCGGGTTTTTAGATAGAGAGCACAAAGCCCGACAAACAGAATCTCAAAGCCGCAGAACAGCCCCAGATTAGTGGCAATGCCTTTGGTAAACCCATAGGAGTGCAAACCGACATTAAGGAGATTAACCCCAAACCATGCCAAAGCCACAACAACCGTCGTCAGCACCGCGGCCATGGCAAAGCCCTGCGAACTCAGTATCCCGGCCAATCGCGCATGGAGCATCCACGCCAGCCACAAGCCAATCAGCATCGCCCCGTTTTCCTTCGGATCCCAGCCCCAGAACCGGCCCCAGGATTGATCCGCCCAGATACCGCCCAGAATGGTGCCCAGCGTCGCAAAGAATAAAGCCACCAGCACAACGCCCAGCATATTCCGTCCCAGTTCGTTTAAACGTTCAGACTGACCGGGATGAAAAACACTAACCAGCAGATACAGATGCCCCAACAATCCCGCCACCAGACAACAGCCATAGGCAATCGTGATCGTCACCACATGCGTCGCCAGCCAGAAATTCGTATCCAGAACGGCAACCAGCATACCCATTGAATCGCCGTCAACCGCGTATTTCATGCCTATAAACTGGAGGATCGACCCGGTAGCCGCCCCGATCAAAATGCCAAGCCCCCGGCGCTGCCGCCATTCCAGCACAAGAGCAAAAACCACCGTCACCAGCCCGACAAAGATTATAGACTCGTACAAGGTCGCAACCGGTGGCCGCCCCATAATGTACATACGCGCACATAGCCCCGCCAGATGCATCAACGCCCCGCCCGACAGCAACACCAGCGCCCCCCGGCGCATAAAGCGGCGCAACCCCAGCCCGCCGGCCATTAACGTCACCAACGCCGCTATATAAGCCATCAGGCTGTAGCGAAACAGATCAAGCTGGTTATAGCCATATTCCAGAGCCACGGCGGTTTTTTTGATGTGCCCGTCAGCCATAGCCAATGAAGCTTCATGGATGTCCTTGCTGAGACGGCCCCACTCTGCGCTATCGCGGTCCAGATAGGCCTGCGCCAAAGCGGTTAACTGTCCGAAGAAGGTCGCCGTTTCAGGCGATCCCTTGCCGCTTTCCAGCACAGCCCACGGTGCAAACCACTCATCGCCGTCTTCTGCCCATTGCGGCGGCACGATCCGCAAGATACGGCTTTGCTGATCCTGCGTCAGCCTTTGCAGCCCATGCCCGATCCGCAGAATTTCCTCATCCGCTGCCGTCATATCCACCGGATCTTTTGCAACAGCTTTTTCGGCAAGCTCCAGAAAAGCCGGGCGATGCGCCATCATTTCAAAATAGGTCAGCTCTGCGCCCGGCGCGATACCCATTTTTTCAGCCAGCCCCGGATCATCGACGGACAACTTGGGCAACACCAGAGAGAGTGAACGGCTGATTTCGAAGTACCACATGGTTTTGGCATACAGCTCCAAAAGCTGGCTTTGCGCCACCGACAAATCTTTCTCGTCACGCGTCCGCAAAGCTCGGATCATAGCAATATGCGGTGCCAGCGCCTGAGACACCTCGACAAAGGAATAACGGTGGTGGAGGCGGTATGTCAGGCCAATCGCATTCAAAACATCCGGATTGGCAATATTAAATACCGGCCGCTGATAAGCCTGTGATTGATTGAATAACATCTCAGCCAGCCACGCCGCAGCGCTTATATCCGGCATAGAATCTTTACCGTAGAACCCTGTCAGCATAACGCGGGCGAAAGTATCCAGTGGTTTAATCCGGCCTTCATGCAAAATCGGCAGGCGGACAAAATCTTCGTAATCAAAGACCGGCGGCAAAGCCAACGGTTCCTGCGCCCGTGCCGTCACCGGCAACGCCACAAGAAACAGCAATATCAAAGCCATAAACCTCATGGACGTTCCTCTTTCCGGGCGAACATCGGCGGCAAACGCATAAACAAATGGATCAGCAACCCGATACAGATAATAATGCTGGAGATATAGGGGAACATTCGCCCGGCATTCTTCACCACGGCCAAAACCGTCACCTCTTCCTCACCCGCCGGACCGGACATGAATGAAGACTGATAAAATGTATAGCCCTTGTAGCGTAGCGGCTGGTTCATCTCGATCAGACTATGCCACTCCAGATCACCATCCCGCAAATTCACCTCAGCTTGATAGCTGCGCGCCATCATCGTTCCGGGATGGACATCCTTTTTGAAATCAATCAGGTAAATTGAAAACGGCAGATACGTCCGCCGGGCGCGTATATCGACAAAGAAATGGCGATCCCCAACCGTCAGGCTTTGCCGAATGGGCATGAATTTAAAAAGAGAATAACGGCCATCCGCTTCCCCCGCCCCCTGCAGTTCAAACGTCACACCGGTGCGATTGCTCTCATCCTGTTTATCGCGCGGTTTGTCCACCAGATCAAAGTTCAAAGCCATCCCGTGCGCATCACCTTTTTCCCGTGATTCATCCAGCCGGACAATTTCGCAGTTATAGCAATATGTCAGCAACTTGATAGAAAACGGCAAAGACGCATCCTTTAAAACAGCGCCGCTTTGCAAAGCCGATTGCGGAAAAAGAACAGCTTCTTTTTCAACACCATCAACCACTTCTACTACGGCCAGCTCGGATTCGTGATAGTCAGAAACAAAATTTATTTCCTGCCCCTCGGCGACCATCATATTGCCTTCATAACTGAACTGCGCCGTCAAAAACCCGCCAAACAGCAACAAAACAGCCCCGAGGTGAACGATCAAAGTCCCGATCTTTTCTTTTGTCCATGTCTGTATCGCCAGTTTGGAAACCAGACCGATAAAAATAACCGTCAGGACAAAAGCGCCGCCGGGCAACGGCACCATTCCCCCAACCCAGACAAACCAGGAACCGAAGTATTTTTCCTGCGCCTGATAAAGGCCGATATATTTCTGACTGACCGTTCCGATCACCAGCAACACCATCAACCACATCAAGGCATAGGAAAAAACGTCCGTACGGGACGCAAATTTGAGGACTCTTGTGAGAGATATGCCAGCGGGAAAATTCATACCGCGCAATATGGCGTTCCCGGAAGCGCTTTTCAAGCCTTTATGCAACGGCGTGCTGGAAAACCTGATGCTCGCGCCACAATTCACCCAACGCATCGCACAGCGCATCAATTTGCGCAATGGAATGTGCCCCGGTTGCCGTCAGGCGCAAACGCTCGGTTCCGCGGGGAACCGTCGGGTAATTAATCGGCTGAACATAGATATCGTATTGATCCATCAAAATATCGCTAACCTGCTTACAGCACGTTGCCTCGCCGACCACCAGCGGCACAATGTGGCTTTCGCCCGGCATCCACGGCATCCCTTCAGCATCGAGACGCGCCTTCAGATAAGCCACGTTCCGGCGTTGCTGTTCGCGCTCAACACGCGATTCCATTAAATGCTCAACACTGGCCTTACACCCTGCCAGCACCGCCGGTGGCATGGCCGTGGTAAAAATAAATCCGGGAGCGTACGAACGTACAGCGTCAATCATAGCCGCGCTGCCGGCAATATACCCGCCCATCAGACCGTACGCCTTTCCAAACGTACCCTCGATGATATCAATCCGGTCCATCAGACCCATTCGTTCGGCCACGCCCGCGCCATGCGCGCCATACATGCCGACAGCATGTACTTCATCAACGTACGTCATTGCGCCGTATTTTTCGGCCAAATCACAAATCACATCCAGAGGCGCAATATCGCCCTCCATAGAGTACACCGACTCAGTCGCAATGATTTTGGGCACATTCACCGGCGCTGCACGAAGCATCGATTCAAGCTGCTCCATATCCAGATGACGATAAACGTGTTTTTCCCGGCGCGATCCCCGCATCCCGTGAATCATAGAGGCATGGTTAAGCTCGTCCGAAAAAATATGGCATTCCGGCAACAGCTTCGCCAAAGTACTCAGCGCTCCTTCATTCGCAACATAGCCCGATGAAAAGACCAGCGCCGCTTCCTTCTGGTGCAGACGCGCCATAGTGGCTTCAAGCTGCGTATGATAAATCGTGGTCCCGGAAATATTACGCGTCCCGCCCGCCCCGGCGCCTGAGCGATCAACAGCCGCTTTCATCGCCGCCAGAACTTTCAGGTTTTGGCCCATGCCCAGATAGTTATTCGAACACCAGACCGTAACTTCCCGGCTGGTGCCATCCTGTGCATGATAAAGGGCCTGCGGGAATTTTCCGACCAGAGGTTCCATCGTCGCAAAAATGCGGTAGCGGCCTTCATCCTTCAGATCTTGCAGTTTCTCGGCATAAAACGCATTATAATCCATCAGGCACCCCCGCTTTTTTACTTTTGAAATACATCACATCAAATAAACTGCTTTTACGGCATGAAAGCAAGCCAAAGAATGCCTGCGTATGCGGATTACTCCGCCAGACCGGCCACGATATCAAGCATCAATCCCTCAACGCCTGTTTCGTTATCAGCCTGCGCATATTGAACCGCATCAGCCCGCGCCGCGCTCTGCAAGGAATTTTCCAGTGTTTTGACCGTATTGACCAAGGCATCGTTCGCCGGGTCGACATGTAAAACCAGTTTTTCCAGATTTTTCCCTTGCCCGATTTGCCGCTCGGAACGCAGTTTCCGAACGCCATAGAGAGTCGAGCGGATAATTTCCATCTCGCGGGCATGTTCGAAGTTCAGGTTTCCATCGGCTTCCGGCCATGAGCTGACATGCAAGGAGACGTAATCTTCGCCAAATTTCCCGGCCTGCGTATAAAGCTCTTCCGTCACAAACGGCAAGTACGGGGCCAGCAAGCCCAGCAACGTCCGCAGCGATTCGAAAAGGGTCGCCTGCGCCGCTTTCCGGTCTTGCTCGCTCCAGTTGGAATTTTCCCAGAACCGGGTTTTCACCAGTTCCAGATAATCATCACAATAGGTCATCCAGAAGAACTTATGCAGCGCTTCGCGCGCCGTGGCGTAATCGTAAACCTCGAAGGACGCCTTGGCTTTTTTGGCAACGTCGTTCAGCTCATTCAAAAGCCATTGATCTTCGATCGGGCGCTCATTATAGGGAACGCGCGGCGCCGCCGGATCGAAATCCTCCATATACATGAACGCCATCCGCGCCACGTTCCAGAGTTTAACAACAATCTTGCGGCCATCTTTGACCTCACGCTCATGGAAGCGCAAATCCTTGCCCAGTTGGGCGCTCGCCGCCCACCAGCGCAACCCGTCCGCACCATATTTCTGGATCAGGGAATAAGGATCATAACGGTTAAAACCGTCCTTATCGGTAAATTTCTCCAGATCACGTTTGGAAATTTTCTTACCTTGCTCGTTCAGCCCCCAGCCGGAAATCATCACGTTTTTCCATGGCAGGCTATCGGTGTGGTATTCGGATTTAATCAGCGTATAAAACAGCCATGTACGTATGATTTCGAACGCCTGTACGCGCAGATCCATCGGATAAATATCCATGGAACCTTTGCGATCCGGACACCCGGCCCAGTTCGCGTTAATCAGGGGCGTCAGGGACGACGTCATCCACGTTTCCATCACATCGGTTTCCGGCACGATCGTCATACCGGCATACTTATCCTTCGCCCATTGCGGCGGTTCGTTCTCAATCGGGTCGACCGGCAAATCGGCCTCATCCGCTAAAATCACATCGCCGGTTTCCTGAACATACCAGACCGGGAACGGCACGCCGTAAAAACGCTGGCGCGAGATATTCCAGTCATATTTCAGCCCGTCAATCCAGTGATCGAGCCGCACTTTCATCCAGTCCGGGAACCAGTTCAGTTCCTCGGCACGCTTGCGGAAGCGGTCCTTATGCTCAAGGATATTGATGAACCATTGCGGCTCCATGATGAATTCAACAGGAACACCGGAACGCTCGCCCACGGATACACTCTGGTCAACAACCTGCTCACCGACAATCAGCCCTTCCGCCGTCAAATCCTCGACAATACGCTTACGCGCGGCGGCAGGTTCCAGCCCTTCATACTTCCCGGCCAGCGCCGTCATTTTGCCGTCCGGTGACAAAGCCAGACGCGTTTCCAGCTTGTCTTCTTTCCATTTCTTGACGTCTTCACCATCCCCGAACGTACAGACCTGCATCAGCCCCGTCCCGAATTCCATATCCACCTCTCCAGAGGTTTTAATCGGCACGCTATGACCGAACAGCGGCACAACGGCATTCTTGCCCTCCAGATGTTGATAGCGCGTATCGTTCGGATTGAAGTACATCGCCACACAAGCCGGGATCAGCTCGGGACGCGTCGTTGAAATCACCAGCGGCTGGCCATCTTCGCTGGCAAACTGGATGTCATACATCTTGCCCTTACGATCCATGGTCTCCAGATCGGCTTGCGCCAGCGCCGTTTCGAAGTGGGTGTCCCACAAAACCGGCTCATTCGCCCGGTAAATCAGGCCTTTGCTGTACAGATCAAGAAACGACTTCTGTGCCGTGTGACGGGACAGGTCATCAATCGTCGAATAACGCGTGCTCCAGTCCACCGACAAGCCCAGAGAACGCCAGAGCTTCTCATAGGTCTTTGCCCCTTTCTGGGTTTCCGCGATACACAGCGCCCGGAAATCGCTGCGTGATATTTTCTTTTTGTTCACCTTGTGAGTTTGCTCGACATAGCGTTCGGTCGGCAGACCGTTATCATCAAACCCCATCGGGTAGTAAATGTTATGGCCCATCATCCGCTTGTAACGGATCAGGATTTCAGCCTGCGTATAGGACGCAGCATGCCCGGCATGAAGGTGCGCAGCGGATACGTAAGGCGGCGGCGTATCAACGGAAAACAGAGGTTTGTCAGAGTCCGGATCGTAATCGTAAATCTTTGACTCTTCCCAAAGCGAAAGACAGCGCTCTTCGACCGCTTGGGTATCAATATTCTTGTCCAGTTCCGGGAACATGTTTTTGCTCATTATCCGCTCTATATCGTCGTTGTTTTGTGAGAGGAATTTTATAGAGCTTTTCCGGCGCCGCGTAAAGGTTTGTTATACGTCAGAAGAGGAAGAAGGATTTTTGTCGGACTTGTCCGGCATCGGATGATCGTCATCTTGAAACAAAATGCGGTTGGCCGCCCCCTCCAGATCATCATATTGGCCGCTTTTCAAGGACCAGATAAAAGCGATCAAACCTATAAAACCCAGCAATAATGCCAGCGGCAACAAATATAAAACAACACTCATGATACGGCTCCTTTTCGCGTATGCAAACGGAACGAGTTGGCGACAACGATCAGGGACGAACCACTCATGGCCAACGCCGCAATCAAAGGGGTAACCAGTCCGGTCACAGCCAACGGCACGGCAATCATATTATAAAGCACGGCCAGCGCAAAATTCTGCTTCACCAGCTTTTGGGTTTTTCGAGATACGTACCACGCCTCACGTATCGGATATAATTTATCACCCATAAAGACGATATCGGCGGTGTTCTGGGCAATATCAATCGCCGTAGAAGGTGACATCGACACATCCGCCCCGGCAAGAACCGGCGCATCGTTCAACCCATCCCCGACCATCAGCAACTTATGCCCTTGCTTTTGCAAGGTCTCCAAAGCAGCAAATTTATCGACAGGCGACAATCCCCCTTGGGCATTATCAATGCCCAGATCGGTCGCAACCGCCGCCACAGCCTCTTTCCGGTCACCTGACAACAAAACCAAAGACAACCCTTCATCCTTTAACTCATCCAAAACCGTCCGGGCATCCGCGCGTAACGGATCGCTGAACAAAAACCGGACAGGCGCTCTGCCGCTAACACTCAACCATAATTCCAGCTTTGATGGGTCGTGTGGCGCTTTTTCATCACCGCACCATACCCGGCTGCCCAAACGAATGGTCTGTCCCTTGTATGTGCTCTCAAGCCCTTTTCCGGGATAATCCTGCACCGCCACATCCAAAAACGCCCCATCGTCATACGCAGAGACAACCGCCTTCGACAAAGGATGACGGCTATGAGCGGCCAGCGACGCCGCATATTTTAAGTCCTCATCTTCATAGGAATCCGAGTTTTCAAGCGCTGGGCGCCCCAACGTCAATGTCCCCGTTTTATCAAATAAGGCCATATCAATCCCGGCAAGCCGCTCCAGCGCATCGCCCGATTTTACCAAAACGCCCCGCTTCATCAAACGCCCGGTTGCCAGAACCTGTACCACGGGAACGGCCAGCCCCAGCGCACACGGACAAGTGATAATCAAAACGGTCACCGCGATCATCAAAGCTTCCTGCCAGACAAGCCCGCCAAGCAACCACCAGCCCAGAAATGTCGCCGCCGCCAGCGTATGGACCACGGGCGTATAAAGCCGGGCGGCCTTATCAGCCAACCGGACATATTGTGCCTGTCCCTGCTCGGCCTTTTCCATCAGGCGCACAATATCGCTAAGCAGGGAGTCATCACTGGCCTTCGATACCCGTACGCGTACAGGAACGGATAAATTCATCGTCCCAGCAAAGACAGCGTCCCCGGCCTTAACCGTTTGCGGCAAACTTTCACCGGTAATCAAGCTGGCATCAACCTCGGTCGACCCTTCCAGTAATATACCGTCAGCCGGCATTTTTTCTCCGACGGCAACCTGCAGGATCATATCTTCCCGCACATCCTTGATCGGGATAACACGCGGGCGCTGGCCGTCTTCGATCACGGTGGCCGTCCCAGACAACATCCCCAGAAGGTCGGTCGCGCTGCTGCGGGCTGAACGCCGGGCACGGAAATCCAGATAACGCCCGATCAACAAAAAAAACATCAGCATTGTTGCCGAGTCGAAATAAGCATGCGCCCCGTGATGGATAGTTTCATACAAGCTCATCCCGCAGGCCAGAATCACAGCCAAGGAAATCGGCACGTCCATGTTGGTCCGCCCCTGTTTCAAGGCTCCCCACGCCGAACGGAAAAACGGCTGTCCCGCATAACTGATGGCCGGCAGGGCAATCACGGCGGCCATCCAGTGCATAAAATCACGCATCGCCATGCCCATGATTTCCTGACTGCTGGCCCATAGCCCGACAGAAATCATCATGATATTCCCGGCGGCAAATCCGGCCACAGCCAGACAAATCAGCAAGAATCTTTCCTCTGCAGCCGACCCTTCGCGCAACGCCGCCGGATCAAAGGGCCGCACCCGGTATCCTAGCCGCCCGACAATCGCCGCCAGTTCATTGCCCCGCGCACGCGGCCCCATCCATTCAACGGTCAGACGCCGGGTTGAAAAATTCAAGCGCCCGGTTTTAACGTCCGGCTCCCGGTTAAGCGCCGATTCAATTTTCTGAATGCACGCCGCGCAATGTACGCCTTCCACACCCAAAACAAGGCTGTTTACGTCCTTGTCATCAGTTTTCACAAAAGCATCAAAAACATAGGAAGCCTCCGGATCGGGAGGCATTGGCAAAGGTTGGGAATCCTTGGTGAGATCGGCTTTCAGGTTATAAGCACTTTCACAGCCCTCACAGCAAAAACCTCGATCAGGATCACAAGGCTGCTCGCAATGACGGCAGGTACTCACTTCTGCACGACAATCTTCTTTGTGATTTGATAAGGCTGACCGTCCCATGTCACATATATGTACGCATCCCACTGCCCCGGCAAGGGAAAATCTATATCTGTCGCATATTGTCCGGCGGCAATTTCAGACAAGAACACGTCAAAATCATGGCCTTCCTGCACCGTACGCACCATCGTAGCCTGGATACTCGCCCCCTTCAGCGGCTTGCCGTCATGATCGGCGAGCTCAACAGACAGCGTCTTGCCGGAAAAATCGGCGGCAGCATTCCACCCCAGTGCTTCCTGAGCTTTATGAGCGGCAATCCGCTTATCATAGGCCAAACCGACTTCATAGTGGTTTTCCTCAATCACCCCCGGCAAGCTGGTCGTGGCAACGTAAATGAAAATACCGTTGACCGCGAAAACAAGCGCAAAAAAAGCCACGAAGTACCACGGGATCAGTTTATCCGCAGGGCGCATACCGGGATCTATATAACCAGCCATTGTTTTTTATTCCTTATGGTTTTTCACTGATAAAGACGCTTTCGTAAAGATCATGCGCCTCGCCATCAACTTCATCGATAATAAACTGAAAGTCTTTTTGGGCAACACCTTGCTTTGGCGCCGTCACAAAAACCTTGAAATTCCCGACCGTATCCGCAGGAACCAGCAAATCATCCAGATGGCGCATGCCAGCCCCCTTCAGAGACAATTCCGCATTTTCAAGTCCGTTTTGGGTCAAAACAAAATGACGATCATAATGGGTCTTGTTCAAGATTTTAACATTATAACCATTACGAATAGAACCGTCGGAGAGCTGGACCAGCAAGGGGTTACGGTCATGTAAAACGTGCAGTTCCGTCGTTACACGGCTGGCCAGCGCATAAATCATCACAGCACTAACAAACGCCAAAATCAGCATGTACCAGTAAGTCCGTGGCCGTGCCAGATGAGACAACATTTCATCATGCCGCCCTTCACGTTTGAGCTTCATATGACGCTCTGTATCATAGCGCACCAACCCGCGCGGCAGACCGAGCTTGTCCATCACATCATCGCAAGCATCGACACACAGGCCGCAAGCAATGCATTGGATCTGCAAACCGTCACGAATATCAATACCGGTCGGACATACCTGCACACAACGCTCGCAATCAATACAGTGACCGCGATCTTCCCAATTTTGATCTTTTGTCTTTTTCCCGCGCGGCTCCCCACGATCCGGATCATAGGTAATAATAAGGGAATCTTCATCAAACATCGCCGACTGGAACCGGGCATAGGGGCACATAAAGGTACAAACCTGTTCGCGCGCAATCCCGGCCATCAGATAAGTCGAGAACGTCAACCCGGCCATAAAACCAAGAACGGTTGTGCTGGCCTGACCATGAATAAGCTGCCCCCATAAAGTAGGCGCGTCGGTAAAATAGAAAACAAACGTTCCCGCCGTAACCAGCCCGATAAGCACCCAGACAATATGAGTAGCCGCTTTTCTCCAGAGCCTGTTAAACGACCATTTTTCCTGATCAAGCTTAATGCGGGCATTCCGGTCCCCCTGAAACAGGCGCTCCACCAGCATAAACAAATCGGTCCAAACGGTCTGAAAGCAGAAATAGCCACACCACACCCGGCCAAACAAGGCTGTCGCAAAGAACAGCGTTACCGCCGCAAGAATCAAAACGCCCGTCAGGATATAGACTTCCTGCGGCCAGATTTCGATGAAAAAGAAATAGGCCCGCCGCGCCGGCAGATCAATCAAAATAGCCTGCCCCGGCGCATTATCACCGCGATCCCAGCGCAAAAACGGGGCCAGATAGTAAATCGCCAGACAAATCGTAAGGATGCTCCATTTGAGCGTGCGAAAACGTCCCTTAACCGCCCGCGGATAGATTTTCTCACGCTTGGCGAAAAACTGGATATCTTCACTGCTTGAATCTGCCATTAATCTGACCCTTCATGATCGTCTTTTCTAAAGATATTCAGGATACATTAAATTATCCTAACATACCTAGCTACATTTACAAAAAACCGCCCCGGCAACAAATGTCACTTGGGGCGGTTTTTATCAACTACAAGAGATTCTTACTCGCCGCCACCCAGAGAGTGGACATACACAGCCAATTGCCGAATCGTATTCTCATCCAGACGATCAACCCAGGCCTGCATCACACCGCTCCGGCCGCCGTAAACGGTTTCGTGGATCGTGTCTTTATCACCGCCATACAGCCAGATCGAATCGGTCAGGTTCGGCGCACCCATTTCGCGCAGACCTTTGGCATCTTCGCCGTGACAAGCTGTGCAATTATCAGCAAACACTTCAGCGCCGGCCGGATATTTGGCATTAGCAGCTTCCATCCCCCCCTCAGACAACGCCATAACGTACGTCACAACATTTTCAATATCTTCCGGCTCCAGAATCTCGTCCTTCCCAAAAGCACTCATCATGTTGTAACGCGTTTCATCGTGCTCAGAGCGAATCCCGTACTTAATGGTTTGCTCGATATCCTCGATCGCCCCGCCCCAAAGCCAGTCATCATCGTTCAGGTTGGGAAAGCCCGGACCACCGGATCCACCGGAACCATGGCAAGTCGCGCAGTTATCCTTGAACGCAGCTTTACCACCAGCCACAGCAAAAGCATACAGCTCATCATTCGCCATGATCTGATCGTAAGACGCCTTCTGGAAATCTTCCAGATAAGCAGCCTGACGCACAGCAATAGCTTCCTGAGACTTTTCAAGTTCCTTATACTGGTTATAACCGGCAGAACCCACAGTCCCCCCACGCTCCTGACCGCCGGGAACCGGCCATGCCGGGTAGATCACCCAGTAGCCAATAGCCCAAATAGTGCACAGGATATAAACCCATACCCACCAACGCGGTGCAGGGTTGTTCAGCTCTTCAAGACTACCATTATCCCAGGAATGGCCTGTCGTTTCGACGCCGCTTGTCTCATCAATTTTCTTTTTGTCATTTGCTGTCATCTTCATTCTCCTTCAAAGGAATCTGGCTATCCGCCTTATATTGCTCCGTAGACCCGGGACGGAATACCCATATAACGACCCCCGAAAAGAAGGTCACAAAAAACAGAAGGCCGATTACCCCGGCATGCTCAGCTATCCAGTCAATCATTCTGCACTCGCGCTTTTACCGGCACGATAGTCCGTAAAATCAACCATGGTTCCTAAAACCTGCAAATAGGCGATCAGCGCATCCAGATCAGATACAATTTCTTCCTGACCGTCAAAATTACGGGCATTAACCGTCTCACCATAGCGTTCGGCCAAACCGTCCACGCCGTCCTCGTTTGCCCCGGCCTGCGCCATGGCATCGCTGTAAGCGTTTTCGATTTGTTCATCGGTATAAGGAACACCCGTCATTCTGAGTGTCTTCATGTGTTTATCCATATCCGAAAGCTTTGCTTCCCGTTTGGATAAGAACGCATAGGTCGGCATAATCGACTCCGGCACAACATCGCGCGGGTTTTTCATATGCGCGACATGCCATTCGTCGGAATATTTACCACCCAGACGAGCCAGATCCGGCCCGGTCCGCTTGGATCCCCACTGGAACGGATGGTCATACATGCTTTCCGCCGCCAGAGAGTAGTGACCGTAACGGGCAACCTCATCCCGCAAAGGACGAATCTGCTGAGAGTGACAGTTATAGCACCCTTCACGGATATAGATATTGTACCCGGCCAGCTCCAGAGGTGTGTAAGGACGCACCCCGTCAACCTTTTCGATCGTCGTCTCCATCCGGAACAGCGGTACAATCTCGACCAGACCACCGATCAGGACAACGACCAGAATACCGACCGTCAGGATAATGGAGTTTTTCTCAAAGATTTCGTGTTTTTGTGACCAGCTCATGCCAGCACCTCCTTCGCTTTACTGTCAGGAACACTATCCCCTTTGACAGTTTTAACCATATTGTAAACCATGATAAGAGCCCCTGCGAGGAACAGCAGACCACCCAGCGCCCGGATCACATAGAACGGGTGCATAGCCATAACCGTTTCCACAAAGGAATATTCCAGGAAGCCCATTTCATCGTATGAACGCCACATCAGACCTTGCATGATCCCGGACACCCACATCGCCGTGATGTAGAGAACAATCCCGATCGTTGCCAGCCACAAGTGCGTGTTCACAAGCTTCAGAGAATACATCTCTTGCTTGCCCCACAATTTCGGCACGAGGTAGTACAAAGCACCGAAACTGATAAAGGCAACCCAGCCAAGCGCACCGGAGTGTACGTGCCCAACCGTCCAGTCTGTGTAGTGGGACAAGGCATTCACCGCACGAATAGACATCAACGGTCCTTCGAACGTGCTCATCCCGTAGAACGCCACAGCGATAATCATGAACCGCAGAACCGGGTCTTCGCGCAGTTTGTTCCACGCCCCGGACAGGGTCATCATCCCGTTGATCATCCCGCCCCAGCTCGGCATCCACAAAATGATGGAGAACGTCATCCCCAGCGTCTGTGCCCAGTCAGGCAATGCCGTGTAGTGCAAATGGTGCGGACCGGCCCAGATATAGATAAAGATCAAAGACCAGAAGTGCAAAATAGACAAACGGTAAGAGTAAACCGGACGTTCTGCCCGTTTGGGAATGAAATAGTACATCATCCCCAAAAAGCCGGCCGTCAGGAAGAAGCCCACCGCATTGTGACCATACCACCACTGGATCATCGCACTTTGAACACCAGAGGCTACAGAATAACTTTTAGTGCCAAACAGATCGACCGGAATAATCACGTTATTCCCCAGATGCAGTACAGCAATCGTCACAATGAAAGACAGGTAGAACCAGTTTGCCACATAGATATGCTTTTCTTTCCGGGTCACCAAAGTCATCAAAAACACGACGAAATAAGCCACCCATACCAAGGTCAGCCACAGATCAACATACCATTCAGGCTCGGCATATTCCTTGCCTTGCGTAATCCCCATGACATAGCCGGACGCCGCAAGAACGATAAAGAGCTGATACCCCCAAAAGGTAAATTTCGCCAGTGCATCACCCCACAGCCTAACGCCGCAGGTCCGCTGGACCACATAATAACTGGTCCCTAGCAGCGCATTCCCGCCAAAAGCGAAGATAACCGCCGAGGTATGAACCGGGCGAAGACGTCCGAAATTCAAAAAGGGCTCCACATTCAGGTGCGGGAAGGCCAGCTGCAGGGCAATAAAAACCCCTGCGGCGAACCCGACAACGCCCCAAAAAACGGCGGCAATAATGAACATCCTGATGATGTCGTCATTGTAATTTTGCTTGGCTACATCCGTTGTCATAGCTTTTAACCTCTCTTCAACAAAGATTCTATAAAACCAGTCTACCCGCCAGGGCAAACAAGCCTATTCCATTCAGGGCCATCACGCCCCTTGATAGTGGTTTGAGAACGTGCGGCCATCGCCGGGAAGCTCCCTGACTAAACATCCCCACCAAAAACAGGGCCGGGATCGTTCCCAGCCCAAAAAAAACCATCGCCCCGGCCGCCGTCATCACATCACCACTGGCCGACACCGCCATCAAAGCCGCCATCACCAGACCACACGGCAGGAAGCCCAGCAGCAAACCGATCACATATCCACGCCAGCCGCGCGGATCGATAAAAAAGGGCCGCGCCAGTTGCGCCAGCCCTTGAGACAAAAACGGAAAAGAAATCCCTTTAAAAGACGTATAACGGGCAAGCGCCGGCAAAGCACTTACCACAAACATAAAACCGGCTATACACAATAAAAAAGCGGCCATAACGTCTTTATAAGGTGAATACATAAAAGCTATATTCGTCACACCTGCGGCGATCATAGCAAGACCAACATAAGTCGTGACTCGTCCCAAATGATACGGCAACAAAAGTCCGTTCGCAAGCCGTTTCATAAAAAAATCTGAATATTTCCAGTGCCTTATATGTGAACGATTCTCATTATCGGATTCGCAGCTTTCTGCGCGGGCACAAGCCTGCGCCACAACAAATGGGCCGCACATCCCGGCACAATGTGTGAAGCCGCCAACCAGACCCGCCAGAAACAGGCTTAGATACAGTCCGTCTTCCAGATTTATGGCTGCCGCACAATGCGCCAAAAACTCCACGCTTCAAGTCTCCTGTTGATTAAAAACTGTAACGCACACTCACGTAAGCATTGGAATTTTCCTCGAATTGATCGAAGAAAGTTCTTTGATCGTCACCGAAAAAGATATTTCCACCCGCTTCAACCGTCCATTCATCCGTGAGCTTATAGCTGGCTTTGGGACGCACATAGCCGTCCTCATCCGAGGGACTCCAGAATGTAAACAAGGACAACGTTAAATTCTGGTCCATCGCCATCTTGGTCAGACGCAGCGTCAAAAGGTGCCGGTTTTTATCCTTCTGGAACGCGCCAGCCGGCAAGTTGGCCCGGTAATCGTCATAATTACTCATGCGCTCAAGATAATATTGAATGCCCGCCGTCAATTCAGTGGCAATCTCTTGCTCGTACCCGGCTAGAAAACGCTCTTCCGCATTACGAACCAGGGGATTGGTCCCGTCAGGATCATCCGGGCTTTCATAATGTCCTGCTTCGACATTCATAATCCCCTTGTAAACAGGACCGCGGATGGAACCGCCAATCACCCTCAAACGGGGAAAGGTCGCCACACCGAGAGCCGTCTGGCCGTTCGGTGATTTCCAGTAACCGTCATAATAGTAAAGCGCGGCCTCAAAAGCCTCGAAATTACGGTACAGGCGCAAAGCCCACTCATCTTCGCTAAACCAGTCCACACGCCCGTCCGGCACAACCGGAGAATCGGTGCCCGAACGCCGCCCCAGATTACCGTTATAAAAAGAAATCCGACGTCCGTCGATATAGCGATCCGAGTCGAATTGCGGCGTATAAACAACATCCAGATTGGCAAAATCACTAAAGAACGATGTCTTCAGAGCATCCGACGGCGCCTTCAAATACTCGGTATCCCGCCCGATAAAAAAGGCATTCCAGTCTTTGGGAAACAAATCGTTGATAAAAATCAGGTCACCCGTCCCCCAGGTTAAAATCTGGCGCCCGGCCTTCATATCGACAAAATCGAGCGGACTAAAAGACAGCCAAGCTTCGCGCAGATCAAGCCAGCCTTCCCCCTTATCCAGATCAATAGCATGCCGGTCCAACACCGGATCATATAAAAGATCAGCCGTCACACGCCCCGCGACAGGACCAAAATATTTATCCGCCTGTAACTGCAGACGGGTTTCACCAAGGCTGACCTCTTTTTCATGCGGATCATCACCAAGGCGGTGACCGGCACGCACTTCCCAAAAACCGGACAGTTCAAACGGCAGATCATCCATCCAGCTTTCATCATCGAAATCCGAATCGGCCCCATCCGCAGCAACCTCATCCATAACCAGTCCATCTGGCAATGAAGGCCCGTCGTCCTCCAGCCCCGCCGGCAAAGACGCGGACGAATCACCCCCCAGCCCCGCCGGAAGAGACGGCCCGCCACTATCGGCAACCGGAGTAACCTGCGATCCCCCGCCCAGACCAACCGGCAAAACCGGATCTTCCGCCCAAGCCGGGGCGCTTAAACACGTACAGACCATCAATGTCAGAATTTTTGCTCTCATAAGTTTCGTTTTACTCCATATTTCCCCGGCATGCGACAGGAAATTACAGGATTTACACCGGCGACAACCCCGCATTTTGACATAACGTAAACGTTCATTTAAACTGACCAGCACAATCAATCGGGATTTACGGGATGAACCATTTAAAACTGACAGGATGGCAACGTTTGACGATTGCCTCTCTTTTTTCGGTCATAGGCGGCCCCCTTTTATCGGGGTGCAGCGACGACGGATTATCAGAAGAGCAAAAAAAAATCCGTGAAACAATATGCAACGACAGTACCCTGTCGGAAGAGCAGAAACAAACCCAGGAAAAAATGGGACTCAGCACAGAAAAATGCCGCGACAACATGACCAAGGTCTTTGTCGGCATCAATAACCAGCATCAAAGCCGGGATGAACTGGTAGAAAAAGCCGCAAAGTTAAGGCAACAACGAGAAGAACATTTGAAAGCAACGCGTTGTCAAAATCAGGCCAACGGAGTCAGACAAGGCCCGCTTCTGGACTGCCCCTGAAGCTTCAAGAGCGAAACAGATGCAAAGCTGGACGTCTCGGCATCTCATGCCCGGTTTGGTTTAGCATAGGAGCCAAAGGATATTGGGATTCTATATTCAATCGGGACAACGCCTTTTTCATCACGGCCAGCGCATCGTGAAACGTTTGATCGCTCTGAGATACCCCCTGCCCGGTATAGGTTTCATAAACAGGGCCGCCCCTGACCAGTTTTTTAGCCATACGAAATTCAACCCGAGCACCCTTGGCAAATCCTTGAAATTTAACTGCGGTCGCCGCCGGATTATCCAGCCCCATAACCCGCATCCAGATACGTTGCATCTGTCCCGGTTTTTCAATCTCGGTTTGCAATAACACACGTTCATTATGTGTAAAGGAACAATCACCGTGAGCGCCCGCCGCTTCTTTCGTCGATGGAAAGTCTATTTTAATACCCACAAAACCCTCTTTTCTTGATGATCCATTGTATTAACCATAATCTAAAAGGAGGGTGCAACAAAAAAGGCCTCTCCAAAGGAAAGGCCCTTTTATTTTTTCACGAAACCTGACGCCTAGCGCAGATATTCACGCGGCGGTGTCCGCAGATAACGCTCGGTGAAGATATCCTCCGGCAAACCGGTATCGTACTTCACATTCTCGTACGTCAGAATCGTTTCACCGCCGGAGCGCAAATCCTTCATCCGGCTAGCCGTCACGGTTTTATGCCCGGCAATTTCATCGACTTTCTCGGCCATACCTTCACGGTATTTCACGCCGTTCTTGTCATAGAACTCAACCTTGATCGGGATAAAGCTCGCCTTGTGTACCCAGCTTTTATATGAGCTAAACTCGACCGTTTCCGGCACCTTCGGCTTGCTTTCGATCACATAGAACGTGTCGTTTTCTTCGACCAGCGTATGGTTGTCTTCATCCGGATTCCGGCCTGACACATCCTCGTAGTAGAAATGCGATCCGACAAAGCTGGTCCGCTCATCGCTGGCGGCGATCCGCTTGACCAGATCCAGGGCCGGCAAATACAGCCACCGGTCATCATCCTTGCCCGGATGTTTCCAGACCATAAAAGCCGTCTTGTTCACATCAGCCGGGCGGGAGAAATAAACATAGAACTTTTGCTCCCCGTCACCTTCGCCAACATCCTTACGCAGGATTGTAAACTGGCGCGTACGCTCCCGGCCCTGATCGTCCTTGATGACCATATTGACCTTGGCGCGGCCATCTTCGCCCTGATAGTAAGCCGCATGGTTGGCCTTGGCCACCACCTCTTTCACATCAGCTGCCTGTGCGCCCACCGCCATCGGCATAGCCAGCGCCGCCACCACTAAAGCTCTCAATACCTGTCTCATATCAATCCTTTCTCTATATATTAGATATTTCTAATAAATATATACGTTCCCCGTATAAAACTAGATCACTTTGTCTTCTTCTCCTTGAACAACCATTTATCCAGTAGCGTCATCAAAGCCGGCAAAATGACCAGAGACGCCGCACCGGCAAACAGCAGGATAGCCGAAATAAAGAACCCGACCGTCTTGTAAGGCACCAGCGGCGCCGCCAGCAGCGGCAGGAATCCGACGCCGATAATAATCACGTTCCGCGCAATCGCCCGGCCCGGCTCACCAAACAGCGGCCCAACAGTGTCCTTCCAGCTACCGTATTTTTTCTGCATCTCGCGGCCCCGCGCCAAGAAGTGAATGGCGTAATCGACCGCCAGCCCCAGCGACAACGAAGACAGAACAGCCACCGGCATATCGTAATCCTTGCCGATCAGACCAATCAGACCGTAAATAAAGGCAATCGTAACCGTCAGCGGGATCATCGACAAGACGCCCCACAGCACCGAACGGAACAGGAAGATCATCATGCCCAGAACAATAACAAACGACCCGGCAAAAGCCTCAGCCATACCGGAGACCATTTTATCCTGCCAGACCGTATTGATGTAAGTCAGGCCAAACCATTGATGGTCGATGCCGATCGGCGCTTCGTTCTCAGCAAAGAATTTCTCAACAGACGCCACAACTTTGTTCATGTCCTTGTTGTCACCGCTTTTGAGCTGAATCCACAGCGACACACGGCTGTAATCCGGCGTCACGAAATGCCACAAATCATCCGGTCGGTGTGAGTTCTGATAGGTAATCAGGGTTTGCGCCACGCCCCCGACAGAATCGGGTATGCGATACGCTTCCGGTTCACCCAGAAACAGCTCCCGATGCACGGTTTTAATAATATCCGGCAACGCATTCGATTTCCCGACCAGCCCGGTCGTCAACAGATAAGCCTGCAGTTTCTCGATATAATGCAACACTTCGGGGTCTTTAAAGACCTCACCACCCGCCGCTTGCTCGTCCAGCCACAAGGCAATCGTATCCCACTGATCGTAAAGCGCATCGTCCTCGGCAACATCAAGCTGTTCTTCCGCATAATTCTGAAGCGCCTGCAAAAGTTCTTTGCGGGTTTTTACTTCCGGTGCCAAACGATCAATCTGCTTGGATGTATCAACGGCGGCATAAGTACCCAGATCAATCAAAGCGCGTTTCAGTTCCGGCACAGCGGCATCGACGCCCTGCGCTTCCGCAGAAGACGCCAGTGTCAAATACCCCATATAAGTCCCGGCAAAGCGGTCATTAAGCTCCCTGTCCGCGACCCGGATTTTATGAGAGGGTGAAAACCATTTAACCGGGTTATCGTTAATCTGGATTTTGGTAATCCCGTACACCGCCACAGCCGACAAAGCCACAACCCCCAGCAACACCAGTTTTGCATGGTTATAGGTAAATGGTCCCAGTTTTTTCAGGAAACAGGCCAGAGGCGTGCAGTGCTCTTTCTCTTCTGATTTCTTGGTTTTCTTGCCACTTTTTTCTTCGCGTTTGAGCCCAAAGCCATCCATCGACTTGTCACTCATCAACATGATATAGGCGGGAATAAGCGTAATCGTGAACAGATACGCCAGCAAAACACCCAGCGCGATAAAGATACCAAACGTCTCCACCGGCGGAATCGGCGTGAACGCCAACGAAGCAAAACCGGCCGTCGTCGTCAGGGATGTGAACAACATCGGCTTGGACAGATCTTCCATCACATGATCGAGCGTCTTGCGCCGGTCTTTAATCTGCGGATAGCGGTCAAAGAAATCAGAGAGAATATGCACCGCGTCCAGCACGGCAATCGGCATGATAAACACCGGGATCATCGAAGACATAATATGCACCGTATGCCCGGTCGCGATCAACGCACCCATCGTGCAAATCACCGACACCAGCGCCACAATCATCGGCGAAATGATGAATTTGATATTCTTGAAGAAATACCACATCAAAAGGAAAATCAGCAGCATCGCCAGAGGCGCGGACATGGCCATCTGTTTGAACATCTCGACACCGAACGTATCCTGGGCCACCGGCATGCCGGTAATGTGATATTCTTCCTGCGTCGCGCCAAAAGACGCTATTTTATCTTCAAGCTGCTTGGCGACTTTATAGCTGATATTTTTAGAGGTAATCGGCACATACAAGGCAATCGCCTTGCGATCTTCGGAAATCAGTGTACCGTCAAGAAACGGTAGATTCTGGGCCTTTTCAGCAACAGCCAGAGCTTCTTCGTCGGTCTGGGGCGGCTGGGCCATCAACCATTCAAACCGTACCGTGCCAAGCCCCGCCTGCTCGATATTATCGACAGTCGACGGCGCCAGAAGATCAACCTCCAGAACGCCGGCCATCTTACCTGTTTCCGGATCTTCCCAGCGAATCTGTTTGGCTGTCTCCGTTAATTCATAGACATTTTTCAGCGTCTCGGCATTAAATGCGCCGTTTTTATGGACCTTGTTCACCACCCCGACCACGATAATATCGTTCAGGGCAAATTCCTTTTTCATGGCGTTATGAAACACCCGCACCGGTTCATCCGCAGACAGCATGTTTTCCGGGTCAGTATCAATATGAAGCGGTTGCAACAATGGCACCTTACCCGGCGCCAATGTCGGTATCGCCACCAGCAAAATCATCACGAGACTTAAAAGCCCCGCCACCCACATAAACCGTTTTGGCTTGTCCGCCGCGATGCTAGATAGTACCTGCATAATCCCGTTCAACCTCTTATTACATTAGAAAGAATTGATATTCTACACTCAAACAAATCTCTTTTCACCCGCTTTTTACTGCCCCGGAACCGTATAGGGCTTGGCGACAGGATATAAAGCCTCGCCAGCCGGATCATATCGTTTAAGAATCGGTTCAATCGAATTGGTATTTTGGAGCGCAGAAATCGCCCCGTTTAGCATATTAAGAAGCTTAACTTCCCCCTTCAAAACGGATATTCCAATAGGGTATGTCGCCACAGGGGCGTCCAAATCAAGTCTCTTTAATCCCGGAATATTGGTTCTATTAAACACCTCGACAATACCCGGATCAATAATCGCGGCATCGGCTTTCCGGGTCGTCACATTCATCATGATCTGCGCCCCGTCGGAATTCGCAGGAAGTGTCACAATTTTAGCGTCTGGAAAGCTGTGCTCCACCATTGTCACACTGATGTCACCATCAATACCAACAAAACTGACATCGGCTTTGTTCAGGTCAGCATTGCTTTGAAAACGGTCATCATCGGCCCGTACATACACAAAAACAGGGGCATAAAACTCAGGCGTCGAATAATCGAGATATTTGATACTGGAAAAAACATAGTAAGAATCGACACAAAACGCATCATAAATCCCTTTTTCCAATTCAGTAACCTGATACCCCAACGCCGACATTTGTACAAATTCAACATCAATATCGAGAATATCGCCAACGGCCTTCGATATTTCAGCCATCATACCACCGACATTACCCGTATTAAGGTCGACCTCAAAAAATGGCGGCCATGGATAATACCCGCAGCGAAGCGTTCCCGTGCGCATGACGCGCTCGTAAACGCTCTCTTTCTCGTTGTCCGCAGCATGAACGGTGACCGGCAATGCGTAACACAGCGCCAGAAAAACCAGAAAACACCTAACGAATTTCATTGCTGCCCCTCCCGCCTGTTTGCGTGTCTATTTAAACGCGCAGCCCGGCTCTTTCCCCAGCTTCTTCAGGATCATCGCCAACGGGCAAAACCCGGTAAAGGCGGCCTGAAACATGTTCAGGCCGACAAAAGCGGTAAACAAGAACCAGGCTTCATGCACGAAATAGCCCAGCGCCAGAGATGCCAGAATAAAAACACCGGCAATCGCAAAAATCATACGGTCTATATTCATGGATATGTTCCTCCGTAGTTTACATTAATTAGAATCGCCATGCCCTTCGGTCTGACGCTTCTTAATCCCCATAAAGCCGAGAGCAAACGTCTCATAAAACGGCGAAATATTTCCTTTACGTACCTTGCGCAGGAAATACCATTCAAAGCCAAGCTTCATGAAATGAACCCATTTACCCAAACGCATCCACGCCACATTACGTGGCGGGTTTTGCGGCAAGGCAACAAAAGCCGCACCGGTATTGCCCATATCCGCGAGACAAATCGCATTCCATGTAGCCCGGTGAGAAGGAGCCTTTCCCTTGCAATCGTCGGCAATATTGTGAGCAACCGCCTTAACCATCGATTCAATCATATAACCGGTCTTCGGCACACCTACCGGCACGGGCGTTGCCTCAAGAGGCGGAATGGCAATACAAACACCAACACCATAAACATTCGGGTATTTGGGGTTACGTTGGTATTCATCCACCACAACAAAGCCACGCGGATTAACCAGTCCCTCGACTTCACGCAAAGCGCCAATACCGCGGAAAGCCGGAATCATGACCGAATATTTGAATGGAAGCTCATGCTTCTTTTTCTCTTCGCCTTTTTCATCACATTCAACAACGTGCATCACGCCATTTTCAACTTTGGCTACTTTCGCGTTACAAATCCATTTGATATCCCGCATCCGCAACTCATGCTCCAGCATACCTTTGGAATCGCCCACACCGCCAAGCCCCATGTGACCAACATAAGGTTCCGATGTCACAAATGTCATCGGCACTTTGTTCCGAATTTTACGCTTCCGCAAATCACGGTCCATAATAAAGCTGTGCTCATAAGCCGGACCGAAGCAAGACGCCCCCTGTACTGCGCCCACGACGATCGGCCCCGGCTCAGCACATAGTTTTTCCCAATTTTCAGAGGCAGCCTTCGCATGGTCAACATGACAGATCGACTCGGTGTATCCGCCATGCGGTCCCAGACCTTCGATCTCATCAAAAGCCAACTCTGGTCCCGTAGAAATCACCAGATAATCATACGTCACTTCCTGACCATCAATGAGTTCGATCGTATTCTTTTCAGGATGAACTTTCTTTGCCGCCACAGGAATAAAATCGATTTTTTTACGCTTCAGGTATTTTTCAAGCGGCACAATAATTTTTTCCGGCTTGCGCCATTTCACCGCAACCCACGGATTGGATGGCACAAAGTGGAAAGTTGGAGAATCGGAAATAACAGTAATTTTCACATCTTTCGACTTCGCTTCACAGCGCATGTCATACGCCATGGACACCCCACCAATACCACCGCCCAAAACGACAACATGTTTCATTTTTTTCTCCTGTGTTCTAAAGGTCATAAAAATAATGCAGCAAATATAATGCGCCTTTCCACTGTGTTTTCAAAGCGATTTATCAGTTCGCGACCTGACTCAGTGTCTGTTGCATTTGCTTTAAAGTTCCCAAAATTGAAGCATATTTGTTTTTCTGTAACTCTTCCGGTAAAGCCGCAAAACGCTTGGCATTTTTGATTTCTTCCTTGTCCTGCACTTCCATGTCAATCCCGTAGCGGAATAGCTCTTCCGGCGTAACCGTCACAAGCTGCGGCGCCATATTGAGATCAAGCGCCGGATCAGCCTGAATGACATAGGCACCGGGCCGGATCAGCTCGAACGTATAAAACCCGTCAAAAGACGTAACACTCTGGCCAACGACCACGCCCTCTTTATTAACCATCTGCATGCGCAGTCCGGGGACCGGATTGCCATCCTCAAAAAAGACGGTACCGTCAACCGTCCCCCCTTCGACTACGGGAACATCTATATGTTGCGCGACACCGGGCCGCAGCAAAAGACGATAACCGTCCTCACTGGAAACAAGAAACGGGTTATCAACGGAATTACGGTCGAACGTCATACCGACATAATCGCCATTCTCAGAACTGACCTGACTGAGGAAACCGGATTCATCCGCCCGCTCTGTCCGTTTGCCGGCCAGCATCATCCGGGCATCCTCCAGCGGCTCATCCTCGCCTGTGTAAACCCCGTCAAGGTCTTTGTCCCAGAACACACGCCCACGCACGGCATTTTGCCCTTGCATGCTGCGGCTGCTGGCGGTATAGCCGCCGTTTTTACCAAACGGCCCCAATGACGTCGACGCCCGCAAAGCCAGATTATATCCCGAATCTTCGCGCCAGTTCATTTGCAGCCCGCTCATAAACGAACCGAAATCATAATCGATGTGGCCGCCACCCCACATCTGGCCATCTTGCAGATCCCGTCCCAGATTAACCCCCGTGGTCAATTTCCGGGAATGACGATAAAGCAAATCAGCCATAAAATCGTCGAAAGCAAAGTCCGGGCGCACATCATAATTTAGCGCCGTCCGCAAATTCCATTGGCGCCCCAATCGCACAGAGCCATCCAGCCGGCCCTGTACTGTCTCCAGCTGCCGATCACGCCAGTTCATTTGCAAACTGTTTCCCGTCCGCCATGTCCGGCGCGCCAGATTCTGCGCCGCCTGCAACTGGGTTGCCTCCGTATTGTTTTTTCGGATTTCATGCGAACCGGAAAAGCTCAGCCCCACCATCCCGGCAGCTGTCGGAAACCGTTTGGTTGCCCGGACTCTGGTATCAAGAGTGCGGGCCGATTCCTCATAACCGGCGCGATCACTTTCAAAGTCCTTAAACATGGCCGTCCGTAAATTCAGATTCCAGCCCTTCATACTTGTTGCCAGACGCGTATCCAACGCCTGTCCGCCATCAAGCTGTTTATAGACCTCCGCCTTCCCGATGACGCGCCCAACCGAAGCATTAACCCCGGCCGTCACATATTTCTTTTCACCCTTCCGGGTCATGGAGTTCGAAACCGTTCCAAATACAGTAGCATTCCGCGACAAGCCATGTGTCACCGCCCCGCTATAAGCGATGCCTTTATCTTGGTTCTGCCGCCCGTTATTATCATCAAAGGCAATCGTAGAGTTCGACGTATCGACGATACTGGCTTCATAAAAAGTTTCCCCCGGACGAGCAAGGCTGGAGCCAATTTTGTACTCTTCGGTCCGTTCTTCAATTTGTCCCTGAGGCCCGTAGAGAACCGTCCGGATATTATTTTGTCCGGCCAGAAGTTCGACATTATCAAAACGATAATCGCCGCGCTCACCGACCACACCAAAATCCAGAAGCTCATTGTTACGATACAACTCGACCTCCCATCCGGGGGCAGCTGTCCCTTCGACCGTAATTTCATCAAAAGTCTGTTGCCGTTTAACCGGCCGGGTGGAAACGCTAACCCCGCGCCCGGCATTCGATCCGCGGACCCATTCCGGTGTCCGGGCACTAACGTCCCCCAAACTTAAATTCCGCACTCCTAAAGGCATTGTGTCATTGCCAAACGCCTGTTTCGTCAAAGTCATGCGCACCTTGTCAGGTGCCTGCCAGTCTCCGTCATCGGCATGAATATTAACGCCATAATCCGCGGAAAACCCCAGCAAGTCGTTTTTGCCGGAGGCATGAATATTATTGTTCCATGATTCTTCTTCGCTATCCCATACAAAGCTGCCGTCCAGGTCAATAATCGGTTCACTGAACATCCTGTAGGGATTCTCAATATTGCGATATCCGGCAAAGCTCTCCTCCCCCTGCTGCATAGAGAGAAATTTTTCCCTCTTGGCTTCCCGTTCTTTTTTCATTTCATAAGGAAGTTTTTCCGATGTCTGCACATCCAGTTTCAAGGCTGCAAAATCAAGATGAAGATCAAGCGGCAATATCTCGTTCAGCGTTTCCAGGCGCACATAGATATCACCGAAGCCCGCACCATAATCGCGCATGAATATATCGTTTTTAGTCAAAGGAACAGTCTGGCCACGAACCGTATAAGTTAAATTTTTTGCATCTACTTCATATGTGTTATCGGTTGAAAGATACCATCCGCGAATAAAACCCCGGTTTAGGTTCAATTCCACGTCAAACCCAACCAGACGCGCCAGATCCCCCAGCGGTATGTAATAGTCCGTCATCCCCCCCTGAAAACCGAGGATAGTCCGGGCAAGCAAATCATCGTTCCGGCGCACCTCGAGAACCAGTTCATCATAGGGCGGCTCACTGTAGGCCGAAGCAGGAGCAGATACCGGCACGGATTGTTGTTGCGCCCAGGCAGGCGATACCGTCAGCACAAACGCCATAACCGCCATCGCAATGATGGCGATACTTTGTATCGTATCTCCCCGAACAATTTTACACATGCGCCACAAAAATAAAAAATCATGCAGATAAAAAAATAACTTACAGAAGTTATACCATGGTTTTATCCACAGCCCAACGGAAATGGCTGAAAGAATTTTCAGCGCAGCAAAAAGTGCGAAGAGCACACACCCGGATTAGAAAATAAACGGTTGGTTTTTTAGCGCAGAGGTAATTCCGCCACGGCCATAGGCTGGCCGTTAAAATCGGGATCACGATTATGGGGCATGAACGACAAGGTTATTTTGCTGCACCCGCCGGACGGCAATTCAACCGGCTTCAAAAAAGACCGGTAACCGATTTCCGTGTAAACTTTTACGTCGATCCCCGCCAGTTTTTTTTGCGTCTCCATACCGGCATCACACATAATATCAACAGTCCCTATGGCTGAACGCGTTCCCGAACGCTGAAGATTAAAGGCAACAGCATTCTTGCTGTCTTTAACCGCCAGCCGCACATCCGAAAACTGGACATTCAACGTCGTATCGCCATGCAGGAAAAAAACAGGGAGGCGGTAACCGGCCATCATTTCAAGCTGGGCCGTTTGCCCTTGCGAAGATTTTTGTGTCAACGTCATGTTCTTTTCAAATGAATCAGGAATGTCTTCCGGATTGAGATAAATATACGACCGGTATTCACCGGCAGGCATATCCTGTTTCCGCCGCAGCATAAAACGAATATTTTGCAACTGGTCTGCCTGAACAATCATCCGGCGCGGCGATAGATACAAATACGGTTCCGCCGGCATAACGTTCTGTATAAATTGTCCTTCCACAGCCGCATGCCGATCGCCATCGGGCGTCATGTAAACCTGCGTCCATTCCGCCTTATAGGCCAGCGGTTTTTTCGATGTGTTTTTGACACTTAAAACGGCTGAATTTGAGCGCTCTCCGATAAACACATACGAATCGAGCAACAACAAAGCATGGGCCTTTTGCGCCACCCCAAAAGACAGAAGAAACAAAAACAAAACCGTAAAAAAGGAAAAACGGGTTTGTATCTTTCGTACTGTATTCATATGCATCAAAATCACTTTCTTTGTTTAAATTTTATTCCAGAAAGATAACGTAAAAAACTAGTTTGTAAACGTAACGGTAATACTCATCTTACCAAGGTAACTACCAGTTGCCTGATTACCAGTAACACGCAGGCGCCCACCAATACCAAAGGAAAAGGGCGTCGTCGTCAATGAAGCAGATGTATAAGTTTTCTGGGTACCGCCCAAAGGCGTACCAATATTAAATACAGACATCCGCATGGTATCTGGAGGACCGGTCATCACCATTTTTTTTGCCGACATTTCAATTTTCAGAGTGCCTGTCGTCACAAAAGAAGATACTTTGCAGATCGCCTGTTTTGGTACATCAATAAAGCTAAAACAGCCACTGATCGTATTCAAAACCCCGGAGGGTGAAATCGCCAACTTTCCACCATTGCCGCAATCAAATAGCCGGCCAAACTGGAGATTCTGTGAACACTGCGCTGACATAGCCTGAACCGGCAAAGCCCACGGCATACACATCGCAGCAGCCAGCGTTAAAGGCACCATAACCTGCGCACCGGAATGCTTTGGCTCCCTGCACTTGGACGATGTTATGGTATTTTGTTTTCTTGCCATCTTTATAAGGTCTTTTCCTGTCACCGGGTTACCCCCTTTTACACCACATCGGCAAGCCCGTTGGCAAGCAAGATTATCGGGATCGGCTCCTGATTACACTTGCCTAAACACATTCATTCTATAAACTACGGGCATATTACAACAACAATGACTAAACCGGATAAAGAGACCGTCATGATCAAGATTGAAAGTGATAACGCCGCTATTGAAAAAGAAATTCGTTTTCTAGAAAAAACCGTAGTGGAAAACGGTGGAGAACTTGACCCCGGTCTGGTCATTCAATGCGAGGACGGCGAACTCAGCGTTATGAAAGACAGCCTGATTCGCCTCGGAAAACCATTAATGGCCATCCCGGAAGATTTGTTGCTGCCTGCTGAAAGGATGGGGCTGAGTGTCAAGGGCGATCAAATCCTCATGAACCCCGAAAAAGGGGTAATGAGCGATACCCAACATAAAATTGCCGCCAGCATGGTCGAGCTTTACAACCTGACAGACAAGATCGCCCATCACAAAAATAGTTGCCCGTGGGTCTGGTTCCGAGGCACCCCAGAACCGTTTGAAAAGCTACTGGCCGGGCGGACACTAAACGAAAATCAGGAAAAAATGCTGGCCTATACGCAAAACAAGCCCGGCTGTGAAGACACCGAAAAATTCCTGTGCGATACATATTTGAAAACCAGGGTAATCGGCCACAAAGAAGTCGATCAAAAAACCGAAGAGAAATCTCTGGCAATGAAAATCATGCCCATCGTTGATTTCATTAACCATGACTTTTTTGCTGGCAACTTTAATTTTGGTATCAACTATTCAACAGAAGAACCGGACCGGGAATTCCTGTTTCTGGCCCCCAGCCAGCCTATTCTGGAACGCCGTGAATGCTTCGCCTTTTATAACCAGATGGACGCCGTTGACGCGTTCCTGCACTATGGCTTCCCTGATGCCCGCGCCCCGATCGTACGGTCGGTACCGATGGAAATTGATGTCCCGAAAACAGGAAAAATTGTTTTAAACAGCACGCTATGCCCATGGAAAAAAGGCAAGCTCGCCAAACACATCGCCGGCATACAGACCTTCATCCCGCTGACCGTTAAAAATGAAGAAGGATTGATTGAAATTTCACACCTTTTGATTCCTGTCATGCAATCGCCGCAAGCACTGCGCCGGGTTCTGCGCTTGATTATCTCCAACATGCGCCCGCACGTACTGACACAGGACGAAATGTGGGAGGCGACGCTGGCCGCCGAAGAACAAATCATCATGGCCAATATTTCTTTCTATGAACAACTTGCAAACGACACAAAAGCAGCCCTCGATTCCCGCGGCAAAGATGACCCCGAATCACCTTACTGGCGGCAAATCAAGGATCTGGCAAATCTGCAGCTGACCAAACTATACAAGTATGTCTTCTACAAAGAATTCTACGAACGCCAAGGTGTAGAACCCGCAGCAAACGCAGCCGAATAAAAACAAAGTTAAACAAAAAATGGAGCATCTAGTGGCTCCATTTTTTTGACTAAATTCGAATCACCTTGCAAAGAAAAAAGCCTGCTATACTCCAGCAGGCTTTTTTGAATTCTCTATGCGACAAATCCTAGAAGGTTGTCAGCAACTGGTATGTACCCGTGTAGACACCTGGTGTCTGACCGGCACTAACAGCCAACGTACCGCCAAGAGCAACGGTTTGAAAACCAGCCGCACCTTGGTCACTAGCAGCCGTCGTCGGGTTACCGTTGCTGAACGTCACAGCCGCAGCAGGAACCCCTGCCGTGAACGCTGCCATTTTCAGCTGGGTAATGGACATCAGGTAGTTAGCCGTCGCCGTACCGGTTATTTTCGCACTGTGTGCCAGCTTGATCGGACCGGCCGCACCAAAGGTCGGAACACTAATCACGAAAGCAGCACTCTTGGGTGCCGTAATTTTCACACTACCGGCCTGCGTTGTTGCGCCCCCGATCAGAACAACGTTGGAAATAACTGACTGAGCGCCAGCCGTTGTCAGACCCAGTTTACCCGCGCCTTTAACAGCGAATTTACCAAACTTTACGAGCTGCCCCGGTGTCAAACCCAGCGGGTTAACAACCGTTGCGCTTGCACTCATCGTCGTAACAGTCGATGCCTGTGCGAAAGCTTCATTGGTCAGGATAGGATTGGGAACGAAAGAACTGAGCGCCACCATAACCGCGCCCGTGGCCATAAGTCTTTTATTGGTATGACTCATAATACACTCCTTGTTTAAAATCAGGTTTAAAATTGCAACCTTGAAAACTTCTGTTTTCTTTTGGGTCACGGTCCGAAAATAACATGCTGAAATTAACACAGAAATATTTCATTGAAAAGGCAAAAAACATTCTTTTACGCTTTTATCCAATAAAACTTCGCTGCACGTATTCCCATACAGAATGGTAACCGGAAAACTATAAATATTTTATTAAAACGATACGTAAAACAAACAGTCTTTGCTTTATGGATACTTGATTCCCTCGATGAGCGGACGCAACTGTTCTTCATACCGCCGCCAAGCTTCGACCGAGCTTTTGTAAACCGGACGAATGACCTGATCCTTACTTGCCGTCAGGACAGCCCGTTTTTGCTTGTGCGGCTCGAGACACGCATCATCCCATTCCAGCCCGACATAATCAATCAAACGCCGCGCCTGCTCTTCAAAATTGTTGACGGTTTCTTCGTATTGCACTTCGATAAATCCATCCGGTATCAGCTCTTTCCAATAATCCATAAGCTCGGCAAATTTATTGTAGTGCCCGGCCATTGTTTCCAGGTTGTAAGACCAGTAATGCCCCGTAGCAAAATTCTGCTTGTAACACGACAGGCAATTATCAATCGGGTTACGCCGGCACAGAATAATTTTTGCATTCGGGAGCATGCAGCGAATCAAAGCGATATTGTTGCAATGCCCCGGCATTTTATCTGTGATACGGATAGCCTTCCCGGTAACATCCCGCGCCTTGATTCTATCAACATAAGCTTGCCCCATAGCTGCAGCATTTGCCGGAGTCATTGGCCCCATTTCACGCAAAACCGTCCCCAGATCTGGTAATTCTCCTGCACCAAAAACCTGCGGATGCGACGAAATAATCTGTTCGGTCAATGTCGTCCCGGAACGCGGCATCCCCAAAATGAAGACAGGAACATCAGAATCACACCCCTTACCCTCATACTCCTTCATAAAGGCTGGCGTAAATGTCGCTTTTTTATTTTCAACCATCGTCGATTCCTGCAACGCTCTGAACGGCAGGGAATCACGCTTGGCATCATTGGCGGATTTCAAACATTCAAATGATTTTTCATACTCGCCCATATCTTCGTAGGCCTTGAAAAGAGAGAAATTCAAAATCGCTTTTCCGTCCAGACCAAAATTGTCGATGTTCTCAGCCAGTTTTTTCATAGCCAGAAAATCTTCATCATCGGCCGTGAATTTTTTGAAGTTGGTCAAATTATAATAGAAACCAAGAAGGTTTCCGCCGAGCTCTCTGACCTTATCAAGCACTTCCCGCGCCTGATCTTTGCGATTGGTTGTTAACAGGCAATCAACTTTCGCCAGCAACGCATACGGATTATCAGGGAAAAGCTCCAAAGCTTTCTCAATAACCACCAGCGCTTCCTCTACCCGGTTATCATGCTGCAAAACCCGCGCTTTGTGCACATAAGTTAGGGGCATTTCCGGGTTTAATTCAATCGCCTTGTCCAGCGCTTCAATCGCCTTGTCCGGGCGATCAAGGTTGCGGTGAACATCTGCCAGTTTCAACAGCGTCCGTGCCGAATCCGGCTCCAACGCCTGTGCTTGCTGCAAGATAGCTTCGCCATCATCAAACTTATCGATGGCAATCAAAATATCGGCCAGGTTCAGGTAATGACCGGCATCATTCGGGTCGAGAGATATAGCGCGATCAGCGGCGCTATAAGCCTCATCATAATTACCCAGCCCTTGCTGCGCCAAAGACAGATTATTATAGGCCGGTGCATAATCCGGCTTGAATGACATCGCATAACGGGCCGCCGTTGCCGCTTCGGCAAAGCGCCCCTGATCAAGCAAAGCCGTCGCCAGATTGTTATGGGCCAGATAATAATCCGGCTTAAGATCTGTCGCCTTGCGATAAGCCTCTTCCGCTTCAGGCATCTGTCCCATATCACGATAGGCATTGGCCAGATTGTTGTATGATTCCGGATTTTTATCTTCCAGCTCAACAGCCTTTAACGCCTTTTGTTTGGCCTCTTCAAGGCGCCCCATCGAGCGCAACGTATTACTCCAGTTGCTATAAGCGCGCGCCGATTGCGGATCAAGAGCCACGGCTTGCTCCCAGACCCCGAAAGCTTCTTCGAGCTTCCCTTGCTCGGCCATTGAAATCCCGAGATTAATATAGGCATCGGCGTTATCCGGATTGATAGACACAGCCTGCGTAGCAATATCCTCAGCCTCTTCATAACGACCCAGTTCCCACAGGGCATACGCCTTGTTGGAATAAGCCTCGTAAAGTTCAGGATCAATCGCCAACGCTTCATCAAACGCGCGCAATGCTTCTTCCGTCTGGCCGTTCGCCGCCAAGATAACACCGTTATTAACCCAGCAAGCCTTATCCTCCGGTGCCACCTCAACAGCTTTCTGGCTGTACGCTAGGGCATCTTCCAGATTACCGCGCTGGTACAGCAGCGTTGCCAGATAATGAACCGTCGGGAAATGATCCGGCACGGCTTTTAGAATATCCCTGTATGTTCGATCAGCAATAATCAGGTTGCCCACCTGATGATGGCCTTGCGCCAATTCCAAGGCCTGATCCAGCGTTACTTCATGCTGCGTGTTTTGTTCAGTTGCTGACACGGCGATTCCCCCTTGCTGTCATGCGCACGATCTCTAAAAACATAAAACTGTTCGCGTACCCTAAATTTTTCCATGCCAAGAGTAAAGACCCATGTATAAAAAGAAACAGCGCTGTTGATAACTTTGCGCATACTTGTTGATAAGCCTCTGAATAAATTTTGAATATTTCGCATCTATTCTATTGACGGTACCTATAACTCACACGTACCCTTATAGAAGGGGCGAATCACCCCTGGGGCTTGTTAAAATATCAAATTCAGGATCCTTCCCATATGTCCAGGATCTGGACTCTCATGTCGACGTCCGTCGACATCAATAGGCTATTTATAGCAACGAAACAGAGCATAGGAATTATGTTCTGTGCTTTTGCATTGTCTGCCTGTGGCCCCCTGTTTTCTGATGAAAAAGCCCCCGAACAACAAGCCTCCCCCTACGCCCAAACCCCTTACGAAACCGCCGCCCCCCTGACAGCCCCCCCTGCCATGAACGCCCGTCCACCCCTGAATGGACTGGCTGGCGATTCGTATATTCCCGGCAGCCCGCCAGGCACAACACCGCCCCGCGGTGTAAATCTCCGGCAACTTTTTTCCCAGGATGTGCGCGGCACACGTGAACGGTTTGATCGCGTAGAAGGTGCCGTCATAGAGCTGCGGGAAGACTTTGACGCCATGATGCCCTCTATCACACGTCTTGTTGCTGTAGAAAAAGATCTCAGCCAAATGATTGCCCAGCTGGAAGCCATCATGGCCGTAGCGCCGCCCCCTGAACCGGCAGCCCCTGCCGCCCAGACTTTTGCCATGGCAACCCCGCCGCCGATACCCTTGGAACAAGCCCCGTCTCCCGCTGTGTCGCCCGCCCCGTCGCCACAGGCAATGCCCGCGCCAGCCCGCGCGCAACCGGCGATTAACGGCCCTGTATACGTCAAACGTATACGGATCGGCGAACATCCGGACAAAACCCGCATTGTTCTGGATATCAGCGGCAAGGTTTCCTACCGCTACGATCTTGATAACAGCGAAAATCTTATGGTGATTGACCTGCCCGGAACCGGATGGCAGGGACAAACCAAATGGCAAGCCGACAAAGCCCCGTTGGTTGCCTCTTACTCTGTCCAACCGATGGAAAATAACGGCGGCAGCCGTGTAATCATCGCCTTGAAACACAAAGCATCAGTTATTGACGAAATGGCCATCAAAGCCAATGGCTATCCGGATCACCGCATCGTCATCGATTTAACAAGCCCCGATATCCACAAATAACCCATGGGAAGGAAAGGAAGGTTGTATGAAAAGGTAAAATGAAGATGATGAAAGGTAAGACAGCACTTGTCACGGGATCGACAAGCGGTATTGGATTGGCTGTGGCGGAAGCTATGGCCGAGGCCGGGATAAATATTGTCCTGAACGGCTTTGGCGACAAAGACGAGATTGAGTTTTTGCGCGCCGGTCTAGAGAATCGATATGGCGTAAAAGCCCTGTATGATGCAGCAGACATGTCCAAACCGGAAGATATTCGCGCCATGTGCCAAAAAGCACTTGATACGTTTGGCACAATCGACATTCTTGTCAACAATGCCGGCATCCAGCATGTCAGCCCGATCGAGGATTTCCCGGATGAAAAATGGGATGCCGTTTTAGCCATCTCCCTATCTTCAAGCTTTCATACATGCAAAGCCTTGATCCCCGGCATGCGCAAGGCCGGATGGGGCCGGGTCATCAATATAGGGTCGATCCACAGTCTTGTAGCCTCGGCAAACAAATCCGCCTATGTTGCCACAAAATTCGGACTGCTCGGCCTGACCAAGGTTCTGGCTTTAGAGACAGCGCAGGATAATATTACATGCAACTGTATATGCCCGGCCTATGTCAACACACCGCTGGTTCAGGGACAAATCCCGGCCCAGGCCAAAGGTCATGGCATTCCCGAAGATGAAGTTCTGGAAAAAATCATGCTCAAACCACAACCGGTTAAAAAGCTTGTAGAGCCTAAACATCTGGGAGAAATGGCCTTGTTCTTATGCAGCGATGCCGCCCAGAACATAACAGGCGCTGCTTTGCCGGTTGATGGGGGATGGACAGCACAGTAAACCCCTTCCCCTTGCAAAAAAGCGGGTGTATAACCCAGACAGTTTTTTAAAAAACCAACAATAACGGCAACCATGTCAAACAAACAAATCGATCAGGCAATCAAAGCTCTTCCTCCCAAAGCGCCGGAAGCGATGAAAGCTTTCCTGCAAGCATTCTTTGAAAAAGCCCCGGCGGATGATCTGGCTATGATGGACCCGGTTATCATGGCCGGCACAGCTGAAAATCACTGGGACATGGCCCAAAAACGCAAACCCGGAGAAGCGTCCATCCGGATTTACACCGCGTTTGCCGACAAGGATGAAGCCAACGCCGGACACACCGTTATTGATATCGTCGCCGACAATATGGCTTTTCTGGTTGATTCGATTGCCGCAGAAATTACCAGTGCGCATAACCGCCTGATACATCTTTTAATCCGTCCGACCCTGCACGTTACACTCGACAAAAATGGAAAGATTAAAAGTTTTTCCAACGATAAAAAAACAACGGCGTCCGAGCAAATGCAGGCGCATTTGCACATCGAGCTACAGGGTATGGTCCCGGAAAAGCTTATCTCGAAGCTGGAGCAGGATCTTCTGCACATCATCGACGATGTTAAATACGGCACCCGTGACTGGGCGGCCATGCGGGAAAAACTGCGTAGCTGTCAAAAAGCGCTGAACAACGCACCTTCAAAATATAGCGATCGTGAAATTGAAGAGTACCTGTATTTCCTTGAATACCTTTATAAAGATAATTTCACGCTGCTGGGTTATCGTGAATACAAATACGTGGAACGCAATGGCAAACTTCTCAGCCAAACGGTCAAAGGCGCCAGCCTGGGCCTTTTGCACGATGATGTATTGCCCGTTTATATCAGCGCCAATAAAGACGGTCTGCCACAGGACTTGCAACGCATGCGCCGGGACATGCCGCCGCTGACAATCTCCAAGGTCAATAAAAAATCAACCGTTCACCGGCCCGTACCACTGGATGCCGTCTCGGTAAAACAATTCGACAAAAACGGAAAGGTCACAGGCGAAGTCCTGTTTATCGGTTTGTTTACATCCGTGACTTATTCCCGGTCGATTCAGGACGTCCCCTATCTCCGCCGCAAAGCCGAACTCGTCACAAAAAGAGCTGGCTTCGCCGGGGGTACCCATGACGACAAAGCATTGCGCCATATCCTAGAAAAATACCCGCGCGACGAACTGTTCCAGATCTCCGTTGATGATCTGATGGTAACAGCCCTCAGCATTTTACGCCTGCAGGAACGGCAGCGCATTGCCCTGTACACGCGCGCCGATCCGTTTGGTCGTTATATTTCCTGCCTGGTATATGTTCCGCGTGACCGCTATGACACGCGCCTGCGCATGAAAATCCAGAAAATACTGGCCGACGAACTGCAAGGCACCGTCGATAATTTTCATACGAATCTTGATGATTCGCCGCTCGCACGGGTCATGTACACGGTCTATATCGACCAGAACAAAAAGAAAAAATATGACTTCCATAAAATCGAGGCCAAGCTTCAGGAAGCCGGACGTCTGTGGAGTGAAAAGCTGGCGGCAACCCTGCACGATATAGGCACCGGTGAAAACGATACCCTGAAAATTGTCGAGCGGTACGGTGAGGCGTTTCCCGTCAGCTACCGGGAAGCCTTTCAGCCACGGCAGGCAATCTATGATATCCAAAAAATAGAAGGGGTTTTGAAAAACGGCCGGTTCTCTCTGGACCTATACAAATGCAAAATGTGCGAAGGCAATCAGCTTCGCGTAAAAATTTATCACAAGGACGAACCCGTCACGCTCTCCGCCATCCTGCCGGTCATGGAAAATATGGGGCTGCAGGTCATGTCAGAACTGCCTTTCAAGATCCAGATCGCCGGTGAACAATCACCCGTTTGGGTTCATGATTTCATGCTGGAATCGCGAGAAGAAAACAATGCGGCAAAGATCGAAACCGTTAAAGATATTTTTGAAACGGCGCTGACCAAAATATGGTACGGCGAAACCGAAGACGACAGCCTGAACCGTCTGGTTCTTCTGGCGGAAATGGACTGGCGCTCAATCATGATTTTACGGGCCTGCGTTCGCTATCTGCGGCAAGCCCGGTATCCGTTCTCGACACGTTATATGGAACGCGCCCTGACCAACAACCCGACACTGGCGCAGCAAATTGTCAATTTGTTTAAAGCATTGCATGATCCTGAAAACGGTGATGATGCGCAAGTAAAAGCCGCCGGTTTTTCTATCGCGATAGATCATGCGCTGGAAGCCGTTGCTTCACTCGATGAAGATAGAATTCTACGCAGCATTACCAATATTGTTGATGCCTCCTTGCGCACAAACTTTTATCAAAAGAATGCCGAGGGCGAATATAAGCATTACCTGTCGATCAAGCTTGACAGCAAGGCGATCCATGACCTGCCGGAACCCAAACCCTACCGGGAAATCTATGTCTACGCACCATGGATGGAAGGTGTGCACTTGCGCGGTGATGTTATTGCCCGCGGCGGTCTGCGCTGGTCAGACCGGCATGAAGATTTCCGCACCGAAATCCTCGGCCTGATGAAAGCACAGCAGGTCAAGAACTCGGTTATCGTCCCGATGGGCGCAAAAGGCGGCTTTATCGTTAAAAAGCCCCCGAAAGAGGGCGGACGCGCCGCCTTCATCGAAGAAGGTATCCGTTGCTACAAAACACTTATTCGCGGCCTTCTGGACATCACCGACAACCGCAAAGGCAAGAAAGTTATTCCGCCCAAGGACGTTGTTCGCCGCGATGGTGACGATCCTTATCTGGTTGTTGCCGCCGACAAAGGAACCGCAACATTCTCCGATATCGCCAACGGCATTTCCGCCGAATACGAATTCTGGCTGGGCGATGCGTTTGCCTCCGGAGGATCGGCGGGGTACGATCATAAAAAAATGGGGATTACCGCCCGCGGTGCTTGGGAATCCGTCAAGCGTCATTTCCGGGAACTTAACCATGATATCCAGACCCAGCCTTTCGACGTGATCGGGGTTGGCGACATGTCGGGCGACGTGTTCGGAAATGGCATGTTGCTCTCCGAGCATATCCGCCTTGTCGGCGCTTTCAATCACCTGCACATTGTCTGTGACCCCGATCCCGATCCGGCCGTCAGTTTTGCCGAACGCAAACGCCTGTTTGAAGAGGTCAAAGGATGGGACGGCTACGATACCGCCAAACTGTCAAAAGGCGGCCGTATCTATTCCCGGAGCGACAAGAGTCTGGAACTGACACAGGAAATCAAGGACCGCTTTGGTTTGAAAAACGACCGGGTAACGCCGTCTGAACTGATTCAGGCCATGCTGCGCGCACGGACAGACTTGCTGTGGTTCGGCGGGATCGGAACCTATATCAAAGCCTCATCGGAAGAACACAGCGATGTCGGCGATAAAATCAACGATTCCCTGCGGATTAATGCGGCAGAAATCCGCGCCCGCGTTCTGGGCGAGGGAGCCAATTTGGCCATCACCCAGCGCGGACGGATCGAATTCGCGCTGCACGGCGGTAAATTGAACGCCGACTTCATAGATAATTCCGGCGGCGTTGATTCATCCGACCACGAAGTTAATATCAAAATTTTACTGGCCGAAGTCATGGCCAGTAAAACAAACAGCATGACACTGCCCAAGCGAAATAAATTGCTGGAAAGCATGACGAACGAAGTCGCTTCACTTGTGCTGCGCCATAATTACCAGCAAACGCAAGGCATCAGCCTGGCCGAAATGAGCGCTGCCGAAAACTTGACGGCGCATGCCGAATGGATCAAGGATCTTGAACAGGACATCGGCATCAATCGCGCGCTGGAAGGCCTGCCCGATGAAGACACGATCGAAAAGCGCCTGCGGAGCGGCAAGGGACTGACCCGGCCGGAACTTTGCGTCCTGATTTCCTACGCCAAGATCACCTTTACCAAAGACCTGTTGGCCAGCAATATTCCCGATCTGCCGGAAACAAAAGACTGGTTGGTATCCTATTTTCCAACGCCTTTGCGTAAAAAATATATAAAGGAAATCGAAAGCCACCGCTTGCACCGGGAAATCGTCGCCACCACCATCGCCAGCACGATGGTGGACCGTCTGGGTCCGACCTTTATCAAGGACCGCATGGAAAAAACCGGGGCCAGCCCGGCTGACATTGCCTGCGCCTTTCTGATTGTGCGGGATGCCTTCGGTCTAGTCGATATGTGGAACAGTATTGAGAGCCTCGATAACAAGGTTCCTGCCGAAGTCCAGCTTCGGGCCATGCGCGATATCGCCAAGATGACAGAGCGGGAAGTCACATGGTTCCTGACCCGTCTGGGCCGCGATCCCGAAATTACAAAAGATACCCGCGAATTCAAATCCGGCATCGCCATGCTGAAAGAAGAGCTGGAAAATGTTATTACGCCGCAGCAAATCGAAGCCATGCAGCGCCATACCTCTATGGGTATAAATGATGGCCTGCCTAAAGAACTGGCATACCAGATCGCCCTGATCCCGCGTCTGGGTGCGGCTTGCGACATCATCCGCACCAGCCTTGATTGCAAAATGGGCATTCCTGTGACAGCAGCGGCCTACTTCGCCGTGGGCGAGTATTTCCCCCTACACTGGCTGCGTAAGCAAGCCCGGTATCTGAGCACCGATGATCGCTGGACGGCGGAAGCCATCGACGGCATGATCGACCATCTATATTCCAGCCAGACAGGTCTGACCATTCGTGTTCTGAATGACATGCGCAACGAAATAAAAAGCGGCGCCTGCGGACCGGATGGACACGATATCGTCAAATGCTGGTTGGAAACTCACGGGCACCAAGCCGTACAGCTCGAACCGCTTTTCACGGACATGCGCCGTTCCGGACATGTGGATTTGCCGATGCTGATTATTGCCGAACAACGCCTGCGGCACCTATACGGCGGATAGTCGATATCAAAAAGCTATCGCCAAAAGCACCAGAAGCCCCGTATCACGGCTGGCTTTAAAAACCGACAACGAGCTGTTCGGGTTATCCGGGTTCCATTTCCGAAGACACAAGGCGGTATGGGCCGCAGGCAACAACAACAGAATACAGGATAACACGCCTGCCTGCGCCGCGACCATCGCCGCCAACAACAACAAAAAGGCGGCAGCATAAAATCCAGCGATCACTTTTTTGCTGCACGCACCCAGTTTCAATGCTGCGGATTTTATCCCGATTTTGGCATCATCTTCTTTATCCTGATGGGCATAGATCGTGTCATACCCCAGCGTCCACAATATCGCCACCCCATATAAAAGTAGCGCCGGAAGGCCTACAACATAAGAAACCGCAGCCCATCCCATCAACACGCCAAAATTAAATGTCAGCCCCAAAAAAGCCTGCGGCCACCATGTAATACGTTTCATCAGCGGATAAAGCGCAATCAAAGGCATAACCAGGATACCCAGCAACACGGCCACCAATGACAGTTGCAGCAAAATTGACAAACCGATCAGCAATAAAAACAGCAAAAACGCAAAAGCCTGCGGCCGGCTAACCGTTCCCGCCGCCAGAGGCCGCAGCGCCGTACGTTCAACCCGTCGATCCAGATCACGATCCCACAGATCATTAACCACGCAGCCTGCCGCCCGCATAACGACCGCGCCCACAGCAAACAGCCCGGCCACCTTCCAGTCATCGCCGTTCATTGACAAAGCGCCGCCTGCCGCCAAGGCAATCGCCCACCAGCCCGGCAATAACAGCAACCATATACCGATCGGACGATCCAGCCGCGCCAGATAGCCATAGGGCCGTAGCGCCTCCGGCAAAAACTCAATCCAGCTTTTTTGGTTGATATCGGTATGCATGAAATGCTCTATAGCTAGTTATGATGAAAAATCCGGAGACGATCATAAAACTCCCGCGGCTCTATGTCGACAGCCCGCTGCAAAAAGACAGCGCAATCGACCTTGCCCCGGAACAGCTTCATTACCTGAAAAACGTCATGCGGCGTCAGGTAGACGACGAAGTGCGCCTGTTTAACGGCCAAGAAGGTGAATGGCTGGCCCGCCTGAGATTGCTGGATAAAAAGCGCGGACAAGCATGCCCTGTGGAGAAAATTCGCGAACAAATCGCCACAACAGCCAAAACAATGCTTTTATTCTCCCCCTTAAAAAAACACCGGCAAGACTGGCTGATTGAAAAAGCGGTGGAACTGGGTGTTACGGATCTATGCCCGGTTACAACGCAAAACACCGATATTCATGCGTTAAAAACTGAACGAATCACTGCACAGATCCAGGAAGCCGCAGAGCAAAGCGAACGGCTGAGCTTGCCACGCCTGCACGCCCTGCGCTCATTAACAGAAACGCTCAGCGATTGGCCCACTGCCACGCCTTTGCTGGCCTGCATTGAACGAACGGATACCGCGCCGCTAGCGGCAGCTTTATCAAAATTAGACACAAAAAACGTGGCCTTGCTGATTGGCCCGCCCGGCGGCTTTACTGAAAAGGAAAAAAGCAAACTGGCAAGCACACAAAACTGCACGCCCGTCTCTCTGGGAAACAACGTCCTGCGCAGCGAAACGGCAGCACTCTACGCCTTGGCCGTTCGAAGTGCCCTGTTATAAAGGAATTATTGATTTAAATTCATCGCCGTTTTGCGGTCATCGCCATCAGTCAGCAACGAAGCATATTGCTTGTCCAGAGCCCCAACCTTTACCTTAAAGGCATTGAGCTGCTCTCCCGTCAAAGACTTACCCTGCGGTGATTTATGAGACTGCGGATTGACCTGCGCCCCGTTAACCATGACCTCATAATGGAGGTGCGGACCGGTCGACCGTCCCGTCGTCCCGACATAACCGATCACCTGACCTTGCTTGACGCGGCTTCCGGGCGTAACGCCGCGTTCAATACGGTTCAAATGCGCATAGGCCGTTTTCAGCGATGAATTGTGGCGAATGCGAATGTAATTTCCAAAAGAACTCCAACGTCCGGCCTTCTCGACCGTCCCGTCCCCGGCAGCATAAATCGGCGTCCCGGTCGGGGCCGCGAAATCCAGCCCCTTATGCATCTTGCTGTACCCCAAAACCGGGTGTTTACGCAGACCAAATCCCGATGAAACCCGCGCCCCGTCAATCGGCGTTTTCATCAAGGCTTTACGGATACTGCGGCCCTCGGCCGTATAATAATCAACGTCCCCGTTTTTATCTTCATAGCGGTAAACAGGAATATCCCGGCCATTAACGTTCAAACGGGCATAAAGCACATCACCGCTTTTAATAAGTTCGCCGTCCTCGGTTTCGATTTGCTCATAAAGTACTTCCAGTTTGTCGCCCTGACGAATATCGCGCTGGAAATCGACATCCCATGAAAAGATACGAATTGCTTCGGCAATCACACCATTAGGAACACCGGCCTTCGCCGCAGAACCAAACAGGGAGACCTCAATCTCGGCATCTCTGGCATACGTCCGGCGGACCGTTTCTTTTTCTTCAATATCCGAAACGAAACCATCGCCCTGACGGGATAAAACGAGCGTCTTCAGGGGATCAATATCCATGCGCATAGCCGCAAAGCTATAATCATCGCCATCCTCACTGGGATCATAACGGACGGCAAGAACCTGGCCAGGACGAATATGGCGCGGATCATAATCATCTTCCATCGCCTTGACCACGCGGTAAGCATCACTGGCGGAAATTCCGGCTTTTTCCAAAACCGCCGTCAGGGTATCACCCTTACCGATTTTCAGATGCTCTTCTTTGGGCTGGGGCATAGGAGCCGAAACCGCTGCCAGAACAACCTCCGCCTCCGGCAAAGCAGCTTGCTCTTGCGACTGGCCATCCAGCACAGAAAAAGAAGGCCGGTAAACAGCCGGCTGCAAGGCCTGCGCCATAGAGCGCTCCATCGGCACTGGCATCCGCACAGCTCCGGAATCTTTTGAAAACCCGACCATAGCCGCCAAGCCGAACGACAATCCGGCAATCAAAGGTAAAACAACAAAACGCAAACGCAGACGATTATTTCTCGTCAACAAATAACGGTGGCGCAAGGGCACATAACGGGCGACGGCGTTTATAAATATGATAAATTTTGACATTCGTATGTGTAACGTTGATTCGTGAAAGTCTCTATGTACAGGAAACCCCTTACCTACCATAGATATAATTTTGTTCCAACCGCTGTTTATCCAAAGGTAGTATCCAGCGATTCCAAAGCCGATTCAAGAAGCTCCTTGGGTTCGGAGAGCTTCTTGTTTACATCCATAACAATATAAATCCCGAAAATCAAAAACACCAAGGCATCAACCGGACCGCTGTTTTCAGCACTCGTTTCCACAAAACCCGGCAAAAGCCCAACCAAAAGCAAAAAGAAAAACAAGGTTGAATAAAGCAAGGTCAACGACCGCGCCGGACGGGCAAAGCCGGAAATAATAATTCTGGCAACAGCATCATCCAGCTTCACCGATACATCCAGATCCAAACGGGCATGACGGGCAATCCCCGCCGGCGATCCCGTGGTTCCCGTCAGTTTGAATTGCGCTCCCTCCCCGGAAACCACTTCAATATCCAGAGCATGAGCCAGTCGCTCAATTAATATCTCCTTCAGAGAATCGGCCTCTATTTTTTGAGACAGGTTTATTTTTTTCGACACTTCTATGTGTTTCATACAGTTTCCCTTCCGGAAGCACCGACAGATTACATGCCACATTCTTTGTTGATGGCATCATGGGCCGCGCCGGAGCCACTCAGACCGTAAGTGTCCGTCGTCAGCGTCCCCCGGGCGGAGGTTCCTTTAACCACCATCTTCGATCCCTTGCGAATAGCAGCGGCAATTTCACCATCTGTGGCCGCATCCGGCGCCCAGGCCGTGTCATCTTGCGTAAACAGGGTAAATTTCTTTGAATCAATCGTCACAGTGGCGTCACTGCCGGTTTTGTATAAATAACCGGTTATATAGCTAAAAACATCCTTGCTGCCTTCGGAAGGTCGGTGCGTCAGAAGGGCATAAGGCTGATCCCGGCGGGTGTAATTCCCTTCGGCTTTTTTAGGCTGGCTGGCCATATAACAGACCTTACCGCCATTTTCTTCGAAGACATAAGCCGACCAATCACCATAGGTTCCTATCAGACGCGGCTCTGAAGCGAGCGCGCTCCCGGCACTGATAAGCGAAAAAAACGCAATGGAAGCGACGAGAAAAAACACCTTATTCATCATTAACAACCCTTAATCTATCCAGTTTTTAATCTACTGATACGAAACATAAACCCAATTTACGGCGATAAAACCGAAAGAAAGCTTGAAACAGCTCGTTCCATTATATACCCGCTACAGAAAAAGGCAAAACCCCAAAATAAGCCTTATCGAAGGTGATCCCCAATCGATTCGCCAACGTATGAAGATATATTTTGTAAATCACACAATGATTTCAGGAGAAAAATTTGCAGCCCGCATCCTATATGCTATCAATGAACGACCTGCCTTTTGCAGGAAAGGGGGGCGCTATGCAACAGGAGCGGCTTTTGAAGAAACAACCGTTAACAGACACGGAGGGGCCGGCTCCTCCGTCTTTTGAAGATTTTTTGACCGCTGTCGGTAAAAAGCGCGACCGGCAGGCCTTTATTCATCTGTTTGAATATTACGCCCCCCGGATCAAAGGTTTTTTCATCAAGGGCGGACTTAATCACGATACGGCTGACGAACTGGCGCAGGAAACAATGCTGACCGTTTGGAACCGGGCTATGACTTATGACCCGGCCTTGTCCAGCGCCAGCACATGGATTTACACCATCGCCCGGAACAAACGGATTGATTACTTCCGCAAACGCGGGCGCCCGGAACCTGACCGGAACGATCCCCTGATGATCCCGGATGCCCCGCTTTCCGCTGATCTGGCCATAAACCAAACTCAGGAAAACGATATCCTGGCCGCGGCCATTGAAGATTTACCGGCGGAGCAGGCCGAGATTATCCGCAAATCATATTTTGAAGACAAAACCCACGCCGACATCGCTGCCGAAACCGGTTTACCACTCGGCACCGTAAAATCGCGCATAAGACTGGCGCTGGAGCGTCTGCGCCACCATCTGGGGGAGACGTTGTCATGACTAGAAAATTCCATTCCGATTGCGAAGTCATGCTCATGGAATACGCCGCGGGCACACTGGATGAGGCCCAGTCTTTGGTCGCGGCATCTTATATCACGCTTTCCCCGTTAGCCCGGCGCTATGTTGAATCGTGCGAACGGCTTGGCGGCGCAATAATCGAGGGATGCTGCCCCCCGGTTTCGATGAACGCGGCAAGCCTGACCGCCGTTCTGGACAAACTTGAGGAGTGCCCGGCGGGAGACAATTCCTGCCGACAGGAAGCCCTCCGAACATTTGCGGAATCGCTTTGCCTCCCAACACCGCTCCACACTTACCTGACAAAAGCGTGTTCTCATAAAGGGCTGCGCTGGAGAAATCTGGCTCCCGGCATCAAGATTTGTGCTATCCCGCTACGCAATCCGACAAGACGGGCGCACCTGATGCAGCTTGCCCCCGGAACCATAACCCCGGCCCATAGTCACCGGGGGCGGGAATGCATGTTGGTACTGGAAGGCGGATTCAGCGATGAAAACGGTCATTATGAGCGCGGGGATTTGCTGTTGATGGACGACGGCAGCGATCATCATCCGATTGCGGATCCCCTCAAAGGCTGCCTGTGTCTGGTCACGACAGATGCCCCGGTGCGGCCGCATTCATTAACCCGCCGCTTTTTTCAGATTTTTCTCCGGTATTAGGATGATACGTTTTTTCGGGAACGTATTTTTCGTCGGTGCCCCTGCTGTTGAGCCACATCGAATACAGCCGGGCCGCCGGGCTTGACCGGTCGCTCGGCAAACCGGCCCATACAGAGCATCCGGTCATACATCACCAGAGCGCCCGCCACCCCGACATTGACACAGAATTTCATAGGAATTTGCACAATATGGTCGCACCGCGCCTGCAAGGCCGGTGACAAACTCCCCATTTCCGGCCCCAAGACATAAGCCGCCCGGACAGGGTGCCTAAAACTGGGCAGTTCAACAGCATCTTCGGTCAATTCAACGCCGACCAACCGGCACCCTTTGGGCAAAGCCAGATCGTCAACCGTTTCATATTGATGATAAGGAACATGGTCAAACGCGCCCGATGTATCGGACACCCGCATCGCCCGGACATCGACATGCGGCGCGATGGTAAAAAAGAAGCTGCCCCCAAAAGCGTGGGTGGAGCGGACCAGATTGCCAACATTGGCTTCCTTGCTGATCCCCTCCACCCCTATTCCGAAATAACCGCGCATTAATCTTTAGGCGGCTTTATCGTCTTCTGATTTTTCTTCAGCTTTGTCTTCGCCATGGCAACCGCCACCACAACATTCGCCTTTTCCGCTTTTCCCCATGCCACAGGTATTTTTACCCAAAAGCGTATAAGCCGGGCAAAAGCCGACGATGCTGGTTACAACCAGTACAACCGTCAGAACCCAGAAAACAGCTTCCAGCGAACCACTCAAAACCAGAGCCAAAATAGCCGTCACCAATGCTGCGGATAGGCGGAGTTTTTTATCCTGATCGCCCACGTTTTGTTCAATTTTCATGTTTTTTTCCTCACTTTGATTATCGTATTTACCACAGTGTATTAAGCCAACGCTCAGGATATAGCCTGCTCCAGACGATCCAGCGCCTCGTTTAATTTACTCTGAGATACGGCAAAACACAAACGCATTGATCCGCGGGAGATTTTTCCAAACGAACAACCCGGTGCCAGACACAGGCCAACATCGTCAATCAGGCGCTTGGCAAACGTTAGGCAGTCTGGCTCTCCATCGACCTGAAACAACGAATAAAACGTTGCCTGCGGGCGATTAGCCCGTACCTTGCCCATAGCATCGAACCGCGCCATCAACAAATCGCAATTTTGATTCCACAGGGCCAGCTGCTCTTGTAAAAACGGCTCCCCGTGGCGCAATGCCTCAATCGCCCCAAACTGCGTAAAGGTTGGCGGACACATATTGTCATACAGGGCAACATCGTAAATCGCCTTTTCCGCTTCAGCCGGCCCGACAATCCAGCCCAGCCGCCAGCCTGTCATCGCCCATGTTTTTGAAAAACTGTTAATAATAAAAAGCTTGTCATCCGGCTCGGAAATATCCAGAAAACTGTCAGCGCGCACCCCGTCATAAACCAGACGGCCATAGACCTCATCGGAAATAACCCAGATATCGCGCGCGCGCGCAAAATCCATAACCTGCTTCATTTCGGCCTTGGTCATAGTCCAGCCTGTCGGATTTGACGGCGTGGTAATCATAATAATTTTGGTCTTCGGTGTACAGGTATCAAACAGTTTCTCGATATCAAGCGTCCACTGGCCATCCTCGCAGGACAGAGGCATCTCTTTTATCGTCGACTGCGCCAACTCCACCGCGCCCAGCAGGTTTTTCCAGATCGGCGTAACCGCAACAACCTCGTCACCTTCATCCAGCAAAGCCGTCAAAACCAAATGAATAGCAGTTGTACCGGACGCCGTGGCAAAAATCCGGTTGGTCGGGATTTGCAAGCCATATATCCGGGCATAATAATTGGAAATTTCCTGCCGCAGCTCTTCCCGGCCCAGAACAGGGCTGTAGAAAGTCAGCCCTTCCTGCAAGGCTCTTTGCGCACCCGCCATAATAAAATCAGGAGTGGCTTTATCACCTTCCCCCTGCGCCAGCGTCAAAATATCCTTGCGATTGCGACCGTAACGCACCACATCCGCACCGGGATTTGATGACAAATTTTCAATAACTGATCTCATCTTCATATAAGAGGGCTGTTCGCCGCTCATCCCGCCTTCATATAATTGTAGTGTTTTCATTGTTTATGGACCTTTTTAGATACACGAATCCCGTTCGTTTAAAAGGAAATTCTGTTTATTTCTGGGAAAAATTGTTCGCGCGCCTCGCGCTATGTCGAAAAATGGCCAGCCCTAACGGGCGGCACACGCGGCGGCCGCAGCAACGCAGAACCCCGCGGCCCATAGAAGGGCGCGGTTATTCTGAATGTCTGTCTCTGCATTGCATTTTATTATCATGTTCCAATCAAACACGATTTGAAGAAATGATACAATAGTTTTTTTGATTTTTTTGTATCTTTATTACTTTATGGCCGGATTCGAGGGCGTTAAATTTCCCGCCTCACGACCTAAATTCGCTAAAAACGCCCCAAACCGGGGGCCGGGATTCATCCGGGTAATTTTTTTACACCCCACTTGATAGGCATCCGGCACACCCGCACAACGATCATTCACGGCAGCATCATAAACGGCCCTCAACATCGCACCATCTGCGCCCGGAAAATATTTGTGTTCCAGCTTATGGTGCATCCACGTCGACAGACCGCTGGCCGCCACAAAAGCGCCCGCCAGAATAACAGAGGCCCGGCGAATCGAAAGGCCTCGTCCTTTGGAGGCATTTCTTACACGACTTTGAGATATCATAATTTTATCTTCTTTTATGTTTACCGGGGACCGGCAATAAAACTAGCAACAGCGCCCAGTGCAGAACAAGCGGAAACAGGCGTCTTTACACCATTCGCATGGTCTTCGCCACATTGATGGGCGGTTACCGCCGCAAAGGCCAGAGTCGCGGTCATAAGCGTACTTATAACAGCCCCGGCTCTGCCGGCTTTCCGGGCCGTTGATGCTTTAAAATTTGAAAAATCCATGGACATAGTAACACTCCCCTTAGCAAAATATTTATAACGCAAGAATTAGTAACACAAGGGTATTAATTATGTCAAATAATTAATCTTGCAGCGCGGATAAATCCTTATACAAATCCAGAGCCTCAGGATTAGCCAGCGCCTCAACATTCTTGACCGGACGACCATGAATAACATTCCGGACAGCCAGTTCGACAATTTTGTTCGATTTGGTGCGGGGAATATCCGCAACCGCAATGACCTTGGCCGGCACATGCCGCGGCGAAGCACCGGTGCGAATCCGGGTTTTAATGGTTTTAATCAGCTCTTCCGTCAAGACGGCGCCGTCTCTGATCTTCACAAACAAGATGACCCGAACATCGCCGTCCCAGTCCTGCCCAACGGCAATGGACTCGACAACGTCGGGCACCTGTTCGACCTGACGGTAAATTTCCGCCGTTCCAATCCGCACTCCACCGGGATTGAGCGTAGCATCCGAACGGCCATGAATGATAAATCCGCCATGCGCGGTACGCTCTATCCAGTCGCCATGACACCAGATGTTCGGGTAGTTTTCAAAATAAGCGCCGTGATATTTAACCCCGTCCGGATCGTTCCAGAACTGTACCGGCATACAGGGGAACGGACGCGTACAAACCAGCTCACCGGACCCGGCACCGGGCGGAATAGGCTGCCCCTCATCGTTAAAGGCATCGACAGCCATCCCCAGCCCCGCCCCCTGTATCTCACCGCGCCATACCGGAGAGATCGGATTGCCAAGCACAAAACACGACACGATATCGGTGCCGCCGGAGATAGACGCCAGATGTACGTCACCTTTTATCGCGTCGTACACATAATCGAAGCTCTCATGTACCAGCGGCGATCCGGTCGATGTAATGATTTTCAAGTCCGACAGGTCGTATTTATCACCGGGCCGGATATCGTTAACTTTCAGCGCATCTATATATTTGGCTGACGTCCCGAACAATTTGGCCTTATGCTTACTGGTAAACGCCCAGAGCGCTTCCCCGTCCGGATGAAACGGCGATCCGTCAAACAGCAAAAGGCAAACTTCACTGGCCAATCCGCCAACCAGCCATTGCCACATCATCCATCCCGTCGTGGTAAAATAAAACACCCGGTCATCACGTCCGAGATCGCAATGAAGCTGGAATTCTTTTAAATGCTGGAGCAATGTCCCGCCATGGCCATGGACGATACATTTGGGAACGCCCGTCGTCCCGCTGGAAAACATAATGAACAAGGGATGATTAAACGGCACGCGCGTAAAAGCTATATCCCGCGGTGCATAAGAAGCGATAAAATCTTCCACCGTAACACTATCCGCCACCGCCCCCTTACCCAGAAACGGAACCATCACGGTCTTCTCAACGCTGGGAAGCTGCATACGTACGTCCTGTACTTTTTGCGTACAGTCTATGTCTTTTCCCCCGTAATAATAACCGTCAACCGCCACCAGAATACGGGGTTCAATCTGCCCGAATCTGTCGACCGCGCCCTGCACACCGAAATCGGGCGAAGCCAAGGATACAATAACGCCCATACTGGACGCCGCCAGCATCGCAATCAAGGCTTCGGGAATATTGGGCAGATAAAGCGCGATCCGGTCCCCTTCCTTCATTCCGGCCCCGGCCAGCGCCTGCCGCCAACGACTGACGTCATCATAAAGCTGACCGTATGTCAGTGTACGCTCATCCCCTTTCTCATCCCTGAAAATGATCGCGGTCCCTCCATCCCGGCGCCGCAGGAGGTTCTCGGCATAATTCAGCCGCGCTTCCGGGAAGAACTGCGCCCCCGGCATTTTATCGCCATTCATCAAGATCTCTGATCCCTTGTCACCGATGACGCCGCAAAAATCCCAGACACAAGCCCAGAAATCTTCAATATTTTCAACCGACCATTGCCAGAAATCCTCGTACCCCTCAAAAGAACGTCCGGTTTTTTCTTCGATCCCCTGTATAAAGCGATACAGGCGCGACGCCTTAACCCGGTCCGGTGAAGGAACCCACAACGGCATTTCCGTACTATTCATGATTGAGGTCTCTCTCTTTGCGCAGATGAAATTTCATGAAACTCTCAGGCTTTTTGTAACCTTGTGTCAAGATGCTTTGAATTATAGAGTAGCTGAACAATAAACCAACGAGAAGGAAACCGTCTTGATACGTACTTTTATTTTAACCGCCGCTCTCCTTTTCTTGTCTTTTTCGCCTGCACAGGCACAGGAAGTAGAGCGTTACAGCCAGATTCTGCTTACCCCGCAAAAAACGAAGATAGAAGCCGGGGAAACAATCTATGTCGCTATTGAACAAAAAATCGCACCGGAATGGCATACATACTGGAGCAATCCCGGCGATTCCGGTGAACCCATGCGGGTACGCTGGGAACTGCCACCGGGATTCGTCGCCGGGAAAATGTTGTGGCCGACACCCGGCAAAGTGCCTTACGACGTACTGGTTAATTACGGCTACCACGATAACGCTGTTATCCTGCAGGAAATCAAAGCCCCGCCTGACTTTTCCGGCGAACCCGTAACGCTGGGTGCAACAATCGATATTCTGGTCTGCAACGATATCTGCATTCCCGAAAGCGGTCACTATGAATTGACGCTGAATGACAGGGATGAAGAAAACGAGAGCTTTATCGCGGCAGCCTTCGACTCGATACCGGCTGTTTTCGAATGGCCCGTGACGATGACGGAAGACGGTGAAGATTTCGTCCTGACGATTACCTTCGACAATATGAATTTCCAGAGCCCCGCACGGGTTTTTGGAATGGGCGACAAAGCTGTCTACGAACTGTTTCCATACGAATGGGGCATAATCGACAATACTGCCGCCGCCCGTGCCACACTCTCGGATGAAAAACTGGTAATCCGGCAAAAACGCGGAAGCCGCCCTCTGGAAGACATCGAAGAAGGACGGTTTGTTATCACCATCACGGATGAAAACGGCCAGCGCACGGCGATTGAAGTGTCCGCCCACACCAATACCACTCAACAGGAAGCTATTGCCCCCGCTGCCCCGTCCCCAAATACAACACAACCACTGCCGCCGCCTGAAAAAACCAGCGGCGGTATATTCAAAGCCTTGTTTTTTGCCCTGCTCGGCGGGTTAATTTTAAACCTGATGCCGTGCGTTTTTCCGATTTTGTCGATGAAAGCACTCAGCCTGTGCCATATATCCGGCAAAGAAAACAAAGCGGCAATCCTTCATGGCCTTGAATATACCGCCGGTGTCCTGGTCAGCTTCGCTGTGATTGCCGGGCTTCTGATCTTCCTGAAAGCAGGCGGCGCCCACATTGGCTGGGGCTTCCATCTACAAAACCCAATCATCGTTTTGTTCTTGTCTTATCTTCTGTTTGTCATCGGCCTGAATTTGGCCGGATTTTTTGAGATCAAAGGCATCTTCACCAATCTGGGGGCAAATTTAACACGCCCCGACAAGGTCGGCGGCTCCTTTTTCACCGGCGTACTGGCCACGATGGTCGCCACCCCCTGCACCGCGCCTTTTATGGGCGTTGCCATGGGCTTTGCCCTGACCCAACCCGCACCGATTGCCTTAAGTGTCTTTCTGGCACTGGGCTTTGGTCTGGCGCTTCCCTATCTGCTGCTGACGCTCTTCCCACCTCTTCGCAAAGCCTTGCCCAAGCCGGGGCCATGGATGGTTGGCTTCAAAGAATTCTTGGCTTTCCCGATGTTTGCATCCGGTGCCTGGTTAATCTGGGTCTACGCCCAGCAAACCAGCTCCATCGGCGTATTAGCGGCCCTGGGCGGCACCGTTGGCATCGCCTTTGGCATATGGCTGCTCCGCCGCCCTGTAAAAGCAGCAAGCACCCATATCATAGTAACCGCCATAGCCGCCCTGTTTTTCGTACTGGCCGGACTGGTTGCGCTGCTGGACCACAATCCGATGAAAAGCTGCACGGTTGAGACACCGGCCCATGCCTTTGAAACAGCCGTCTTAGAAGAACCTTACTCAACCGCCCGGTTTGAAGAACTGGAAAAAGGCAATGATCCGCTCTTCATCAATATGACGGCCGATTGGTGCATTACCTGCAAGGTCAACGAACGTGTTGCCTTGAACCGCGCCGAAACGAAAGCCCTCTTTGCGGACTGGAAAATTCGCTCCTTAAAGGGCGACTGGACCAATAGCAACGCCGAAATAACAAACTTTCTGGCCGACTTTGACCGGCAGGGTGTTCCGCTCTACATCTATTACGCACCCCGCGATCCTGAAACCGGGATACGGCCGGCGCCTGTTGTTTTACCGCAATTACTGACGCCGGAAATTATCAGGAACACGATCCAACACAAGGAATAAGGAGACATACAATGATCCGCTTTTTAACTGCTTTTCTGGCCTTATTCGCCCTGAGCGCCCCGGCGTATGCCGCGCCCGTTATCGGCGAACCGGCCCCGGCTTTCACCGGCACCGACACCAATGGTGTTGAACACGCCCTAAGCGATTATCTCGGCAAAACGGTTGTTCTGGAGTGGACCAACCATGAATGCCCGTTCGTCAAGAAACATTATGGCAGCGGCAATATGCAAGCCCTGCAAAAACAAGCCACGGATGAAGGCGTAATCTGGCTGTCCATCGTCTCCTCCGCCCCCGGCAAGCAAGGCAACGTAACAGGCGAACAAGCCAATGAGATCATGGCCGAAGTCGACGCCCACGCAACTGCCCGTATTCTGGATCCGGACGGCACGATCGGTCACCTGTACGATGCCAAGACCACGCCGCATATGTTCGTGATCGACGCGGAAGGAACGCTGGTTTACGCCGGAGCCATAGACGACCAGCCCACCCCGCGCCCGGAAACAATCGAAGGCGCCCATAATTACGTGAGAGCAGCGCTGGATAATCTGGCCGCTGGAACGGCGGTTGAAGTATCGCAGACACAAGCCTATGGCTGTGGCGTGAAATACTAGGGAACCTTATAAAAATCAGGAACCGCCGGACGCCCGCTCATTTTTCGCAAAAAATGCAAAGAAAGTTGGCATGCGGCGATTCTTTGCGCTATGTTATGTCTAGAGTATAGGTACGGCGTTAAATTTCATGTCCAGAAATAACAAAAAAACATCTGCTGCTTCGGCCCGCGAAGCAGCCGCCAGTTCAGGTAAGTCAAAGGATCAGGGCGCCCGTTTTGTCACCGACGGGACAGGGACCGTTTTGTTTTTAACCGACGATTTTTCAAAACTGCTCAAACAATCTGCATCCGCCCTAAAAGGTAAAAATATCAAAGAAATCATTAGTTTTGATACAGACGCTCCCAATGATGGCATCCATAAAATCCACATTGCGGGCCGCAAAACGCCCCTGAAAATCCAGCTCGACAGCATTACCGGTAAAGACGGGCAAACCTTTATGGTGGGCTCGATTCTTAAAACAGGCCAGGAAACATTCGATCCCCTGATAACCCAGAAATTCGTTCATATCGTCGAACAGGAAAACAACAAAACCGGCGACGGAAAAATCACGGCGCGGACGGATGAAAACGAACTGCGCCATTTCCTGAACATGTCGAATGAGATCATGTCGATTTCACATCTGAACGGCACTTTTTCACGGGTTAACTATGCCTTCAACACGGTTACAGGCTACAAAGACGCAGAACTCCGCAATATGACGTTTATGGATCTGGTCCACCCGGACGACCGCCCACATGTCCGCAGCGCCTTGCACGGCATGATGCACGAAGATAACGGGCAGGAAAAAATCATCGACTTTGAATCACGCATCGTCACCAAAAACAACACGACACGCTGGATCGAGTGGCGGCAAAAACGCTCGGAAAACAAGGTCTACAGTGTTGGCCGTGACCTGACGGAAATCAAGGAGCAAGAAGTCGCCCTGAAACGGCAGCAACAACAACTCAGCGAAGCGCAGGCCATTGGCCGCATGGGGCACTGGTACTGGAAAGTCGGCGAAGAAACGATTGAGTGGTCAAAACAAATCTACCGGATCTTCGGCGTTGAAAAGGATGACTTCACCCCGACGCTGGACAACATCAACGGCATGCTGCACAAACGCGACCTCGGCCGCCTGATGCAGGCTTTCCAGCGCGCCATTATAGAACAGAACAATTACGACATGGATTTCCAGGTCAAGCGCCCGGACGGTTCAATACGCTACATCCGCTGCGAAGGAAAATGCGAGCTGGACGAAGATGGCGATGTTATTGCCCTGTTTGGCATTATGCAGGACATCACCGAACGTACTCTGCATGAACGCGACCTTCACGCCGCCAAGGAAGCCGCTGAACGGGCCTACGCCGCCAAATCCCAGTTTCTGGCCAACATGAGCCATGAATTACGCACCCCTCTCAACGCCATCATCGGTTTTTCCGAAATGATGCAACGCCAGCTTCTCGGACCGATCGGCACGGAAAAATATCTGGATTACATCGCCGGCATCCGCGAAAGCGGCGAACATCTGCTGGACCTTATCAGCGATATCCTTGATATGTCGAAAATTGAAGCCGGGAAATATGAACTCGATCTGGAAGAGCTTAATCTGGCAAAAACGATCAAGCTGGCCGTCCATATGATGGAAGGCCGCGCCCTCGATTCCCGGATCAAACTGACAGCCGATATTCAGGATGACGACCTGACGATTATCGCTGACCGCCGCGCCATTATGCAGATTTTGCTGAACCTGCTCTCCAACGCCCTGAAATTCACCAATGAAGGCGGCAGCGTACGGGTCGAATGTCTGCTGCGAAAAGATTATCTCTCGATCAAAGTCCACGACACCGGGGTGGGTATCCCAGTCAATCAGCTCAAAGACATTACCCGGCCGTTCGAACAAGCCGCCAGCCACTATACCCGGGAACACGAAGGAACCGGGCTGGGTCTGGCCATCACCAAGGAACTGGCGGAAATGCATGGCGGCCTGCTGAACATCTCATCGACCGTTGGCGTAGGGACTACCGTCACTGTACGTCTTCCGTACAACGCGTACACATACGTCAAGAAAAAGCGGAAAAAATCTGGTAAAGCCTGATAAACCCTAGCCGTTTTGAGCTTTATGGGCCTCTATAATCTTGTGCTCCATGGCCAGACAACCTTCCAGACCTGCCCCATAGTCCGGATATTTCAACTCAATACCGAGCTCCTCACGAATGCGCGCATTAGCTATCCTTTTATTATCGGCATAGAAACTGCGGGCCATCGGTGACAAATCAGCCTGGTCGAACGGAATCAACGGCGGCACATCCAGCCCCAGAAGATTGCAGGCATACGCGATAACTTCATGACTGGGACCGGGATAATCATCGCAAACATTATAAATCCGGCCCGGATTCGGATGGGTCATGGAAGCAACCAGAACCTGAACGATATCCTCGATATGAATCCGGTTAAAGGCATGGCCCGGCTTATCAATCCGTCGCGCCACACCGGCCCGCACAGTATCCAGAGCACTACGCCCGGGGCCGTAAATACCAGCCAGCCGGAATATATGAACCGGCAGCCCTTCTTGCTGGAACAAAGATAACCATTGGCGTTCAGCCAGCGCCCGGCGGGAACCACGTTTCGACGAAGGACGGATTTCAGAAGTTTCATCCACCCATTCACCTTGCCGGTCACCATAAACGGATATGGACGACAAATAACCAATCCAGCGAATGCTTGGGATTTTAAGGATATCTTCGGCATGAGATAAAAAGGCCGGATCGCCCTCATCGCCCGGCGGCGTGGAAATCAGGACATGAGTCGTGTCTTTTAGAAAATACTGGGGATCTTCCAAAGGATGCTGATAATCATAAAGATATGTTTTAATGCCTTGCTGCTTGAGCAACGCCCGCTTGTCCGGATCGCGGGTCGTACCGACCACTTCCCAGTTTCCCAGATGTTCCAGGGCAAAACCAAGATAGTCGGATGTATACCCGTACCCGAAGCAAAAGAGCTTATGGTCGGCAGTTTCTTTTTCCATTTATGTACTAACCCTCTGGAGGCTTTATCCAGCCTTCTTGTTTATCATCAAAAATCGACGTCTTCAAAATGATTGGACGGCGTAAATCCCGGGATTCTATCTTCCAGTAAAGGTTGGAAGCTCGTACGGGATTTTATTTTTCCATACCATTCACGGGCAGCCTGATGCTCGTCCCACGGCACATCACCAATATAATCGATCGCTGACAAATGCGCCGCCGCCGTAATATCCGCCAGCGAATAATCGTCTCCGGCCAGCCATCGTCTTTTTTCAGTCAAAAACCCTATATAATCGAGATGATAGTGGATATTGGCGTGCCCCGCCCGAATTGACGGGCCATGCGGTTCCCCAAGCTTCAACATCCGCTTCATGAGTTTTTCACCCACGAGGTTTTCCGTCACTTCCTGATTGAATTTCACATCAAACCAACTGACCAGCCGCCGGGTTTCAGCGCGCTGAACAGGATCCTGCCCCAGCAAATTAACATCCGGATAAACTTCTTCCAGATACTCGCAAATCACCTGCGAATTGGCCAGAGTCGTGCCATCTTCCTCAATCAGAACCGGAACGTCACCTGCCGGGTTCAGCGCCAAAAATTCGGTACGGCGCTCCCAGACCTTTTCTATCTTCAATTCAAAATCAAGCCCCTTCTCCGCCAACGCAAGCCGAACCTTGCTGGAAAAAGGGTGAAGCCACAGGTGAAATAATGTCCTCATGGGAATGAGCTTACCTCATATTTTCGTAAAAAACAGCCCCCGATGCGCTTTATTTTGCATGCCCCCAGGGAAGCATGCGGGCAACTGTTCCGTCTTTATCAATCAGCTTGTGCTTTAAAGCGCCCGCGACGTGCAAGACAATCGCTCCTATCATAATCCAGGCCGCCACTTCATGGATCTCGGAAGCAATCTCGCCTATCTCTTTGCTCTTCTCGACCAGGGGCGGCATCGTAAACAAACCAAAGAAAGCCACGTCATGACCACCCGCCGACGACATCATCCAGCCCGACAACGGCATAACCATCATCATCAGGTACAAAATCCCCTGCACACTCTTGGCCAGAACAACTTCCCATCTCTGGTGATTGGGCAACGGCGCGGGCGTTGCGTTCATAAACCGCCATAAAATCCGGAGGACAACCAGCGCCAGAACCAAAATCCCAAACGATTTATGAATACCATACAACTCGAATTTTTCCGGGCTGCGCTCCATCTCTTCCATATACAGCCCCAAAGCCAGCATCCCAACGATCAGAAATGCGATAACCCAGTGGAATCCCTGAGCCACCAACCCAAAACGCTCTGCTGTATTTTTGAAACACATCGTATATTTCCTCGTACTTAAAAATAATGGTTATATATCATAACAAAACTGATCGTCCCAAGCACGGCTAAAAGCCAGTTGAGCATACCATATTTTAGCCGGGAGACAGGATCTTTCATCATCTCCAGAATCTCTTCCTTCGAATACTCACGCAAGGCGTTCATCAAAATCAGTTGTCCGGCAAAAAAGCCACAAACAAACCCCAATATAGCAACAAGATAGACCATCGTATTTTTTTCAGATATGGTGCCGGGCACATCCAACAATATTACCCAGAGATCATAATGCCTTTATTTCATATTGTCATCCTCGCACTGGTTCAGGGAATCACAGAATTTTTACCCATCAGCTCCAGCGGCCATCTGGCGCTGTCTCATGCTTTGATGGGCGAAACCGGCAGTCTGGCACAGTGGGAACAAAACCTGACCATGGATATTGCCGTGCATATCGGCACCCTTCTGGCGGTCTTGCTCTATTACAGGAAGGACGTCTGGCATATGGCCTGCGCGGCGCTCTCTGTTTTCAATAAAAAAAGCGACCAAGAAGGCACGCAGCTTATCTATCTGATTATCGTTGGCTCTCTGCCAGTAATCGCCGCAGGCTTCTTTATTCATGAACTGGCCCCGGCTTTTGTGAATTCTCTGAAAGTCACCGCTTGGTGCACGTTGATTTTCGGGATCGTTCTATGGGTGGCCGATACAAAATTCCCCGTTCAGCGCACAATACAAAACATGACCATCAAAGACGCGATTTTAATCGGGCTAGCCCAGATTTTGGCGCTTGTCCCCGGAACCAGCCGATCAGGTATCACGATGACAGCCGGACGGATGCTCGGCTTTTCCCGCAAGGAATCCGCCCATTACTCGTTGTTGCTGGCCATGGTAGCTATCAGCGGCGCCGGTGCTCTGACAGGCCTGAGCCTGCTGGATTCGGAAAATACGCAGCTCGGCTTTGACGTACTGATTGCCATTATTTTGTCGTTCCTGTCGGCCTACGCCGCCATCGCCCTGATGCTAAAATGGCTGGAGAAAATCAGTTTTACCCCCTTTGCCATCTACCGGATTGTGCTGGGCGTTATTCTTCTGGGGCTGATTTATAGCGGAGCATTATAATCTGGCTGTCGCCATAGGGACGAGCATCCAGGAATGAAAACCCGGCCGGTGGACAAAGAGTAAACTGCTTTTCAGCCTCAACAACAACCATGCCCCCCGCAGTCAGCCAACCACCTGTGGCCAAGGCAGCCAGCGCCGGAAGAACCAGATCCCGACGATAAGGGGGATCGAGAAAAGCAAGTGTCGCGGCGGGCATGCTTTCAGGCCGTACGCCTGCTTTTCGTACATCCCTTTTCAGAAAAGTACACACCGTCTCGATACCGATGGCCCGCGCATTATCACGGGCAGGCTGGATATCCTTATCAATAAAAATACAGGCCGCGGCCCCGCGGGACAGGGACTCAAGCCCCAAAGACCCGCTTCCGCAAAAGCCGTCGAGAACAACCGCATCCACAGGTAAATCATATTTAAGCAACATATTGAAAACCGCTTGCCGGACCATATCTGTCGTCGGGCGTACGTCCAGGCCCTTGGGCACGGATAACCGCCGCCCTCGATATAGCCCCGCCGTAATTCTCATGATTTCTTATCCTGCTGTTTAAAATAGCCGGAAATCTGCTCTTTCATAATCTTACCTTTCACTTGCTCAACAGCGCCAAGGGGTAAGTTTCCGAGTTGAAACGGACCATATGCCAGACGGATAAGACGGTTCACTTTCAAACCGATCGCCTCCATCACCCGGCGCACTTCCCGATTCTTGCCTTCCTTGATTGATACGGTCAGCCAACAGTTACTCCCTTGCTGCTTATCCAGCTTGGCTTCGATTTCGCCATAGCGCATGCCATCAACCGTAATTCCTTTTTTCAACGTATCCAGCCGTTCCTGTGTAATCGTCCCATGCGCCCGCACGCGGTAGCGGCGCTTCCAGCCCGTCGCCGGCAGCTCCAGATAACGCGCCAGCTCCCCGTCATTGGTTAAAAGCAGCAGCCCTTCCGTATTCATATCCAGCCGCCCCACCGTCACCAGCCGCGGCAACCCTTCGGGCAATTCGTCAAAAATCGTCGGGCGGCCCTTTTCATCACGCGCCGTCGTCACCAGACCACCGGGTTTGTGATACATAAAAAGCTGGGTGCCTTCAGCCTGTGGCAAAACCTTGCCATCAACCAGAATTTCGTCCTCTGGCCCAACGGTACAGGCCGGGGTATCCAAAACCCGGCCATTTACGCTCACACGGCCCATATCAATCCAGCGCTCGGCATCGCGGCGGGAACACAGCCCTGCCCGCGCCATAACCTTGGCTATTCTTTCTTTTTTTTCTGACATCGTAACTCCTCTTAACGTCAGGAATATTATTTTTTATCTTGGCGATCGCCGTATCTTGGCGTTAAGAAGCATACATGACAATTAAAGAACAAGATAAAAAATTCATGACGTTAGCGCTGGAAGAGGCGCAAAAAGCAGCGCTGCGCGACGAAGTGCCGATCGGTGCCCTTCTGGTAGACCCCGGTACAGGAACGATCGTCGCCCGCAACGGCAACCGCACGCGGGAACAGTCAGATCCCACCGCACACGCGGAAATTCTTGTAATCCGTGAAGCCTGTGAAAACACCGGCGCCCAGCGTATTCCTGAATACGACCTGTACGTCACCCTCGAGCCCTGCGCTATGTGTGCTGCTGCCATCAGTTTCGCCCGTATCCGCCGCGTTATTTACGGAGCGCCGGATCCAAAGGGCGGTGGAATCGAGCATGGCGGAAAATTTTATGATCTGTCCACCTGTCATCACCGCCCGGATGTAACCAAGGAAGTCTTGGCCGAAGAATGCGGCAAGATCCTCAAGGATTTTTTTGCACAAAAACGCAGTAAAAATTCACAGGCTGAAATATAATTACGAGATACGTACCCCGTAATACGCATTACATTACTTATTTTATTTCAAATAGTAAAGAGCTATCAAGACAAGAGATTTTCTTCGATAAACCGGTAAGCGGCATCCAGAGGCAAAGGCCGCTCAAACAGATAACCTTGCGCAAAATCACACCCCAGAGAATTCAAAGCCACAACATCGCGCTCTTTTTCGATCCCCTCGGCAACGACCTGCAGCTTGAAATTCCGGGCCAACCCCACAATAGCCCGGACAATATCGATGCTCTTATTATCATCGTGTAGCTGCATGACAAAAGACCGGTCGATCTTAAGCGTATCAATCGAAAAACGGTGGAGATATCCCAACGACGAATAACCGGTCCCAAAATCATCCAGAGCAATCCCCACACCGAGCTTTTTAAGCCCCTGCAGAACCTCTTCGGCCAGATCCGCATCGCCGATCAACGCACTTTCGGTAATTTCCAACTTTATCTGCTGCGGGTTAATATTGCTGTTCTCCAGCGTCTTTTCGACCATTCTCACAATATCGGTATTACCAAAGTTAATCCCCGACAGGTTAACGCTGATGAATAAATCTTTCCCGGCTGGACCAGCCTTTTCCATCAACGCCGGCAGATATTCGCACGCTTTTTCCAGCATCATCCGATCAAGATGCTGGACCACTCCGGTACGCTCCGCCACGGGAATAAACTGGTCAGGAAAAATCATCCCCTTTTCAGGATGCTGCCAGCGAATCAAAGCCTCAAACCCCGCCAGCCGCCGATCCGGAAGCGTTAATATAGGCTGCAAATAAGGAATAAATTCACGGTTATCCAGTCCCGCCCGTAATTCCTGCTCCAGCTTCAACTCTCGCAAAGCTATTTCCCGCTGCTCCTCGGTATTATGGAGACGAACGAGAACTTCCGGCAGGTTTTCATAGCGGCTGATCTTTTCAACAAAATCACCGCCCTGATCCTGCTTGATCGATTCAGGAAGGTAAATACGCGTCAGGCTATAACGCTCAATCAACAAACTAACTAGCAAGGAAAGAATGGGATCAAGTCCGGAAATGCGGTCCCGCAGGGCATCACGGGGAATAACAAAAATCGTGGATTCTGCCGTCGTCACGGCCCCGGCGGTCCGGGCGGCATCATCGATCAGGGCCATCTCACCGAAAATCTCACCCGCGCCCAAAACACACAGACAAGAATCTTTTGCGGCCTCGTCCTCATCAAAAATATCGACCTGGCCTTCGTCGATAAGATAGGCACATTCCCGGCGCTCTCCTTTTCTGAACAACACCGTCCCGGCGGGGAAAACATACCGGCGGATCATCCCGGCACAATTCCGGGCCAGGATCGCGTCTTGTGAATCATCCTGAGACCATTTTTTGGCAACGACAGCCTGCCCCTCTGACACGATACGCTCCTAGCTCTCGCCTTCACTTTTTACAGCCCGCCACCCGATATCGCGGCGGCAAAAGCCATCGGGCCAATCAATCAGATCAACGGCATGGTACGCACGTTCCTGCGCCAATTTTGCAGTATTCCCCAGCGCCGTCACGCCCAGAACCCGGCCCCCGTTGGCAACCAGTTGCCCTTCGCCGTTCCGGCATGTTCCAGCATGAAAAATTTTACAGTGTTCCGTTTCACTTTCGGCATGATCCAGATCTATAACAGACCCTTTCTCATAGTCGCCGGGATAACCTTTTGCAGCCATCACAACGCACAAAGCCGTGGCATTACGCCATTCAATCTGGTCAGCGACCTCATCCAAACGTCCTTCCGCCGCCGCCAGTAAAATTTCCAGCAAATCGGATTTCAACAGCATCATCAACGGCTGACATTCAGGATCGCCAAACCGTACGTTATATTCCAGCAACGTTGGCTCACAATCTTTAACCATCAATCCGGCAAAAAGTACGCCGGTAAACGGGCAACCTTCTTTGGCCATCCCGTCAATCAGAGGTTTGATCGTCCGGTCAAAAATTTCCTTCTCCAGCTCCGGCGTCATGAAATGGGCCGGGGCGTACGCCCCCATCCCGCCTGTATTCAGGCCCATATCGCCGTCCCCCACACGTTTGTGGTCCTGCGCCGAAAGCAACGGCACAACGGTTTTCCCATCGGCCAGCGCGAAAAAGCTGACTTCTTCACCTTCCAGAAATTCCTCAATAACAATTTCCGTCCCCGCATCACCGAAAGCTGCACCGGACAGCATCTCTTCCGCCGCCTTTTCCGCTTCCTCTACGCTCTGACAGATAATCACGCCCTTACCCGCCGCCAGCCCGTCGGTCTTGACAACGATCGGCGCCCCATGCGTACGGATAAACGTACGGGCTGCATCCAGGTCGGTAAACCGGCCATAGGCAGCCGTCGGGATACCGTACTTGGCGCACATGTCCTTCATGAAAGCTTTGGAGCCTTCAAGCTGGGCGGCCGCCCGGCTCGGGCCGAAAACCTTAAACCCTTTTTCTTTAAGGATATCGGTCAGGCCGGCAACCAACGGCACTTCCGGCCCGATAACGACCAGATCAATTTTCCTGTCTTGGGCAAAGGCAACAATTTCATCAATATTGTCAGCCGCAATGCCATTGCATTCGGAACTTTCACAAATGCCCGCATTACCGGGCGCAGCATAGAGCGCCGAACACAATCGTGATTGTGCCAGCTTCCAAGACAAAGCGTGTTCGCGACCCCCACCACCAACAACAAGAATATTCATTTTTAACTGTCCCCCGAACGAACCATATCAAGAAAATCCGTGAAAGGAAGAGCCTTTGCAACAAGAGCGTTAACGGCCATTTCCCGGATCGATTCACTGCTATAAATCGACAAACCTTTTGCATACGCATAGGCTATTTCAATTGTTACACTATAGCCAACATAACCATCCTTGGCGACAACATATAAAATATTTGTTTCGTCCAACAAATCCAGAAAGCGAAAAGTCAGGCTTTCTTTCTCTTTCTGGGTTATAGTTTGGTCATGGGCATCGTCAAATTCAAAGGCCGGATGGTGCACGGTAAACCCGGCATCCTGAAGCTGTCGGACATACTCTTTTGTCTCATCATAAAATTTAGTGCTGGAAGCCAGCGCGATAACCGGCTGAGTCATAAAGAAAATCCTTCGCCCAGATACACTTTCCGTACATCATCGTGAGAAACGATCTCGTCCGGCGTTCCCTCCATCAAGACTTTACCATCATGCAGGATATAAGCCCGGTCAACGATATCCAGACAATCACGCACATTATGATCGGTAATCAAAACCCCCAACCCCCGGTCTTTCAGATGCCCTACCAGATTGCGGATTTCACTGACCGCGATCGGGTCGATTCCGGCCAAGGGCTCGTCCAGCAACATAAATTGCGGGCGACCGGCCAGCGCCCGGGCAATTTCAACCCGGCGGCGTTCTCCGCCCGACAGCGCCACAGAGGGCGTACGCCGTAAATGGGCGATGGAAAACTCGGCCAGCAAATCCTCAAGAAAATGCTCCTGATCCTCGGGCTTCAAATCCTGAGCCTGTAAAACTGCCCTGATATTGTCTTCCACGTTCAACCCTCGGAAGATCGAGGATTCCTGAGGCAAATAGCCAATTCCCATTCGGGCCCGGCGGTACATCGGCAACGCCGTAACATCCTGCCCGTCCAGCATAATATAACCGCCATCCGCCCCGATCAGACCGGTCATAATATAAAAACTGGTGGTTTTTCCCGCTCCGTTCGGCCCCAAGAGAGCCACAGCCTCGCCCCGCTGGATCGACAAACTAACATCGCGGAGAACCGGGCGCTTTTTGTAGCTTTTCGACAGGTGCCGCGCCTGTAAGCCTTTGGGAACTGATTTTAAACGTCTTCGTTTTTGCATAGCACAATCATCATGCCGGGTTTTACGGGTTTATGCAATTTACTTTATGGCTGGGTTTTATCACTTCCGGGATAGAATGTCCCATGAACACGGCCCCCGGTTTCGGGGCTGCCATGCATACGGCTGACATTAGTGGCCAGATTAACATCCGCCCTATCCCCTTCCAGAACATTCGGGCCGCGCTGGATTTTCACCGTCCCGATCAATTCGGCCACATTGGTTGCCGCGTTATAGACCCCTTTCTGGCCGCTCAGCGTTTCCGTCGGCGTGATAATAACCACATTATCATAAGCTTCCAGCCGGTTAAGCTGGTTCTTACCATCAGCGCCCTTGGTGAAAAAAGCCGCCAGACGAGCCGCGGTAATCGTATCCTCGCCGCGAATAGCCTTGGCATCCCCCAGAGCCGTCAACCTGCCTTCATTGATCCAGTATTCAAAACTGTCCCGCGCCGTTACAGTCTGATCGGGCGAAACCAACCGCAAATTTTCACCCGTCATCACCGCGACACCCTGATCGACATTATAAACCGTTTTATCGCCATAGGCCTTGTTGCCACGGGATTCGATTTCAACGTTCCCCGCCGCGGTCAGACGATAAATATCGAAATTTTCATCTTCCGTTTCCCGGTAATCCGCCGTGAGAACTTCAGCATGAATAATCACATCGCCCTGCTTTGCCACCACGGCCCCCCGGGCAATAAATTGCTGGGTATCCCGGTGCCACTCCAACGTCTGATCCGCGGTAATCTCCAGCGGTTCGTCCTTTTGAGGGTTAAAACCGCCGGCATTCTGGGCAGCAGCCGGGAATACCGCCAGAAAAAATACGATCAAAAAATTAAATATCAAAAATCTCATTCTATCCCCTTAATCGCCCGGTTGAGAACCAGTTTGGCCGGGCCGGTAAAAATCAGCCGTTCCGATATGTTTTCCGCCTGCATACCGCTGGCCTGAAGCGTTCCGGCCGGGCCGTGGCCTGAAACCGGTTGGTCGGACCACGCTTCTTGCGCCTGCAGGTCAACCAGCAATTTTTCCGTTTGCAGCTCATATCCCTGATCGTGAAACAATTTAACCGCTCCTGTCAGCATCAACTGTTTTTTCTCCTGCCGGTATGTTCCTTTTTGCGATTCAACGGCAATCCAGTCTCCGCTTTTCAAAGTAATGTCGGCCATAGGCTGTTCCAGCAGCACCATATCGGGATCATCCGAGCTCTGCAGCGCCCGCGTCGCCGTAATGGTAAAAGGCTGCTGGCTTTCATCTTCGCTTTCGAAACGAGGACTAACCAATTCATTTTTGCCGATGACCGCCTGCGGGATCAGGTTTTCCTTCGGGATCGCCTCGAACGTTTCTTCCACCCGCGGCCAGGCCATCAAAATCCCGACAATGCCAACAGCCATAAGCGGCAGAACCACCCGCATCCAGCGTACAAAACGCGTATACCGCGCGGTCGATTCGATCTTCCGCGGACGGTTTAAATGTTGCAAACGGTTGGATTGTTCTTTTTCCATTGAATAGATTATAGGGGCACAACGTTTTCAGGCAAAGAAAATCGTCAGGCCACACCGGCCTGCAAGCAGTCCTGAACCCGGATCAACCCGGCGGGCTTGCCATCATCCATCACGACAAGGCAAGTAATCGGCGATTTAAAGTGATTCAGCATAATATCAAGCGCCTCAGCCGCCAGCGCCTCCATACCGATTGTCTTTGGCCCGGCAGTCATAATCGCTGTCACCGGTTTTTGTAACAAGTCAGGCCCCATATGGCGCTTCAAATCCCCATCGGTAATAATCCCGCGCAAAGCGCCGGCATCATCGACAACAACAATCGCCCCCAGATTTTTCTCGGTCAGAGCCAGCAAGGCTGTCTCCATATTGGCGCTATCCCGGACACGCGGCATGTCATCCCCGCCGTGCATCAGCTCGGAAACTTTCAGAAGTTTCTGCCCCAGCTTGCCGCCAGGATGAAAAATTTTGTACTGCTCAGCCGTCAACCCCATCCGTTCCAGCAACGCCACAGCCAGCGCATCGCCGAGCGCCATGGTCATCGTTGTCGAAGTCGTCGGCGCCAGACCGTTCGGACACGCCTCCCCCACAGGTGGCAACAACAAAACCATGTCAGCATGCTTGCCCAGCGTTGAATCGGCGCCGCTGGTAATCGCAATCAGCGGGATCGAAAACCGGCGGGTATAATGAATAATATCGGACAGCTCCGGTGCCTCGCCGGAATTGGACAGGGCCAGCACCACATCATCGCTGGTCACCATGCCCAGATCGCCATGGCTGGCTTCACCCGGATGAACGAAATAAGACGGCGTGCCGGTTGACGCCAGAGTCGCCGCAATCTTGCGGCCAACATGACCGCTTTTCCCCATGCCGGTAACGATCAGCCGTCCGCGACGAGCATCTTTCATAGCGACAATGGTTTCAACAGCCTGGGTAAAATCACCATTCAGAGAATCCGCCAAGGCTTCCAGACCGGCCGCTTCGGCTTTTAGTGTGCGGATGGCACTGGCAACGTCCTTGTTTTCACTGGTCATGGAATACGCCTTGATTAATGCGCGAAGATATCGACATCCAGCCACCCGGCCAGATCCAGATCAGCCCGCACAGGAATAAATTCAAAGCACTTCTGCGCCATCTCCATACGGCCTTCACGGACCAGCATCTTATCGAGTCTGGCTTTTAAATCATGCAAATATAAAACGTCATTGGCCGCGTAGAGCAGCTGATCTTGCGTCAACTCATCCGCGCCCCAATCCGAAGATTGTTGTTGTTTTTTCAGGTCAACATCCAGCAATTCCCGGCACAAATCCCGCAACCCGTGACGATCCGTATACGTCCGGGCCAGATAAGAAGCGATCTTGGTGCAATAAATAGGCGCGCATTCAACATCGAGATACTTTTTGATAAGCGCGATATCAAAACGGGCATATTGGAAAATTTTGGTCACTTCGGGATCGCTAAGCAACTTTTTCAGATTCGGGGCATCGTATCCCTGCCCGGAGCGAAACTGGACCAGATGCGCCGTACCATCGCCCGCAGAAAGCTGGACCAGACAAAGCCTGTCCCTGTGATTCAGCAAACCCATGGCCTCCGTATCAACAGCGATAGAGGAACCAAAATCAATGTCGGCGGGGATATCCCCCTGATGAAGCGTAATTGTCATGAAAACTTTATAGCCGCGTTATGCCGGATAGTAAAGATCCGCTAATCATATATCCGGTAAGAATGGTGCCCAGGAGAAGACTCGAACTTCCACGATCTTGCGATCACAGGTACCTGAAACCTGCGCGTCTACCAATTCCGCCACCTGGGCACAGGGGGCATTGCAGGGGGTCTTATCTAAAGGAACAAACAGGAAATGTCAAACAGGATTCTATGCCTGAATCGAAAAATCTTGTCGGTTTTTTAACTGTTCTATTGGCAGATTAAATATATAGGATAGAATAACAGGAGCGATGGAATGACCTTCATCGCCTGACTTATGTACGCAAAAACGGATTGTCCATCATGATGAGAATGCTTGTTATTGACCGTGAAGCCTTATCGGCCCAGCTAATTCGCTCGAAAATGGAGGGCATCGGCCACGTCGTTGTCGAAGAACCGGTCAAAAACAGTGCGCTGGAACGGCTGCAATCTGAAAAATTTGATGTTGTCTTTTTTGATCCGGCTCCTCTCAACAATGCCCGGCCTATTGTTTTGAGCATCCGCAGGGTTGTGAAAAACTACCCTTATATCGTTTTAACATCGACCGATATGGAGAAAGAAGAGGCCATTCGTTCGGGAGCCAATGACATGTTGGCCAAGCCTATGGACGCCAGCCGGTTAAACGCCATCGTTGAAAATGCGGAGCGCCTGACGACCCTGATCCGCCGGATCGGTGATGACAGCGAAGACTTCCCCAGCGCGGGCGGTGTCATCGCAAAATCAGCCTTCAACCAGCTTTTTCTGTCATCTCTTGACCGGGCCGACCGCTACGGCGAGCATTCTTATCTCGTCTTTATCGGCCTGAACAACTACGAAGATATTCTGAATCATGACGGCCCGCAGGCTGCTCAGTATTCAGCCGCGAAACTCTCGCAATATCTGGTGCGCTTGCGGCGCCAGAGCGACATCATTGCCCAGACGGGGAAAAGTGAATATGTCCTGATGCTTCAACGGCCCCAATATGAAACCGAGCCGATGGAAGCCGCCAACCGCTTTGCTGAAGCTCTCAGCAAACTGGAAGATGTTTGCTATAATGTGCAGGGGAAAGTCGAAATTTTTGTTCGGTTGCTGGAAGTCCCTTCCGGTAACCAGCAGATCGAACACATTATCACCCATACAAAAAGCTAAAAGGCACAAAAAGCCGCCCGGCGTAGCACCTCTTGACAAAAGAACATTTATAGAACATAATTATTTTTACAAACAGCACCACTGTATCCAGACCCTGCCAAACGGCGGGGTTTTTTGCTTTTCAAACATTTTGAATAAGGAGATTTAAATGCCCACCATACTTCCCACCGACTCCAACGACCACGTCATTCCCGCTATACGTCTAAAAGACGGCGGTGCCCATGCCATCTCTGTCAGCGCTGCGTCAGCCCGCAATGCCGCCGCCTTTGACTCCGAAACCCGGATCGTCGGCCTGTACGCCACTGGTCCGGTCTACATCAAATGCGGCGACAGCAGCGTCACCGCCACCACCAACGACCATTATTTCCCGGAAGGAGTTTATTACGATCTCGCCATTGGCGGGGACAAAGTCAATCAGTACACGCACATTGCGGCACTGGCCGCCGACACAAATTGTATCCTGTATATATCGGAAAAAGAGTAGCTTACTGGCTACGGGCGCGCAGAGCGGTAGTAATGGTACCGTCATCCAGATAATCCAGCTCTCCGCCCACCGGCACGCCATGCGCCAACCGGGTAATCTTTAGATCCGGCGCCACCGCACTCAAACGATCCGCCAGATAATGGGCCGTAGCCTGCCCGTCGACCGTGGCGCTGAGAGCCAGAATAATCTCGCAAACCCCGTCAGATTTGGTCCGCTCCAGAAGAGAGTCAATCCGTAAATCTTCGGGCCGCACACCATCGAGAGCCGAAAGAATCCCCCCCAGAACATGGTAACGGCCCCGGAACGACTTGGTCCGCTCGATAGCCCACAAATCCGCTACACCGGCCACAACACATAAAATACTTTGGTCCCGCCGGACATCCTGACACAAACGGCACGGCGTAACGGTATCGAGATTACCGCAACTTTCACATTCCCCGATATGATCGGCAGCATTTTGCAAAGCCTGAATCAAGGGAAACATTTTCTGATCCTTGTTAGTCAAAAGATGCAAGACCGCCCGGCGCGCCGACCGCGGCCCCAGTCCCGGCAAACGAGCCATAGCCTTTATCAGGGTTTCAATATCCGATGACTCAGCCATGCACCCTCGCCGGGTCGCCGTTATCCGGCCGAGCCATCGTGATCGTCGTATCGCTGTGGATACAGGAAACATCAAGGCCCGCTCCCAGCAATCCCGGAACCGATGCCTCGATCATTGCCGGCGGTCCGCCGATATAAACCCGGAAAGGCGACAAATCCTTAAAGTCTTCCAATACGACATCGGCAATTAAACCAGAACGATGACGCCCGTCATCCTGTTCGGACAAGGCCGTTACAATTGTAAAATCACCGTAATCGGCAGCCAGTGCTTCCAGTGCGTCATGTAGGTATAAATCGCTCTCTATCCGCCCGCCGAAATACAGATAAACGGGCGCGCCGTGTTTGTGCCGCACAGCTTCCTCCAAAATGGCTTTGATCGGCGCCAATCCGATCCCCCCTGCAATCGCCATGATCGGCTTCGCACAATTCTCGATATAGACACACGCCCCCATGGGCGCCGACACCATAACCTCATCCCCGACTTTCAACCCCTGCGCCGCATAAGCGCGCGCACCATGCCCCACGCCGCGAATATGGAATTCGATAAAATCTGCGCCGGGTGCATTGGCGATGGAAAAAGGCCGCGCCTCAAACCCATCAAAAGTCAATTCCGCGTATTGCCCGGCTTTATAGTCATAGCCCGCATCAGGAATCAGGCGCAAAATACGAATGTCATCACTGATGGATTCAATAGCGCTGACAGTTGCCTTAAACATGGATCAATCGTTGTAACGGGGTTCTGATTTCTTGGGATCGCTGTACACAAACAAATTGTGCGGCAAATCAATGCCGGATTCGAGCTGAAACAGTTCGACCTCGGTCACCGCGCCGGTAGCATCGGTTACCTCCCATTTTTTAAGCTCCATGGGATTTTCCTTGAACCCTAGCGTCAGAGAACCGGCATCCGGGTCTTCGGTCTGCATCAGGGTAATCTGGAGCAGGTCATCGCTACGCCGCACGGATTTAACCGTTACGTCACCGGATAGGCTTAAATCATCGCGTAACAGGAAATCCGCCAGTGTCTGGCCAATCGGTGCATTGGATTGTTCACCAAGATCACTGTCGTAGAAATAAAGGAAATAACCATCTGCCACGATAAAATCGTCGAGCGCATCATATTCAAAACGCAGCCGCCCCGGCCGGCTCAGGTAAAACGTACCGATAAGCTGGCTGCCATCCTGTGCCGTCTGTAAGAACCGGGCCTTGGCCATCCCCAGACTTCGCAAATACTCCTCGGCCTTGACCACAGAAGGCGCACTCCGCGCATCGGTTTCAGCACGGGACAGGGAGGGGACCATTACAAATGCCACCAAGGCGGCTAAAAGCAGATATCTCATCATTCGATTGATATAGGATGAATCGTTAAAAGGAAAGAGCCTAGCCTTCGTAGCTCTTCACGCCCAGATTATTTTCCGTTTGCCGAAGCTGCGCCATATCATAGGCCAGCTGCATCTTGGCTAACAAATCGGCGCTAATGCCAAAGGCTTTTTCAATACGCAGCGCCATCTCAAGCGACAAATCGGCCCGCTCGTTTAAAAGCGCCGACATAGCTTGCCGCCCGACATTCAGTATTTTGGCTGTACTGGTTACATTCAGACCTTTGGCCTCGACAATGTTTTTTTTAATCATCGCACCGGGGTGCGGCGCTGCTTTTGCATTCATAACAAACCCCCTTCTCTTGTTCTGCTACAGAATAGCGTCATGCATCACACGACACAAGAAAATAACCCGCCGATACGAAGAAATAAAATTAAAGGGGATACCTGACCGGAGCGGGTGTTTTCCATTGCATACGCTCGGTCACGGAAACTCCGTGTCGATCATAATTATGTTCGACGGCCTTCTCAATGACGGTCCTCACCATCTTGTCATCCAACCCGACCTCCTCGACTAAATCCCTTGCCTGATCACGAAGCAAAGCCGATAGAACCTGATGGTCGGTTCTTTCACGAACAAAGAAAACATCGCCCTCATAGGGCAAATACGCAATTAAAGGCAGGCTCTTCTCTCTCAACCAGTCATCAAGGCGAACGGCGCACTCATCAGCAGCCCGTTCTTCGGGAGTCACGATTCTAACGGCGCGTCTCAGATCCGCCATAGGTCGCGCCCTAATTCCAAAATCTCTTCCATCCAGAACCGCGCTCATAGCGTTTCCCCTCATAATAGATTGGTGAATATGTCAATCTATGTACGGACACGCATCCAAAAAAGCAAGAAAATATCAGGAATTTTTTTATCAAGCGTCGCTATAATCGCCAACCAGAACTTCACGTTTACCAGTCGGGGATGCCTTGGTTACAACGCCTTGCCGTTCCATTTCCTCGATAATCCGGGCGGCACGGTTATAGCCAATCTGCAAATGACGCTGGATAAAACTCGTTGACGCTTTGCGCTCCCGCGCCACAATAGCCACAGCCTGATCGTACAGCTCATCAACAGAATTATCACCGCCTTCGCCGTCGCCAAACAACGCGCCCATAACCTCACTGTCGCCAAAATCGCCACCCTCCGTAATATCATCCAGATATTGCGGCTCGCCTTGCGCCTTCAGGTAATTGACGACATTTTCGACATCCTCATCCGAGGTAAACGGGCCATGCACCCGCTTGATCCGGCCGCCGGCCGCCATATACAGCATATCCCCCATCCCCAGAAGCTGCTCGGCGCCGCCTTCACCCAGAATAGTCCGCGAGTCGATCTTCGAGGTCACCTGAAAAGAAATCCGGGTCGGGAAATTGGCTTTAATCACACCGGTAATCACGTCAACGGACGGGCGCTGCGTTGCCATAATAAGGTGAATACCCGCCGCCCGCGCCATCTGCGCCAAACGCTGGATGGCATTTTCGACATCCTTGCCCGCAACCAGCATCAGATCGGCAAATTCGTCAACCACCACCACGATATAGGGTAGTTCCTTCATATCGAAGGGCTGGTCTTCGAACACAGGCTTGCCGGTATCCGGGTCAAACCCGGTTTGGACCTTGCGCATCAAGGTCTCGCCCTTTTTCAAAGCCTGCCGAAGCCGTTCGTTATAGCCCTCAATGTTTCGTACACCGAGTTTGGACATGGCGCGGTAACGCTCTTCCATTTCCTGCACCGTCCATTTCAGCGACACAATCGCCTTGCCCGGCTCTGTCACCACAGGCGCCAGCAAATGCGGGATGTCGTCATAAACCGATAGCTCCAGCATTTTCGGGTCGATCATAATAAATCGGCATTTTTCAGGAGGCAGGCGATAGAGAAGCGATAAAATCATGGTATTCACTGCCACCGATTTACCCGAGCCTGTCGTCCCGGCCACCAGCAAGTGCGGCATCCGCGCCAGATCGGCAATAATCGGATGACCACCGATATCTTTCCCCAAAACAATAGGCAAATGCGCCTTGGCATTCTGGACTTCACGCGTCTCCAGAAGCTCGCGCATAAAGACCGTCTGGCGGGTCTTGTTCGGCAGTTCGATCCCGATCACATTACGCCCCGGTATAACGGCACAGCGCACGGATATCGCCGCCATCGACCGGGCAATATCATCCGCCAATGAAATCACACGCTGGGTTTTGACGCCGGGGGCAGGCTCCAGCTCATACAGCGTAACAACCGGGCCGGGGTGAATACTGACAATTTCGCCCTCGACATTGAAATCCCGCAAAACACTTTGCAAAAGCTCGGCATTTCTCCGCAGTGCCTCCTCATCCGGCACATCATCCAGATGCTCTTCAGGCAATTCCTGCAACAAATCTGTCGAAGGCAATTCCCATGTTCCACCATCACCCAGCGTAAAGCTGGTCTGCGATCCGGCGCGGGCGGCTTTCTTCGGCGCGGCAATCTGGATACTGGCCTGCGGCGCAGCGGCCATAGGTGCTGCCATGGGCGGGTCAAAGAAGGCCGCTTCCTCGGCACTGATCGACGGCGCCATTTTCTTTTCTTTTTTCTCTTTCACCGGCTTGGCAATTTTAGGCTGCCGCGGCGCCGGTGCCACATAGTCGGGATCGCCGTAATGCCGGACCCAGCCATAAAACGCATTCACAGCATTAAACACACCCAGCGCCACACACCCAGCGCCATACCAGACACGGCTGGCAAAAAACTTGATCTCAGACCGGCTCACCGCCATGGCATACAGAATAGTAGCCAAAGCTAAAACCGCCGCCAGCCCTGCCATAGCACTATGCTCGAACCCGGCAGAAAACGGACTCGCTACCGCCGCCGCCCGGTCAAGTAAAAGCGTGCCGCCACTGCCGCCCAGATAAGGTGTGAGCATCCAGTCACCAGCAGAAAGCCGGGCAAACGCCATTGATGCCAGTAACGCCCCGGCCATCATTGCCGCCGCCCGCGCCCAGAAATGAAAGAAAGGTTGACGCCGGACAATCCGGAATCCCCAGACACTCAAAACCGCGCCAAACACAAGGCCGCCCAGCCCCAGAGTCTGAACCAGAAGATCCGCCACGCCCGCACCGGCGGCCCCCAGCCAGTTAGCAATCTCCGCGTTTTCCACCGCAGCCGTATTCCATGAAGGATCGGCATGATGGTAGCTGGCAATCGCCAATAAAATAAACAGCCCCGACACACCGAAGATACCGCCGCCGACATCAATCAAACGCCGCGCCATAAAGGCCTGCCAGCGCTCCGGAATAAAGGACAGCGGCGATTTTTTCTTTTTACGAATAACTTTGGAATATTGACCCATGATAATTGTGATCTGTCTGACTGGTTACGGGAAACGCCTGCGCCGAAAAGGCGAGACAAAAGATTCGATGGTTATGCTGACTATATTGTACCTTTACCCACCCACAAAAACAAGCAATCCTGCGCCCCACCCCCGGCCTGTTAATATTTTTTAATCTTTTGTTAACTTTTTTAAGGTTTTCTAGAGAAGAGACATTTCGTCTCACATCCTGCCGAAGCTAAATTCTTCTTGGAAAACACGAGAGACCGGAGAGACCTCATGAGCGGATCCCCATCACCAGCCATCGCAACACAGGGAATTGAATATAACATTTATGTATTTGATATAAATGATGATTCCAATAAAGCCGAAGAAGCACGCTGGCATAAAACAGACACCATGAAAGACCGCGCAAAAGCCTTGAGCCACGCCGAAAAACTTGCTAACAGCGGCAAGTATGAAAAAATCGAAGTGAAACAAAAATATTTCGACAAAAAGAAAAACCGCGACATCGACATCACGCTCAAGACATTCGCGCATAAAACGCAAAAAGATTTTGGCCTGATTTTACTGGTTCTGGCCTCGATCCTGTGCGGTGCTGGCGCATTCGCCCTGACCTATCTCTTAACCAAGGGCGGTTAACCCGCCCTCGTCTTCATTCGGCGGATTCAACCACACCATTCGGATCGGTTTCCACCAGATGAGACACCTGATCGAACACCCGGGCGTTTTCCATCATCTGTTCGGCCAAAGGCGGGTTTTGCTCTCCGATCGTCCGGAAAAATGCCGCCGCATCACGCAGCAAACGCGCCGCAAGGTGAGCATGTGTTGTTGTCGTCATAACAATTCCTTTCGTTAACCCCGCATCAGCAGGCACGTGACTGGCGGAACGGGTGCGCTTCATACGTCCCCAAAATCCGCACTTCCTTGGCAAAAAAAGCTAACTCCTCTAATGCCAGTTTTAACGCCCGGCTGTCCGGGTGCCCTTCAACGTCGCAGTAAAACTGCGCCGCCTGAAAATGTTCATCAACGTAAGATTCAAGCTTGGCCATGTTGATCCCGTTGGTCGCAAACCCGCCCAGCGCCTTGTAAAGCGCCGCCGGAATATTCCGAACCTGAAAAACAAAACTGGTCAGAACGCAGGAATCCTCATCATAAGCCGGAACGACATGCTCCCGCGACAGGATCAAAAAGCGGGTTGTATTATGAGCAGCATCCTGTACGTCTGCCTTCAGGATCTCCAGACCGTAGATCTCCGCTGCCAAAGCCGAGGCAATCGCACAATGGGACTTATCCCCTTTGGTGGCGACCATTTCGGCCGCCCCGGCCGTATCGGCGTTGACATGCCGCTCCAGCCCCAGCTTGTGAATAATTTTCCGGCATTGCGGCAGGGCATGGATATGGCTGTGCACGTGCTTTAAATCTTCCAGCCGCGCCCCCTTGACCCCCAGCAACATATGACGGATCGGCAGGAAATATTCCCCGATAATATAAAGGCCGCTTTCGGGCAAAAGATGGTGAACATCCGCCACCCGGCCCGCCAGCGTGTTATCGACGGCAATCGCCGCCAGATCCGCGTCACCCTCCTTCACAGCACGAAAAGCAGCATCAAAAGTGGCGCACGGCATGGGTTCCATATCAGGATACGTCGCACGGCATACCATATCATGGTATGACCCTGTCTGTCCTTGAAAGGCTATCTTTTTCCGTGTCATCGTCATTTGTTCTTATACTGTTTCACATCTTTGTTTTTTCTGTATAAAGGATCGAGTCTTGCTTGTCGACAAGCACGAAAAAAATGTTATAGTGCGGTCGGAAAGTTCAACCACCATCTATTACGAGAGGAAAGCAAAATGAACTTCGTAAAAATGATCTCCGCACTTGTCGTTGCCGTTGCCGTGATTTACCTGTCAGGCTTCGTTGCCAACAAAGCTGTTCACTCCGAGGAACTGGCCACCAACGCCTACCCGATTGATGTGCCGGCCGCTACGGAAGAAGCAACGATCATCGTTGCCGAAGCTGAAGAAGCTGTGGAAGCTGTGGAAGCTGCTGTCGAAGAAGCAGCGCCTGCTGCTGAAGAAGCCGCCACAGAAGCTGCTCCGGAAATGTCTCTGACAGAAATGATTGCCGCTGCCGACGTTGAACGCGGTAAAAAACTGTCCAAAGCCTGCGCCGCATGCCACACCTTTGACAAAGGCGGCAAAAACGGCGTCGGTCCGAACCAGTGGGGTATTATTGGCCGTAAAAAAGCATCCGTCGAAGGGTTTAAATACTCAGACGCAATGGCCAGCCAGGAAGGAACATGGACATATGAAGATCTGGATACCTACCTGACCAAGCCAAAGGCCATGGTTCCGGGCACCAAAATGACTTATGCCGGCATGAAAAAAGCCGAAGATCGTGCGGCTTTGATCGCTTGGTTGCGTGAGCAAGCCGACAGCCCGCTGCCGCTGGAATAAAATTTCCAAACCGAAAATAACAAAACAAAAAACGGCGGGATCATCTCCGCCGTTTTTTTATAGTCAGGCTTTCTTTTCCCAGCCACCGGTATCGGTCTGCTGCCAGTACGTCAGGCCATAACCGGCCTCTTTATAGTCCTTCCAGCGTACCCGGGCCGCTTTAACTGCCGCCGCGTCATTCCCGTCCAGCATTTCACAACACAGATCAAAAGCACCAACCTGATCACTAACAACGCCGCCGGCCAAAATCAGGATATCGGATTTGTTCGGGTTTTCATCAATCGTCGTAATCCAGACAGGCTGGTCGGCGGCAAATCCGTCTTTCGCACTGCCGTGCGGCAAAAACGCATCCGGACGCCACGTCCATAGATGAGCATTAAGAGTCTCCGCCTGCCGTTCATCGACGGTTTTAACAACGGCCCGCCGCCCGGTCGACAGAGCCTTCGTCAGGATCTCGGGCAAAACCTGATCCAGCGCCTTAACCGTTAAATGATAAAAGCGGATTTCCGTCACTTATGCCTCATAACTATCGGCAATAAAGCGATCCAGAACACGTACGCCAAAGCCGGTAAATGTTTTCGGGCACGTTGGGCGATCGGCTTTGGTCCATGCAGACCCGGCAATATCCAGATGTGCCCATTTACGCCCCTCGTCGATAAACAGCTCCAGAAAACCCGCCGCCGTACAAGTCCCGCCATAAGGTGTCATGGACCCCAAATTATTCAGATCGGCAATCTGGCCTTTCATCGCTTCGCGGTACACTTCATGAAGCGGCAAGCGCCAGAGCTTATCACCGGTTTCCAAACCGGCCTTATCAAGCCGCACCCACATCTCGTCATCATTGACGAACGCGCCGCCGTACTCGTTCCCCATCGCCATTAAAACAGCGCCCGTCAGGGTCGCAACATCAATAATGACATCAGGATCGTACGTCTTCTGTACGTAGGTCAGGGCATCGGCCAGAACCAGACGCCCCTCCGCATCCGTATTACCGACCTCGATCGTTTTTCCGGACAAGCTGCCGATAATATCGCTGGGCCGGATCGCATTGCCGGAAACCATGTTTTCGGCCAGCGCCACAACCCCGACAACATCCGCCTTGGCTTTACGCAGCGCCAAGGCTTTCATCGCCCCGACCACCGCGGCCGACCCCCCCATATCCATTTTCATGATGGTCAGCATTTCACCGGTTGGCTTCATGTTCACACCGCCGGTATCAAAGGTAATCCCCTTGCCCACTAGCGCCACCGGCACTTTTTTACCTTTGGCGCCGCCACCATTCCAGCGCATCACAACCAGTCGCGGCGGATGATCGGAGCCTTGCCCGACAGCCATATGCGCCTCAAACCCGAGTTTCTGCAGCTTTTTCTCATCAAAAATATCAACCGTCACCCCCAGTGGTTTCAGTTCATCCTTGATTCGCTCGGCATAAGATTCAGGATAAAGAACGTTGGCCGGCTCGGTCACCAGATCACGGGCAAAGAAAACCCCTTCAGCAATCTGGGCATGCATTTTATAATTCTGCGCCGCCGCGCTGTATGCCTCACCAATAAGGGCCACACCCTGCGGTGCGTTATCTTCTGCGGTATCCTTTTTATATTTGTCGAATTTATACGAACGCAACAAAAGGCCCAAACCAAACCGGGCCGCCTGTGCGGCGTCCCACCCCGGCGCTATAAAATCAGAATCACCGGCCCCGGCCTCTGCCAAAACCGGATACAACTTACCACCCAGCGTTTCACAGGCCATGCCATCGAGTTTTTCCTCATCACCCAGCCCCCACAAAACAATCCGGGTAACAACTCCGGCCGTCGCCGCTGTTAAAAAGGCACTTTGACCGGATTTTCCGGTAAATTTTTTCTGCCCGGCCAAAAAATCGGCGAGCAATCCACCATGCTCACCATCAAGCTTCGCAGCACCCGGCGATAAACGATTATCCGCGTAGACTCCGACAACTACGGTATCAACACGGCTACGAGGAGATTTATGAAAGGTTACGGAAAGGGTCATAGTTTAATTTTCCAGTTGTTCTGTTTTCCTGTATACGGTTTAAACAATATATGCTTGACCGATACGGCATAGCAACCGGCACAAACAGGAAAAAATGGTTTTTGATCGCTATTTATTCAAAACACTGACAGTTGCAACAACCTTCGTTGCACTGACACTGACGGCTGTCATATTCCTGACTCAGTCCCTGCGGTTTCTGGAACTGGTTATCAATGCGGGCGCATCCAGTGGAACTTTCGCCATCTTAACCTTGCTGGCCTTGCCGAGATTTCTCGAGATTATCTTGCCGATCGCCCTGATGATCGGCACTGTTTTTGTCTATAACCGCATGACCGTAGACAACGAAATCGTTATCATGCGCGCCACCGGAACCCCGCCACTGGTTCTGGCACGCCCGGCTTTGGTCTTGTCCCTCGTGGTTGCCGTTATCCTTTGGGGCGTCGTCATGTGGCTGGGTCCGAAATCTCTTTCATCCATGAATAATCTGCGCCATATCGTGAAAGAGCAATATTCGACCCTGCTGTTTCAGGAAGGTGTCTTCAATTCGATCGGGGACGGACTCACGGTCTATGTCCGGCAACGCACAGGATCCGGGGAACTATTGGGACTGATGATCCATGACAGCCGGGACAACACAGAAACGCCGGCCACCATCATCGCCAAACGCGGCGTTATTGTTTCCACCCCGGACGGACAACAAGTCGTGGTTTACGATGGCTCCCGCCAAAGCCTTGACAAGAACACCCACGTTTTATCCCGCCTTGATTTTGAACGCTATATTATTGATTTGCCGAATGGCGGCGCCACCCCGATTGCAAAACGCTGGAGAGAACCGGATGAACGGACCTTTCTCGAACTTTTTCACCCTGACATGTCTGACGTTGATGACGTAAAAAGACATCGGCAATTTTTTGTTGAAATACACCGACGCATCATCAGTCCGCTTCTGGCACCCGCTTATACCTTGATCGTCTTGTCATTCTTACTGGTTGGCCCGGTTGATCGCCGCGGACAGGGGCTTAGAATTGGCGGCGCCGTATTATGTGTGATTTTAGTTCAGGTCTTATATTTAAGTGCCCTCAGCCTTGCCCGCCATCAGGATGCCGGATTGGTTCTGATATATATACTTGTTTTCTCGCCGATCGTTCTTGGCTTGTTCAGTCTAAGCCCCGGCGCGGAAAAGCTCCGGCAAAAATGGCTGTATGATCGTAAACGGGGGATACATACATGATAAAGCTCTCGACAACGCTCAGTCGCTATCTAGCCAGAAAATATATTTTCAATCTTCTGGGCATCCTCGGTGTCCTGCTGGGTATGATTTATTTATTCGACGCCGTAGAACTTCTCCGCAGGGCCAATAACAAAGGCGATATTCCGTTGGCTCTGGTCTTACATATGTCTCTTTTAAAATTGCCGGAAGTCGGACAAATTATTCTGCCTTTTGCCATTTTATTCAGTTCTATTTTTACATTCTGGCAGCTATCCCGGCGTCATGAGCTGGTCATCGTACGCGCAGCGGGAATGTCTGTCTGGCAATTCCTCGCCCCTATTATCGGTGTAGCCTTGCTGGCCGGGATGCTCCATATCGCCGTTATCAATCCCGTAGGCGCGCTCCTCCTCGGAAAATTCGAAGCCATGGAAAACAGCTATCTCGCCAATCGCAAAAGCTATGTCACTCTATTCAAAGAAGGTTTATGGCTGCGGCAAGCCGCCGGAGACGGTCATATCATTCTGCATGCCAGAAAGATAAAGGTGCCTGAATGGCAATTACAAAATGTCATGGTTTTGTTTTTCGACAATAAAGACGATTTTTTCCAAAGGATCGACGCGCCCTCCGCCCGGCTTGATAATGGAGAGTGGTTATTTCAGGACAGTGTCGTCAACAAACCGAAAGGACCGTCAGAAACCTATCAGACCCTCACCTTGCCGACCGATTTAACGATCGAGGACATAGAAGAAAGCTTTGCCTCTCCGGAAACCGTTTCATTCTGGTCCCTGCCGTCTTTTATCGGCACCATGGAAGAAACAGGGTTTGACACGACACGCTTAAGGATTCATTTCCAAACGCTTTTGGTCCAGCCTCTTCTATTCGCTGCTATGATACTGATTGCCGCCGCCGTTTCCTTAAAACCCACCGGACGATCCGGAGGCACATTCTTAATGGTAATCACCGGCGTCATCGCCGGATTCGCCGTCTTTTTCCTGTCCAGTTTCTTGCAAGCTCTGGGAGCCTCTCACCAAATCCCAATCTTCCTGGCGGCTTGGTCACCGGCTTTTATTACGATGTTACTGGGAATTACCGTTTTGATGAGCGTCGAGGATGGTTAAAACCTTGAACTGTTGCCACTTTGCAACAGTGTGCATAAAAAATTACACGCGAAAGAACATGTTGATAGTTTTTCATTGACCTTTGCCCCTTCAGCTGAAATCTGTATGCTCTATAAGGGATTATTTTCTTTAATTTTCAGGATGTTGGGCAATATATACAATTTTATCCAACATTAACAAAGTTGTAACGTGAACATGATTAACTCAAAGAACATTGAGTTGGGGACACACTAAAGCCGGAGAAAAAATATGGCACGTAATTACTTACTAAACGGGACACGTCTGGTTCTTGCCGTCGCTGCCTGTTCCTTATTGGCCGCTTGCTCAACGACGCAAGCCCAAAAATCATATAGCGACAATAGCGAGATCAGCGATCCGCTTGAAAGCGTTAACAGAACAACTTTCGCAGTAAATAATGCCATTGATACGGTTTTATTGGAACCGGCTGCTCGTGGCTATCGCGCCGCCGTTCCGAAGCCGGCACGCAAAGGCGTACGGAATTTCCTGCGCAACCTGCGTAGCCCGATCAACATTGCCAACCAGGTCTTGCAAGGCGACGTTAGCGGCGCCGGTAACGACCTGACACGTATGGTCGTTAACACACTGGTCGGGGTCGGCGGTCTGTTCGATGTTGCAGGATCCGAAGGTTACGAATACGAACAGGAAGACTTTGGCCAAACACTGGCAACATGGGGCGTTGGCCACGGTCCTTATCTGGTCTTACCGATTTTGGGACCGTCTTCTGTACGGGATGCAACCGGGCTGGCGGTTGATGCTTACGCCGATCCTTTGCGCCTTTACCTGTTCAACGTCGACAAGGAAGAATGGCATTATGCCCGGATCGGCATGACAGCCATCGACAAACGGGAAGAACTCTTGGATGTTCTGGAAGAGCTGGAAAAGAATTCGTTTGATTATTATGCCGCGCTTCGCAGCGTTTACTATCAGCGCCGCGCCGCAGAAGTCCGCGACGAAGCACAAAATTCCGGCTCTATGAGCAGCATTCCGGACTATGACGACGGGGATGACTTTAACTAGAGAAATCCGGTAGGAACAAATAAACGAGGCGTGTCAGAATATTCCGACACGCCTCTGTTATGAAATATCTTGGAATATACTCTTTAACGCGCTAAATGAATTTAAAGCTTTTTCACACATTCATTATAAAATAATATACAGGAGATCCCTGTTACCAAGAGATCGCGCAAGACTACAAGGACGACAACGATGAACAAGAATAACGGCATTAGAAAGACAGGCAGCACGCTACTGATTTTATCGGCAAGCACGCTCTTTTCTTCCCTGTTTGCTTCTACGGGGCATACATCAAACATTGCCGCCCGTACATTGGGATCGGCCTATGAATCCAGCACTGCGGGTCTGGCAACAACAGAAACAATCAAAACAGCTGCCGCCACACAGGATTTGAAAAAAATGAATGAGGGCGCGCAGAAATTCATTGATAACATGGCGCAAAAAGCCCTCGATTTTCTTGGTGATTCCGACCTTGATCGGGAAAAGAAAAAGAGCCAGTTCCGCCATCTGCTGCAAGACAGCTTTGATATGGACACAATCGGCCGGTTTTCTCTGGGCCGTTACTGGCGGGTTGCCACGCCTGAACAGCGTCAGGAATACCTGAAACTCTTTAACGATATGGTCGTCGATGTCTATTCAAGCCGCTTCGACACATACAAAGGACAGAAATTTGAAACCCGGGGCTTCCATCCCGATGGCGAGAAAGATACGATCGTCATGTCCTTTATTCTCTCTGACGAGGGTCCGGAGGTACAAGTCGACTGGCGCGTCCGTTACAAAAATGGAAAATACAAGATCGTCGACATCATCGTAGAGGGCGTCAGCATGTCGGTAACACAGCGTTCCGATTTCTCTGCCGTCATACAGCGCGGCGGCGGAGACGTAGGTGTTCTTCTGGATCACCTGAAAAAACAACAAAATCTGTAATATCCAGCTCTAGATAAAACCGGACTAGCTGTTACGGCCCATCAATCCGCCGAACATACCGCCAAGCTGTCCACCCGCCAGATTGCTACCCACATAGACGTTCTGAACCAGTTTTTGAGCCGGATCCTCGGTCTGCTCAGCAAAGGTCGATACACTGGCGCCCAGCCAGCGCAGAATATGGTTCGGAACCAAATCAACCAGCTTGAATGCCGACATCCCGAGCATATAAACAATGATGGCATAGATAACCGTATAGAGAAGACTGTCTATAGCTCCCCTCATATATTGTATCGCCCCTGTTCCATCCGGAGCAGCCAGACCTGTGGCACTGGGATCATAGCCGGTCAGGTTGGAGACAACCAGCTGCCAGATCTCATGAAGGACATAAACCTGAGCGGCAAAAATACTAATGGCCGCGATAAACCCGAATATAATCAGGATCGGCCGGATTAAAATTTCAAAAATCAGGAAATAACCGTTCATCGCCGCGGGTCCAGGCAACCCTTCACCATCGATCCGGATATGAGCCAACGCCCATAACGGCAACCCGACCATGGCTTCAAAAATGGCTTTTACCCAGTTCCCCACCGCAAAGAAGAAATAAACGAAAGGCAGGAACGGAACGATATAATACAAAATAAAGCCCATGGACAAACCCAGCATTGCAACGCCGCTCATAACACTGCTCGCGGTCTGGGCGACAGCGGCGGCATTATTCCATTTAGCAATCCCTAGAATCTTACTGGCAACCCCGGTCCCCAGCGCCGCCCCAAACTTGACGACGGCATTCTGGACAAGGCCACTCCCCAGCCCAACAAGTTGAGCCAATGGGTGTGTGTCGGGATTCTTGACCATATTAAACAACCCATCCAGCCCAAAAAGACCGCTGATGCTGTCAATATCAAACATAAGCCGCGTTGAATCTATGAAGATATTACCGGTCGACTGCCCATGTTTTTCAAACCAGAGACTTTGTGCATAATAAAGAGCAAGGGCAATATATTCATCCCCCGGCTCAGGAAATTCAACCATCTTGCCATCAGGCATAACTGGCTTAAACGTATCGTTACCACCGACGGCGCGGCTGGCCTTCCGTCTTTGCTCTTTGACAATTTCCATCGCTTCCGGATAAAGCCCCACATCGGGAATCGCCTTGGCCGAGCCGATCAGACTACCGTTCAGCTCCGCCACCCGGTTGTACCAGATCCCTGCGCCAGCCCAGCCCCGGTCTCGGAACGATGTCGCCCACGATGGTGCGGCCTCCTGTCTCGTGACAGCTTCTTTGATAATCTCGGATATAAGCAACGCCCCGCCGGCCCGGCCTTGGGCCATATTCAGTTCATAATATTCCTGAATCATCAGGTTCATTTCCGCTGCTGTCGGCACCGCCGTCCCTGTCCAGTTATCCCTGATAACCGTTGGCGTAACCCGTTCCGAAATGGCCTGAGTATAAACATCAAAGAAGAAGTTATTCCAGAAATCTTTTATTAAATCGTAGTAACTTTCCTGAAGATAAAAAGCGCCCGGAGTATCCAGATCCCAGGGATGAACGACAATCTCGCCACAAAGCGGCCGGACATTACTGTCATACTGATCGTAGTCCGGGTCATTCTCACCAAATCGGATCACAATATCCTGGTTGCCCGTATAGGTTAGGGCTGCATTAAAACCTGTGGTTAAAAAATCCAGAGGCGGCTTCGTTTTATGAACAAGATGGGGCTTTACTGTTCTGCCATGGACATATTCCTGCATATAAGTGCAAGTCCGCGCCAGCCACACAATCTCCATTAACCCGCTTAACTGGGGATCGTTAGGCGTTGCCACAAGATCCTTGGGCTCTACCCCCAGCGGAGTAACACCGCCAGTTGTCAATGTATCAAGAAATTTGTGCCAGCCATTCGTCGCAAGGCTGGAACCAAATTTAGCCGTATAAAGCGTAATCAGTTGCGCGCCGTTAATACCGCCCGTAATCGGAAACAACAGAGAAACCGCAACAATCAGGCGAATAGGCGCCCACGCCTTGTTGAAACGCTGGCCGAACGGCACACCGGAAGCCGCCGTCTCGGCAACAACCGTAACAACCAGATAAAGCATGATAAGAAGAGCAACAAAAAACAGTCCGTATGAATAGAACTCAAACAACGCATGCAAACCCTGATGAAAGGTATTGGGCCATACGCCCCATGCCCCCAGAGTTGCAACCTTCGATTCGAACAATGAACCTCCGGCCCCCGGACGGCTGTCAATACCGAACACCCCGTCCAGCAACATAAAAGCAATATCATTTTCCGGATTAGGCGTTTTAAAAAACTGGGCCAGATAAACAAGCGTCGCCGCCTGCGCCGTTTGCATCGATAAAGAAAGCACCAGCAAGACAAACTGCATCAACAAAATCACAAGGCCAATCGGTATGGTCAGGAAAATAATAATCTGGTCGATATTCTGACGCTTGAAAACCAGATGGGAACGGGCCTCACGGATGACATGAAAAATGCCAAATTTCCCAAAATTAGCAGGATTCAGATAGGGGTGACCCGCTGGCAGTAAGCGCGCGGCCTGATAAACATAGGCAATAAAAATGGCAATGGGAGCAAAACCTGAAACGCCGAAACCCTTGATGCGCGGCAGTATTTCCGGCAACAAGGTATATTTCAGCGCTTTCCCTACCCGTACATTCATTATGGCCTTCTTACCAGTTTACTCTCTCAGGACTAATTTCCACGGCCCTGAACAAATTGTTTAGCGTTCGAAGCAGCAGATTCAACGCTTTGCAGACCACCACCCAGTTGTCCCATTACGGTTCCGCTACCGACAAAGGTATTCCGCACCAGATTCTCGGCGCTCTCGCCGGCCTGCTCGGCAAAGGTACTGACACTTGCACCCAGCCAGCGCATAATATGGTTCGGGATCAAATCAACCAGCTTGAACGATGCCATCCCCAGCATATACACAATGATAGCGTAGATGACGGTGTAGAAAAATTCATCAATAACCCCCCGGTAATAACTGAAACTACCGACGTCGCCTGCAAGCAGCGCCCCGGCAGCTTGCTCATCAAAACCGGCAATGTTTGAAACAACCAGCTCCCAGATTTCGTGTAAAACCCTTACCTGCGCGGCAAAAATCAAAATACCCGCCAACAATCCGAAAATAATCAAAATCGGCCGAAGGAATATTTCAAAGATCAAATAGTAACCGGTCATAGCCGCATCACCCGGCAAACCGTTCCCATCAATCCGGATATGAGCCAGCGCCCATAAGGGCACACCGACCATGGCCTCAAAAATACCCTTGATCCAGTTACCGACAGCAAAGAAAAAATACAAGAAAGGCAAAAATGGTATGACGTAGAAAAGGACAAACCCGACCGTCAAACCAATCATCGCTATACCGCCGATAAATTTACCCATACCAACGGCGATACCGCCGACGGTTCCCATTAACGATCCCTTGGCCAGACTGGCAACACCGCCGCCCAGCCATGCGCCCGTGGCGTACCCCAGATTGATGATAGCGCTATCAACCAGACTTTTGCCAATACCGACCAACTGGGCTAGCGGATGAACGTTCTGGGTTTCATTATCACGAATATTATAAAGCCCCTCCAGACCAAAGATGGTCTTGATCGCATCAATAAAGACAACATTGGTTGGCTCGTCGTAAATATTATTCCAGCGGTCCTGCGCCTGACACATCGCCAGCGCCTTTGCTTTCATATTATCATCAATGGTCATGGCTTTCTGGTCCGACATATAGGAACAGTGCTCGCCCCCGGCCGTCACATCGCTGTCCTGTTGACTTCTTTTCTCATAAACTGCCTTCATAGTCATCGGATAGTCCGTGGAACGCGGCAAATCGTAAGCAGAAGCAATCATGGCACCGTTTAGCTGCGCGATTTTGTTGTACCAGATCCCGGCCCCGGCCCAGCCATGCCGCTTCAGATCATCAAACCATTTAGGATTAGTCCGTTCATGAATAGTCGCCGTTTCCACAATAAGCTTCACCTGCGCTTCATATGGATCCTTGGCTTTTGTAATCAGATCATTATGCGTGGGCAAATACGCCCCTGCAATTCTGAGCCAGCCAGGAAGAGTCGGGCTATTGCAGATATTTTCAATATCTAGAGCCTGATTTACAGATTTCACCTCTCCCTGATTGGCATACACAACGGCAAACGCACAACCCCACTTGCGGATTTCTTCATTTTCATACAGTTCACGCAACAATTCATAGAACTCTCGCCGCATACATCCCGCGCCGGATTCCGCGCCGTTACAGGCAACCGGACCAAAAGCACCCCCGGCACCGATGCTCCCGCCCATAAAGGTTGGATCATCGACGGTTGTCGTTCTTAAGGAAAGATTGCCGCAAACAGGCGCAATTCTGTTCTCATATTCCAGATAACTAAAGTCGTGTTCCCCAAACCGGATCAGGATGTCGCCCTTATTGTAAAAATCAAGCGCTTCGCCATATGTTTTCAGTTGGAAAAAACCCGGAGGTCCCATACCCGCACCACGCACCAGATAAGCGTCAATATTCACAGGGGGAGCACCCTCAGGTCTTCTGAAGTGCTCGGCATAACGGCAAGTCTGCATCACTGTATAGAATTCGAGCAAACCGTTGATCGGCGGCGGATTAGGAATAACAACCATTTCACTGGGATCACCGAGAGCCTGCCCCCCGGCACCAGCCATCGACCCTGTATCGACAAACAAATTCCAGCCATTCGTTGCAAATCCGGACCCCCATTTGGCCGCATATAGAACGATGTACTGTGCCGAATTAAGACCGTTGGCAACCGGCACCAAAAGCCCGATAGCCACCACCATACGAACAGGGGCCCATACATGATTAAAACGACGGCCAAACGGCGTACCGGATTCAGCTGTTTCCGCGACAATAGCAACAACGTAGTACATAAAAATCAGCATCGCCACAACCAGAAGCCCCATGCTGTACATTTGGAAAAGACTGCGCAAGGCATCATGAAACGGCATCACCGGATCTTCTTGTTCAGTCATGGCAAACGTACAGTTAACCCCAGGCTGCATCACACAGGAATTAAAGATATCCGGGACGGCAAAAACCCGATCGAGAAGAATAAAAGCAATGTCGTGATCGGGGTTTGCCGTTGCAAAAAAATCTTCGAACGTCGCCGGCATCCCGGCATGAGCCGTCTGAATAAACAACGCCATCCCCAAAAAGAACAATTGGATGAGCAAAAGCACCATGCCAAGCAACATGGTGAAAAGAATAATAATCTGATCCGAATTCTGCCGCGAAAAAACCAGATTATTGGCAGCTTCCGCCAGCACGTGACGAATACCGAATTTCCCCATATTCGCAGACAAAAGATAGGGGTGCCCCACAGGCAACAACCGGGCGGCAAAAAAGATCTGGGCTACGAACAGGGCCACAAACCCAAATCCCGAAAAAACAAGCTGATTGAGCCGCGGCATCACCGACGGCATCAGAACATAGTGCAAAACTTGTTTTTTCGTCACGTTACCCAGCATAATTGTTCCCTATCGTTCACTCCCTATGGTGTCTTGTTTGTCAGGGTTGTGCGCCCGGTATTACGGCCCGCCAAACCACTAACGACAGCGCCCGGAACTTGTCCCGCCAGCTTGGCCCCGTCAACCATCACGCCCACAGCTTGTTGCGACATCCGGGCGCCACCAATCGCAGCATATTGTACCAGCCCTTCGGTCGGATCATCACGCTGGTCACCGAAGGAGCTGACCCCGGCCCCCATCCAGCGTAAAATACTCTTGGGAATCATGTCGATCATCTTGAATGAGGCCGTCGCCATCATGTAAACAACGATAGCATAGACCAGTGTAAAGAAGAACTCATCAGCCGCTCCTCGCTTCATTTCAAGACCAAGATAAGCGCCGACGATAAGAGGGTCTTTTTCGCCAAAACCGCTCATATTCAGCAACACCAGATCAAAAATGCCGTTCAATGTTCGCACCATGGCCGTGAAAATAATCAACCCGGCTAGCAACCCAAAAACGGTCAAAATCGGGCGAATAAAAATCTCGAAAATCAGGAAGTACCCGTTCAGGGCCGTTTCCCCCGGCAAGCCGTTCCCATCAATTCTCAAATGAGCCAGCGCCCATAACGGCACACCGACCATGGCTTCAAAAATACTCTTAACCCAACTGCCAACGGCAAAAAAGAAGTACATAAAGGGCAAAAACGGCAACACGTAATAAAGCATGAACCCCACGGTTAACCCGATTGACGTAAATGATACGAACAGCCCGCTAACCGCGTGAACAGCACCACCAAGATGAGGATTCATCATTCCCAGAAATCCACCCGCCGCAGAGAAGGCCATCGCCCCCATCAACCCGAAAACGGCGCTGTCTATAATACTTTTTCCAACGGCAACCAGTTGTGCCAAAGGATGAACAGTGTGGACACCACCCACCATATCCCCGTTACGCATATCAACCAGGCCGTCAATACTGAAAATTTTCATGACCAGGTCAAAAAACCAGTTCCCGGATAATTTTTCATCCGTCGGCGTCAGAGAATCAGAAACCAGCCAGTATTGGTAAAGGGCGCTCAAAGCCCGAGCGATATCCTCATCCTCCAGTTCGGATTTCCCATCTTTCAAATTAGGTTGATACATGTTTGAAACCGAGGCATTTTCGTTTGATTTACGGCGTTGTTCCTTCACCTCTTCCATCACGGATGGCAACAACATGGGGGTCGGATAATGTTTAACCGCGTCATACAGCGCCCCGTTCCACTCCGCGACATGGTTATACCAGATCCCGGCACCAGCCCAGCCCCGCTCCAGCAAATCCGCCGGCACCGTAAAGTCGTTCCAGACCAGAAAATCAAGATAAGCAATATCGGCATTGGTTTTTACAAAGCCCTGATAAAGGGTAAAGTTTGCCTGCTTGAAGTTATCGTTCGGTAATTGCTTCTCGCCTGCATCACCTGTCGAAACAATATGATCGTTAATATTCGTCGACCCGGCATTGGTTCTTTCCGCAGGTTGAATCGATAAATGCTGCAGCGCAAGTTTACGGCCAACCTTGATGAAATCCAGATCCTCCCACAACTGCAGGACCATCTTGTAGTATTCTTCTTGAATCCTGTCTGCCGGCGCCCCGGCTACAGGATCAATCGACGTAACATGGACTTTTATATCGCCGCAAATCGGCTTAACCCCGCCGGTGTCCCGCGGATATTTATCCGTCCCCCCCGGACCCTTACCCTTTCCGTCCTCACCGAAACGGATGATGATATCGCCCTCATCATAAAATCCGCGCGCTGTAGCATAGTCAGGGGCCGGCCCCGGCGTTATTTGCGTACTGCTCAACGCATCCTTGACCAGATAAGGCTCGATAATCAATTCGACCGGATTATTGTATTCCTTATTATGCTTCCACTGGTACAGCTCCTTACACGCCCGGGCAATTGACATGAACTTTACCAGATCCTGTACGTCCGGGGCTTCGACCGGTGCAACCAGGCGCTCATCATCCATCCCGAATCCGTTGGTCAGAGTATTGTTGAACAGCACCCAGCCGTTCGTCGCAAAGCCGGACCCCAGCTTGGCCGCAAACAAAGTGATATACTGCGCCGAATTCAATCCGTAATTGATGGGAACCAAAAGTCCCAGCGCCACAACCAGACGAATGGGCGCCCATATATGTGAAAATCTTTTCCCAAAAGGCGTGCCGGTTTGGGCGGTTTCCGCCACAACGACCATAACAAAATACAGGAAAATCAAGACAGCAACGATGAGCATCGCCAGACTGTAGAATTCTAGCAAAACATGCAAACCCTGGTTAAAGGGCGGAATGTTTCCCGGCGCGTTAGGGTCAAAGGCCGAATTATACAAATTAGGGATAGCAAATATCCGGTCCAACAACATAAACGCGATATCGTTGGTCGGATTAACTGTAGTAAACAACTGGGCAAAAGCAGGCTGGATCAGGAATCCCCAGATCAGCAAAACAAACTGCGATATCAGAAGAATAAAGCCTAAAATCAAAAGCAGGAAAATCGCGATCTGATCGATATTTTCTTTTTTAATAACCAGATTGTTCGCGGCTTCTGTAATGACATGGCGAATGCCAAAGCGGCCAATATTCGATGCATTCAAATAAGGGTGGCCCGGCGGCAACAAACGAACCGTGTAGTACAAAAGCGCCATCAAATGCGCCAGCCAGCCAAAACCATTCTGCGCGAAATCGCGCAAACGGGGAACAACGCCCGGTAAAAAGACGTATCCCAACACCCGTTTCGGTCTAACTTGTTGTATTTTATACACTTTTTCTAACTCACACAGTATATACAGGCTTCGCCGTATTCTATAGTAACGCCAAAATAGATAAAATTTTATTAAATTTACCGCCTATTTGCGTTTTTTTATTATTTTTCTATACGTTAAGGGAGAATGCCCCATAGAAACATTCTCCCTGAAATTATCCCATAAATAGTTAAAAACTTTACTTATCCGGCCTTACGAAGCGGTTTGTATTTGATCCGGTGCGGCTGATCGGCATCCTTGCCGAGACGACGATGCAAATCCTTCTCGTAATCTTCATAGTTCCCCTCGAACCACTCGACATGACTATCGCCCTCAAACGCCAGAATATGAGTCGCCAGCCGGTCTAGAAACGCCCTGTCGTGTGACGTCACAAGAACGCAGCCCGGAAACTGCTCCAGCGCCTCTTCAAGCGCCGACAGCGTTTCCGTATCCAGATCGTTAGTCGGCTCGTCAAGAATCAAAACATTCGCTCCGCTCTTCAGCATCTTGGCAAGGTGTACGCGATTACGTTGCCCCCCGGAAAGATTGCCGACTTTTTGCTGTTGATCGCCGCCCTTAAAGCCAAAAGCCGCGGTGTACGCGCGTGACTGTACGTCTATTTTTCCAAGCTTTAAAACATCAACGCCACCGGATATTTCTTCCCAGACATTTTTGTTCGGATCCAGCGCATCGCGGCTCTGGTCAACATAGCCAAGCTGCACCGTTTCCCCAATCTCAAGGCTACCGCTATCGGGTTTTTCAACCCCGGTAATCATTTTGAACAGGGTGGATTTCCCGGCCCCGTTAGGACCGATAACACCGACAATCCCCCCCGGCGGCAATTTGAAATTCAGGTCTTCGATCAACAACCGGTCGCCAAAACCCTTGCACAGGTTTTTGGCTTCTATAACCGTTCCGCCCAGACGCTCCGGTGTCGGAATAACGATCTGTGTATTCTTGGTGTCCTGTTTTTGAGACTGCGCCAGCAAATCCTCGTAAGAGTTAATCCGGGCTTTGGATTTAGCCTGCCGGGCCTTTGCCCCCTGTCGGATCCACTCCAGCTCGCGGTCCAGTGTTTTCTGACGGGATTTTTCCTCGCGGGCCTCTTGTTCCAGACGCTTGCGTTTCGATTCAAGATAAACGGAATAATTCCCCTCATAAGGAATACCCGCCCCCCGGTCGACCTCCAGAATCCAGCCAGTAACATTATCGAGGAAATAACGGTCGTGAGTAACCATCACCACTGCGCCAGCATAGTCTTTCAAATGCCGCTGCAACCATGCAACGCTTTCGGCATCAAGGTGGTTGGTCGGTTCATCAAGAAGCAATAAATCGGGCTTTTCCAGCAACAGGCGGGCCAGCGCCACCCGGCGTTTTTCACCCCCGGAAAGGTTTGTCACGGCGGCATCCCCCGGCGGACAACGCAAAGCCTCCATCGCCATTTCAACGGTCCGGTCGATTTCCCAACCGTCCGCGGCATCAATTTCTTCCTGCAATTCGCCCATTTCCGCCATTAACGCATCGTAATCGGCATCCGGCTCGGCCATCAGCAAGCCAATCTCATTATAGCGATCAACTTTGACTTTGATCTCCCCCAGCCCTTCCAGAACGTTTTCCTGAACGGTTTTGGTTTCATCCAGATGCGGTTCCTGCGGCAAATAACCGACTTTGGCGCCATCCGCAGCCCACGCCTCACCGCTATATTCCTTATCCACGCCCGCCATGATCCGCAGTAACGTCGATTTACCAGCTCCGTTTGGCCCCAACACACCAATCTTCGCGCCCGGAAAAAAGCTCAGCGTAATATTCTCCAAAACCTTTTTCCCGCCGGAATAGCTTTTGGACAAACCGTTCATGACATAAACAAACTGGTATGAGGCCATAATTTTCTTCCCCGTTTTTGATTTTCCTGCGTAATGCGATATGCTTTAGTCTTATAGTGTGTAAAGAAAAGGATATCAATCATGTCGCGTGAAAATCTGTCTGCCGATTCCCTGATCGAGGCCACCCGCAGCCGCGCGAAATTCTCCGGGCACGGATCTTCCAAGGGCGCCGCAGGCTACAAGGTCGAAGGCACTGATACAAACTATGAGTTTCTATCCGCATCCGGGCAAACATCCATTATAAACCCGCGGGCTGACGGTTTTGGCACGATCCGGATCGGCGCAGCCTGGGATATGATGAAGGTCAGGCAAAAACAAAATATCATGGATAAGGCACTGGGACGTACACGAACAAAGCTGATGGACGTAGACCTTGATCTCGGCTGCTTGTATGAGATGCAAGATGGCAGCCGGGGTGCATTGCAAGCCTTCGGGAATTTGTATGGGGCATTTGACCGTCCGCCCTTCATCCGCCATTCCGGCGACGAACGTGAAGGTGACGAAGAGGGTGACGATGAATATCTGGAAGTTAACGGTTCTCACTGGGCGGATATCAAACGTATTCTTGTGTATGTTTATATTTACGACGGCGCGCCGCACTGGGCATCCGTAAAACCGCAAATCCAGATCAACGTCCCCGGAGAAACCCCTATGGTGGTCACCCCCGGCGTAGGAAAAAGCGAACTGCCGATCTGCGTTATTGGCGCAATAGAAAACGTCCGCAACGGTATCAAGCTTGAAAATTTCACCGAGTACTATCCCGGCCACGCCGAAATGAGCCGTGCATTCGGTTGGGGACTATCATGGGAAGATGGCAAAAAATAGCGGTTCCGTTTGACGGGCTTTTAACGTATCGTGACTTTCTGAACAGCAACCACACAGCCTGCAATTAATCATGATGGAAATGACAGCAACAGAAGCCTTTATCCTGGCGATCGGCGCCTTGGGACTTGGCATGATTATGCTGATTCGCGGCGGAAACTGGACCATTGATGCGGCCGTTTATATTGCCCGGAAAATGGGGATTTCACCATTGGTCGTCGGTTTTACCGTTGTGGCCTTTGGCACATCTTTGCCTGAGCTGATCGTCTCCGTCAACGCCAGTCTGCATGGATCGCCGGGCATTGCTGTTGGCAATGTCTTAGGCTCAAACGTTGCCAACATCTTGCTGGTGATCGGAATAACGGCCCTGTTTACAACGCTGGTCATCATCCCTCGCGCCCTGATCCGCGATTTGGCGATGATGATGGCCGTCACAGTTGGCCTTCTGGGTCTGATGCTGTATGGCGAAATTGGTCATCTGACCGGCTGTCTCATGATCTTGATTTTACTCGCTTACGTTTTTTGGCAATATATCATGGCGGCGCGCGGACAAGCGGCCATCCCGGAGCCAGAACAACACGAATTTAACAACATCCGCGCATCCGTTTCTTTTCTTGTCATGGGTTTAATCCTGATTGCTCTGGGCGCCGAGTTCCTCGTGCGCGGAGCAAAGGTCGGGGCCGCAATTATCGGTGTCCCGGAAGCCGTCATCGGCCTCAGCGTTATTGCCGTCGGGACATCCTTGCCGGAACTGTCAACCTGCATCATCGCCGCCCGTAAAAATCATAGCGACATAATTGTCGGCAACATCATTGGATCAAACGTCTTCAACATCATGATGATCTTGGGGGCAACCGCCGCGATTAAACCGATCATCATGGGCGAACTGGCTCCGCAACTAATCAATATCGATATCTGGGTAACTTTAGCAGTCAGCTTGCTTTTAACGGTGCTGCTGTTGATCTACAAAAAAATCACAAAGCCGATCGGTATTCTGTTTATAGCCGCCTATATGGTATATATTGTAGCGACCTATGCTTTCTATATGGCATAATGGTACGCAGGGGAACGATACATCATGAGTGACAACGATTTGAATCAGGATAAACCCGACGAAGACGACTTCACCCCTCTCTCCGAGGACGACCATCTGAAGCCGATCGATTTCGGAATGCCCGAACCAAAGCCGGAAGAGCATCAAAGCCCTTCAGCCGCCCCCGTGGCACCAGCACCGGAGGAAGACACCGCATTGGAATTCTCTGAAGAGGCTCTTCATCACACCTATGATGATTCAGCCAATTTTGTCGAAGTTGGTGATTATATCGACCTGACCGAAAAAATTACCGGACTGCGGGAGATAAAAATCGGCGCAGGCTGGGATCAAAAAGCTTTTGAGGACGTCAAAGTCGATGTCGACATCAGCTGTTTTCTACTCAACAAGGCCGAACAGACCCGTGAAAACGAAGATTTCGTCTTTTACAACAACATGGCAGGATGCGCTGGCGCCGTAAGGTTACAGGAAGATAGCCGCACAGGCGCCGGAGACGGTGATGATGAAACGATGACTCTGGACCTGACGGGCATCCCGTTCGACATCATCAAAGTTGTTTTTGTTCTGTCGATTTATGACCCGGAACTCATTGGCCACCATTTTGGCATGGTTCGAAACATATATCTGCGTTTCATCAACATATTGGACAATCATGAAATTTTCCGTTATAGCGTCGATGAAGCAAGCATTATCGAGCAAAATGCCGTAGTGTTAGCGACCCTGGTCAGAGAAGGCCCTAAATGGTTCGTCGAAATTCAGAACAAACCCGTTCCGGGCGGGCTGGGCGCCATTGCACAACAATACGGATTATTGATTGCCGAACAGACCGGATAGCCCTAAAAGCCGCGGCCCCTCGGATTAAGCAACTTGTTTGCCTGTATTTTGGGGGATTTACCCCCCCCGCCGCCATATTGGTCGGCCCCGCGGCCTCCTCTTAATTCCTGTTCCAAAAGATCATCAATATCAGGAACCTCATCCTGCTTCAGGCTTTGAACCACGGCGGCAAAGAAATTACAGGCTTTCTCGGGCCAGCCGCTTATAGTCTCATCAATCGGTTCACCGCGAATCCAGACCTTGGAAATCGTCCAGTTCCCGGAATTAGTATTCCGGGCCTGCAACAAAAACGTATGTTCGGCAGGCGGCTGCCCCGCATCGGGCATTTCGTAGATCATCTCAATAGCGGCCTCAACCCCGTCGGAGTCATCCATGCCCATGCGAACCTCGGCACTGCATGTCACGCCTTTTTCCCCGTCATAGACCAGCCACGGGCAATTTTCATACGGACCCAATACGTATCCGACGCCTAGTCTGTCCATCAGTTCTTTTTTCGTGGCTTGCATTCTCTACCTCTGTCCCGCGGACAACATAGCTTTATTCAATACAGGAAGAAAGGCTAAAATAGCTGGCCCTGCGGCGCAGGAGGAACGGATTTATCCTTGTGCCCCTTGCCAACCACAGCATCGACTCGTTTGTCATCCCTGAACTGCAGCTGTATATTTTGGCCTGTACGTGTCTGATCAGCGGCCGTAACCGGCACACCCCGGTCGTCGCGAACGACAACAAAGCCGCGCTCCAGAACACTCTTAAATGACAGACTTTCCAGCATACGGCCAGCTGATTGCAGTCGATTTTCTCCATCCCGAAACAAAACAGGCGCCTGCCGAACCAATGCCTGCGCATGATAAGAAAGCATGCGTGTTTTTTCTTCGATCAGCGTCCGGGGATGACGGAGCTGAGCTGCCAGTTCAGCCATACGGCTCTGCTTACCGCTCACCCCCTTCTCGAACGCCCCCGTCAATTTGTGAGAACTATGGTCGAGTGCCTGGTTTTTTATTTCCAGCAACCGCCCCGGATCACCCAGCCGGGCGGCTTGTGCCGCCAATTGATGGCGCCGTTCCCCCACCAGACGACTGGCCCCGCCAATTATTCTTTGCTGGTTTTCTAAAATCCGGGCCATCAATTCAGCGCGTACAGGCACGGCCATTTCCGCCGCCCCCGTCGGTGTCGGCGCCCGTAAATCCGCCGCAAAATCAATCAAGGTTGTATCGGTTTCATGGCCAACCGCCGAAATCACGGGAATCGTACAATCAGCCACAGCCCGAACAACAGATTCCTCATTAAACGCCATCAGATCTTCAAGCGATCCGCCGCCCCGCGCCACAATCAGAATATCGGGTCGGTAAGGAAGCTCCAGCGCATCAAACCCGCGCACCGCGCCGGCAATCTGGTCCGCCGCCCCGTCGCCTTGAACCAATACCGGCCAAAGCAAGACGTGGGAGGGAAACCGGTCGCGCAGCCGGTGCATAATGTCGCGAATCACCGCGCCGGTCGGTGACGTCACAACCCCGATCGTCCGGGGCAAAAATGGCAGTTTTTGTTTCCGGGCCGGATCAAACAGCCCCTCTGCCGCCAGTTTTTTCTTTCGCTCCTCCAGCATCTTCAGGAGTGCGCCTTCCCCGGCCATCTCCATTGATTCAACAATGATCTGGTAACGTGATGATTTTGGGTAACTGGATACCTTGCCGGTAATAATGACTTCCAGCCCTTCTTCCGGCTTTACCGACAAACGCCCCATCGTCCCGCGCCAGCACACGATATTGATATTGGCATCTTCATCCTTGATATCGGCATAAAGATGACCGGAAGCAGCAACCTTGACCCCGGCCAGCTCGCCGCGCACACGTACGTGCCCGTACGTGTCCTCCAGCGTCCTCTTTAAAGAAAATGCCAGCTCGGCAACGGAAAATTCCGGGACATTGCCCTGCGTATTTATAGGTGCTTGCTCACTCATTCTCGTGATAATATAGAAGCGAAACAAAAACGCAAACGATCCTCATCCGGTTATGTCCAAGTCATTATCTGCCTGTCATTATGCTGACGAAGCGCTCTGCGTCAAAACCCTGCTGGAAAACCTGCCTTGGCCGGCCGTGATCAGCGCGCGCGTAAGCGAAAACGCCGTCACGCTGATTAAACGGGTGCGAAAAGCTGACCGGAAAACCGGAGAGCTGGAATCGTTCCTGCAGCGCTATGGCCTGAACACCCAAGAAGGGCTGGCCCTGATGGCGCTGGCCGAAGCTTTGCTCCGTATTCCCGATGCACCGACCGCCGACGCGCTGATTTCCGATAAAATTCTGGCAGCCGCTTGGTTTGATAAACAAAAAATATCAGAAGACTGGCTGGTCACCATGACCGGTGTTGGCCTATCCACCACCCGCCGTCTGTTGGAAAACGCTGCCGGACGACTGGGGCAGCCCATGATTCGCCGGGCCATGCGCGCGGCCATGCGCATGATGGGCCGGCAATTCGTTTTGGGCCGGACGATTGACGAAGCTGTCAAAAATGCCGTCCCCTACCGCAAAGCCGGATATCGCCCATCCTATGACATGCTGGGCGAAGGCGCCCGCACCATCGATGATGCCAATCGCTACTTTGAAGCTTACCGCGAATCTCTTGAAGCTATTGCCCGCCATACCGGTCCGAAAGAAACCAACCGCCCTAGTATTTCAGTCAAACTGTCAGCCTTGCATCCCCGCTATGAATATAGCCAAAAAGATATCTGCGTCCCATATCTGTCGGAAAAACTGATTGAATTATGCCGGATAGCCGCCGCTCACAATCTGGGCCTGACAATCGACGCCGAGGAAGCGGACCGTCTGGAGCTTTCTCTCGAAATCTTTGAAGCTGCCATGGCCGATCCTGAAACCACCGGGTGGACGCGGCTGGGCCTCGCTATTCAGTCCTACGATAAACGCTGTTTTTCGCTGGTTGACCGTCTGGATGAGCTGGCTGAAAAGCACAGCCGTAAAATCAATGTACGGCTGGTCAAGGGCGCTTATTGGGATACCGAAATCAAACGGGCGCAAGTGTTGGGCCTGTGCGATTATCCGGTTTTCACCCGTAAAGCCAACACCGACCTGTCATGGCTGGCTTGTGCTTATAAGCTGCTTCAGAAAAAACAGCGGCTCTACCCGATGTTTGCCACCCATAACGCCCATTCCATCGCCGCCGTTCTGGAAATGGCCGGCAGCGACCATAGCGGCTTTGAATTCCAGCGCCTGCACGGCATGGGCACAGCGCTCCATGATATTTTATTGAAAGACGGTCTGGCCGCAGGCGGCATCTATGCCCCCGTGGGCGCCCACGAAGATTTATTGCCCTATCTGGTCCGGCGCTTGCTGGAAAACGGTGCCAACAGCTCCTTTGTCAATCAGCTCTACGATAAAGACCGCGCCCCGGAGATTATTGCTCTCGATCCGGTCGTGACAATCCGGGACCGGATGGACGAAGAGCACCGCCATGCCCGCATCCCCCTGCCGGAAAACCTGTATGGTCCCGGCCGAAGAAATTCCCGCGGTCTTGATTTGCGTGACGATAGAACAGTGCAAACTTTGATTTCGTCCATTAAAAAAGAAACCGAAGGCCGCACCTTTGAATCCGCACCTCTGATCGCCGGGAAAATTGAAGTCGAAGGATCGCCGGAGCCAGTCATAAACCCGGCCAACCCTGAGCAGATAATCGGTAAAGTCTGGAATACGGCCCCCGACCAGATCGAGAAAGCCTTTACCAAAACAGGCTTCGGATTTGAAGCATGGCACAAAACCCCCGCAGTTCAACGGGCGGCCATACTGGAAAATCTCAGCAACCTGATTGAGGAAAACCGGGAAACCCTCATGGGGCTACTCACGGCGGAAGCAGGAAAAACCCTGCCCGACGCCTTGTCCGAAGTTCGGGAAGCAGCCGATTTTTGCCGTTACTACGCGGCCCAAGGCCGCCAGATATTCGATGAAGAAGGCACACGCCTGCCGGGCCCGACGGGAGAGCGCAATATCCTGACTCTTCACGGACGCGGCATTTTTGTCTGTATCAGCCCCTGGAATTTCCCGCTGGCTATTTTTACCGGCCAGATTGCCGCCGCCCTGATGGCCGGAAACGCAGTGATTGCGAAACCTGCCGAGCAAACACCGTTAATCGCCATGGCAACCGCCCGCCTGATCCATAAAGCGGGCGTACCGCCTGAAACGTTTACGTTGCTGCCCGGCGCCGGGGATATCGGCGCGCAAATCATCGCCCACCCCGATGTCGCGGGCGTCGCCTTCACCGGCTCGACAGAGGTCGCCCGGATTATCAACCGCGCCCTCGCCGCCAAAGACGGCCCCATCGTCCCGTTGATCGCCGAAACCGGCGGGCAAAACGCCATGATCGTCGACAGTTCGGCCCTCGGGGAACAAGTCGTTGACGATGTGATCCTGAGTGCCTTTGGCTCCGCCGGGCAACGCTGTTCAGCCTTGCGGGTTTTATATCTACAAGAAGAAATCGCCGATAAAACCATGGCCATGCTCCATGGTGCGACGGCGCAATTACGGATTGGTGACCCGTCATGCATCGCCGCGGACATCGGCCCGGTCATTGATAACGATGCACTGGATATGCTGCACCAACACCGCAGCAAACTGAACCGGATCGGGCAACGGGTTGCCGAAGCCGTTTTACCTGATGACCTGCCGGAAAATGCTCACTTCTTCGCGCCCTGCGCCTATGAAATTGATACGATAAAACGGCTGGACCGGGAAATATTCGGGCCAGTCCTGCATATCATCCGCTACCGGGCTGCCGATATCGACAAGGTTATCAAAGCCATAAACGCCACGGGGTTTGGACTGACATTTGGCGCACACAGCCGTATTCGTCCGTCCATGGATAAACTGGCCGGTGCGATGACCGCCGGAAACATCTACATCAACCGCGGCATGACCGGCGCTGTCGTCGGGGTCCAGCCCTTCGGCGGGCAGGGACTGTCCGGCACCGGCCCCAAAGCCGGCGGGCCGTATTACCTGCCGCGCTTTGCCACCGAAAAAACCGTCTCCACCGACACCACCCGCCAAGGCGGCAACGCCACATTGGTATCGCTTTCAGAAGCAGACATGATAAAATAAAACCATGAGCAACACGTTCTCCCAGAATCTCGACCTTCGCCAGTCACAAAACCTTGTCATGACGCCGCAGCTACAGCAAGCCATCAAGCTGCTGCAAATGGGCAACATGGAACTGGCCGAATATGTCGAGGAAGAGCTGGAAAAAAATCCGCTGCTGGAAAAAGCCCGCGATGACGACGGCTCGGACGATGATACGTCTTCATCCGCGGCCGTCGAATCGGATTCCATGGACAGCGCCTTTGACGAAGTCTGGACCGGAAACGAACAAGCCAGCGATACGCCGCCGGATTTCGATTCCGGATCAAACATGGCCACCGTCGGCGCCGGGGGAAGTGCATCATTCGATATTATGGATGAGAGCTTCGAAAACCGCCTGAGCGACGATAAAACCCTGCGCGATCATTTGATGGAGCAATTGCATCTGGGATTTTCCGATGAACGGGACCGCATGATTGGCGGTTTGCTGATTGATCTGCTCGACGAAAGCGGTTATCTGCGCGACGACCCGGCTGAATTATCGGGCCGCCTCGGCTGCTCCCCGGAACGGTTGGAACGCCTGCTAACCCGGATGAAACAATTCGATCCCACCGGCATTTTCGCCCATGATCTATCCGAATGCATGGCGTTGCAACTGGACGAAAAAGGCGCGCTGGACGCCCCGATGAAGGCGCTTTTAGACAACATAAACTTGCTGGCCACTCACGATTATGAAGCCCTCTGCAAGGCCTGCGGCGTGAATGAAACATACCTGAAGGATATGATAGACGAAATTCGCCGCCTGAACCCCAAACCCGCCGGAGATTTCGATCATCTGGTCGTACAGACCGCCGTGCCGGATGTTTTGATGAAGCGCCTGCCGAAAAACCTCGGGGGCGGCTGGCGGGTTGAACTGAACAACGACACGCTGCCCCGCGTTCTCGTTAACCAAACCTACTACACAGAGGTCGCCCAGCACGCAAAAAACAAACAGGATAAAACCTATCTGAACGAACAACTGGCTTCGGCTAACTGGCTGGTGCGCTCTCTTGACCAGCGTGCCAAAACCATCCTGAAAGTCGCCGGGGAAATCATCGAACAACAAGAAGGATTTTTCCTCTATGGAATCGAGTTTCTCAAACCTCTAACCCTGCGCGACATCGCGGAAGTCATCGACATGCACGAAAGCACAGTCAGCCGCGTCACCACCGGAAAATATATCGGCACACCGCGCGGCCTGTTCGAATTGAAGTTTTTCTTCTCCACCGCATTGGGCAGCGGCGATGACGCTCACTCTGCCGAATCCGTCAAAGCCCGGATCAAAACACTGGTCGACAATGAAGATCCGAAAAAAATCCTGTCGGATGACAAAATCGTCACTATATTGAACGACGAAGGGGTTGATATCGCCCGCCGCACCGTGGCTAAATACCGGGAAGCCCTGAACATCCCGTCATCTGTCCAGCGGCGGCGAATAAAAAAGAGCGGGTTTTGAAACCATAATCTCGTGACCTGCGAATAAAGCAGATATGAGATGATTTTAAAAATCCAGAGAAGAGAGAGATTCTATGTTTCGTCACATCCGGCTCTTGAGCCTGACCGCTCCGACCCTGATGGTAAAATTCTAAAAGAATTCCTTGAATTTCAAAGCACAGAACCCCAACTGATAAAGAGAGGCATTAAAGAGGAAAAAAACATGTGTTCCTCTTGTCTTTACAAGCCAAAACCTGTTAAAACGCCTATGGTTTTAACAAACGTAGTATCCAATCAACAGAAAGAACAATAGCCATGCAAATCACGGTTCAAGGCAAACAGATGGATCTGGGCGATGCGTTGCGCACCCACGTCACGGACAAGCTGGACGAAATCAATCACAAATATTTCAACCATGCGACCGACGCCACCGTCACATTCTCGAAGGAAGGCCACGGCCATAGCGCGACCAAAGCTCATATCTCCATTCGTATCGGCAAGGACATTATGGTCATGGCCGATAATATCGCGGGCGATCCGTACGGCGCTTTTGACACAGCCGCCGAAAAAGTTGCCAAACAAATGCGGCGCTATAAGAAACGCTTGCGCGATCACCATGACCGCCTCGAAAAGTCTCCGGAAGCCGAAAGCATGAAGGCACGCGATTATGTGCTGGAAGCTACGCCCGAAGATCACGATGAAAGTGAAGATAGTGTGCCCCATGGTAAAGATCCGGTTGTCGTAGCCGAACTGACCACGGCCATCCAGACCATGAGCGTTTCGGAAGCCGTCATGAGACTCGATCTGTCCGGTCAAACCGCCATGCTGTTCCGTAATGCTTCCCATAGCGGTCTGAACATGGTCTATCGCCGGGCCGACGGAAATATCGGCTGGGTAGACCCGGAAGGAAATGGCAACAGTGCCGCGAACGCTGCTTGATTCTCTAAAGATCGCGCAGCAAAAAATAGATTAGAAAGACCCCTTGTGAAAATAAGGGGTTTTTCTTTGGATATAAAAAAGTTAAGTATTAGCAATGACTTAAATGAAGTTTTTATACTAAAAAAGCTTGGCACCCGGCCTTTTTCAGACTATCTATCTTCCTACAAAAACAAAAAACAAAACGCACAATAAACAGTGTGGAGGTACATAAATGGTTATTGCAAACGAGCAAATGCTGGTTGATTTGGTTTTGCCTAATCTGAAGGCTGCAAACCGTAAACAGATTTTTCAGACACTGGCCCAAAAAGCAGCCTTGGCTACAGGGCTTGGCTGTCATGATCTAATGGCCGCTTTATGGGATACAGAGCAAAGAACCTCCTCCGGCATCGGCGATGGTGTTGCCATACCGCACTTGCGCGTACGCGGACTTCGGGAACCGTTCACCCTTTTTGCCCGCTTGTCTCATCTGGTCGACTTTGATGCACCTGATGGTGACCCTGTTGATATGGTGTTTTTGATTCTTTCACCGCAGAAAGAAGATCAAGCCTTTCATTTGCGCCGTCTGGCACATATCTCCCGGCTTTTGCGCCATGAAGATATGCGTAGACGCCTGCACGGCTCTCATGACGCCGAAGCGCTGCAGGTCATGTTTTATGACCCCGAACAAATTATGATTGCCGCCTGACCGTTAATGCACGGTCATGGGCATTAATGATTGTTCTTGCGCGAACACAGCGCCAGTCGTTTCGTTTTCCAGGATACCCAGCAAATCGCCGTCCGCAGCATACACTCCGTATGCCTTAACGCCATCTTGAACAACCGGCCGGATATAGGCAAGATACTGCGCCCCAAAAAGCCGCCAGTCCTGAACCGTCAAACGTTTCAGGGCCTGCAGGGATTTTTCTGTTGGATGATGCATTTTTCCTGCCCCCTTTTTTACGATTTCCGGCCTTTTTTGCTAGAAGAAGACGATCCTGATTCGGCCCGGTCATCTATTTCAACATCAATCGCCTGCGGAGGCAAGGCAGCCTTACCGTTACCTTTTCCCGCGGGAGCAGAAATCTCGATCTTGCGCGCCGCCGATTCCGGAATCACACGCACCATGTCGATGTGAAGCAGCCCGTTATCCAAAGCCGCGCCACGTACCTCTATCCCGTCAGCCAGGACAAAAGACCGTTGGAATTGGCGCGCGGCAATGCCACGATGCAAGTAAATCCGCTGTTCATCGTCAACCTGTTTGCCACGAACAGTCAACTGATTATGCTCGACCTCAACATCAAGGTCATCCATCGTAAACCCGGCAACAGCCAGCGTAATCCGCAGGCAATCGTCACCGATTTGTTCCACATTATAGGGGGGGTAACCGTCCGCATTCTTTTTCAAACGATCAAGGTCACGCTCGAACTGGTCAAAACCGAGAAAAAACGGATGGTCAAACAAAGATAGTCTTGCTGTCATAGTCTAACTCCTCTTATGAGCAAGTTAATATCAATCGGCAGCCCGCCTTAAAGCAGCACCGCTATTAACAATAGTATATAGAAAAGAAACCGATCAAATCAAGATCAAGCCGCTTTGCCGGCTTTAAAGGCTTTTTCCGCCCGTTTTTTGACAAAAGCCCGATCACAGTAAAGACACTCAACGACATCCTTGCCATCAAATGTATACCAGACAACCGGGTGCCCCAGTGCCCCACCCCCGCCATCGCATTTGACATCGCTGACATCATCGGCAACCACAATCATTTCCGGGGTCTGAACAGGCATGAAAAGCTCTCCTACAGGCTTTAACTTTTTATTTGCATCTTTATTATAGAGTGACATTACAAAACCCCGGTGACAAGAGGAAAACCGCAACGATGGGGACGACAGCAAACGAAACCCGCTTCACTAGCAATCCGGCGATAAAGGGCCGCGAAGAGTCCTACATTACATTGTCGGTTAACCTGGAAACCGTTTTAAAAAGCTGGCGCCATTCTCTCTATGCCTTCGAATGGCTGGACGAAAAGGGCGCTATCAAGCCGTTTGAATCCCTCCCTGAATCGGAAAAATCAAGATACCTGATGATAGAAACCGCCTTTGAAAAGGGGCAACCTCTGGAACAACCTGTTTTGGGAATCGGGCTAATGGACAATGTTGAAATCGGCGCCGGGAAAGCCGTTCTTCTAACGCTGGCCGCCCACAAAGTAAAAACCATGCCCGTTCATATTCCCAAAAGCCACCGGGATGATTTCCGGCCTTTTTTAGCCTGAATTTTCCCTGTACACTGGAATCATGAAAAACAGCTGCTCCCAATCCGGCAATGTTATGATCTACATCCTGATCGCTGTCGCGCTCATGGCGGCGCTAACCTTTGCCGTTGCCCAAAGCGACCGGACAACTCTGTCAAATTTGACCAAAGACAAATTGAAACTCTACGCATCGGACATCATAGAATACGGCGATACCATCAAAAAAGCCGCTATCCAGATCCGGCTGCGCGGCGCACTAGCCACCGAAATCAGCTTCGCCCACACCAATGCCGATCCGGCCTACGGTACCTACGATAACGATCCGGACAATGAAATCTTTAATCCCGAAGGCGGGGCTATTATATACAAAACGCCCGATGCTCTGGCCCTGACCAACAGCAGCACCAAATTTCAGTTTTATGGTGAAAATGAAGTGGAAGAAGTCGGCTCTACCTGTAACGCAGCCGAGTGTACCGATTTGCTTTTTGTGGTGCCGAATTTAAAAGAGTCCGTCTGCATTGAAATCAACAATACGCTGGGCATTGGTGACAAAAACGACCCGCCGCCAACCGATGGTGGCCTCGACATAACGGAATTTGCCGGTGCCTACAATTATGGGGCCACGATCGGGGATGAAGCGGGTTCCTCCGATCTAAAAGGAAAAACGGCAGGGTGTTTTTATGACGGTGCTGCCGGGGAGTACGTTTACTACCAGGTCTTAATCGCCCGTTAGCCTCAGGAAACCCGGCGCCATTTGGGCCCGTCAGGCGTATCTTCAATAACAACCCCCATCGCTGTCAACTCATCCCGGATTTCATCGGCACGGGCAAAGTTTTTTGCTGCACGAACATCTGTTCTTTCCCGCAACAATTTTTCAACTTTCCCGGCATCAATATCATCACCGGAAACAGAGTATCCAAGCCAAGTCGCCGGATCTTCCTGCAAAATACCAAACAGCTTCGCCGCCGCAAGTAACTGTCCTTTGAGTTCGGGAGTCCGTTCAGACGCAGCCTCTTTTGCCAAAGCATTAAGAACCGCAATAGCCTTGGGTGTATTCAGATCATCACAAAGAGCGTCCATAAAACTTTCCGGCACACCGGCATCCGGGCTAGCCGGAACATCAGCGAGATCCTTCAAAACATTGTACAAACGATCAAGCATGCTCTTCGACTGGGCAATCGTATCATCCCCCCAGTCCAGCGGTTGCCGGTAATGAGCAGCCAGAAGAGCCAGACGCAAAACTTCCCCCTGATGATCCTCCAGAAGCTCATGAATCAGCGCGATGTTCCCCAGCGATTTCGACATTTTTGTACCGCTCATCGTCAGAAAACCGTTATGAACCCAGTATTTGGCAAAAGCGGTTATATCGGTTTCATGACCGTGGGCACAGCAACTCTGCGCCATCTCGTTTTCATGGTGCGGAAATTTCAGATCGGCGCCGCCGCCATGAATATCAAACGGCAGCCCTAAAAATTTTTCGCTCATCGCCGAGCACTCAATATGCCAACCCGGACGCCCATAGCCCCACGGGCTATCCCAGCCCGGCTGGTCAGCAGAAGAAGGTTTCCACAGCACAAAATCCGCCGGATCTTTCTTGTACGGTGCAACCTCGACCCGCGCCCCGGCAATTTGCTCATCCCGGCTGCGCCCGGACAAACGGCCATATTGCTCGTATGACGGAACGTTGAACAAGACGTGCCCGTCCTTCTCATAAGCATGCCCGGCCATAATCAGTTTTTCAATCAACGTGATAATCTCTGGCATGGTTTCCGTTGCCCGCGGCTGGATATCCGGTTTGCTTACACCCAAAGCAGCCATATCATCATTATAAATACGCTCATATTTTCGGGTAATCTCGTCAATGGGAACGTTCAGCTCTTTGGCCCGGACCATAATCTTGTCATCAACATCCGTGATATTGGACGCATAGGTAACTTTGGGATAAAGCATCTTCAAAACCCGCGCCAGCATATCGAACACAACCGCCTGCCGTGCGTTCCCGATATGAGCATAATTATAAACCGTTGGCCCGCAGGCATACATCCGCACATGCACCGGATCGATCGGTGTAAAAATATCTTTTTTACCTGTCAACGTATTATGGAGCTTTAATTCCGGCATAAATCATCCCTCTTTTGCTATTCTTTACGAATAGGCGATTGCGTAAAAAAGAGCAAGCACGGGATTATTTAATAAAGGGCGATTTCTGGATGGCCGCCAAAAGCCGGTCCTTGGCAAAGGGCTTTTTCAAAAACCCGGCAGCGCCGCTTTTGCTGGCAGACACGATATTCGTTTTCATCGTATCGACGCTGACCATGATGACATAGGCATCGGGATCGATTTTCTTAAGCGCATGCAGCGTTTCATGGCCATTCAGCCCCGGCAAATGAATATCCAGCAAAACGATATCCGGCGCATGCTCGATATAGGATATAATCGCCTCTTCCCCGCTGCTGACATAAGAAAATTTATATTGCTTGTTCAGGATATCAATGGCGCAGGCCGCCGTAAACCGGTCATCTTCAACCAATAACACGAACGGCTCGGTCCGTTTTTTCCGGCGCAAGGCCAACGAACCGACCTTGTGCGCATCAGCCATCGCCCGGTAAGCCTCCACGCGTTTGGCCGCCAGCAACCGTTGCTCGGCCAGTTTCTGATAGGTATGGCTGTCCTTGGCCAAATGGCTGTAACGGGACAGACTTTTCCCGGCCTGTCCCGCAAGCGTTTCGAATAGTTCCTTTGATGTGGCCTGCTCTGCTTCATTGCGGGGCCGCATCAATATAACAACATCCCCATCGGAAAATCCGTACAGGATAGCATTACCAAAAACATCAATTTTTGCCTGCGCCTTTGCAAGAAGCGCCTGCCCTTCGACCTGTATCTTGTCGAGGTTTTTTTTAATGGTCTTCGGCTGATCGGTCAGGTCAAAATGATTGATTTTCCCCGACAACGCAAAATGCATCCCAACCCAGCCACTGGCATCGCTGCGTATTTTTTCGATAAATCCCAGAAAATGATGCTCCGGGCTTTCCTGAATTATTTTCATTCTTATCTACAATTCCCTTGCCAGAACGGCGACATAACCAGAACTCACTATACCATAAATTTTCGGAGACAAAACGGGTTGCTTTCAGACAACAAGAGGATTAAACGAATATCAGTCTTTTCTAAAACATGAAGGAGATAAAACCATGAATTCCCGCCTGCATACCCTGTCTTTTTCTCTCAGCCTTGTTTCATGTTTTCTGGCAGGAAGTGCGTGGGCGCAGACCTCCTCCTATGAACCTTTGCCGCAAATGACCGTACAAGCCGCGCCGTTCCCTTACACACCGGGCACCAGCGTCATTATCCCTGACGAATACGCCGGAACGGCCCATGACGGCGGCCAGTTTTTGAGCCTGATCCCCGGCGTATCCGGTGGCCGCATGGGTGGCCATGGAATTGAGCCCGTCATTCACGGCCAGCAACAAACCCAGTTAAACATCCTTGTCGATGGCGCATTCATCCACGGCGGATGCCCCAACCGGATGGATCCCCCCGCCTCTTTTGCTGCAGTAAACAGCTATGACGAAGTCACGGTTTTAAAAGGCTATCAAACTGTACAAGCCGGCCCTGGCGGCACAGGGGGAACCGTATTGTTCGAACGCAAGCCCTATGATTTCACCGGCGATCAAATCCAGTGGTCCGGCAAAACCGAAGCCGGATACGGCCTGAACGGCAACGTACGTGATGGCTTTGTCGATGTTGCTGCCGGCAATAAAATCGCACAACTCCGCCTGAACGCTTCCGTCACACGCGCCCACAACTATGAAGACGGCAGCGGTAATGAAGTCCGCGGCGCTTTTAATTCTCATACCCTTAACCTGATGCCGACATGGAACATCAGTGACAACACCGCTTTAACACTGGGACTTGAACGTCTGCGCACGGATGACGCCTTGTTCGAAGGCGCCGGCATGGATGCACCGCTGGACGAAAGCTACATTTACCGCAGCAAGCTTACCCATAAATACGATCATGATTTCATGCGCGCGGTTACGGTCGAGGCTTATAAATCGCTGGTTGATCACATGATGGATAATTACTCTTTGCGCACCAACACCGGCATGAAAATGCGGGTTCCCTCGGAATCAGATACATTCGGCGGGAAAATTACGGCAGACATGATGCTGCAGGATATTCCATTCACTCTGGGAATCGAACACCATGACAATAACCGCGACGCCAAGCGTTACAGCGGCGTTCCGGCGGCACCCGATGCTACCACCCCGCAATCCTACATGTGGCCGGATGCCACGATCGCCCAGACAGGGCTGTTCGCTGAAGGGGAAATACCGATGGCCGCCCAAACCCGCCTGAAACTCGGCGGGCGCTATGACCGGGTCAAGGCGGAGGCCAACGCCGCTGACATCGTGTTTGGCGCTATATCAGCCAATACCCTGTACCAAAACCATTACGGCTATACCGCCACCGATCAAACCGAACATAATTTCGGAGCGCTGGCACGGCTGGAATACGACATGAAGGAAAACACAACCCTGTTTGCCGGGATCAGCCGCTCGGTCCGCACCGCCGACACCACCGAGCGCTTTATGGCTGCCAATAGCGCCGCCGCCGCCCAGCGCTGGGTTGGTAATCCACAGCTTGAGCCTGAAGCCCATCATCAGATTGACGCCGGATTTTCGACCGAAGGGAAAAGCTGGTCGTTCGGGGCCATGGCCTACTATGACGATGTCAACAATTTCATCATGCGTGACCTCGCCCGCGGTCAGGACGGCATCGTTGCCAACAGCAATGAAGCCGTTTACCGCAATATCGACGCTACGCTGGCGGGCGGAGAAATCGAAGGAAAGTGGCAGATTAGCGATGTTGTCGGTCTTGACGCCGCCCTGGCTTATACCTACGGCAACAATGATGAAGACCATGATGCGCTGGCACAAATTCCACCGATCGAAGGTCACGTTGCCGTCAATTATGGGCGCAACAACTGGACCATTGGTAGCCGCATGAACTTTGCAACCCAGCAAAACCGGATCGACAATGACACCAGCATGCGCGACGCCGACAAGACACCCGGCTATATCACACTGGACCTTTATGCGGATATGGAGATCAATCCGGTCTTTACGGTGAAGCTTGGTGTTGATAATGTTCTGGATCATGACTATGCGCGCCACCTTAACCGCAGCAATGCCTTCGATCCCACGGAAATCCAGGTCAACGAACCCGGACGAGCCGCTTGGCTGCGCGTATCGGCCCAGTTCTAGGAACACACTGCGCCATAAATCGGAAAAGCTGCCGGCCTTCATCCTGTCCGTGTCTTTGCACGGATTGATACTGGCGGCTTTGATCGTTACGGTCAGTGCCGGCGTTATATATGGCCGTGGCCCTGCCTTTACCGAAGCAATCTCTGTCGATCTGGTATTCATTCCCGAAACGGTGCCCGTGCCGGAACAAAATCAAATCATACCGGTCACCGAACCACAACAACCGAAAACACAAAAATCGGTCCTTCTGGATGATATCGGCCCGGTTTTAAGCCAAAAACAGGCTACCGAACCACAAAGCGTCGAGCAATCCACGCCCGTAACCGCCCCCCGAACGGCCACGGCAAAAGAGTCCGGTCACAAAGGCATCATGCCTTACGACTACCGGCAAACACTGGTCCGGCATATCGAAGAGCATAAATATTACCCGGTAGCCGCGCGCCGCCGCGGGCTGGAAGGAGAGGCCACCGTAGCCTTCAGCATGGATCCCGCCGGGAATCTGCAACACGCCCGCGTTATCAAGACATCCGGACAACACATTCTGGATAACGCGGCGCTGGTCACCATCCGGCAAGCCAGCCCTTATCCGCCGCCACCCCAAACTCTGGAGGCCAGAGCCTTCGAGCTACCCATTCATTTCAGTCTCAAGAGGTAAAATGCATGACCCAATTCACGCTTCCCAAATGGTACGATTTGCATATGCATATGCGGCAAGAAGAATTGCTGACGCCACTGGTGCAAGCCCAGATTTCCATGGGTTGTGCCGGGGTCCTGGCCATGCCGAACACAAGGCCGCCCACCGCGGTGGTCCACGCAAAAGATGAAACGGACGGCATGCAAAGCATCGAAAATTATGCCGCCGCCATTCGCGCCGCCGGGGGAGATGCCTTTTCGACACTCATCGTACCGCTGTACCTGACCCGCGCCGCCACACCTGAAATGATTGCCGAAGGCGCTCAAAGCGGCCAACTGAAAGCCTGTAAATATTACCCGCCACACGGCACAACCAATGCCGATTTCGGCGCGCCGCTGGAAACATTCATCGAAAACGGCGTCTTCGCGGCCATGGAGAAACATGGCATTGTTCTCTGCATCCACGGCGAAGAACACGGCCTGTGTGCCGAACACTACTTTGACAGGCATATCAACGCCGAAACCCTGTTTTACCGCGACCATATGCCCAAACTGGCGGGTACATTCCCGAACCTCAAAATTGTCTGCGAGCATATCACCACCAAAGCCGCCGCTGATTTCGTTCATAGCCACGGCCCCAACGTCGCCGCAACCATCACACCGCAACATTTGCTCTATACCGTCGGGACACTGATTCAAGGTCTAAAATACCATTTGTTCTGCCTGCCCGTTGTTAAGTTCGAAGACGACCGGACCGCCTTGCGGGTCGCGGCAACAGCCCCCGATAACACCAAATTCTTTGCAGGCACCGACAGTGCGCCGCATACCAAAAAAGCAACCGAATGCGGCTGCGCCGCCGGATGCTTCACGGGGGGCGTCGCCCCACAACTCTACGCGCAAGCCTTTGAAGAAAGCGGGATTGATTTGTCCGGCACTGACGGGCAAGAACGTTTCAAGCGTTTTCTCTGTCTGAACGGTGCTGATTTTTATAACCTGCCCGTCCCGGAAGAGACCTTCACGCTGACCAAAGAACCCCAGAAAATCGATATCCTGAACACTCCGGCGGGGCCGATAACACCTCTGCCGGCAGGCATGAATCCGCTCCATTCGGAAAAAGGAACCGTTCTTCCGTGGAACCTGTCGTAAAAAGCCCATTAAATAAAGAAAATCTAATACAATTTTTCATAAAATTTTAAAGTTAATTTCCTTTGTATTTCAAACAATTAAGAGATCGAAATTCTATCTCGTTCAAATTTCTAAAGCCCTTATTAATACTTTTCACGGTATGATTGACAGTAAATCTTGGGCTAAAAAATTATGGCGAAAAGAGCTGTTTTTTTGATTTCAGGAACAAGAAGAACAACAAGTTTTCAATCTTTGTGATTGAGGTTACACGCAAAAAACAATAGGATGGTTCAGGATACTTGTTCTATGTCACATTCTCAAAAACAATCTGTTCTGGATCTGCCTTACAGCATGAGAAAGAAAACAACTGAAAAAGCCGGAAAACTGGGTGGGCTGAGCTTAGGCGCTATGTCTACGCCTGTTCACATGTGGCGCAGCCGTCTGAGCTGGCGCATTGCTCTGGCTGTGTTTTTGACGATTTTAACCGTACAGGTCACCATACTCAGCCTGACCATCAAGGACTATGAACAAACACGCCTGAATGAGTTGGCGGAAACAGGCAGAGCCGGCATTGCTCTGGTTATGGACAAAAAAACCAGCAATTCGCTGGAATCCCCAATCAACACCGAAAAAGCAGAACATTTAATTACGAACACAGCAATCACCGGTCTGGTTATTTATTCAGCGATTGGCGAGAACCTTCTGGGTTCCTTTGGGGATCAGGTTGTTCTAAGCATGCTCAACCGCGATAACACCATGTCTTCCTATCGCAGCGCCGACGGCAACGCTTATGAAGTCGTTTTTCGCCCCGGCCATTTAGGTCGGCCTTACACAATCGTCGCCCGGCTCGATGCAACCCATATCCAGGGGATGGTCATCGATCATATCAAGCAAACCATGTGGATTATGCTTCTTATGTCAGCGTTTGTGACAACGGTTTTGATGATTGCGCTGGGACGCTGGCTTCTTGAACCCATTTTGTTCTTACGTGATAACTTTATGCGGGCTTCGGAAAACCCGGAACAGCCTAACATTCCGGCATCGCCCTTTGATCCCAATGATGAAATAGGCAGCACCATCAGCATCGCCCAACGACTAATCAACCAGAACGCGGAAAACATCCGGCATATCAAAAGCGCCGCCGAAGACCAGATTCACCGGCTGGCTTATTATGACAGCCTGACAGGACTGCCCAACCGGACCCTGTTTATCCAGAAATTAAGTGAACAGGCCAAGAAAAACAGCGCGGAGGGGGCCGAAGGCCGATTTGCCGTCGTGGCTCTTGACCTCGACCACTTTAAAGACATCAATGACAGTATGGGGCATAACGTTGGCGATGCCATTCTGCGGGCCGTTGGCAAACGTTTGCGCGCGGCTATGCCGGAATCAGCCGTCGTCGCCCGGACCGGCGAGGACGAATACGCGATCACCATGGCCCTGACAAAGGATATTACCGACGCCCGCGATATCGGTGAAAAAGTGGCGCACGTAATCCGTGCCGAACCGTTTAAAGCATTTAACGAAAACTTTCAGGTCCGCGCCTCCATCGGCGTCGCCACGTTCCCGGATGATGGCACCGACCCCGATCAGGTTCTGAAAAACGCCGATATTGCTCTAAATCAGGCCAAAGAAAAAGGCCGGGACACCGTCCGTGAATACTCCGAAGATTTTGATCGGGCGGTCCAGCAGCGCTTCCAGATGCTCCGCGATCTCCGCGATGCCATGGAGCACGACCAGTTACTTTTGCACTACCAGCCGCAATTCGATCTCAACACAGGCCGCATTATCGGCGCGGAAGCCCTGATACGCTGGTGGAAGCCGGATAACAGCAAAGAAGGTGGAAGCTTTATCCCGCCTGTCGATTTTATTCCGATTGCCGAACAATCTGGGCTGATTGTCCCCATCGGAGAATGGGTTTTGCGCGTAGCGTGTGAAAGCGCCGCAAGATGGAACAACGAAGGTCACAATTTCCGCATCGCCGTCAACGTATCCGGCGCCCAGTTCTATCAAAGTGACCTGGTAGCCACCGTATCCAAAATACTTCAGGAAACCGGACTTCCCGCCAACAAGTTAGAATTGGAAGTAACAGAAAGCGTCTTTATGGACGATATTACGCACGCCATTCAAACCCTGCAAAACCTTCACGGTCTGGGTGTTGAGCTGGCAATTGACGACTTCGGAACCGGCTATTCTTCCCTGTCATACCTGCGGCAATTCCCGATTGATCGGCTGAAAATCGACCAGTCCTTTATCCGGAACGCCCTGAACAACGCGGATGATGCAGCGATTGCACGAACAATCGTTCGCCTTGGCCATTCGCTGAACCTGAAAGTCATCGCGGAAGGCGTGGAAACCATTGACCATGAAAACTTCCTCCGGGCTGAAAATTGTGATGAAGTACAAGGTTTCCGCTACTCCCGTCCCATTCCGGAAGATCAGATCAACACGTTCCTGTCTGAATATAACGGCGATCTGGCTAGTTTCGACAGTTGATTTTCTAACCGTCCGGCGCTATCAAGAAGCATGATAGACACTGGACCCCTGACATCATCCAAAGCTGAAAAGCTCACTGGCACCGCCCGCATCCCCGGAGACAAATCTATGTCGCACCGGTCTCTTATGCTGGGCGCCTTAGCCAAGGAGGAGACCATCATCCATGGCCTGCTGGAGGGCGAGGACGTCCTCGACACAGCCGCAGCGATGAGAGCCATGGGCGCCCGGATAGAAAACGCGCAAGACGGCACATGGCGCATTCATGGCGTCGGCACTGGGCATCTACAGGAACCGGACAATGTTCTGGATATGGGGAACTCCGGCACCTCGACACGGCTTTTGGCCGGTGTGATTGCCGCCCACCCCATCACAGTAACCATGACCGGCGATGGTTCGTTGCGAAAACGCCCGATGAAACGCGTAAAAACACCGCTGGAAGAAATGGGCGCAAAGTTCCTGACCCGCACGGGCGACCGCCTGCCGCTGACGATACAGGGATCAGACAACCTAAGGCCGATCACCTACCATCTGCCCGTCGCGTCGGCACAGGTTAAATCCGCGATCTTGCTGGCCGGTTTAAATACCAAAGGCAAAACCACGGTCATAGAGGACAAACCTACCCGCGATCATACTGAAAACATGCTCCGCGCTTTTGGCGCAGACGTAACGACAACCCGCGACGACACCGGAGCGTACGTTATCACGATTGACGGACCACAGGAATTATTCGGCTGCACCGTCGATATCCCCGCCGACCCCAGCTCGGCAGCTTTCCCGGCTGTTGCCGCGCTTTTGGTCGATGGATCGGAAATCAAACTGCCGCGGATTGGCATGAATGACAGACGTACGGGGCTGTACGTCACCTTAAAGGAAATGGGCGCTGATATTACTTTTGCCAATGAACGTACCGAAGCCGGGGAACCGGTCGCCGATCTGATTATCCGAGGCACCGGTTCCCTGAAGGGGATAAATGTCCCGGCCGAACGCGTGCCGGCGATGATCGACGAGTTCCCTGTTCTGGCTATGGCCGCCGCCTGTGCTAACGGCACAACCCGCATGACCGGTCTGGCCGAGCTACGCGTCAAGGAAAGCGATCGCCTGCTGTTGGTCGCCGAAGGGCTGAAAGCCTGCGGTGTAAACCTTGAAATGGGCGAAGACTGGCTGACAATTCATGGCACGGGAAAACCGCCGTACGGCGGCGCCACCATCGAAACGGCGCTGGATCACCGGATCGCCATGAGCTTTCTGGTCCTCGGCACGGTTACGGACGAACCCGTCACCATCGACGATGCCCGACCGATCGCCACCAGTTTCCCGAATTTTGTCGATTTAATGAACGATCTCGGCGCGGCCATTGATTCACCGGACAATCCGGTCGCCCTCGCCCTGTAACAAAGGACCGCTGCCATGAAATACCTGATCGTAACCCTGCTGGCCCTGTTTATCGCTCTTCCTGCTCATGCCGCCGATAAAGACAACGCCTATGACCGGGTCATAAAATCCGGCAAGATTCGCTGCGGCTACTATGTCTTTCCCCCGGCCACGCAGGTTGACCCCAACACCGGTGAGCTATCGGGCATGTTCGTTGAAATGTGGGAAATCCTTGGCAAAAACATGAACCTCGATGTTGAATGGACCGAAGAACTCTCCTTCGGCAACATGTATGAAGGACTGATGACCGGCCGCTATGACGCAATCTGCACCCCCGACTGGCCCAACGCCGCCAGCGCCCGTGTGGCTTTGTATACCGTCCCGGTGTTTTTTTCCGGCATCAACGTCTATGTCCGCGGCGATGACACCCGCTTTGACAATGGCTTCATGGCCTTGAATGATGAATCCTACACCGTCTCGGTTCAGGACGGATCCGTCGAAGATCAAATTCGCCAACTGCGCTTTCCAAACGCAAAAACGACCGGTATTTCGCGAGATGCCCCGGCGACCCAGATGGAGCTAAACGTCATGAACAAAAAGGCTGACGCAACCTTTCTGGATCATAATCGGTTCATGCAATTCAACGAGGCCCACCCCGGCGCCCTGAAAAAAATCAACGATGACCCGATCCGCATCTACCCGTTCAAGGTCGCCGTTGCCCGCGGCGAATACGACCTGAAATTCTGGATTGACGAGTCGATTGAAGAACTTATCCACAACGGCGAAATGACCCGTCTGATTGATAAATGGGAACTGTTCCCCGGCTCGTTCCTGCCCGTTGCCAAACCCTACGAGGTCCAAAAATGAAGCCTCTCATTCTGACCCTTTTGATCCTGTTTATTACGCTCCCGGTCCACGCCGCGGATAATGAGTCCGTCTATGACCGTGTCATGAAATCCGGAACGATCCGCTGCGGCTATGCCATGTGGCCAGGTCATTTGAACAAAGACCCGAATACGGGTGAAATGTCCGGCGTTTTTTATGATTACATGGAAACGCTGGCCCGAAACCTGAACCTGAAAATCGAATGGGCCGAAGAAATCGGCTGGGGCGATATGGTTGCAGCCCTGAAATTTAACCGCATTGACGCCTATTGCGTAACGACGGCCTATAATGCCGAACGCGCGCGGGAAGTTGATTTCCTGTCCCCGCTTTTCTACATGCCCAGTGATTTGTTCGTGCAGGCAGACGACACGCGTTTTGATTATCACCCCGAAAAATTGAACGATCCGGCGATCACCATGACAATTGTCGAAGGGGATATTTATAATAAAATCACAGACCGCAATTTCCCGCAGGCACAAACTCTTGATTTGCCACAACTAGCCTCAATGGCAGAGCTTTACATGACGGTAGCCGACGGCAAAGCTGACGCCACCTTATCGGAAGTATCCGGAGCGCTGGAGTTTATGGCTGCCAATCCCGGAAAAATCCGGCGCGTTAAACTCGAAAAACCTTTTCAAGCCATGCCGGTATCAATCCCCGTCAAAGGCGGAGAATATCGCTTCCAACGCATGCTCGACATCGCCACCATTGAAATGCTTAATAATAGCACGTTCGAAGCCATCCTGAAAAAATACGAAAAATACCCGGGCACATTCCTACGCATACAACCCGACTATGAGGTCGCCCAATGAAACAGATAATTCTAGCCATAATCGCCCTGTTGATCGCCTTACCCGCCCAGGCAGCGGAGAAAGAATCCGTCTATGACCGGGTGATGCATACGGGTGTGATGCGTTGCGCCTATATCGTCTATCCCCCGGAAACGATCAAGGATCCAAACACAGGGGCTTTGTCGGGAACGGTTGTCGAAACGATAGAAGCGCTCGGGAAGCAACTAGATCTTAAAATTGAGTGGACCGAGGAAGTGCCCTTTACCCACATGTTCGAAGGGTTATATTCCGGACGGCATGACGCGCTGTGTTCAGGGCTGTTCGAAAACCCGCAACGCGCCAAACGTGCTTTATTCAGTGTGCCGAGCAATTACGGTGTCACGTACGCCTTTGCCCGCAGCGACGATACCCGGTTCGACGATTCCTTGACAGCCGTCAATAGCCCGGACATCACCATCGCCGTTATCGACGGGGAACTGGCGCAGTCAATCGCAGCTGAAATGTTTCCCGATGCTAAAACTTATGCCCTGCCGCAACTAACGGATATTTCGATGGTTTTGGAATCTGTAGCGACAAAAAAAGCGGATGTTGCCTTTTTGCAAAAAGCACCGGGACGCCGTTTTATAGAAGCCAACCCCGGAAAAATAAAAACCATCGGCAAAGAGCCAATTAGGGCTTACCCGGCGCCGCCCTTGGCTTTTCATCCCGATGAAATCAAATTAAAACTCTTGTTTGACGTCGGGATCAGAACGTTGCTGTTAAACGGCACAATCGAAAATATATTACGCAAATACGATCCAGAACTTGATTCCTACCGCCTAATCGCCAAACCGTATGAGGCTGCTGAATAATGACCTCTGGCCTCCCGATCATCGCCATCGACGGCACAGCCGCCAGCGGCAAGGGCACACTGGCCCGCAAATTGGCGCAAGAGCTCGGCTATGCCTGGCTGGATACCGGCAAACTTTATCGCTATGTGGGTTACAGGGTCATTCAGGACGGCAATGACCCGTCCGATGAAACCGCGGCGGTTACCAAAGCACAGCATCTGAGCGAAACATTAAAGCTGGAAGACTTGCAAGACCCGGCCCTGACCTCGGACGAGGCCGGACAAGCCGCCTCCCAAGTCGGATTTTTTCCGGCTGTTCGAGCAGCTCTACTCGCGTTCCAAAAAGACTTTGCCGCACACCCGCCAAAAGGCGCAAAAGGAGCGGTTTTAGACGGCCGCGACATAGGTACGGTGGTATGTCCGGACGCTGATTTGAAGCTCTTTGTCACCGCCGACATCAATATCCGTGCCCAAAGGCGCTTTAAAGAGTTGCAATCCCAAGGAATTTCCGTTACATATGACGCCGTTTTGGCGGATATGCGAACGCGCGACGCGCGGGATGCCGGACGGGCCAGTGCCCCGATGAAACCTGCGGATGACGCAATCCTCTTGGACACCAGCGATATGACTATCGATGATGTTTTAGGAAAAGCCCTGTCTTACGTCCGGGCTTAGAGCACTGATCTTCCGAAACACTACAGGCACATAACACCTGCCCCGCGGGGAGAAAACAGGTCGTGATGATGTCTAGTAAACATATGAAAAGGAACTCTAACCATGGCACATATAGCCGCAAACTTACAAGACCGGGATGACTCTCAGGAATTTGCTACCCTCCTTGATGAATCCTTGCAATCGCAGAAATCTTTTGAAGGTAGCGTCGTCAAAGGGAATGTTATCGCCCTGACTGACGATTTTGCAATTATCGATGTCGGCCTAAAATCAGAAGGCCGCGTTGCCCTCCGGGAATTTTCCCTGCCGGGGCAGACACCGGAAATCAAAGCCGGTGACGTTGTCGAAGTTTTCGTCGAACGGATGGAAGGCCGGGACGGAGAAACCCAGTTGTCGCGCGAAAAAGCACGCCGCGAAGAAGTATGGGTCGAACTGGAAAAATCTTTCGAGAAAGAAGAGCGCGTAACGGGCGTGATTTTTGGCCGGGTCAAAGGCGGTTTCACCGTCGATCTGGGCGGATCTGTTGCCTTCCTGCCGGGCTCTCAGGTCGATATCCGTCCTGTCCGCGACGTCAGCCCGTTGATGGGTACGCCGCAACCGTTCCACATCCTGAAAATGGACCGCAGCCGTGGCAACATCGTTGTCTCGCGCCGGGCTGTTCTGGAAGAATCACGCGCAGAAGCACGCTCCGACCTGATGGACACGCTGAAAGAAGGCCAGGTTCTTCAGGGCGTCGTTAAAAACATCACCGACTACGGTGCGTTCATTGATTTGGGCGGCGTAGATGGTCTGTTGCACGTTACCGACATCTCTTGGAAACGCGTCAACCATCCTTCGGAAGTTTTGACTGTTGGCCAAACAATCGAAGTTCAGATCATTCGTTACAACGAAGAAAACCAACGTATTTCTTTGGGTATGAAACAACTGGAATGCGATCCATGGAGCGGCATCGCCGCCCGTTTCCCGGTTGGCAATGTCATCAAGGGACGCATCAACAACATCACCGATTACGGTGCGTTTGTTGAGCTTGAGCCTGGGATCGAAGGTCTGGTTCACGTTTCTGAAATGTCATGGACCAAGAAAAACGTTCACCCGGGTAAAATCGTTTCCACATCTCAGGAAGTCGAAGTCAAGGTTCTGGATGTTGACGAAGAAAAACGCCGGATCTCTCTGGGCCTGAAACAGTGTCAGGATAACCCGTGGTCCACGTTCGCCAAAGATCACAAAGCCGGAGAAATTCTGGAAGGTGAAGTCCGCAACGTTACCGAGTTTGGCCTGTTTGTTGGCCTGCCGGGTGACATTGACGGTATGGTTCACCTCTCCGACATTTCCTGGGAAGAGTCTGGCGACGAAGCCCTGAAAGCCTACAACAAAGGCGACATGGTCAAAGTGAAGATCCTTGAAGTAGACGCTGACAAAGAGCGTGTGGCTCTGGGGATCAAACAACTGGGCAGCGATCCGTTTGAAGGCGCCACAGATGGCGTCAAGAAAGGCGATATCGTGACCGGGATCGTCACCGAAGTGAACGCTGGCGGCGTCGAAGTCAAAGTCGGCGATGTCCTGATCGGCTTCATCAAGAAAGCAGACCTGTCTCGTGAGCGTTCCGAGCAACGCCCTGACCGCTTTGCTGTCGGTGAGAAAGTCGATGCCAAAGTCACGGCTGTTGACAAGAAATCTCACAAATTGAGCCTGTCCATCAAGGCCCGTGAAATTGACGAAGACAAAGCCGCCCTGGAAGAGTTTGGCTCGACCGAAAGCGGTGCGTCTTTGGGTGATATTCTGGGTGCCGCCCTGCAAGAAAAAGGAAGCACCAAAGAAGACGCCTCTGAAGAAAAGCCTAAGAAAAAAGCAGCACCTAAGAAAAAAGCAGCTGCGAAAGATGACGAGGCTGAATCAAAAGAATAACCCGGACAATCCATCTCCTTCGTTTGGATAACAAGGGTTTAAACAAAACCGGGCGGCCCCAAACCGCCCGGTTTCTTTTTGGGCATATATATATAAATTTTCCTTTTCCATCAAAGACTTTTCCTTGACGAATGAATTTCGAATAGGGCATTGTGGGCTTGTTAGGGACATTATTGGTTACATATTATTCGTAGCAGCGGTCGTTTTTTAATGGACAAAAGACCGTCGAACTTAAGGGAGCACAGGTCCATGACCAAATCTGAATTAATCCAGCGGTTGGCAGAACTAAACCCGCATTTGTATTTGCGCGACATTGAAAAAATCGTCGACACTGTTTTTGAAGAAATAACGGTTGCCCTTGTCCGTGGCGACCGTGTTGAATTGCGCGGGTTCGGCGCTTTTTCCGTCAAGGAACGTGATGCCCGCACAGGCCGCAATCCGCGGACCGGGGAAAGCGTGCAGGTCGAAGCCAAACGCCTGCCGTTCTTCAAGACCGGAAAAGGATTGCGCGAACGATTGAATGACGAGGACGGCGACATTTAATCCGCCGCCGGTTCTCTTTAAAACCAACAAGACCGGAAAGGATCAATGGTGGGATTTCTCCGCTGGCTTGTATCTGTTTTTATGGCCGCTATTATCATCGTGTTTGCCTTGGTCAACCGTACCCCGGTTGCGGTGACATGGAGTCCTGTTCACGGCCCCGTTGATCTTCCTTTGTTTTTGCCCGTGGTCGGCGGCCTGTTCGTGGGCTTCCTGTTCGGCGGCCTGATTGTCTGGTTTAACGGGGCAGCCACCCGCCGGGACCGCCGCAAACAGCGTAAAACAATCGAACGGCTTGAAAATGAACTAACGCGCCTGCAAGGAACCCCCGCCCCGTCATCCAGCGCCTTGCTGGCCGATCAATCCGCACAGGATTATGACTGAACACAAGTAAGGATCCAACCATGACCGCCCAGCCCGCCATTTTTTGCGCCATCGACACCCCCGATCTGGACCGGGCCAAAGCATTGACCGCCGCCATGCAAAAAGCCGGATGCGGCCTGAAGCTGGGACTCGAATTTTTCAATGCGCAAGGTCCGCAGGGCATCGCCGAAATCCGGCAGGCTTATGAAGAACTGCCGCTGTTTCTGGACCTGAAATTCCATGACATTCCCAACACCGTGGCCGGGGCCGTCCGCGCCGTAACGCACTTATCACCCGCCTATATCAACGTTCACGCTGCCGGCGGAGAGGACATGATGAAGGCCGCCCTCGACGCGGCAAACGAAACGGCGGATAAAATCGGGGTGCCCGCTCCCAAGGTTCTGGCCGTGACCATTTTAACATCACTGGACGAAACCGCCCTGCGGCAGGTTGGCTATGCCGACAGCCCGGAAGCGCAAGTAGTTAAAATGGCGCGTCTGACCCAGAAATCCGGACTGGCGGGTATTGTCTGCTCGGCAAAGGAAATCGAACCCGTTCGCGCCGCTTGCGGCCCTGACTTCACACTAATGGTTCCCGGCATCCGCCCGGCAGGAGCAGCCATCGGCGACCAAAAACGGGTCATGACCCCGGAAGCCGCTTTAAAAGCAGGTGCCACACACCTCGTCATTGGCCGCCCGATCACCGGAGCAGACGACCCGGAAACGGCGGCAAAGGAAATACTGCAAACTCTCTCGTGACCTGAATAGACAGAAAGCATCCGCACATGCCCCATATCACACCAACTCTGGGTATCCGCGAAACCGGCGCCATGATCCGAACCTTTACCAAGGAAAATATGGGGTATTTCTGGCTTTATCTAAGACCGCTTCTCCCCTGGATTATCGGGTTACATGCTCTGGATGTTCTCGGAAATATCATGATTCCCCAAATGAGAGGGAATTTCATTTTCGGCAGTGTCATAGCCGCCTATTTCTATACCTGCTTTATGATTACATGGCACCGCGTGGTCCTGTTCGGCCCGGAACGCACCGACCCGGTCAATCCTTTCAAACCGGAGAAATCAGATCTGGCCTTTTTGGGCATGGGAATTGGCGTTTTCCTAGGACTTCTAGTGATTGGTGCATTATCAAGCGTACTTTTCTTTCTTGGCGCGCCGGGCATAATCATGTTCGTCGCCATCATTATTTTCCTGTTCTACGCCTTCATCAAAGTCTGTTTTTACTTCCCGGCCAAAGCCGTCCGCAGCCATTTGTCATTGAGGCAATCATACAAGGCAACCAACGGGTACATCTGGAAAATCATGTCCGCCCCGTTTTTTGCCTCATGGCGTATTATCCTGGCTTCGATCCTCTATGGCGGCATCACAGGCGGCATTGTCGGGGCTTTAACCGTTGCCGGTGTCTCCCCCGCAATGATCGGGATCATCAATTTCATCGTAAGCCTGCCGATGCTGGTTTACCTGCAACCTGTATCTTACGCGCTGGGCGTGGGCGTATTGTCCAATTACTACCAGCACGCCATGCAGAACAAAACTTTTTAGAAAGCCGCCCGGACCATGGTTTCCATTAAAATATGCGGCATCAAAGATAACAAAACGCTGAGCGCCGCCGTGAAAAACGGGGCCCGCTTTGTCGGATTCGTCTTTTACCCGCCGTCGCCACGCGCCGTAGACCCGGCTCTGGCCGCCATGCTCATTCGGGAACTGCCCACCGGCGTAGAAGCCGTAGGCCTGTTTGTAAACCCCACCGATCAAGAACTGGAACGAGCAGCCGCAACGGGGATCACAATGATCCAGCTCCACGGGAATGAGAGCCAAAACAGGGTCAAAGACGTGCAAAAAAGGTTCAATCTGCCCGTTATAAAAGCACTCCGCCTTGCCGATGCATCCGACTTGATACAGGCCAGCGACTTTGAAGGCATCGCCGACTGGCTGTTATTCGATACAAAAATCAGCGGACAGGAAGGCGGCACTGGCCAGACCTTCGATTGGACGATTTTAAAAGACTACCGCTCTAAAACCCCATGGATGCTGGCAGGCGGCCTCAATGCCCGGAACGTAAACGAAGCACTGACCGTTTTATCCCCGGATGCCGTTGACGTCTCCAGCGGCGTTGAAACCACCCCCGGTCAAAAAGACGCCGGGCAAATCAAAGAATTTATAGACGCAGTGCATAAGACCCGCTAATAATCCGTCTATTATGACGAGCGAGAAAAAAATAGAGACAGCCCCGAACTCTTACAAAACCGGGCCGGATGAAAATGGCCATTTCGGCATTTACGGCGGCCGTTACGTCGCCGAAACGCTGATGCCGTTGATCTTGTCGGTTGAAGAGGCCTGGCACGATGCCAAGGACGATCCGCATTTCTGGAGTGAATTCTTCAGCTACGCCCGTGATTATATCGGACGGCCCAGCCCGCTTTACTTTGCCGAAAAAACCACCGGCCATCTGGGCGGCGCCAAAGTCTATTTCAAACGGGATGAACTCAATCACACCGGCGCCCATAAAATTAACAACTGCCTGGGCCAGATTTTGCTGGCTAAACGCATGGGAAAAAAGCGGATTATTGCCGAAACCGGCGCGGGTCAGCATGGCGTCGCCACCGCCACTGTTTGCGCCCTGTTCGATATGCCCTGCACGGTTTTCATGGGCGCCACCGATGTGGAACGGCAAAAACCCAACGTCTTTCGTATGAAGCTTCTAGGCGCCGAAGTCGTGCCCGTCACATCGGGCGCGTCAACGCTGAAAGATGCTATGAACGAAGCCTTGCGTCACTGGGTCGCCCACGTCGATGACACGTTCTACATCATCGGAACGGCAGCCGGACCACACCCTTATCCGGCCATGGTCCGCGATTTCCAAAGCGTCATCGGTAATGAAACCCGCGAGCAGATCGTTGAGCGCGAAGGACGCCTGCCTGATACGCTGGTGGCCTGCATCGGCGGCGGATCAAACGCGATTGGCCTGTTTCACCCGTTCCTTGACGACCCGGATGTCCGCATGATCGGCGTCGAGGCTGGCGGTTACGGCATTGACACAGGCGCCCACGCCGCCTCTCTGACCGGTGGAAAACCAGGCGTTCTACACGGCAACCGAACATATTTACTACAGGACGAAGATGGGCAAATCACCGAAGCGCACTCGATCTCTGCGGGGCTGGACTACCCCGGCATCGGGCCGGAACATAGCTGGCTGCACGATCAGGGCCGCGTCGATTACGTATCTGTCACTGACGATGAAGCATTGGAAGCCTTTCAGCGCCTCTCCAAGCTCGAAGGCATCATCCCGGCACTTGAACCGTCCCACGCCTTTGCTCATGTCTTGAAAATCGCCCCGAACCTGCCCAAAGATCACATCATCGTCATGAACCTCTGTGGCCGCGGCGATAAAGATATTTTCACTGTTGCTGATCGTCTGGGGGTGACCCTGTGAACCGCATAGAGAAAAAATTTGCCGCGCTGAAATCGCAAAAACGGACCGGGTTGGTTACCTTCATCACGGCGGGCGATCCCGACAAAAACACATCGCAAGAGATCCTGAATCGCCTCCCCGAATCCGGTGCAGACTTCATCGAACTCGGTATGCCGTTCTCCGATCCGATGGCCGATGGGCCGGCCATTCAAATGGCCTCAAATCGCGCCCTGAAAAACGGCGCCTGTATGAAACAAACGCTGGAGATGGTCCGCGCATTCCGGGATCAAGACACAGAAACCCCCGTCATTTTGATGGGCTATTTTAACCCGATTTATATATACGGTACGGACCGTTTTATCTCTGATTGTAAAGAATCCAAGGTCGACGGCCTGATTGTTGTCGATCTGCCTCCGGAAGAAGATTCCGAGCTGAACGCAGCGGCCCGAAATGTCGACATAGCCATTATCCGGCTCGTCACACCGACCACCACACCGGAGCGGCTTGAGACGATTCTGGAGGGCGCCAGCGGCTTCCTCTACTACGTTTCGATCACCGGCGTTACCGGAACGGCCTCCGCCGATACGGATCAGGTTGCAGGTCACATAGAAGATATACGGAAAATGACAGATTTACCCATCGCCATCGGCTTTGGCATCAAAACACCGGACGATGCCGCGCAAATGAGCCGGATCGGTGATGCGGTCGTTGTCGGGTCATCTATCGTCTCCACGATAGCGCAAATACAGAGCGGTGAAAAAGCGGTTCAGGATGTCGACCGGCAAGTCAAAACGCTGGCCGCCGCCCTTTAGAGCGTTCCCCTTGACATACGCCCCTTAAATGCGAGATAAATCACCCTTCTCATTAACAACGGTAAAACAGAGATCATGAACTGGCTGACTAACTTTATCCGCCCGAAAATCCGCTCTATCGTCGAACAGCAAAAAGACGTCCCGGAAAACCTGTGGAGCAAATGTCCGTCTTGTGAAGGCATGCTGTTTCACCGTGACCTGCTGGAAAACATCAATGTTTGCTACCATTGCGGCCATCACATGCGAATCTCTGTCGCAGAGCGTCTAACGCTTTTGTTTGACGAAGGCCGCTATAAATCGGTGCCCGTACCGAAAGTCCCGCACGATCCGCTGAAATTCAAAGACCGGAAAAAATATGCCGACCGCCTGAAGGAAGCCCGCGCCAAAACCGGGCGGGACGACGCCATCATCGTTGCCAAAGGCACGATAGGCGGCGCACCGACCGTTATTGCCGCTTTTGATTTCGCCTTTATGGGCGGGTCCATGGGAACAGCCGTCGGTGAGGGACTCGTCACCGCCGCCCAGGAAGCCATCAAAGACGGCGCAGCCCTGATCGCCATTCCGGCCTCCGGCGGTGCCCGCATGCAAGAAGGCGCTTTGTCCCTGATGCAAATGCCACGCAGTATCGTCGCCGTAGAAATGGTCAAGGACGCCGGGCTGCCTTATATCGTTATTCTGACCGACCCTACCACCGGCGGAGTTAGCGCGTCCTTTGCCATGGTCGGCGATATCCACATTGCCGAACCGGGCTGTATGATCGGCTTTGCCGGAAAACGCGTTATCCAGGAAACCATCCGCGAAGAACTACCGGAAGACTTCCAAACGGCGGAATACTGCATGGAACACGGCATGGTTGACATGGTCGTACCGCGGAAAGATCTGCATGAAACGCTGGGGCGCATTTTAGGGCTGCTGTTCAACACATCTAATGGCGACAGCGCCCGTAAACCGGGCCGCGGCGGAAAAGAAAACCCGGCCGCAAAAGGCAAAAACGGTAAAGAAAACGGCAAAAAGCCGGCTGCACCCCGCGCGGCAAAAAACAATGTCGTACCCTTAAAGGCACAGATTAAGAAAACTGTGCCCGCCAAACAGCCGGCAAATGTGCCGGCACCGGCGGTTAAAAAAATCGCCGAAGAATAAACCATGTATGCGGCTGATGCGCTTCACCCGAATTCAGACCTGCAAAAAAAGCTAAACGCTATCTATCGCCTGCGGAGCAACGTCGTTGCCAAGGTCGATTTATCGATTCGCATTCCCTACATGGCCCTGCTGGAAAAACTGGGCAATCCGCATATAAATCTGCCGCCTGTCATCCATGTGGCCGGAACCAACGGCAAAGGGTCAACCATTGCCACATTGCGCGCCTGTCTGGAAACCCAAGGCTATAAAGTTCACGTCTATACCTCGCCGCATCTGGTGCGCTTTAACGAACGAATCATCCTCGCCGGAAAAGAAATATCCGATGGCGCTATGGAAGCCCTGTTGGACGAAGTCATGGAAAAAAACGATGACGCACCGCTGACTTTCTTTGAAATAACAACCGCTCTGGCCCTGACAGCCTTCGCCCGCAGCCCGGCTGATATCCTGTTACTGGAAGTCGGCATGGGCGGGCGACTGGACTGCACCAATGTCATCGACAAACCGCTGGCGACGATTATCACCCGCATATCCCGCGATCATACCGAATTTCTGGGTGACACCCTGACAGATATTGCCCTGGAAAAAGCCGGGATCATGAAACCGGACGTGCCATGCATCATCGGGCCACAGGATAGCCCGGATGTCATGAACGCTCTCGAAAATCATGCAAAAACAGTTCCCTGCCCCCTGATACGCTCCGGATCGGAATGGCGGTGCACACAGGATCATGATGCAAAAACGGGTCTTATACGGTTCTCATTTGGAACAAAAGAGCTGATATTGCCCCAACCATGCCTCATCGGCCCTCACCAGTTCGACAATACCGGCATGGCGTTAGCTTGCCTGCACAGCATCGCGGACCTCCCGGTTTCGGATGAAGCATTAAAACAGGCCATGACCCGAATCTGTTGGCCCGGTCGTCTGCAACAAATAATGGACGCCCCCATACCTGACCTGCCGGACGGCTGGGAGCTATGGCTGGACGGAGGACATAATGACAGTGCCGGACAAATTCTCGGCCATCAGGCCCGGATATGGCAACAGCAAGACAATAAAAAGCTTCACATCATTATGGGCATGATGAAAAATAAAGACCCGGAGGCCTTTGTAACCCCGATTCTTCCCTATGCCGCCAGCATCACCTGCATCCCGATCAACGGCGAACCCGCCGGCAGCTCTCCGGAAGATTTAAAGAAAAGAATAGAAAAATCAGCCCCCTGTCCGGTACAAACCGCCGGGTCCCTAAATGAAGCATTATCATTACGGACAAAATATACTACACTGCCGGAGGATAATTCAGCGGGCCGCGTCCTTGTTACAGGCTCGTTATATCTGGTGGGGAGCCTTCTGAATGACCTTTACCATCGCGCTGGTGGATGATGACCGCAATATTCTAACCTCCGTGACAATGGCGCTGGAGGCCGAAGGGTTTACGGTGCACAGCTATAAAGACGGCGAAGAGGGCTATCATGGCATCGCTGGCAATCCGCCCGATCTGGCCGTTCTGGACATCAAAATGCCCCGCATGACCGGGCTTGAGCTTCTGGAGAAACTACGGCAGGATTCAGCGCTTCCGATTATTCTTCTGACATCAAAAGACGACGAAACAGATGAATTATCGGGTCTGGAACGCGGCGCCGATGATTATATAACAAAGCCGTTCTCACAAGCCCTCCTGATCGCACGAATCAAGGCGCTCTTACGCCGGACAGAAAGCGAACAGCCCGCCGGACGGAATATCGTTTGCGGGCCACTCACCCTTGACGACAACCGTCATGAATGCCACTGGAACGGGCAGTTACTAAACCTGACCGTCACAGAATATCTGTTAATCAAAACACTGGCGGAACGACCCGGACACGTTAAAAGCCGCGACCAGTTGATCGACAGCGCCTACGGTGAGAATATCTACATAGACGACCGCACGATCGACTCACACGTAAAACGCCTGCGCAAGAAATTCCGGGATATCGACCCGGCCTTTAACCAGATTGAGACCGTTTATGGCATCGGATACAAATACAAACAAACCGCATAAAAAGATAAAAGACCGGAAATTCGGCGGCCTGACGGCGCGTATTCTGGCCGTTAATTTAATCGTGCCCGTCATTTTTGTAATCGCCCTGCTTTATCTGGATGATTATCACAAGGATCTGATCCAAACCGAGCAGACCGCAACCGAGCAACAAGCCGCCTTGATTGCCACTGCCCTATCCCTCAGCAACACCGAGGTTGAAACATTACTGGACCGCTTTTCCAGACAAACAAACAGTCATCTACAACTCTACAACACTCAGGGGAAACTCATAGCCGAGGCCAACGCCCTGCCGGGGCCTTCCGATAAAAACACCGCCGTTTTAAAAACAACCGTGCGCCTCGACAACAACAAACGCGGCATAGAAACGGTTCACATGACCCGCGACAGTGGTTCAATTGACACAAAAATGAACCTGATTCGCTTTCGGGTAATGGCCTTTTTCTACAGCGTTCTCAGCCTGACAATCCTGCTTTCGGTCTATCTCGCGTGGATCATCGCCAACCCGCTTCAAAGACTGGCCCGCGCTTCGGAACGTATCCGCCGGGGAGGCGACCGGGAAACCGTCATCCCCGACCTCAGCCGGCGCGGGGATGAAATCGGCGCCCTGTCCGTCGCCTTGCGCGACATGACGCAAGCCTTGTGGGACCGCATGGACTCAATCGAACGTTTTGCCGCCGACGTCGCCCATGAGCTAAAAAACCCGCTCACCAGCCTGCACAGCGCCGTAGAAACGCTGGGTAAGGTCAAAACCGAAAATGACCGGCAGCGGTTAACAGATATAATTCACCACGACGTCCGGCGCCTCGACCGCCTGATTACCGATATATCGGAGGCCTCACGGCTTGATTCCGCCTTAAGCCGCGAAGAAATGGGCATCGTTGACATCAGCGCCCTACTCGAAACACTCATCAGGCCTTACCAAACAGATAATCATCACAAAATCCTCTTCCCTGCCCCTGAGACGGGAACATATGAAGTCCGCGGGAATGAGGGCCGGCTGGCGCAGATATTCGACAACCTGATTGGCAACGCCTTGTCTTTCTCCCCGCCCGATGGCACCGTCACGATAAATCTGGCCGCCGATAAACAGCAAATCACCATCACGGTCAGTGACGAAGGATCGGGCATCCCCGAAAATAAAAAAGAAGAGATTTTTGAACGCTTTTATACGGAACGGCCCGGCCATGAAGAATATGGCCGCCATTCCGGACTCGGCTTGTCGATCGCCCGGCAAATCGTCACCGCCCATAAAGGGGAAATTCAGGCCGATAATATCCGGAACGCGGCGGAACAAATAACCGGCGCCCGCTTCACCGTTAAACTGAACAAAGCATAAAGATGGCAGCGATCAATAAAAACCTGTTGTTTGTTACCGGCCTGTCAGGAGCCGGGATGTCCAGTACACTCAAACATCTGGAAGATCTGGGATGGGATGTCTTTGATAATTTCCCGCTCAGTCTGGCCCATGCGCTGGTCGATGATCCGGACTATAAAGATCAACCCGTCGCCATCGGTCTGGACACCCGCAGCCGCGGCTTCGACCCGGCGGCTATTCTTGACTTTGTTAAAACACACAAGGCCCGCCTGCTGTTTTTGACCGCCGATGAAAATATACTGCAAAAACGGTTCACAGAAACACGACGGCGGCATCCGCTGGCCAAAGACCGCCCGGTCAGTGCCGGGATCAAAAAGGAGCAAACCCTGCTTCATGACCTGAAAATAGCGACGGATATGGTTATCGACACCTCGTTGTTATCAATTCACGATTTGCGCCATACGCTGGAAGCGCAGTTTGGTGAAAACCATACCGCCAAACTGGCCGTTACATTGATGAGCTTCGGGTTTCGCTATGGCCTGCCCCGCGAAGCCGACATTGTGATGGACGTCCGCTTTTTGAAAAACCCCCACTGGAACGAACAGCTCAAACCCAAGACCGGCCGGGACAAAGCCGTCGCGGCCCACATCGAACAGGATGAAAGCTGCGCGCCGTTTCTGGAACATTTTAAACAGCTGGTTGGCCCGCTTCTCCCCCGCTACAGTCATGAAGGCAAAAGCTACCTGACCATTGCCCTTGGCTGCACCGGCGGTAAACACCGCTCCGTCTATGTTGTGGAACAACTAAAGCCCTGGCTGGAAAACCAGGGCTTGCCCGTCTATCTCACGCACCGGGATATAGAACGTTAGCGTTGTGGCGGCTTTGGAGTCTCAGGCTTCTTAATAACCTCGGGACGCCCGATACTCGGATTGGTCGTTGATGCGCAAAAAGCACCGCACACTGTCGATAAATCAATTTTCTTACTCATCTCTGTCAAAATCCTCTTCAATCGTCATAATAGCATTTTCCTGAGAAACGCCCTGACCTTCCCAGCTATAAAAAATCACCTTTGTCCGGTCCTCCGGATCGTTTCGCGGCACCGGATGGTAATAGGTCCGCGCGCCCGTTTCATCGCCCAGATAAATCAGATCTTCATTGCCATTCAGCGCCGAAACAATATTCATCACTTTTTTCTCGGACAGCTCGGGATTTTCATCGCTATCGAGCACCGTATAATCGCCGACCGGCACATAAGCCCCCGTAACCTCATTTTGCTTCAGCAGCAAAAAAGAGGCCGCATGCAACGGATTGCGGCGGTATGTATAGGTCTGCTTGGCGGTAATCGTATTAAAATCGTGCAATGTCATGTCAAATCCTGAAAAAAACGTATGTCCAATCTTGCTTTTCTTGTCCTTTTGCTCTTAATTCATGACAGAAATTTGTAAACAATCCCTTAAAATCACTTTTTCAGGAGCTTTTTATGACCGGCCAACCTCTTGCTGCCTCTTCCGATTTCACCGACTACAAAGTCAAGGATATGTCTCTGGCCGAATGGGGCCGGAAAGAAATTATCATTGCCGAAACGGAAATGCCTGGCCTGATGTCCCTGCGCGAAGAATATGGCGCGCAGCAACCCCTGAAAGGCGCCCGGATTGTCGGCTGCCTCCATATGACCATTCAAACGGCCGTCCTGATTGAAACCCTTCAGGCGCTGGGCGCGGAAGTCCGATGGTCTTCCTGCAATATTTTCTCCACGCAGGACCACGCCGCAGCCGCCATCGCCGCGACAGGTACGCCCGTTTTTGCCTGGAAAGGCGAAACCGAAGAAGAGTATGAATGGTGCATCACCCAGACCATCGAAGGCCCGAACGGCTGGCGCCCGAACATGATCCTGGATGACGGCGGGGATCTGACCAAAATCATGCACGACAATTATGCCGACCTGTTTGAAGAGATCAAAGGGATATCCGAGGAAACCACGACCGGCGTTTTGCGCCTGTACGAAATGGAGAAAAAGGGGGAATTGCTGGCTCCGGCCATCAATGTCAACGACTCCGTCACAAAATCCAAATTCGACAATAAATACGGCTGCCGGGAGAGCCTTGTCGACGGCATCCGCCGTGCGACAGACATTATGCTGGCGGGAAAGGTCGCCGTTGTGGCCGGATTTGGGGATGTGGGCAAAGGCTCCGCGGAATCCTTAAGTTCCCAAGGCGTACGCGTACTTGTCACCGAAATCGACCCGATCTGCGCGCTGCAGGCCGCAATGGAAGGCTATGAGGTCGTGACGATGGAAGAAGGCGCCAAACGCGGCGATATCTTTGTCACCACAACAGGCAACAAAGACATCATCACCATGGACCATATGCGCGAAATGAAAGACCGGGCGATTGTCTGCAATATCGGCCATTTTGATAACGAAATTCAGACCGAACCGCTGCGCAACCTGAAATGGACCAATATCAAGCCCCAGGTTGACGAAATCGAATTCCCCAGCGGAAAACGCATTATCCTGCTGGCAGAAGGCCGCCTTGTAAATCTGGGCTGCGCCACAGGCCACCCGTCTTTTGTCATGAGCGCTTCGTTCACCAACCAGACGCTGGCCCAGATCGAGCTCTGGACGTGCCACGACATGTACGAAAACAAGGTGTACGTCCTGCCCAAGCATCTGGATGAAAAAGTGGCCCGACTGCATCTGGAAAAACTGGGTGTAAAACTGACAAAACTGACCCAGGAACAGGCCGATTATATCGGCGTAGAAATCGAAGGCCCGTTCAAACCGGAACATTACCGTTATTAGTATGACAGGTACAAACCACATCCTGCGCGTTGATTGCCCGGACCGTCCGGGCATCCTCGCCGCTGTGGCCAATGCCCTGTCAGACGCAGAATGCAACATCGAAGACGCCGCCCAGTTCAATGATAAACTGTCCGGGCGGTTTTTCGTGCGCATCGTTTTCTCGCCGGTTAAAGACAGAACCGCCATCGAAAATTTCAAAACCGCTTTTACCGTCCTTGCCCGTACGTTCGATATGACATGGAACGTACACCAAGAGGAAGAAAAGGTCCGAACACTTTTGATGGTGTCAAAAGCCGACCATTGCCTGAACGATATTTTATACCGCTGGCGCACCGGGCATCTGCCCATTGATATCACAGCCGTTGTATCCAACCATGAAACCTGCCGGGAGCTGGTTGAAAATAACGGACTGCGTTTCGAATATCTGCCGGTGACAAAAGAAACCAGGACCAATCAGGAACGCGCCTTGTCGGAAATCATCGACCAGACAAATACGGAGCTGGTCGTCCTTGCCCGCTATATGCAGATTCTCTCGGAAAATATCTGTACGCGTTATGCCGGACGGGTCATCAACATTCACCACTCTTTCCTGCCCGGCTTCAAAGGCGCACGCCCCTATCATCAGGCATGGGAACGCGGCGTTAAAATTATTGGCGCCACAGCCCACTTCGCTACAGCAGATCTGGACGAAGGCCCGATTATCGAGCAGGAAACCGCCCGCATCGACCATGCCCATACCCCGGAAAAGCTGCAAATTCTCGGGCAGGACATCGAAGCCAAAGTCTTGTCCCGCGCCATGCTTGATTACACCGAACGGCGGATTTTCCTGCACGGCCACAGAACTGTGGTTTTATAAGCCTGCCCTTCTGGCTTTTGCTTGTCCTGAAGGCGTTGCCGCAGTAAACTCGTTTTTGTGACACAGGAACCTTCCACAACAACCGGATTCTTCAACAAGCTGCGATCAATGATCGGTGGCGATAGCGGACATTCACACACCGAAAAAGCCCGTCTGGAAGCTTTTATGCTGGCGGTTCCCCTTGATTATTGTGGCTTCGCCGCCGATGGCGCGGTTGCCTATAACGAGGGTTTTTGCAAGATACTGGGGCTGGAATCCATCCGCGCTCTCACCGATATCCAGGACGCCTTAACCCCTGCCGACGCCGCTGTGCTGGAAGGCATGACCCAGCGTCTGCAAGACAGCGGCGAGCCTTTCTCGGTCACCGTTAAAACGGCCAACTGCCAGCGTATCCTGAAACTCTCCGGCACCCGCGGCCAGGATCAAAGTGAAAGCGAAACACTGGATATTTTATGGCTGGAAGATATAACCGAATCCGAGCAACAACGCCGGAAACAAGAGGTCAATCAGGAAGACATACAAGAAAAACGTGAACGGCTACAGGCCGCCCTCGACCGACTGCCTATGCCGCTTTGGATCCACGATTCACATGGCACGCTTGTCTGGTGCAACCAGGCTTTGGCCAAATATCTGGGAACCTCGCCGGCAACCGTCATCGCCGAACAAAGAGAATGGAATTTAAAACCGGTCAAAAAAAATGCCGGCACCAAGGTCTCTATCAAAACATTGGTGCAAAGCGCCCTTGATCGCGGCGAAAACATTTCCGAGAATTTTCACGTTGTCCTCGACGGTCGGCGCCGCCTTATGCGCTTCACGGAAATGCCTCTTTCCACATTCTCCAGCGCACTGGGCATGGCCACCGATATAAGCCGGGAAGAAGAATTGGAAACTGTCCACAAACGCCACACCGCCGCTAACAACGAATTGCTCGAACATCTGGGAACAGCCATCGCCATATATAATGCCGACGGACAGCTTGAGTTTTTTAATTCCGCCTTCGCCCGGCTATGGGATCTGGACGATAGTTACCTGAACACCCGCCCCAAGCTGGGTGATATCATGGAAAAATTGCGGGAAATGCGCCGCTTGCCTGAACAGGCCGATTTCAGGTCCTTCAAACAGGAATGGCTGGGTATGTTTACGCGCCTTCTGGAACCGCATGAAGATATGCTCTATCTGCCCGATGCCACGGTCCTGCGCATGCTGGCGATGCCCCACCCGATGGGCGGCCTGATGATGACATTCGAAGACGTCAGCAGCCGTCTGGAGCTGGAATCATCCTATAACACCCTGATCGCCGTCCAGAAAGAAACTCTCGATAATCTGGCGGAAAGCGTTGCCGTGTTCGGGGGCGACGGTCGTTTAAAACTCTGGAATCCCTCCTTCGCGCGGTTATGGTCGCTCCACCCGGAAGGTCTGGATGCCGAACCGCACATCACGCGTCTGGTTGAAAAGCTAAAAGACAACTTTGAACCGGATGACTGGGAAAAATCCCGCGAATCCCTTTTGAAACAAAGTCTGGATCGCAAAGCCCGCGAAGGCCACATGGTCTGCCGGAACGGACGGCTGATTGCCTACGCCACGATGCCCCTCCCCGATGGCGGCGTTCTGGTGACCCATATTGATGTGACCGATACCGTGCAGGTTGAAAACGCCCTGCGCGAAAAAAACGCCGCGCTGGAAGCTGCAGAACAGCTAAAATCGGATTTCCTCGCCAATGTTTCCTATCAGTTGCGAACGCCGCTCAGCACCATTATGGGCTTTACCGAGATTCTTGATAATGAATATTTTGGCCCGCTGAACGATAAACAAAAAGAATACACCGCCGGCATGAATGAGGCGGGCGGGCAACTGCTCAGCCTGATTGATAATATTCTGGATCTGTCAACGATCGAGGCGGGCTATATGTCACTTGAAAGAGACAACGTAGCAATAAGCCACACACTTAAAGCTCTACATGAACTGGTGACCGACTGGGCCCGTAAGAAAAAGATCGAAGTTACTCTGGACTGCCCGAAAAACATCGGCAAAGCCTATCTGGATGAGCGGCGCCTCAAACAAATAATCCTGAGCCTGATCCGTAACGCCATCGACAACACACCGGAGGGCGGATCCATCACACTGGCCGCGCATAAGGACCCAAACCGGCTAACCATCACAGTTAGCGATACCGGGATTGGCATATCGAGAGAAGACCAGGATCGTGTTTTCAAACCGTTTGAACGCCTGACCAAAAACGGCCAGAACGAAAACCAGACCGGCGCTGGGCTGGGGCTTACTCTGGTTCAAAACCTTGTTGAGCTGCATGGCGGCACGATCAAACTGGCCAGCAAAGAAGGCCGGGGCACGACGGTCACACTGTCATTCCCGATAGAAGAAAACAAAAAAACAAAAGAAAAAGCCGCCTGATTATAGAACGTCATCAGGATCAGGGGCCATGGCCGGCAAACAATCGGCCCACGTTTCCGCACCCCCTTCAGGCTTAAGGCGACCATGAATAACAATATCGCCACCCACACCCGTCCGGCAGGAAAAAATAGGGATCAACGTCCGGATGACAAAATCAACCGTACGCCCCTCGTAAAACGGGCCCGTCGTACAAAATTCATTAAAAGATCCGGATTCGAGCCGGAACGTCGAACGATGACGGGTTTTTATACCGTCAGGCCGGATAAATTGCTGTGTTGCAACCTCGCCAAACACCAGATAAGGCGCGTCGTTGACGATCCGCGAACAAACCGGCTGATCCGTCACAGGCCCCAAAGCCCGTGGTTCCCCGTCTTGCGCCATAACCGGCAACGCCGTCGCCAAAAACAATAAAAAAGATATAAAGACCGCTCTCATCATATTTCCATTATAACAGGGTTTAAGCTTTTTTGGCTATGCCCGGCACACCATGAGTAGTCGAATATTCAAAATGCAGTTCCCGGTCCGGGTTTAAATGGTGATAAGCCGCATGAGCCGCCTGTGCCGCCTCAGCAAAACCGGTCAAAATCAATTTCAGCTTGTTATCATAAGAAGCAATGTCGCCAATGGCATATATTCCGGGATGATTGGTCTCGCAGGTCCCCGGATCAACCGGGATATGATGGCCGGATATATCAAACCCCCACTCCGTAATTGGCCCCAAATGCGGCACAAGGCCATAAAAAGGCAACAAAACATCCGCCGTCAGAACATGTACGTCTCCATCCAGTGATTCGACACGTACACCTGTAAGATAACCATCTTGGCCCTCCAGCCCCTTAAGCTGATAAGGGACAACCAACTGGATTTTCTTATCCGCTGCCAGTCTATGGATTTTTTCAACGCTATCGGCCGCCGCCCGGAATTTATCCCGGCGATGAACCAGGGATACCGACGCCGCCACATCGGCCAGCGCCAACGTCCAGTCCACGGCGCTGTCACCGCCCCCGGCAATCACAACATGCTTGCCGACAAAATCATCTTTGCGGCGAACCATATAAAAAACCGAGATACCCTCATACGCCTCTATCCCGTCCAGAGGAGGCCTGTTTGGCCCAAAAGCGCCCGCCCCCGCGGCAATAATAACGCCGCCAGCCTCAATCCGCTGCCCGGCAGATGTTTCTAAAAGCCACTTTGTTTCTGATTTTCGCAAAGAAACGACTTCCTGCCCCAGATGATAGGCCGGGGAAAAAGGCTGCGCCTGCTCTTCCAGTCTGGCGATCAGGTCTCCCGCGTCAATCCGCGGATAGCCGGGAATATCGTAAATCGGTTTTTCCGGATACAAAGCACTGCACTGCCCGCCAATTTCCGGCAGCGAATCAATCACATGGCACCGCATGCCGAGCATCCCGCACTCAAAAACGGCAAATAAACCAACCGGCCCGGCGCCAATCACCGCGATATCTGTCTTGTAAATTTCACTCATGACGTATTTATTAAGCATATGGAGTTCATATCGAAAAGCGAAAAAGACACTGAAACGTTTGCCGCCTCTCTGACGGCAGCCCTGCAGCCCGGTGACACGCTGTGCCTGCACGGGGATCTGGGAACAGGGAAAAGCGTCTTTTGCCGCGCCCTGATCCGCGCGTTAAGCCATGACAATGACCTGGACGTCCCCAGCCCGACTTTCACACTGGTCCAGACATACGACACCCGCCGCGGCCCCGTTTACCACTTTGATCTTTACCGACTGGAAGACCCGGAAGAAGTTTATGAGCTGGGCTGGGACGACGCGCTGGCCGAAGGAATCACCCTGATAGAATGGCCGGAAAAAGCCGGCGTTTTTTTACCGGCCAGCGCCCGCCACATTCACATAGCCCAAACCGGCCCTCACGAGCGAAAGATTATTGTCGATGAGCCACTTTAAACCCGATCACGCTTTTGTTCTGGCCGCCGGGATGGGTGCCCGCATGCGGCCCCTGACCAATAATCGCCCCAAACCGATGATCGAAATCGCCGGAAAACCGATGATCGACCACGCCCTCGATCACCTGACCGCCGCCGGGGTTAAAAATGTGACCGTCAACCTGCATTACAAGGGCGATATACTCGAAAGCCACCTGAAACAGCGGCCTGCCCCCGTTTTGACGTTCTCGCGGGAGGAACCCCTTCTCGACACTGGCGGCGGCCTGAAAAAAGGGCTGCCCACGATGGGAGGCAATCCGTTTTTCGTCGTCAGCGGCGATTCTATCTGGGAAAACGGCCCCGGAATCCCGGCGCTTGAGCGCATGGCAGCGGCGTGGGATCCGGAAAACATGGATATCCTCTTGCTTTTGCAACCCGTAGAAACCATGACCCTGACAACGCCGGTTGGCGATTATCACCGGGACGGACAAGGGCGACTGACGCGCGCACGGGACCAGAACGGTGCTTACATGTGGACCAGTATCCGTATCTGTAAACCTTCCGTTTTCGAAAACACCCCGAACGGACCGTTTTCATTTCTCGATATTCTTGACCGGACACAGGAACAAGGACGGCTTTACGGCCTCGTCCATGACGGCACCTGGCACCATATCAGCACCCCGGAAGACGTAGAAAGGGTCAATGCCGCCCTGACACGGGAGAACGGCGCATGACGGAAACACTGCGCGGCCTGTATACCATTCCCCCCGGCATCCCTTTTGTCGATGCACTGGCCGACGGCTTGCTAAAACAAAGTGACGGATCGCCGGAAATGCTTTCCACATTCCGGGTTTTACTCCCCACACGCCGGGCCTGCCGTAATCTACGCGAAGCGTTCCTGCGCCTGAGCAATGGCAAACCCCTATTGCTCCCCCGGATGCAGCCGCTTGGCGATATCGACGAAGACGAACTTTCTCTGACGCTCTCAGGATATGAGAACATCCCGGATTTTTTTGAATTGCCGCCGGGGTTGCCGCCGCTCAAACGTCAGGTTTTACTGGCACGCCTCATTATGAAGGCCCGTGATTTACATCATAACCCCGATCAAGCCTTCGCATTGGCCCATGAACTCGGCCGTTTTATCGACCAGATCTATATCGAAAATCTGGATATGGCTGATCTGCAAAATCTAGTACCCGATTCCCTTTCAGAGCACTGGCAAATCACCCTCGACTTTTTAAAAATCCTCAGTGAGAACTGGCCAGCCATTTTGGCGGAAAACGGGGTCATTGATGCCGCCGACCGCCGCAACCGTTTACTGCGCATACTCACAAAGCACTGGCAAAAACATCCGCCGCAGACCCCCGTTATTGCCGCCGGGTCGACAGGCTCCATACCGGCAACCGCCGCACTGCTGAAAACGATAGCCACGCTCCCCCAGGGCTGCGTCATCCTGCCGGGGCTGGACAACGCCATGGATCAGGAAAGCTGGGACGCTTTAGAGCCAACTCATCCGCAGGCAACCATGAAGGATCTTTTGAAGCGTCTGGAAACAGAGCGTAAAAATGTTGCACCTTGGCCGCACAAAAAACAGGATGAACAAAACGAAATGCGGCTGTGGCTGACCCGGGAAATGATGCGTCCGGCAGACACCGTCGACCAGTGGAAAGATCTGCAACTTAATGAACAAGACCGCGATCGCCTGAACCGATCTCTAAACAATATCCAGCGCTACGATTGCGACACAGTGCAAGAAGAAGCCAACCTGATCGCCTGCCTGATGCGAGAAACACTGGAACACGACGCCCGCACCGCCGCTTTAATCACACCTGACCGGCGCCTGGCCCGCCGCGTGGCCATGGCTTGCCGCCGGTGGGATATTACGGTCGATGACTCGGCGGGACAAGCCTTAAGCGATACAGCCGTCGGCAGCTTTATCCGGCTAACGGCGCAAACAGTTCTGTCCGGATTAAAACCGGCCACCTTGCTTTCGTTATTAAAGCACCGGCATTTTTGTTTCGAAAAGAACCGGCGCCTGATCGAAGATTTTGAAATCTCTGTCCTGCGCGGCCCGATGCCCGCCAAAGGGTTTGAAGGATTGCGAACAACGCTCGCCAAAAACGAGAAAATTGACGGGCCGACCCGGCAAATGATCGCCTCTTTTATCAATCGTCTTGATGATGCCCTGTCACCGCTTATGGCGCTCATGGAAGACACGCACAAGCAAAACTTCGCCACACTTCTCGACGCACACATCACACTGGTAGAATCCCTGTCCGAAACAACCGGCGGCGTCCTGTGGCAGGGCGAAGACGGTGAACAGGCAGCCCTGTTTTTAGCAGAATTAAAAGATCAGGCACCGCTGTTCCCGCCAATGACCAGCCATAATTACCTGACCGTCATATCCCGTTTGATGGCAGGAATTGCCGTCCGTCCCGCTTATGGATCGCATCCCCGCCTTTTCATTCTCGGCCAGCTAGAGGCACGTCTGACTCAGGCCGATTTACTAATCATGGCCGGGCTGAACGAGGGAACGTGGCCCCCCGAAGCCCCTGCCGATCCATGGATGTCCCGGCCCATGCGCAAAGAATTCAAACTGCCCGCACCAGAACGAACCATTGGCCAGACCGCCCACGATTTTGTGCAGGGTTTTTGTGCACAAAATGTTGTCATGACAAGATCCCGCCGCGTGGACGGCACGCCGGCCGTCCCAGCCCGCTGGCTGCAACGTCTGGATACGGTTTTACAGGCCGCCGGCTTTGATCCTCAGGATTTGCAAAAACACCCGTATCTGCATTACGCCCGCATGCTCGACGAAACGGATGATTTCTGTCCGGTAGAACGCCCCCAGCCACGCCCGCCGGTCGAAAAACGCCCGCGCGAACTCTACGTTACCGCTATCGAAAAATGGATGCGCGATCCTTACAGCATCTATGCCCGCTACGTTCTTGGTCTTCGCAAACTGGATAATGTAGAAGAAGATAGCGATGCCGCCACCCGCGGCACTTTGATTCACGAAACCCTGCAGGAATTCATAACGGCAAACCCCGATACCACACCGGAAAATGCTGCAGATATTTTATGCAACATCGCAAAGGAAAAATTGGGCGAACGTCTGGAAACGGACCCGTCATGGACTTACTGGTGGCCGAGATTCGAGCGACTGGCAAACTGGTTTGCCGATCATGAAAAGCAATGGCGGCAAGACACTCGGCCTCAGACGATTAAAACCGAAATCAGCGGAAAAGTAGCGCTCCCCGGCCCCGCCGGATCGTTCGTCCTCGGCGCCAAAGCCGACCGCATTGACCAGCGCACTGATGGCACCGCCGCAATCATTGATTACAAGACCGGGACAGTCCCTGGCAAAAAAGCCGTTATCGCCGGCCTGTCGCCGCAAATGCCCCTGGAAGGAAGCATTTTAAAAGCCGGCGGATTCGCGGGACTGGGATCTGTTAAAACCATTGGATATCTAGGATTCTGGCAGCTAACCGGCGCCAGCGATCCCGGCCTTCCGCAACCTCTTAAAATTGACGATCTGAATCAGTTATGCGCCGATGCCCGGGAAGGTCTGGAACAGCTGATAGCGCTTTTTGACGATCCGGATACCCCTTACTACAGTTTGCCGCATTTTGACCGTGCCCCGCCCGCACAATGGCAGGACTACGCCCATCTCGCCCGTGTACAGGAATGGGCGGCGCTGGATGAAGGAGAGGATGCTTCCGGATGACCAATGCTGCGCAAATGGAAACATCGGTTCGCGATATTGACCCCACGGTAAAGCAGCGTAATGCGGCAAACCCGCACGCGTCCGTCTGGGTGGGAGCATCAGCCGGAACCGGCAAGACAAAAGTCTTGGTAGATCGTTTGCTGCGCCTTCTTTTACCGCGGCAAGATGGCCGGGACGGAACGCTCCCCCATCGGATTTTGTGCCTGACCTTTACAAAAGCCGCCGCAAGCGAAATGGCCTTGCGAATTAATACGATCCTGAGCCAATGGGCCGTTATCAGCACAGACGATTCCGGCACCGATCAAAAAGGCCTGCGCACTCAGTTACAGGAACTGTTGGGTTATGAGCCCTCAAGCGACGATATCATAGCCGCCCGGCGCCTGTTCGCACAGGTTGTCGACACGCCCGGCGGCCTGAAAATCATGACAATTCATTCTTTCTGCCAGTCCGTTCTGGGACGCTTCCCGCTCGAAGCCGGCCTGCCACCGCATTTCACCGTGATTGATGAGCGACAAGCCCGTGAACTGTTAATTACCGCCCGCGACCATATGCTCCGTACAGCGCGCAAAAATGAGGATATTCCTGAATCCCCGGCGTTTCGTATGCTGGCCACCACACAGAACGAATCACAATTCATGAGTCTTCTCGGCCACCTGACCGGGGAAAGACTGCTGCTGGAAAAAGAATTACCGGGGGCAGACGATGATCTGTCTCTATCGGCCTTTCACACAAAAATATGTGCGCTTTTAGACATCGAGTCAGATGCAGACGAAGATAAAATTCTGGCCGCTGCCTGTAAAAGCGATTCTTTTGATGAGTCCGGTTTGCGATCCGCTTGTGCGGCTCTGGCGACAGGCACCGCCGCAAGCGACCAGCCAAAAGGCATCGCCCTGCAAAGCTGGCTGGATTCTTCCCCGCATACCCGGCGGGAAAACTGGAAAAGCTATAGCGCGCTTTACCTTAAATCTGATGGCGCGCCCTATAAAAAACTAATCACCGGCAAACCCGCACAAAACTTTCCGGAGGCAGAGCCCGCCCTGCAAGCCGAGAGTCTCCGTATTTTTGATATACAGGATAAATTACGGGCGGTCCGCTGCGCCGCTGACACGCGTAACCTGTTCATTCTGGGTCGCAGCATTTTACAGGCCTATCAAAGCGCCAAAGAACGGCTGGCCGCTCTGGATTACGACGATTTGATTTTAAGAACACTGGCTTTGCTGCAAAAACCGGACAGCGCCCCTTGGGTTTTATACAAACTCGATGGCGGGCTGGACCATGTCCTGATAGACGAAGCGCAAGACACCAACCCCGAACAATGGCAAATCATTTCCACCCTGTGTGATGATTTCTTTTCCGGGAACAGCGCCCACGATGACATCGAACGCACCTTGTTCACAGTCGGTGATAAAAAACAGTCTATTTACAGCTTCCAGCGCGCCGCGCCGCAGGAATTTGATCGCATGAAACATCATTTTGCAACGCAGATCGAAGCCGCCGCGCAAAAGTTTACCCCGGAAACCCTGAATATATCGTTCCGGTCCACCAAAACTGTCCTGCGACTGGTCGATACGGTTTTTGCCATGGATCCGGCCCGGCAGGGAATGGAAAATGAATCCCCCGAACACATTTCTTTCCGCACCGGTCAGGCCGGTCTGGTCGAACTCTGGCCTCTTTTCACCCTGGAAGACATCCCCGAAGAACCACCGTGGACGCCACCAACCACGATCGTCGAAAGCCGCGGCCCCGGCGCACAGCTGGCCGAACATATCGGGACAACGATTGCCCGGTGGCTAGACAACAAAGACATTCTCGAATCGGCGGGACGGCCTGTTATTCCGGGCGATATAATGATTTTGGTCCGCACCCGCACCGCTTTTGTCGGACAACTTGTCCGCGCCCTGAAAACCAGAAAAATCCCGGTTAGCGGGATCGACCGGATGGTTCTGGGCGAACAGCTCGCCGTGATGGATTTGCTGGCGCTGGCCCGGTTTGCGTTGCTTCCCGATGATGATTTAACGCTCGCCTGCATTCTGAAATCCCCCCTGATCGGCTGGACCGAGGACCAGCTATACGAAATTGCCATCGACAGACAAAATCAATCCCTCTGGCAGACGCTCGGGGAAAAAGGGCCGCCCAAGCTGGTAGACTGGCTGCAAACGCTAATCTTTAACGCCGCCGCCGACCATCCATACGAGTTTTTCAGCCGGGTATTACAGCAACCCTGCCCGGCCGATCCCGTCAGCGGTCTGCGGGCGATTATAAAACGCCTGGGCATCGACGCCCAGGATCCTCTGGATGAATTTTTAAACGCCGCTCTGGCCTTTGAGCGCGATCATATTCCCGCCTTGCAGGATTTTCTGGTCTGGCAGCAAAAAGAAGACATCGTTATCAAACGCGAGATGGAAGAAGCCGGAAACCACGTCCGCATCATGACGATTCATGCCGCCAAGGGGCTGCAGGCACCGATCGTATTTTTACCCGACACGATCCGCACGCACGCCTCCAAACGCACACCGCGGCTGCTTTGGCCGGATAAATCCGGGCTGAGACTCCCCCTGTGGAGCGCACGCAGCGCCGATGACCCGGCGCTATATCAAAGCGCCAGAAAAAAAGTCGAGGACAGGCTGGACGAAGAATACCGGCGATTACTTTATGTCGCCATGACCCGCGCCGAAGAACGGCTTTATATCGCGGGTTACTGTGGCCGGACCAAGCCCATAGATGACAGCTGGTATAATTACGTATCCGCCGGTTTCACTGCACTAGGTGATACCGAAACCATAGAGTTTGGTTCTCAAACAGCGCTACGAATCACCGACCCCCGTACCCGTGATCCCGACCGCGCCGAAAAATCACAAAAGACTCCGCAGGAAATATCCGGCCCCCTGCCCGCCATGCCGTGGATGACAGCCCCGCCGCCCGAAGAACCCGATCCCCCGCGGCCCTTGACCCCGTCCCGGCCATCCGAGGAACAACCCGCCGCGCAAAGCCCGCTTTCCCGGCAGGATACATACCGGTTCCGACGCGGAAACATCACACATTTGCTTTTACAGATATTACCGGACCTGCCTGTCGAAAAAAGAGAGGCAACCGCCGCCGCCTATATCGACCGTCAGGCTGGCGATCTGCCGGACTCTGTCCGCCGGGACGTCGTCCGCGAAACAATGGCGATATTGTCACACCCCGATTACGCGCCCTTGTTCGGACCCGGATCACAAGCCGAAATCCCTGTCACAGGTTATGTAAACGGTCGTCTGGTCAGCGGCCAGATTGACCGCATTCTGGTGACAAAAGATGCTATCTGGATCATTGATTACAAAACGAATCGGCCGCCGCCGACAGAAGAACAGGCAATCCCTGCCCTTTACCGTCAGCAAATGAAATCCTATAGAGACATTGTCGCTAATATATATGACGACAGACCGGTTCGCTGTTTCCTTCTCTGGACCGACGGACCGCACCTGATGGAAGTAAATCTGTAAAAATATCAAAAACCGACAGGGAATCGGCACGGGTATTCTTGACCTGCGTGACGAAAGTGCCATACTTACATCAGTATTTGTGAATAAACATCTGGGAGAAGAGGTTAGGAACCATGTCCAGCGTAAATGTAAGTGACAGTGATTTTGAAAATGAAGTATTGAAGGCCGAAGGACCGGTCGTTGTCGATTTCTGGGCGGAATGGTGCGGGCCGTGCAAGGCAATGTCACCGATCGTCGATGAAATCGCCGGCGAAATGAACGGTAAACTCAAGGTCGTCAAAGTAAACATCGATGAAAACCCGGACGCTCCCACCAAATATGGTGTGCGGGGCATCCCGACCTTTATGGTCTTCAAAGACGGGCAAGTCGTTGATACCCGCGTTGGTGGTATGGCCAAAAGCCAGTTCAGCGAATGGCTCAATTCAGCCGTCTGATAAGATCAAAAAATAAAATCCACAAAAAACAGCCCCGTTTATATCAACAAGGGCTGTTTTTTAATGTCTGAGCGAATGGGTTATTTTGTCGACGACAACACCATAATCATTTGGCGGCCTTCCATTTTCGGCTCCAGTTCAACTTTGGCCAGATCGCCGACATCATTGCGAAACCGCTCGACGACCTCCTTGGCCAAATCCTGGTGAGCCATCTCCCGCCCCCGGAAACGCAGGGTAACTTTAACTTTATCGCCTTTTTCAAGGAACCGAATCGCATTCTTCAGCTTGACGTTATAGTCATGCATTTCGATCGTCGGACGTAATTTCACTTCCTTCACATCGATCGTTTTTTGCTTTTTACGCGCTTCGTTGGCTTTTTTTTGCTGCTCGTATTTAAATTTGCCGTAGTCCATAACCTTACAAACCGGCGGTTCGGCCTGTGGCGATATTTCCACCAGATCCAGCCCGGCATTCTCGGCCTGACTCATCGCTTCATCAATAGAAACTACTCCGATCTGCTCACCTTCCGGGCCAATAAGCCGTACTTCGGCGACCCTGATCTGTTCATTAATACGCGGTCCTTCCTCTTTCCGCGGCGGTTGCATAGGTTTACGAATGGCAATATCTCCTTTTTTAATTAACACAGCAGGCACCTTGCATCATCGCAAGTCACCCTTAAAAACCAATTAATACGGCGGTTTACTCTCAATGACAAGAGATTCCCGCGCTTCGGCAAACGGTATAAATGATTGTTCTTGTGTCCCCAGACGACGAACAGCCACTGTTTCCTGTTCGGCTTCCCGCGCCCCGACAACAAACATCACCGGCACTTTAGCCAGAGAATGTTCGCGCACTTTGTAGTTAATTTTCTCGTTACGCACATCGAGCTCAACCCGTAACCCGGCAGCATGAAGCTCATCATAAATCTTTTGCGCATAATCGTTTGCGTCGGATGTAATCGTTGCCACCACACACTGTATCGGCGCAATCCACAGCGGCAATTTCCCGGCAAAGCTTTCGATTAAAATACCGGCAAAGCGCTCCAAAGAACCGAAAACAGCCCGGTGGATCATAACCGGACGATGCCGGTTGCCATCTTCACCGATATAAAAAGCATCCAGCCGCTCCGGCAGGTTAAAGTCGAGCTGGCACGTACCACATTGCCATGTCCGGCCAATCGCATCCCGCAGATGGAATTCATATTTAGGCCCGTAAAAAGCACCCTCTCCTTCAGCGATTTCGTAAGACAGCCCCAAAGCCTCCAGCCCGTCAACCATAGCTTTTTCAGCGCGATCCCAGACCTCGTCTGACCCGGCCCGCAACTCAGGACGCGTCGCCAGCTTAATCTGGATATCTTCGAACCCAAAATCCTTGTAAACAGCATAGAACAGCTCAACAAAGTCTTTCACTTCGCCCAGAATCTGATCTTCCGTACAGAAAATATGAGCATCATCCTGCGTCATTTGCCGCACGCGCATCAAACCATGCAGAGCGCCATGCGCCTCGTTCCTGTGACAACAGCCAAATTCAGCCATCCGGAGAGGCAAGTCGCGGTAAGACTTAATGCCCTGATTAAAAATCTGGATATGCGCCGGGCAATTCATCGGCTTGATCGCCATCAAAGCGCCTTTTCCTGAAATTACCGGCCCGTCATCATCGGTATTCGGTACTTCGTCCGGCACCACAAACATGTTTTCGCGGAATTTTCCCCAATGCCCGGATTTCTCCCACAGCTTGTTATCAATCAACTGCGGGGTTTTAACCTCTACATAATTACAATCGCGTAACCGGCGGCGAATGTAATTTTCCAGCTGGTTATAAATCACAAAGCCTTTCGGATGCCAGAAAACCGAGCCCTGCGCCTCTTCCTGAAAATGGTAAAGATCCATTTCCTTGCCCAGTTTGCGGTGATCGCGCTTTTCTGCTTCCTCAAGCTGAGTCAGGTACTCTTTAAGCTCTTTATCGTTGCGCCAGGCCGTCCCGTAGATCCGGGTCAGCATCGCCTTCGATGAATCCCCGCGCCAGTAAGCCCCTGCCACCTTCATCAGTTTAAACGCCGTTCCAATATGCTTGGTTGTCGGCATGTGCGGCCCGCGGCACAAATCGTACCAGTCGCCCTGACGATAAATCGTGATGGTTTCAGATTCAGGTAAATCCTGTATCAGTTCCGCCTTGAATTGTTCCCCGATTTCCTTGAAATGGGCAATCGCCTCATTGCGGTCCCAAACCTCGCGAACAAACGGAGAAGCCTTCTCGACGATCTGCCGCATTTTCTTCTCAATCGCTTCCAGATCTTCGGTTGAAAACGGTTCACTGCGGTAAAAATCATAGTAAAAGCCATTTTCAATCGCCGGGCCGATGGTTACCTGCGTACCGGGAAAAAGCTCCTGCACGGCCTGCGCCATCACATGAGCCGCATCGTGGCGAATGATTTCCAAAGCGGCCGGATCATCACGTTTAATCAGCTCAACGCGCGCATCTTCAGTAATGGGTAACGTCGCATCCTTGATCTCACCATCAATACGGGCCGCAACCACAGCTTTAGCCAGCGACGGAGAAATACTTTCCGCAATCCCCAGCCCCGTCACACCGTTTTCATAGGACCGCGCCGATCCATCCGGTAATGTAATGGTAATTTCACTCATCTTATGCGCCGCTTCACTCACGTTAACCTCTTTATCTTTTATAGCTGTAAGGCTTGATATACAAGGTTTAACGCTCTTTCATGGCATTATCAAGGGTCTTGATAAACGGCTTCATAATGTATTCCATCACGGTCTTCTCGCCGGTCAGAATATCAACAGACGCGACCATGCCGGGAATGATCGGCAAAATTTCGCCTTTGCGCTTCAGGTTTTTTTCGGGCGTACGGACACGTACACGGTAAAAACTCTCCCCTTTATCATTGGTAATGGTGTCCGCTGAAATATCGACGACCTCCCCTTTTAAACCGCCATAAATAGAGAAATCGTAAGCTGTGATTTTAACGATAGCCTGCTGACCGGGATAAAGAAAAGCAATATCCGCGGGACGTACACGCGCCTCGACCAAAAGCTGGTCATCCCGAGGCACAATCTCAACAACATCATCCCCCGGCTTAATGACGCCGCCCACGGTATTGATCTTGAAATCCTTGATCGTCCCGGAAACAGGGGACCGAATATCCGTCCGTTTCTGGCGATCACTCAGCGCTGAAAGCGTTTCCTTGATCGTTCCCATCTCAATCTGGGTCGTCGCAAGTTCGGTCTGGGCCGTGGCCCGCGCTGCGCTTTTCAGCTCTTCAATCCGGCTTTTGGCTTCTTCCACCGCCGATTTTGCCCGCGGCAAGGATGTCAGAACGCCGTTAAGCTCGGTCTGACGCTCCTTCATATCGCGCTCTAACTGTAAGAGTTCCATCTTCGGAGCACTGCCGCGCTCAACCAATGGCCGAATCATATCCATTTCCTGCCGCGATAAACTGATCACACCGCGCAAATCCGATGCGCGCGTTTCCAGTTCGCGCACTTCCTGCTCCCGCTGGCTTATCTGCTGATCCAAAACCTGCGTTTGGCTATGCACATTCGCTTGGTTAGCTTTGAACGCGTTTAATTCCTCGGTTACGCTTTGCGGAACACCCTTCATAACATCTTCGGAAAATTGCGGTGTCACTTGCCCTTCGGCCTCGGCCTGCAAACGCTGGGATTTCGCCTTTAAGCCCAGATACCGCTTCTGGTTCGAACCCAGATCTGATGTAGCCCCCACATCGGACAGCCGCATCAAAACCTGGCCGGCCGTTACGTTATCGCCCTCTTTAACCAGAAAATCACGGACAATCCCGCCTTCCTGATGCTGAACCATCTGGATCTCGCTCGACGGAATGACTTTTCCATCGCCGCGCGTAACCTCATCCAGTGTCGCCCAGTTGGCCCACACAACAAAAATCACGAAAAACGTACCGATAACCACCAGCATCATATGCCGGGACAACGGCAAATCGTCATCCGGATCGAAAACATTTTCAGCATGCGCCCGCATGGTTTCAAGGCGCTCTTTCGCCCACTGACCACGGATCTTAGCCCAGTCTGCCGCCTCGTTAATTCGCAGGCTTTCGTCTTGTTTCTGTTTTTCCTTAGCCATCATCGTACTCTATATGTCTGTCTGTTCAGCCTGAGTGCCATACTGGCGGGCCTGCAATTTGGCAATCACATCATCTTTCGGACCGTGCGCCACAATCCGCCCCCGGTCGATCAGGATAATCTTGTCGACCAGCGAAAGCATCGGTCCCTTATGCGTAATCAAAATAGTCGTTTTCCCGGCGCACAGCGTATGAAGCCGCTTGCGTAGACGATTTTCCGAAGCCGGGTCCATCGACGCCGTTGGCTCATCCAGAATCATAACCCGGGGATCGTAAAGCAAAGCCCGCGCAATCGCGACGGCCTGCCGCTGCCCGCCGGATAACGACTCGCCGCGCTCGCCGACCTGTGTATCCAGCCCGGACTGTGAATCGCGCAAAAACTCCATTACGCCGGCCATTTCCGCCGCCCGCAAAACAGCAGCCTCCGGCGCCGTTTCATGGCCCATTGTAATATTCTCACGCACCGAGCCATAAAATAGCTGCGGGCTTTGTTGAACAGCCCCGACCGCGCGCCGCAAATCACCGGGATCAATTTGCCGTACGTCTGTCCCATCAATCTGTACGCTTCCGCTATCGGGCTGATACAGGTTTAGAATCAAGCGCTCTATGGTCGTCTTCCCCGATCCGACCGCACCGATAATGGCAACGCGTTCACCCGGCTCAATCGAAAAATTGACGTGGTTCAAAGCAGGAACGGTCTGCCCCGGATAATGGAAGACAACATCCTGAAAATCGATTTTCCCGATCATGTCGGGTTTCGAAATAAAATGCTTGCCCGCCGGACGTTCGACCGGGCGTTTCATCAAATCATCAAGCTGGGTTAAGGCCTCACGGGACTGGCTCAGCCGTGTCAAAAGCCCGGCGATCTGCGCCAGCGGACCCATCGCCCGCCCCGTCAGGATCACACTGGCAATCAGCGCGCCCATACTGACCATGCCTTCGGAAATCAAAAACACCCCGAAAATCACCACAGCCACCGATGTAATTTGCTGAACGAACATCGTTGCATTCAGCGCCAAAGCCGATTGACGGCGCGACCGCACAGCCGTCCGTGACGATTTCTCGGTTAATTCCTCCCAGCGTCGCTGGGTATGCCCCTCGGCCGCCTGTACCTTGATCGTCTCCAGTCCACTGATTGTCTCAAACAACAGCGCATTTTTCAAAGCGCTCTCCATCAGGGATTCCTTGACGATTTTCCGCAAACGCTTTTGCGCGCTATAACCGATCCAGATTGCCAGCGGCAAAGCCGCCAAAGGCACCAGAGCCAGCCAGCCGCCGATCAGGGCGATAATCAGGATAAACATGAACACAAACGGTAAATCAATCAGGGCCACCATTGTCGCCGAGGTAAAGAAATCACGCAGGCTTTCAAATTCGCGCATATTGCTGGCCAAAACCCCGGCACTGGCGGGCCGCGCTGCCATCGTCATGCCCATCATCTGTTCGAACAAGCTGGCCGATATTTTTACGTCCGCCTTACGCCCGGCATAATCGAGGAAATGCGCCCGCAGGTTTTTAAGAAGGAAATCAAAAATAAAAGCAATAAAAACACCAACGACCAGAACGCGCAGCGTATCAAAAGCACTGTTAGGCACCACGCGGTCATAAACATTCATAATGAACAGCGAGCTAACCAGCGCAAACATATTAATCATCACCGAAGCGGCAGCAACTTCGATAAGGATATTCTTGTTTTCCTTCAGAACCCGGCTCCAGAACCAGTCACGCGCCGTATCTATTTCCGCCGGTCCCGCCCGTTCGTCACCGCGCGCCACAGGCCGGATAAAAAACGTATAGCCGGTATAAATCATATTCAGCTCGGCCAGCGTCATTTTCTTACGCTCATCGGGCGTTTCCGGAAACTGCACTTCAAAAACCGTTTCCGGATGAACTTCGACATCCTTGCCGGGTTGTTTTTTCGGCGGATATTTTTTCGGATGATGGATATCCCAGAGAATGCAGGATTGGTCGTGATCCAAAACCAGCAGACAAGGCAAGGTTGGTGCAATCGCCAAAGCTTCCAGCGGTCTTTCCGCCAGCCGGGCATACAAATCAGCCCGTTCCGCCGCACGAATAAGCAAGGTTGGTGTAATGCCGGTTTTCGGAATCGGCAATCCCGCCGTCAAAGAAGAAAAGCTGGTTCGGCGGCCATAATGTCCGGCGAGAAGCCGCAAACATTCAACCAACGGGCTACGAATCGCCACCCTGTCGGCTTCCAGCGGCCAAGTGCTGTCTTCTGGCACGGAAACCGTTTCTTGAACGGTCTCCACACCTTTGATTTCCTTTGATTTCGATGGTTTTGGCTTCGAATCCTGGCTCTTGTCTGTCACCGGTTTTCCTACCCCGTTTGTCTAAATCCGGCTCACATAATAGCAGGATTAGACTCGCGCGGATAGTCCACACCGAGCGCCGCAAGTAATTCACCCTTCAGGGCCAGCAAGCGGTATACAGCAAAGATTTCCAGATATTCGGAATTGACCGTATTCGAACGGGATACAAACAATTCATTCTGGGCATCCAGAACATCCAGAAGCGTCCGGCGGTTCAGGTCAAACTGGTCTTTATACGCCTTAACCACTTCCGTATTCGCATCGGCCTGCGAAGCAAATTCACGGGCACGCTCACCGGCAGAGATCATTCGTGCCCAGGTCTGACGCACATCGTTTTCGATACCCCGCGCCGCCTTGGAACGCTCTTCCTTGGCTTGTGCTTCACGGCTGATATGTTCACGAACGCGGGCCGTATCACCACCACCGCGATACAGGTTCCAGTTCAGAACCACCAGAGCCGAAGCGCTGGTATCACGGCCTTCAACGCCATTGATATCCTCACCTTGACGGGCATTCAGCTGCAAATCAACCTGCGGATAGAATGTCGACTTGGTGCCTTCAAACTCAGCATGAGCAACCTGAATGTCTGCTTCAAAAATATCAATGGTGGGGCTTTGATGCAGCGCCATTTTAACTTCTTCATCAACACTGCCGGACAGGCCGTCAACCGGCACCATCGGCATAATCAGGTCTTTCGGCTGTTCGCCAACTTCACGGATATAAGAAGCCTCGGCAAAGCGCAGCGATTCACGAACACTGGCTTCCTGAGCCCGCGCCGAAGCCACACGGGCACGGGCTTGCTCGACATCCGCCTGCGTCGTACGGCCAGCGGAAGCGCTTTCATCAATCTGCTGCATCAGAGAAACGTGTTCCGCAACGTTATCACGTGCGATTTTCAACAATTCACGTTGACGCATTACTTCCAGATAAGCCTCAACAATCGCCAGACCAACCAGCTCGGATGCTTCCCGAACCCGGTTCGAGGCCGACAAAACGCGGGCTTGCTGACGCAGGTTTTCATACTTGGTTTCAAACCCGTCAAACAACAGCTGGGTCAAAGTCAGCCCGGCTTCATAGCGCCACATGTTTTCTTCGTCATTACCAACACCGGCGCGCGTTGCCGGGTCGTCACTGTGTTCGTAACCGGTATCGGCACGCAAATCAACAGAGGGCAGATACAAGGATTTAGCCTGGTTCAATTCTTCATCAGTCGCCCGGCGGTTATTTGCCACAACGCCGTATTCCGGGTTGAGCGCAAGCCCTACAGCCACAGCATCGCGAAGATTAATCTGCTGGTAATTCTCGGCGCCCTGCGCCAAAGCTGTCGCACTAACCGCCATCAAGGCCGCACAGGATGCGCTCAAAGCCAAATATTTAATCTTTTTTCCCAACATTGATTCTATCCTTTTTAAAATGTCCCTTCAGCCGACGAAACAGGTAATCTGCCTAGACTATATCCGCCTGACCTTCGATTATTACAAATCGCCTGTCTTGATCCCAATATAATACTGCCTTATGTCGGTTCAATTACTTAGCCCCTTTTTCGGTAATTATGCAAGCAAAAAACCCGACAAATTCACCTGACAAAACAGCCCTTCTGGAAAGGGCTGTTTTTAAATTTTGTTTATCGTTCGTTATTAAGCGACGTTGCTGCTGTTTTGCAAAGAAACCAGCTCTTCGGCGCTCAAACCAGTAACGCCCTCCAGGACAACTACGCCAACCGCGTTGCTGATATCACCCGTCCCGCTCACATCGATCGCAATCACGGTGTCCGTTCCGTTATCCGCAACATAGACAAAGTCGTTAATCGCATTGCTGACAGGGTCAAACTGCTCAAGAATCTGGGTAAAGTCCAGACGGTCGCCACCTTCGAGGTCAAAGTCGGCAATGGTGTCTATCCCTTTTGCCAGAGAGTCGAATCCGAACGTATCAGCCCCGGCCCCGCCATAGAGAACATCATCACCGGCCCCGCCAAACAACATATCATCGCCGCCTTGACCGTAAAGAACGTCATCACGGGAAGATCCGTAAATCGCATTCGCTGAATCATCACCGGAAATTTCTGTCGGCTCCAGACCGTTTGCCCCGTTATAGAATGAGAACCAGGCATCAACAATCTGCCCTTCACGGCCATCTTCATAAAGGAACGTCCCCTCATGGGAAATCCAGTTACCGTCCTGCCAATATGAAGTTTCGACGGCAGACAGGTTAATCGAAGAAATACCAACGCTGGACAGACCGGACATTTCAGTGTCCTGAGAAATCCCGTCCTGATTAGCATCCTGCCACACAATCAGATCACTCCAAACGGCATCGGTGTCATTGATTACACCATCGCCATTAATGTCATAAGAGGCCAGAACCGCAAAACCGTCTGTAACGGCCGTACCAAACAGCTCCGTATGATCGTTAATCACACCGTCGCCATTGATATCGATAGCCAGCAAGCCATCATCCGCGCCAACCCATCCTGTTTTGTCGGCCACGCCGTCATTATCCATATCGAACAGGACGCCTTCTGAAACGGAGACCAGTTCAACACCATCACCGTCCAGATCAAGAACCAGCGGCGAAGAAACGATCGTCACTTCCACGACTTTCGTGGTCGATGCCGTGTTATCGAAAGGATTACATTCCTGACCGGACAGGTTTGTTTCCGCACTGTGTGCCGTAACAACGAACTCATGAATACCTTGCGGGATAATGTAATCCGGGTTTTGCCACGCATAAGTCTTGCCATCAGGAACCGGGATAGACGGGAAGACAATCTGCAGACCTACCGCATCAGCGGCAGATATTTCCCAAACACCCGGCGCAATTTCCGTCCCGGCGCTAAAGGTTATGCCAAAATCAGAAAGAACAGCCGGAAGAATAACGGTGTAGTGAGTAATACTCTCTGAACCATCCGTATCCGTAACGGCACCTATAATGGTAAACGGCTGTGAAATTCCGCTACCCCAGTATTTGTAGTTCCAGGAGGTAATATCCTCACCATCAATCACATCCCAGCGTTCACCTGCTCCTGTATTATAAGAGCTGCTCGGCATAGAAACATCCAGTGTCGGAGCATCAGCCACAGCATCAACAAATATGCTAAAGCCGTCTTGTGACATAACCGTTGAATCCGTGTCCGGATCATAAACAGATGCCTTTACGCTCAGCCCCGTCAGATCAACATCGCTGTCGGCAGGCGGAGCCAGTACAAAACCGCCATCATACAACTTCTGTCCGGCAGGCAATGTGACTTTATATTCACCGGGGTTACCGGTCGCTGCCCAGCCTGCCCCGCTGAATCCCCATCCGGCGGCCACGCCGGTCAAAAGAAGCGTCAGGATTTCGTTGCCGTTACCGCCCGTAACCTGAGCGTCAACATTGACAAAAATAGAACCGTCTTCTTTGACACACAGGTCATAGCCACAATTATTGACCACGACACAGACATCAACCGGCGGCGGGCATTCGCCATCCAACGTCAAGTTCGCAACGCTGCTATCACCGTCACCATCCGTCAATGTGTATTCAAACACATCAATCGGGCATTCGTGGCTCTCGGTAGCGTACGTTACATCAAAGATAATGTCCTCATAATCCTGGTCACCCAGATTAGGAAGATCTTCAAAGCCGATCCGCAGGACTTCGCTATCGGAAGCATCCGCCAGACCCGAAACAACCCGTACGGAATCGTCTGTATTCAGGTTATTCGTGCTGCCACGTTCCGTCGTGTGGTAAACAGCGCCTTGTAAAACCGTATCGGCCAACGTTGTGTTGTTGGTGTAGATCAGAGCCACATCAGCGCCGTCATCGGCAATATTCGCCGCACGTTCTTCCGCCGTACCGTACTTGTACACGAACTGCAACGTCCCGTTATTCAGGTCAATACCGGAATAACTGCTGTTTTCGGTATAGCCGTTAGCAATAATGAAAAAGGCTATTTCCTGATTAGCATCCGCAGAAAAACTATATTCCGTGCCAGGAGCAGGATTATTACCATTTCTAATAATGATTTCTGCTGTCTGCAACGTCCCGTCATCGGCCACCGTATACATACCAAACGTATTGTTAAACCCGGCCCCTTCAGAAACAAACGTGATCGTCCCTGTGCTGGGTCCATCCGTTTTCAGATCGTCGGTATAAATACCCAAATTGTTAAGCGCATCCCCGGAAATAGCAACGCCCCCACTCAAAAGCGGGAATTCCAGCGTCTCATTAAATTCATGATCGACGCTCACACCACCCGTGCCACCAAACAGGGTATAGTTATATGTCCCGTTGGAGAAAATTTCGAGCTGGCCGTAATTGCCGTCAATCGTTGTCGAACCGCCATCCGGAACATTCACGGTTGTCGTGCCAAAACGCACTTGCGTTACCGTATTGTCCAGATCGTTACTCAGATCATCGGCTGCGCCCGGACCACCATTCAGACCGGTAATGACATTGCCATTTGTTCCACCATTGATGACCTGATAGTCGTTCACATCATGATGCGCCGTCAAACCGTCATCCAGAACATTAATAGTAATCACACTGTTCGTGGCATCGCCTTCGTTGTCCGTCGCGGTCAAGCCGAATTGCAGCATAATACTGTCATTAGGATCAGTCTTATCCGGATGGTCCAGCGTACCCAGCAGGGTAAACTGGTAATTACCATTCGGCTGCAGGGCCATCGTAAAGATCGTCTCAGCCCCGGCTTTACCTGTGTAGGTATTGCCCACCAGCGTCACAAGCACCGGAATGCCGCCGGACATCAGTGTCACACCACTAAAGAATCCGCCATTGGCCGCCACACTGCCCGTATCCGCGCCGTAATTAACGCTGACACTGTCATTAACAACAATCGGACCAAGATTGGTTTCATCAACCGTTTTTTCTTCCGGCGCAATTTCCGGTGCGTCATCTTCCTTGATGCACAGGCGGATCACATCGAAAGCACTGGCTTCGTTGTCGGTAAAGTCAACTTCATTGTCAGAAACCGGTGCTTCCGTTGCAACCGATTCAACATCCAGCGTGTAATTACCCGTAACGCCGTCCGGCACGTTAATGCCCAGTCCCGGCAAGTCCGCTGTGCTCAACTCCCAAACACCCGGCGCTACTTCCGTACCGGCTGTTAACGTCGTGCCGGCAGGCACCCCGCTGATCCGCACAACTGAAATCGTTTCAGAACCATCGGTATCCGTTACGCTCGTAGAAATATTCAGCGCAATCGTCGTACCTTCTTCGCCATTGGCGTTCGAAGCGTTCAAATTCGGCGTATCCGCCACAGCATCGACAATAATGTCAAAACCATCGGTCGCCGAAGCACTCGTGTCCGTTGCTGGTTCGTAAGCCGTCGCAGTCGCTACCAGACCATTCAGGTCGATATCGCTATCCGCTGGCGGCGTAAAGGTCATAACCGTGCTCAGGCTTTCCCCGGCTGGCAATACAACCGTCCACGTACCCGTTCCGGCATTATACGTCCCAACCGGTGCACTAAAGCCCCAGCCCGGACCAATGCCCGTAACCGTCACGGTCAGGATTTCGTTCCCCGACCCTTCGGACGACAACGTCGCAACGATCGGCACGTTAACGCTGCCATCTTCCTTGACAATCACATCACCGATATTCGTGAACGGATTACCGGCAACCGGCAACCATGTCACGGCAATATCCGTGCTGGCCGTCGCAATATTGTCCGTCAAATCCGGTTCAACATCGCTTGTGTTGGTTTCTTCGGCAATCGCCGTTACCGTCAGGTTCACCGTACCGACGAAATCAGTCGGAGATGTAATCTGCAGGCTGGCTATATCGCCGGGCGCAACATTCCACGTACCATCCAGATTATCGGTGCCCACATTCAGGCTGAAACCAGCCGGAACACCGGAAATAATAAAGCCGGTAATGCTTTCAGAACCGTCCGTATCTGTTACGGATGCACTGGCCTCAATATCCAGAGCCGTATTCACGTGCCCGACAATACCATTGGCATCAACATCCGGCGTATCGGCAACCGCATCGACAATAATGTCGAACGGAATTGCATCAACAGAAGACGTCGTACCACTCGCCGGTTCATAGACGCTGGCACTGGCTTGCAGACCCGTCAAATCAACATCACTGTCCGGGAAAGGCCCCATCGTCAACTGACCGCTGTAATCCTGACCGGCCGGTGCCGTGTAGGTCCATGTTCCGGTACCCGCATCGTAAGACCCTTCATTAAACTGGAGACTCCACGTTGGATCAATGCCGGTCACTGTTACGGTCAAAACTTCGTTACCCGTACCACCCGGCGCCAGATTAGCAATAACGGGGAAGGTAATCGTGCTGTCTTCATCAACAATCTGATCGCCGACAGAAAGGATCGGATCATGCGATACCGGCAACCATTGCACCTTGATATCAACATCGTTTGTCGCGACGTTATCCGTGAAGTCAGGTTCCAGATCGGACAGGGTTGTTTCTTCGGCAATCGCCGTTACCGTCAAATTCAGGGAGCCGACGAAATCAGTCGGCGCCGTGATTTGCAAAGCGGCAATGTCAGCCGGATCAACACTCCACGTGCCATCCAGATTATCGGTGCCCACATTCAGGCTGAAACCAGCCGGAACACCGGAAATAATAAAGCCGGCAATGCTTTCAGAGCCGTCCGTATCGGTTACGGATGCGCTGGCCTCAATGTCCAGAGCCGTATTGACCAGACCAACAATACCGCTGGCATCAACGTCCGGCGTATCGGCAACCGCATCAACCAGAATATCAAACGGATCAGATGTAACTGTCGCCGTCGTAGCGCTGGCCGGTTCGTATACGGACATCACCGCAACCAGACCCGTCATATCGACGTCACTGTCCGGGAAAGGCCCCATCGTCAACTGACCGCTGTAATCCTGACCGGCCGGTGCCGTGTAAGACCACGTTTGCGTCGCCGGGTTGTAAGATCCTTCGGTGAATTGCAACGTCCAGCTCGGATCAATTCCGGTAATGCTGACCGTCAGCACTTCATTGCCGCTGCCGCCCGGTGCCAGCTTGGCCTCAACCGGCAAGGTAATCAAGCTGTCTTCATCGACAACCAGACCGTTAACGTCGATTGTCGGCGGGTTGGCAACCGGATTCCATGTCAGGGTGAAGCTATCCGTATCCTGATTGTCGTTATCAGAATAATCGACTTCACCGTCACTCACCGGGTTTTCGGTCGTAAAGATCGTAGCAACCAGATTAATGCTGCCCGTGAAATCGGCGGGCGGTGTAATTTGCAGGCCAGCCAGTTCCGCAGGCGTAAACGTCCACACGCCGCCACCGGCATCCGTACCGGCATTAAAGCTAAAGCCCGCCGGAACACCGGAAATCTGATAACCGGTAATCGTTTCGGACCCATCGGTATCACTGCCCAGAGAACCACTGACATTCACAGCCAGAACGTCACCTTCGTTACCGGTATTATCCAAACCGTCAACATCCGGCTTATCGGCCACAGCATCAACAATCACGTCAATGGCTTCGCTTGTCTGTGCCGTATCGCCGCCAACCGTTTCCGTTGACTTGGCCGTAATAACCAGCCCTGTCAGATCGACATCGCTTTCCGCCGGCGGCGCTAGCGTAAACCCGCCAACATAATCATCACCGGCAGGCATCGTAATCGTCCATGTCCCCGGTGTAGGCTCGGTCCAGCCCGCACCCGTAAAGGTCCAGCCCGCAGGCACACCCTTCACCGTCACGGTCAGATATTCCGAACCATCCGTATCGGTCAGATACGCTTCAAGTGGCACGAAAACAGAGCCATCTTCTTTAACTTGTGCATTATCAACCAGCAAATCCGGCGCATCGGCGCGCGGCAAAGAGGGTGCTTGCTCTTCGATTGCAAACAATTCATCGCGGAATTCCGGCAAACCAAACTGCAACTCCGTCGGACCAATCGGACCGATCGCATCCGGAGAGTCCAAAGGCGCCGAATCAACACTGCTCTGGAAACCAAAACCCCCACGGCCAGCCGCGCCGCCAGCTTCACCGGCAGCAGGTTCAACTTCAGCCAACTGTTGTGCCAAAGCCGCAAGATCATCTTCCTGACCTTGCTGGGAACGAATTTCGGCTTGCGCAACCTGCTCTTCCGCCTCGTCCTTGGCCATTTCATCGCTCATCGCCGATGCAAGCTTCAGAACATCAGAAAACTCGCGCAAAGATATAATATTGTCGCCATAAGACATTTCCGGCGGATTTTCAGAAGCCATGGCTTCCTGGAAATTCTGAAGGATCAACTTGCCGCCGTTATCAAAAGAAATAATCAGCGCCCCGTCTTCTTCAACAGCCTGCGCTCCATTTTCAGGATCTGTATTAAATTCGTATTGGCGGCCCGGCTCCAGCCTGTAAACCAGGCTCTGGCCATTTTCCGGCATAACAAACTCAACAGGAGCCAAATCGCCTGCCAGTCTCTCGTATAAGTCTTTTGCCTTATAGACCGTGTCGTCTGCTAGAATAATTTCAGCATTTTCATTCGCCAGATCATGGAAATTAGTAATCTTGATAGAACCGCCATCCTTGAAAGTCAGGACCAGCATCTCGCCATCAAGGCTCATACCCTCGATTTGTGCGCTACTAACGGAAAGCTGGGTAATATCCCCCCCGACAATGTCGACACTCTTGCTGGCATCGGCATAAACCTGCGTTTCGGTAATTTTACCGTTTTCATCCCTAAAACATACATCGTCAGCCACGCCTTCATTGCCTGATGCATCAATATTCGCCTTGCTCTCCGTCGCCATGTCTTTCTCCTTAAATACACACTGCCGTCGCTATGACAGACCCCGCATGCCGATATATTCAAAATGGAATGGGCCTTTTTACACGTTTTAGCCATCCCCTGTCAAATAAATTATGTTAAAGAACTCTGCCCTTTTATCTTATCGACTCTCTATACCGTTCCCTGATTCATCGCCCCGTTAAACATTCAAAAAGCATTTAGGGTACGTACTATTCAATACAACAAAGGTATAAAAACCCTTAACCGCGGCAGACCCCGTCAAACATAGAGCCACCTACCTGATTTTATGATGTAGCATAAGATATATGTTGAGGATGTATCCCCCTCAATCCCCGTCCACAGTTTTTTGCGATAAAAAAGACCGTTACCCATAACATTGCACACCTCATAACCACTGACTCCGCTCAAAAAACGAATCGGTGATTCGGCGATTCGCCTGCCGCAGACACTTAAATTAGACAGAATCATACAATCACACCGCAATAATCTTGCAAAAGGAAACGGGGGATAAGCTGTGCATAAATCTTGGGATTTTTGGAATTTATATTTGAGAATCAAAGAGAAAATTTTGTAATTTAATTTTAACAAGCCATCACTTGTTAAAATATTTCTTCAAAAAAATTGAAAAAAGACTCGACTCGTACCGTCAAACCGAGTCACCCTGAACTTGTCCTCGGGAAACAACGTTTCTTTGAACGGAAACAACCTTCCCGGTCGTCTTCTCAGAAGACTTCCGCGTCGGGCTTTCAGGGGAAAGGGTGTCTGGATGGCACCCGGGTCCACCGGACCAAAAGGTTCTATGATACGGAAGACGCAAACTGGTATTAACCGCTTTATGTTCTGACGTTTCGTACATCCTTCCGGTGGCGCTTAAGGGGTCCGCTGCGCGGCATCTGTCCACTGTCATAAACTCCCGTGGTTGCGCACGTTAAAACGTGAATGATGATAGTGGATTGCAGAGCTTAGCGATAAAGCGTTCCCTAAAAAGCCGTCCTTTTATCATGAAAAAGAACGGCGCGTGGATGAACCACCACGATAATCTTACGGACAGGAGGTTGTCCGTAGCTGTGTCGGGAAAGCAGAGCAAAACGCGATTGCCCCTTTCCTGAACAGCGGGTCAAAGCGTTGACCCTTGCAGACTTTACGCCATGTCTTCGAACATGGGCAGCGAATGCTTGGCATTCGGTGAGTAAAGAGCGCTGCAAGAGCATGCTTCTCAAACCGAAACCCCGGCACCGCTCCGGTTTTTTGCAAAGGTTGCATTTACGTGCAAATAATGTAAAAAGACTGGTTGGTTGTCGGGGTTTCTTTTGTTTTTCAAAAAACCCGCCCTACAGAAATTTGGGCTATCGTCCAAATGGAAGAACATGTAAGATGGTTTCCGTACTATTTTGTTCGGTTAAAGACAAATAGGCGGTTGTTTTTTTTAGGAAGATAAATGGCTTTCGATTTTAAAAAGCTGAGCGTTCTGGTTGTTGAAGATACAGCCCCTATGCGTAAGCTCATCATGTCCGTTCTGGAGACACTTGGGGTTGGCCTTGTGTACTCGGCAGAAAACGGAGAGGATGGTTTTGCCGCTTTTTGTAAATACAATCCCGATATCGTTATTGCTGATTGGCACATGGAGCCTATCAACGGGATCGAGCTGGCGCAGGAAATCCGGACAAGCGTTATGTCCTCAAACCGTATGGTGCCGATTATCCTGATTACCGGTTACAGTGCTCTGTCACGGGTCGCTCAGGCCCGGGATGCCGGCGTAACCGAATTTCTGGTAAAACCTTTTTCCGCGAATGATCTGGCCAAACGCATCGCCTATGTCATCAACAAACCGCGCGACTTTATCGACAGCCATGACTATTTTGGACCTGATCGCCGCCGGCGCATACAACCCGATTACAAGGGACCCTTCCGACGAGACGAAGATCAAGCCAACGGATAAACAAACAAATCGGTCACAGCCTCGTATTCTCAGGGAGATTTTTAGATATCATGAGCGATAACTCCGAAAAAAAACTCACTCACATCATTCGGTCAAACCGCCTGTTACAGGCAAAGGTAGGCAACGGCCCTCTTGACGAGAAAAAGATCGCAAAAAGCCAGGAAGTCATTGATAACTTCGAAATTGATTTTGCACCCTTGGCCACTGAACATCTGGATGAACTGGAACATCTTGTCGTCAAGGCACTGAAAGCCGGATCAGCGCCGAAAGAACTGGCAGAAGACATTACCCAGACCATTATGCAGCTCAAAGCCAATGCCGGCATGTTTGGCTACGGACTAATGGGAAATCTGACAACCATCATGTTGAACTTCCTTGAAAATATCGACGAAATGGACGAAGACGTCGTTGATATTGTTGATGCTCATCAGCAAACATTACGGGCTATCGTCAGCAACAGAATGGCTGGTGATGGCGGCGAACATGGCCGGGAACTGCAAAAAGAGCTGAAAGATGCCTGTCGCCGCTACTTTGATAAAGTCTCTGCTGCAGAATAGCGCTTTTTCAACGCCCCCTTTTCTGTTAGGGATATATTTATGAGCGTTTTCGATATTCTAATTAAATACTACCCTGCATTTTTAAACGGCCTAGCCGTTAGTCTGCAATTATCAGCCATCATCTGGAGTGTCGGCATTATCTGTGGCAGCGCTTTGGGCCTTGCGGGAACGCGTTTTAAACGCAGTGTCGGCATACCATCCCGGATGTTTTCGTTTCTTCTGTCCGGCATCCCGATTCTTGTTTTTCTGTTCTGGTTGCATTATCCGGCCCAGGCCGTATTTGAAGTCGTGATCGACCCGTTTTTCACCGCGGCCTTAACGCTCTCAATCGTTAATATCTTCGGGGTGGCCGACATCGTACGCGGCGCTTTGGCCGATTTCCCGCAGCAATATCTGACGGCGGCCAAGGTAACAGGCCTGACCCGGCGGCAAACCATCTTTAAAATCCAGCTTCCCCTGATCCTGCGCCAGATATTGCCCGGATTGTTGATGCTACAGGTCGTTATGCTGCACACGACACTTTTCGCCTCCCTGATCTCGGTTGAGGAAATATTCCGTGTTGCACAGCGCATCAATGCCCAGATTTACCGCCCGGTTGAAATCTACACGGCCCTCGGCCTGTTTTTTCTGGCTGTCAGCCTGCCGATCAACGGCTTTGCCTTATGGCTGCGCGCCCGGTTTACCCGTGACATGTCGGAACAATAGGAAGCTGAACAATGATCTCCGGCCGTAATATTCACAAAAGCTTTGGAAACAATGTTGTCCTTAAAAACGTCGACCTTGATATAGCGCCGGGGGAAATTACCTGCCTGATCGGCCCGTCAGGAACCGGGAAAACAACGCTGCTGCGCGCCCTCGCGCTTCTTGATTACCCCACAACGGGAAAAATTACCGTTGATGATAAACACTACGATTTTCCCCTGACCAACGGCGCAGAAGTCACGCCCCCCTGGCCACACTTGACGGTTGTCTTTCAGTCTCTGTTTTTGTGGCCGCATTTGACCTTGCGGGAAAACATCATGCTGCCGGCACGCAACCATAATCCGGATAAAGCGGCGCAGGATCTGGAAGGGCTGGTGAAGCTGTTCGATATGGAGCACTTTATCGACAACTACCCTAATCAGGCCTCAACGGGCCAACGCCAGCGCATTGCACTGGCCCGCGCCCTGATTCTCAATCCGCGCTACATCTTGCTGGACGAGATCACATCCGCGCTGGATGTCGAGCAAACCGGGAAAATCCTGACCAAGCTGGAACATCTGAAGGAACGGGGCATCGGCGTTTTCCTGATTACCCACGCCATCGAATTCGCCCGCCGCGCTGCCGATAAAATCGTCTTCATGGACGGCGGCGCCATCGCGGAGCAAGGCCCGCCGTCGATCCTTGGTAAACCAGAAAGCGCCCGCCTGAAAGAATTCGTCTCCCTGATCGAGGCGGCGCGCTAAACCCGTATCAAATTTCCACAAATATATTTCAAATTTTCTTTTATTTTTAATAAGTTACGCATCAATTTCGAAACGAAAGTGTTTGCCATAATTATACTTTTGGGTATAGACTGGAATTATAAACCGATAAAAAACGCAGCTATCCTTTTGCGCACAAAGCAAGCAAAAGAGACCAAAAAATAAAAACGGGTGGGATAATAAATGTTTAATTTGACCAACAGTCGAAAGGCTCGTCGCGGACTCATTCGCACGCCTTTCCTCTTTTCAGCAACACTTTTCCTTCTGACATGTAGCACCATCGGCAGCCCTGCCGAAGCGATGCAGGCAATCACGCCGGATTCCCCGTCTGCGGCGGGAACAACCATGTCAATGAACGACCAAGTTCTCCCTCCTCCGATCCAGGCGGATCCTTGTCTTCCCTTGCTCAACATCCGCTATGACCACTACAGCGACGACCTGGATCGGAACCGGCGCGCGGCCGGCTCAACGGCAGAAAACTTTGGGATTGTCGTAGGAATCCGCTTCTCTCTGAGCTCCGACACCTTGTCAAAAAGACAAGGCCGCCGGAATAAGCCCAAAGTAGGGATCTGGATGAAAGACGGCAACACAACGGGAAGATCGGCCGCTTCACTGGCCTATTCCAGTTGTCAGGAAAACCGGGCGTTTGACGCTCTGTCCGACTGGCGCTGGCACCGTTAAGATTTCCAAAGCTGACAGCCAACCAATCTAAATCTTGTGCCCTGACTCTCTAAGATTGCCCTGTAAAAGAACCCTCTTTTACAGGGCTCTTTTTATCAAAACGGCAGGGTTCCACGAAACGCATCATACCATGCCGGGGTCGCAACCTCAGGCATAATCCGGGATATTTCCAAGATAACAACATAGACAATCAATATCCCAGCATAACCTATCCACCCGCTATGGCCGGCCTTAGGCGTTAAACGTCTGGCTTTATCAGGAGGCATCAACCGCGAAAACACCTGATAATACGCCCGCCGCGCCGCGATCTTGATAGACAGCGTCGTCAGAATACCGCCGGCAACCAGCAAAATAAAATCAAGGGCCGCCAAAACGGTTTCATCCGTTATCTGAGAGGCCATAACAGGCCGCACAGGACCGAGAAAATATAATCCATATAATCCGGTAACAGCCAGCACCCCGACCGCCAGCCCTGTCAATCGCGGCCCGCGGGTAATATTTTTCAAAGCCCGGTCCGCACTAACCACCATCTCCTTAATTAAATTGTCGGACAACCCCACAGGATAGTGCTTTTTAACCGCAGACAGCGCTTTTCCCGGTGGCAAACGGGATGCCGCCAAAACGATATCGCGCAAAGCCCGGTAGCGGACGGCCTTTTTAATCACCTGACCTGAATGGCCGGAAGACGGCGTAATCCGGCGTAATTCCGACGCCCCTCCGGCAATCAACTTATCAAGAAAATCCGGGACTTGATGTAAAGCCGGCAGTAAACCAAAAACAATCCCCGGCACCGGCCTGTTTTTCAGATGAAAAACCGCTTCTGCCCACGGCAAATCAACGCCGTAAACTATCGTAAAACCGGAATCGGCGCTGCTGTCTTCGCTCACATCTCCCAGAAGTTTGACCATCGCCTGTTTTTGAGTAACCAACGCCGGTCCCTGTTCAAGAACGATCTGCCGCGCTGCCGGGGGTAACGCCTCCTCCGGGATTTCAAACCGGGATTTCACCTTAACCATCAACGTTGTGATCAGGCTGCTCCAACCGTTCCCGTTACAGGTTTTGCAGTCCACATCCCCCGTCCCCCGGCAATGCGTACATTGAATCGTGCCGCGCTGGTTGCAATTCTGACAGGGAATCCGGCCGCGCTGATGACAACGGGTACAAGGCTGCCGCCCGCCGGGACCGTTAATGAATTTCATTCCCTGACATTGCGGGCATTGTGAATCCCGGCTGCCCTGACAACGCGGACAGGTTATCTGCCGTTGCCCGTGACAAGCGTTGCAACGCATCTTCCCGGATCCCTTGCACGATCCGCATTGCTCATGCACCACATAGCTTCGATTGTACTTCTGCAGGGAAAGAATCAAACCATCGTTGGCAAACCCCAGATCACCACGTTCCTGAAGCAGTTTCGTGACAATGCCACGCAGTTCCTTATCCTGTCCCAGCGCCTCGACATCCTGCTGCAAACGGTTTTGCATGTCGCTACGCGAAGCAAGCACAGTGCCATTTTGCCGCCCCGAAAGGCGTTTTTCACTGGTCTGGGGATCGATCTTGAAATGATGGAAGGCCGGAAATTGCAGGACAGCCCCTTCAAAAGAATCCAGCGTCACACTACTTGGCTTAAGGCCGTTCCCCTTCACAAGGGAACGTATCTGCTCCAGAGCCTTCTCCCGTATCTCCGGGGGAAAGGGCAAGGAATCCGTCTGTTCCTGATTATCTTCGCTCACCGGGGTGTCCTTATAGCGCGGGGTCTTTCAAGACACCATACTAACGGCGGTGACGCTCCCGAAGCAAGTCTGCTACATCATTCAAAGACAGCCCGGCATTTTCCAGCAAAACCAGCGTATGGTAAATCAGGTCGGCGCTTTCATTCAAAATCTTGTCCCGGTCGCCGCTCATATGGGCCAACGCCACTTCCACACCTTCTTCTCCAACTTTTTGTGAAATGCGCTCTTTACCCGCTTCAAACAAAGATGTCGTATAGCTGCCTTCCGGCATATCAGCATGGCGCTGCTTTATGAGCGCGCCCAGTTCGGCCAAAAAAGCCAGCGAAGGTGCCTCATCCCCCCAGCAGGTTTTTGTGCCCGTATGACAGGTAGGACCATTGGGAACTGCCGTTACCAAAAGCGTATCGTTGTCGCAATCGGCCGTGATATTTTTCAAATGCAGATAATTTCCGGATGTCTCTCCTTTAGTCCAGAGCCGGTTTTTACTGCGTGAAAAAAACGTCACTTGTTTGCTCTCAAGCGTCTGCTCCAGCGCCGCCCGGTCCATATAGCCCAGCATCAAAACCGTACCTGTGCCCGCCTCCTGCACAATCGTCGGGATCAATCCATTGCCCTTATCAAAATCGAGGCTCTCAATATCAATCATATTCGCACCTGTACGCCTTCCTGTTCCAAATATCTTTTCAATTCCGGGATCGGAATATCGCCGCTATGGAATACAGAAGCGGCCAGCGCGCCGTCCACACCGGCTTGTTTAAACACATCGGCAAAATGGTGCATTTCCCCCGCCCCGCCCGAGGCAATCAGGGGAACACTAACCGCGTTCCGCACCGCCTTTAGCTGCCGAATATCATAGCCCTGCCGAACGCCATCTTGATTCATGCAATTCAAAACGATCTCGCCGGCGCCGCGCCGCTGTACGTCCTTGGCCCAGCTAACCGTATCATGTTTGGCCTTCACCGTTTTGGTTTCATCGCCGGTATATTGATAAACACGCATAGAGCCATCTTCCTCAACCCGGCTGTCAATCCCAACCACCACGCACTGCACCCCGAACGTTTCCGCCAGCTCGGTAATAAACTCAGGCCGCTCCAGTGCCGGGGAATTCACCGATATTTTATCCGCCCCGTTATTCAGGATAATCCGGGCGTCTTCCATCGTGCGGATCCCGCCCGCCACACAAAACGGAATATCCAATATCCGCGCTACTTTTTCGACCCAGTCCTTGCCGACCGTCCGTTGATCGCTGCTGGCCGTGATGTCATAAAACACCAGCTCATCCGCGCCCTCATCCCGGTAGCGTGCCGCCAGATCCAGAATATCCCCCATCACGCGGTGATTGCGAAACTGCACACCCTTGACCACCACGCCGTCTTTTACATCCAGACAGGGAATAATCCGTCGCATTAACATACGCCCAGCGCCTCCCCGACCGTAAACACTCCTTCGTAAAGCGCCTTTCCGACAATCGCCCCGGCGGCCCCGGCAGCTTTAGCAGCCCGCAGGTCATCCAGCGAATTAACGCCGCCCGAAGCCTGTATCTCCAGAAAATTAAAATCCAGTTTCATAACCCGGTACAGCTCTGTATTACAGCCCTGCATCGTGCCGTCACGGGCAATATCCGTGCACAAAACATTTTTCAGCCCGTAAGCGGCGTAATTTTCCAGCACATCTTTCAGTTTCCACGGCGACGTTTCTTGCCAGCCCGCCGCCGCAATGTGCCAGACATCGTCTTGCTCTACGACATCCATCGCCAGTGTGATTGAATCCGCCCCGTACGTCTGCAGCAACTCTTCGGTTTTCAAAGGGTCCTTAACCATCAGCGATCCTATCACCACCCGCCCGGCTCCGGCATCAAGCAAAGCTCTAACCTCGGCTTCGCTGCGAATGCCGCCGCCGGTTTGCACCTTTAAATCCGTTGCCGCTATAATTTTTTCAATCAGGTCAATCTGCCGGTTTTCCGGGTTTTCAGCACCTGACAAATCGACCAGATGCAGCCATTCCGCGCCCTGATCTTTGTAGCTTTGCGCTACCGCGACGGGGTCGTCGCCATACGTCGTGACCTGTGCAAAATCACCCTTGTAAAGGCGAACGCATTGGCCATCGAGTAAATCAATCGCGGGATAAAGGATCATCAATCACATCTCCAGAAAGTTCTTTAAAATCTGTTGCCCGGCCGCGCCGGAACGCTCCGGATGAAACTGGCACCCCATAAAATTATCTTGTGTGACACTGGCGGAAAACATCTCGCTGCCATGAACGCAAGAGGTCAGCGTATAATCGCCCACCGGCGCATAATAGCTATGAACGAAATAGAAGGCACTGTCATCGGGTATATCACGAAACAAAATATGGTCGGATTTTTCGACACGTACACCATTCCATCCCATATGGGGTATAGTTTTTTCAGCTTCCGGTTTAAAATGCCGTACGTTTCCGGAAAAAATATCCAGCATCGTGGCATCACCCTCCTCGGAATGGGTAAACAGTAACTGCATCCCTAGGCAAATCCCCAGCGCCGGCTGGGTCAGGACTTTAATACAGTCAACCAGTTCCCGCGCCTGCAATTTGCTCATCGCGTCTTTTGCCGCGCCCACACCCGGCAAGATCACGTGTGACGCGCGTGCGATCACATCCGGATCGGCACTCAAAACGCCCTCAACACCCAGCCGTTCCAGTGCAAAAACAACTGATGCAATATTCGCACCGCCACTATCAATCAAAACAATCATAAACTACCCGGGTATTAAGGAATTAACAGGGCGCCGGCTGACAGACGATCCAAAAGGCATCGGTTGAAGAGCAAACACAGCAGCAATTTTACCAACATCCTGCCGTGCATCGTCAAGGGCCGTTTCCAGCGCGGCAAAAGCCCGGTGAACAGGGCCCGGATCCTTTATAGCGCTTATCATCGCACAGGCAAAATCAATCTGGCTGGTATAGGGTTTAACCTCAAGGCAATACCCTTTGTCATCCGCGCCTCTCTGGAAAAAGCCGGCTTTTCCAAGAACATCAACGAAATTTGTATCAACCCGGTCCGCCGTTTTCAAACGCTTGGCCAGCTCCGCGGCTCCGGTGCGTAAAAACACCCGGTGATCGCGCCTCATATCATCAAATTTATCAACGATATCAGGGCATTGTGACCATAACGTCGCACGGCGAATCATTTCCATTGCCAGCGCTTCACTCGGCATGGCCGCCGCCGCAAATCGCTGTTTTTGTAACCCCGCCATAAATCGTTCCGAAGAAATTGCAACGGGCTGGCTGGGAACAGCAATTTCAGGAAGTACACTTACACCATCACTCTGCCGTCTAAAGACAGCGACATTTGTTGATACACCCATTTCTATTATCTCCTTGGTTTATTTATCGGGACACCCTCTTCCTTTGTTCAAAAGGGATCCCTTCTTTTATTTTAATTGAGAATGATTATCAATCACAAAATACCCTTCGTGCTCGGAAGCTCCTCACCTTCCTTACGAATAGCCTGCCGAAGCGCCCGGCCAAAAGCTTTAAAGCAACCTTCGACCATATGGTGCGTATTTTCACCGGTCACACTCATGTGCAAACTGGCCTGCATATTTTCGGCCAGAGACCGAAACACGTGGGCCACCATATCCGTCGGCAAATCCCCAACCCTGCTTTCAGGAAAACGTCCCTCGAATGTCAGGTAATATCGGCCGCTTAAATCCAGGGCCGCGCTCGCCAGCGCTTCATCCATCGGCAACGTGAAACCATAGCGCCCGATCCCGGCCTTATCGCCCAATGCCTCTTTAAGCGCCTGCCCCAGGGTAATCGCACAATCCTCAACCGTGTGATGCGGATCAATCTCCAGATCGCCGTCACATTCCAGTTGCAACGAAAACCCGCCATGCCGCGCAATTTGCTCCAGCATATGGTCGTAAAAACCAATGCCGGTGGAAATGCTTACCGGCCCCGGCTCATCCAGATTAACACGGACAGCAATCGCCGTTTCTTTCGTTTTGCGTGTAATGACCGCGATTCTCTTCCCGCTTTTCAGCGCCCGCTCACCGCCCTTTAAAACGGTCAGCAGCGCACTCATCTCTTCCCGCGTTCCGATACCGACACGTACACAGTTTTCCAAACCGGGCTGATAAGATTGATCGCGGATAATAATTCCGGCCTTTCGGCAGCGCGCCGTCAGCGCCGGCGCATCCGTGCATGCAATCATCACAAAATTGGCATCCGTGGGAAAAACACGGATGATGCCCGGAACATCCTGAAGTTCGCTTATAAACCGGTCGCGGGTCTCAAGGGTTTCACGACGTTTCGCAGCCATCCGAGTTTTATTTTTATCGCTCAAAAGGGTTGTGACCGCCTCGACGACCGGCTGCGGGATCGGGTATACACCCAAGATTTTGCGAACCAGATCAATAATATCGGTCGAAGCAATCGCACAGCCACACCGCACGCCAGCAGCGGCATAAGCCTTGGATAACGTCCGTAGGATCACCAGATTCGGAAACGCTTCAAGCGCCTGAATCATACTGTGCTCTTCACCGGCAAACTCCATGTACGTCTCGTCAACCACGACCAGCGCCTTGCCATCAAGAGCCTTACACAGCGCCTCTATGTCATCCCGCTTCATCAGATTTCCGGTCGGATTATTGGGAGAACACCCAAAAATTATTTTTGTATCATCATCAATAGCTTGACCTACCCCCTTAACATCAAGCTGAAAATCGTCTGTCAGGGCCACCGCCCGGCTTTCGCACCCCTGCACCCGCACCGCCTGCGCGTACATGGCAAAGGTCGGCGGACAAATAACGATGTTATCCTGCCCCGGCACACAAAAGGCCCGCACCAGCAAATCAATCGCCTCATCCGCCCCGCGCGTCGCCAGAATATTCCGCGTTGATACATCATAAAGCCGGGCCAGCGCCTCCATCAGAGGAACAGGCTGCTGATCCGGGTAGCGATTATAGTCTTTAGCACCGATAAAAGGCGCACAAGGCAGCTCGTTGGCATCCAGAAAAATCGTATTCCCATCCCCGCCCTGAAAAAGGGTCCGCGCAGACTGATACGCTTTCAGCGCCGCTATTTCCGGCCGGGCACGGTTAAGAATTGATGATTTATCCATAATTGGCCTCCCGCCGTATCCTGACGGCACGGGCATGCGCATCCAGCCCCTCTATCTCTGCCAGACGTTCTATTGTATCACCCAGAGATTCCAGACCGTCACGGGTCAGCTCCTGCACACTCATCGTTCTCTGGAACGCCTCAACACTTAGACCGCTATAGGCACGGGCATAACCATAAGTCGGCAGTGCGTGGTTCGGCCCACTGGCATAATCACCCGCCGATTCGCAAGACCACGGCCCGACAAAGACCGAACCCGCCGTTTGCACCCGGTCCACATATTGCCCGCCATCCTCAAAGCCCAGAATCAAATGCTCCGGCGCATAACGATTGGCAATTTCCAACGCCTGATCCATATCGACCGCCACGATCGCCCGTGAATTTTCGAGCGCGGCACTCGCCACCTCTTTTCGCGGAAGCAAAGCAAGCTGGCGCTCGACTTCCTCTTTAATCGCCTGCGCCTTTTCCTCCGAAAAAGTAATCAGGATAACCTGAGATACCCGGTCATGCTCAGCCTGAGAAAGCAAATCCGCCGCGGCAAACCTGTCGTTTGTCGCGCGATTAGCGATAATCATGACTTCCGACGGGCCTGCCGGCATATCCAGCGCCGCCCCAGCGGAATCCCTTGAAACAAACTGTTTTGCTGCTGTGACATAGGCATTGCCGGGCCCAAAAATCTTATCAGCCTTCGGCACAGTGTCTGTTCCATAAGCCATCGCAGCAATCGCTTGTGCGCCACCAACCCGGTATATTTTACTGATCCCGCAAAGCTGCGCTGCCACCAGAATATGCGGATTAATAACCCCCGCCGCATTACACGGCGTACACATAAAGACATCCGTACACCCGGCAAGCTGCGCCGGAACCCCCACCATCAGGGTTGTCGACACCAGCGGCGCCGAACCCCCCGGAATATAAAGTCCCACCCGCGGAATAGGGCGTACAACCCTCTGACATGTGACACCCGGCTGCGTTTCAATTTCATAGGATCGCGCCCCCTGCTGCTCATGATAAGCCCGGATATTGTTATATGCGATACGTAGGGCGGATCGCGTATTTTTATCAAGACCTGCTGCTGCAGCCTGCATTTCTTCGTCAGTGACGGCTAACGCCGCCGCCGTCAGCGACGCTCCGTCGAAACGCCGGGTATATTCGAGCACCGCCGCATCCCCGCGGGCCTGCACATCCCTGACAATCGTCGCCACAGCATCGTCCACACCACCACCAGCGCCCAAATCCGGGCGCCGCAAGCAAGCCGCGCGCTCGTCTTCCGACAAATTATTCCAGATTACCGTTTTCATCACGCCCCCCCCCCCTAATCGAGCATTTTTTCTATAGGCAGCACCAAAATGGCCGAAGCGCCTTTGTTTTTCAGCTCTTCCATCGTGTTCCAAAACACCGCTTCCTCACAAACGGCATGGACCACGACCTTGTCATCACAGCCCTGCAACGGCAAAATCGTAGGGGATTCCGCGCCCGGTAGCGCCTTTGTAATCTCCACCAGTCGCTCCTTCGGCGCGTGAAGCATAATATATTTGCTGTCCCGCGCCCGCAGCGTTCCCCGCATCCGCTTCAGCAAGCGGTCTAAAAGCACCTGCCGCTCCCCGGTAAGGCTATCATTGCGAATCAAAACCGACTGGCTGCGCATAATCTCTTCACATTCGCGCAATCCGTTTGCGGTAAGCGTTGTTCCGGTAGACACCAGATCACAGATCACGTCGGCAATCTTCATCCGCGGCGCAATTTCAACGGCCCCCTCCATCGAAACCATTTTGGCTTCGATCCCCTGCTTCTTCAAAAAGGCCTTCAATATGCCCTTGTACGATGTGGCGATTATCTTTCCCGTTAGCGATGCCGGACCGTCATAAGCAAAATCATGCGGCGCGGCGATGCAAAGACGGCATTTCCCAAAGCCCAGCTCTTCCGCCACCTCTATATTGGCCAGCTCCCCTGCCGTATCCAGCGCCAGCTCTTCCTCCAGCACATTTTGGCCCACCACGCCAAGCTGACAGACATTCATGCTGACAAATTCAGGAATATCGTCGTCACGCACAAACATGACATCCAGTGGAAAGTTCTGCGCCCGGCAAAAAAGCTGATCCTTGCTGCGCACCAGATGAATCCCGCATTTTTCCAGCAAATCCAATGTCTTATCTGTAAGCCGTCCGGATTTTTGAATCGCGATCTTCAAGCGGATTTCATCGTTACTCATCTTTAATTTGCTCCAGCATTTTCTGATAGCCGCCATAGCCATCTTTTAAAAATCGGGCCACACGGCTAACCGTTGTCGTGCTGGCCCCCGTCCGGGCGCTGATCTCGCGGTAGGATAGCTCTCCCGCCGCCAGCAACCGGGCAATCTCCCAGCGTTCGGCTAGTGCCGTCATTTCCTGGGGTGTACACAAATCAGACAGGAAAGCCCGTGCCTCTGCCGCATCGTTAAGACGCACCAAAGCTTCACACAAGGCTTTTTCCTGCTGACTGCGATCCTGCACAACTCACCTCATTCGGTTTTTGTATTACTGTATTAACACGATGGCACACATGCGAGTCAAGATTTTTTTCATTATTTCCAAGCCGGGAAGCTGTTATAGTCATCGGGAACAACGATTTAATGCCCGAGGAGTCACCCATGAAATTCACTGTCGATATTGACTGTACGCCCGAAGAAGCCCGCCAGTTCATTGGCCTGCCAAACATTGCTCCGCTGCAGGATAAAATGATGAAGGAGCTGGAAGAACGCATGAGTGAAAACATCCGCTCGCTCGACCCCGAAACCTTTATGAAAACGTGGATGCCTGCCACAGTGCAGGGCTGGGGCGATATGCAAAAAGTGTTCTGGTCACAAATGGGTATGCCCGCAACCGGCACAGATAAAAAATAACCCGCACTATGCTGACCTTTTTCACAAAACTGGCTGACCTTGTCACATATCAGCTTTTCAGGCTTTCTCCGGAAACGCCGGAGGCCGAAGTCCTTCATTTCTTTATCGAAGATACGGCAAAGATATTTTTCCTTCTGGTCACGCTGGTTTTTATTGTTGGTTTTTTTCGCTCGTGGCTGGCCCCGGATAAAGTCCGGCAATGGCTGGAAAAATGCCCGCGCCTTGTTGCCTATGGGCTGGCGGTTATTCTGGGGGCATTAACGCCGTTTTGCTCCTGTTCGTCCATTCCTGTTTTTATCGCGTTCCTGAGCGCCAGAATCCCCTTGGGCATCACGATGGCGTTCCTGATCGCCTCGCCGATGATCAACGAAGTCGCCGCGCTTATGTTCGGGGAAATCATTGGCTGGCACTTCACGTTGGCATACATCGCCACCGGCATGATCACCGGGATTATCGGCGGCCTGCTGATTGACAGCCTAAAGCTTGAAAAATGGGTGGAGCCGCTGGGAGCGACAAACCCGCTTCCCGGCAAGAAAGATGGGGAAACGGGGCTGTCCCTGCGGGAACGGCTGCAATACGCAAAAAAGGAAACCGCCGACATCGTAGGGCGGGTATGGCATTACATCATTATCGGCGTGGGCGTGGGGGCCATAATTCATGGCTATGTGCCCCAGAACTGGTTTATCGAGCATGCCGGAACGGATAATTTCTGGGCCGTCCCGTTGGCTGTCGTTATGGCGATTCCGCTTTACGCCAGTGTTACCGGCACCGTCCCCATCGCGGAAGCTTTAATCGATAAGGGACTCCCCGTCGGCACAACACTAGCCTTTATCATGAGCACCGTTGCCATCTCCCTGCCCGAGTTGATGATTTTACGCCGCGTTCTCAAACCGCAGATGCTGGCGTTCTTCGTTGTTTATTTGGTGATTGCCTTTATACTCACGGGCTACGGCTTTAACTTTATGTTCAGGACAGCGCCATGACAGATACCATTTACGCCTTGGCCAGCGCGCCCGGACGGGCAGGCGTCGCCGTTGTACGTGTCTCGGGGCACGGCGCGTACACCAGCCTGCAAGCTCTCAGTAACAAAGAACCGCCGCCGCCACGCAGCAGCGCTTTGCGCACCTTGATTAACAATAATAACGGCGAAACCATTGATCACGCTCTCATTTTAGCCTTCAAAGGCCCGGCGAGCTTTACCGGCGAGGATGTTGTTGAATACCACCTGCACGGCAGCCGCGCCGTCATCAATGCGCTGCTGGCGGCTCTGGCCGGGCAGCCAGGTCATCGCCTTGCACAACCGGGCGAATTTACCCGCCGGGGCTTTGAAAACGGTAAAATGGACCTGACCGCCGCCGAAGCCGTGGCCGACCTGATTGATGCCGAAACCGAGGAACAAAAAGCCCAAGCCATGGCCCAGATGGAAGGCAGCCTGTCACGGCTGTACGAGGGCTGGGCGGCAGACCTGACCCACGCGCTCGCCTATATGGAGGCTGATCTCGATTTTGCCGACGAAGATTTGCCGGATGGCATAGCGGCGCAGGTATTCCCGATTTTGGACAAACTAAATCAGCAGATCACCGCCCACCTTGATGATAACCACCGCGGTGAACGACTGCGCGATGGCATACAAATCGCTGTCATTGGCGAACCAAACGCCGGAAAGTCGAGCATTGTCAATGCCTTGGCACGAAGAGATGTTGCGATTGTTTCACCGGAAGCCGGCACCACCCGCGATATTATCGAAGTCCACCTGAACCTGAACGGCTATCCGGTTATTCTTGCAGATACGGCGGGCCTGCGCCCGGATCAGATCGGGGAAGAGGGCCAGGAAGGCATCGAATCCGAAGGCATCCGCCGCGCTATCCGCCGCGCCCGCGAAGCCGATATCAAATTGCTGGTCTTCAACGGCGCGCGTCTGCCCGATCTCGACATGTACACGCTGGAAATGGCCGACAAAGACGCCTTGATCGCCATTAACAAAATGGATCTATATAACGGCACCATCCCGACCATTAACGGCCAGAAACCTGTCTCGCTGTCGATCAAGCAGGGGGAGGGCGTTGAAACGCTCCTGAAAATCATGACCGAGCGAATCGAAGCCATGATGGGCCATCACAACAACGCCGCGCCGGCATTGACCCGTGTCCGCCACCGGGAAGCGCTGGAAGAATGCCGCGCCGCCCTGATCCGCGCGCTATCGCAAAGCATGCCGGAGCTGATCGCCGAAGATACCCGCCTTGCCATCCGCGCCCTTGGCCGTATTACCGGCCGGGTCGATGTGGAAGATTTGTTGGATGTGATCTTTCAGGATTTTTGTATTGGGAAGTAACGCTTCTTAGGCTATCGACAAGCTGAGAGAAAATAACGGACACATGGGACGGCGTCCCGAGAATATCGATATTGTTCACATGCTTATTCTCAATAACCGGGCGCAGAATTTCCATGCACGCCCGTGATAAATTATTTCTCAGGTTTTCATCCGATTCCGGTGTCATTTCCAAAGCGACAATACCGCCAATAACCGTTCTCAAATCTTTTTCATTCATGCCTCTGGGAAAGGCAGCAAGCCGAAAAGCATAAAATATCCGGTCATTATAAATTTTCTCAATGACATCCGGCCATAAGTCAAAATCATACCCCTGTGCCACCCACACAGATTGAGCCTGCCTATCCAGAGAATCCGCAGCGGTCTTATTCTTAAAAATAGATAGTACGTTTTCCAAGGTACCCCCTCTGCCCGAAAATTATTTGACATATTTATGAACATTTTTCTGGTCTTTGGCAAGGAAAAATTCTATATAAAGCGCCATGAAGAACAATTTTGACGTCATCGTTGTCGGTGGAGGACATGCAGGGTGCGAGGCCGCCGCGGCATCGGCGCGTATGGGCGCACGTACGGCCCTCATCACGCACAAATTTGACACGATTGGCGCGATGTCCTGCAATCCGGCGATTGGCGGGCTGGGGAAGGGGCATCTGGTCCGGGAAATCGACGCCCTTGATGGCCTGATGGGCCGGGTGATTGATCGCTCCGGCATACAATTTCGCATGCTCAACGCCTCCAAGGGCCCGGCCGTCCGGGGTCCACGTTCCCAGGCCGATCGCAAGCTCTATAAACTGGCGGTGCAGGACATCCTGTCTTCCCACGAAAACCTGACGATTATCGCCGAAGGTGCCGAAGATTTAATTCTCAACGATAGCAATGAAATCAAAGGCTTGGTCACCGCTTCTGGCAAAGAGATTCAAGCGCCTTGCGTCGTTTTAACAACAGGCACCTTCCTGCGCGGCATTATCCACCGCGGCACGGAAACATGGCCCGCTGGCCGCATCGGCGAACAACCCGCAGTGGGAATGGGCCAGACACTGGAACGCCTTGGCTTGCCGCTGGGGCGCTTAAAAACCGGAACGCCGGCGCGCCTTGACGGCCGGACCATCGACTGGGCCGCCATAGACATGCAAAAGGCCGATGACAATCCTGTGCCGTTTTCATTCCTGACCGATAAAATCACCGTGCCCCAGATCGAATGCGGCATCACCTACACCAATGCCGAAGCGCACAAGGCCATCCTTGACAACCTCGACCGGGCACCGATGTATTCCGGCCAGATTGAAAGCCGCGGGCCGCGCTATTGTCCGTCGATCGAGGACAAAGTCGTCCGCTTCGCCGACAAAACCCGGCATCAGGTCTTTCTGGAACCCGAAGGACTCGACGATCACACGGTTTATCCGAACGGCATTTCAACCTCCCTGCCTATTGACGTACAGGACGCCATGATCCACGCAATCGTCGGCCTTGAAAAAGTTGACGTGATGGAGTGGGGATACGCCATCGAATACGATTACTGCGATCCGCGCGATCTGAAAGCCTCACTGGAAAACAAGAGAGTAGGGGGTTTATTCCTCGCCGGCCAGATCAACGGCACCACCGGTTACGAAGAAGCCGGCGCACAAGGCCTGATGGCCGGAATCAACGCCGCCCTGAAATCCGGCGCCCTGGGCAGCAATGATTCACGTGAAACAATTTTCACGCTCGACCGCGCCGAAGCCTATATCGGCGTTATGATCGACGATCTGATCCATCGCGGCGCACCGGAACCCTACCGCATGTTCACCAGCCGTGCCGAATACCGCCTGCGCCTGCGCGCTGATAACGCCGACCGCCGCCTGACAGGGAAAGGGCTGGAAATCGGCTGCGTTTGTAACGAGCGCGCCCGGGCATGGACGGAAAAAGAAAAACTTCTATCGCAAGCTTCTGAAATTAAAGATAAAAACTGGGATGACTTGCGTCCCGATATCCGCGAACAAATGGAGTATGACACCCTGTACGAAGGCTACATGGTGCGCCACGACCGCGATATCGAAGCCTATCGCAAAGATGAAGCCCTGGCGCTGCCGGCCGACCTTGATTACAGCGCCGTCGGCAGCCTGTCGAACGAAGTCCGCCAGAAACTGGAGCAGGCCCGCCCGGAAACCCTCGGCGCCGCCGGCCGCATTCCCGGCGTAACCCCGGCCGCCGTCGTGGCCTTGCTGCGTCATGTCCGGAAGAAAGATAGTAACAAAGCCGCCTGAATCTTTAGGCAAACATCCTTACAAAACAGGCATAGCCCTATGAACGTTTCACGTGAATCATTGGAAAAATTAAAGGCCTACGAAGCCCTGCTTCACAAATGGCAAAAGGCCGTCAATCTTGTCAGCCCAAACACGCTGAACGAGGCATGGACCCGGCATTTCGAAGATTCTCTGCAACTTTTGCCTGTCATTCTGAGCGTCAGCGAAGAATCTAAAAATCCTTCGGTCGCCGCACTTTCTCACGATGACAAAAAACCGTTAACCCTCTTCGACCTCGGCAGTGGCGCAGGATTCCCCGGATTGGTCCTGGCCATAGCCCGCCCGGATATCAACGTCCATCTGGTTGAATCCGATAGCAAAAAATGCTCCTTCCTCAAGACTGTTTCACGTGAATCATCAACGCCTGTTACGGTTCATACCGCCCGAATCGAATCGGTCGACAGCGAATCGGTCCCCGACGTCATTACGGCACGGGCGCTGGCCTCTCTCGATAAACTTCTGGGATGGTGCGCAAAGTGGGCGGATGAAAATCCTGACCTCACAATGATCTTCCTGAAGGGGGAAAAAACACAGGAAGAAATCACTGAAGCGCGCTTATCCTATTCATTTGACTGCAAAATAATTGACAGCAAAACCGATCCGTCAGGAAAAATTCTCGTCATCACAAACCTGAAATCCTGATGTTTCACGTGAAACAAGGATAAATTAAAACCGCCTGCAGACTCAAAAAACTTGACGGTCGCAACCAAAATTGCGCATGATCGCCTTGAATTCCACCAGCAACATTATAGACTTTTTACAGGGTAATTTTTATGACCGCGTCCACAAACCGCCCGATCACCGGCCAACGCGACCGCAATGAAATCGCCATCACAGCCACCCAGACACCGCGGATTTTCTCGGTCGCCAACCAGAAAGGTGGGGTCGGAAAAACGACAACCGCCGTCAATCTGGCCACAGCGATGGCTGCCGTTGGTAAAACGGTCCTGCTAATCGACCTCGACCCGCAGGGAAATGCCTCAACCGGTCTGGGCGTCAAACGCTCCAGTATCCAGCAAAGTATATATGATGTTATTTTCGGTGACGTTCATATTCTGGATATCGCTCTGGAAACCAGAGTTCCGCATCTGCACATCGCGCCATCCTCAATCCACCTGTCCGGCGCCGAAATCGAGCTCGTCACCGCTGAGCGCCGTGAATACCGCCTGCGCGAAGCGCTGCGCCAGCCACTGCCGTATGATTATGTCATTATAGATTGCCCGCCATCACTGAATCTTTTGACACTGAACGCCTTGGTAACAACCGACGCCGTCGTGGTCCCCCTGCAATGTGAGTTTTTTGCACTGGAAGGGCTCTCCCATCTGACAAAAACTATTGAACGCGTCAAAAAACATTACAATCCGGGCCTTGAAATCCATGGTGTTCTGCTGACGATGTTCGACAAACGCAACAATCTCTCCGGCATGGTCGCCAGCGATGTCCGCGATTTCTTTGGCGAAAAAGTCTACAGCACCGTAATCCCCCGCAACGTCCGGGTATCGGAAGCGCCGTCCTTTGGCCTGCCGGCCATTGTCTATGACATGCGTTGCCCCGGCGCAGAAGCTTACATTCGCCTGGCCGGAGAAGTCCTGAAACGCGAACGGCAAATCCTGAAACACACACACAAAGAGGCAGCCTAACCGATGAGCACCGATAATTTATCACCCGCAAACCCGCCATCTTCCCCTAAACGCCGGGGATTGGGCCGGGGATTGAATGCTTTGTTTGAGGATAATGAAGACAGCTTGCCGCAAACAATCGAGAGCCACGCTCCCGCCATCGGCGGCCCCGGCCGGCGCACAATCGGCATCGACCAGCTTGAACCCGGCCCGTTCCAGCCGCGCCGGACGATTGCCAAAGAACCGCTCGAAGATCTGGCAGCCTCGATTGCCACGCACGGCGTCCTGCAACCTATTTTGGTCCGTGAAAATCCGGGGGCGCCGGGCATGTACCAGATTATCGCCGGAGAGCGGCGCTGGCGCGCGTCGCAAAAGGCACAGCTCCACGAAATCCCTGTAATTGTTCGTGAATTAAGCGATGAAGAAGCCACCGAAATCGCCCTGATCGAAAACCTGCAACGCGAAGATCTCAACGCGATTGAAGAAGCGCTGACCTATGAACGCCTGATGAACCGTTTCAACTATACGCAGGAAAAACTCTCGACCGGGATCGGAAAAAGTCGCTCTCACATCGCCAACATTCTGCGTCTGTTGACCTTGCCGGAATCTGTACAAACCCTTGTGATGACCGGAAAACTCTCGGCCGGACACGCGCGCGCGCTGATCGGGATGGATGATCCGCTGGAAGCCGCCCGCGCGATCGTCGAACAAGGCCTGAGCGTACGCGACACGGAAAAACTCGCGGCGACAAAAAAAGGGCGGACCTCTGGACAAAAATCCCAAAAACCGGGCAAAGATGTCGATACAATCGCGCTGGAACAGGAAATTTCCAATGCCTTGGGCATGAAAGTCACGATTGATGCCAGCGGCAAAGGCGGGGTCATGAAAATCGCATATAAAAACCTCGACCAGCTGGACGAGGTTTTACACCGGCTTTCACACCGCTCTTAAAGGCTAAAAACCTTACTTGCCGATACTGCGCAACATCCACGCCGCTTTTTCATGAATAGTAATCCGGCCAATCAACAAGTCGGCGGTTACTTCGTCATCGGCGTCCTGCGCCGCTTTCAACACCGTTTTCATGCTGTTGGCAATCGCCACATTATCATCGGCCAGCATCTTGACCATTTCCATGGCATCCGGCGTTTGACCAACTTCTTGCAAAGAGGCAATTTTATCCATTTCAGCCCAGCTATTCGGCGCGTACGCCCCAAGCGTACGGATACGTTCGGCAATTTCATCGGTCGCATTCCACAACTCGGTATACTGCAGCATAAACAGATCGTGCAGCGACTTAAACTGCGGCCCTTCGACATTCCAGTGAAAGCTGTGTGTTTTGAAATAGATAAAAAACGTGTCGGCCAGAATCTTGTTCAGCCCATCGACGACCTGCTTGCTCATGGAATATCTCCTTTTTGATGATAAAAATTCACTGCGATCAATAACATATGCTTCCCTATACGACTGTCAAGCCGACGCGGATCACGAAAAGACCGATAAAGCTATTCACCTGTCGCTCTTTTTCAGGCTATAAAATACAATCATACTAACAGGGAACATCCATGTGCGGCATATTTGGCATTTATAAAACCGGCGTCCATCAAGACCGGCAAACAGACATTACCAGCGGTCAAGCCATGGGCAGCGTCATCGTTCACCGCGGACCGGACGATAAAGGATTGTGGCAAGACCCCGACACGCCGCTACTGCTCGGCCATTGTCGCCTGTCGATCATCGACCTGTCCGCAGAGGGCCACCAGCCCATGGCAGCGCCGTCCGGACGCTATATGATCGCCTATAACGGCGAAATCTATAATTTCCCGGAGCTGAGAAAAACACTGGAAGACGCCGGCACACAGTTCCGCAGCCGCTCGGACACCGAAGTCCTGCTCGCTGCCGTCGATCACTGGGGCCTTAACCAGACCCTGCAAAAAATCAATGGCATGTTTGCGTTCGCACTATGGGACCGTAAAGACCGCGTCCTCCACCTCGTCCGTGACCGCATGGGAAAAAAACCGCTTTATATAGGCTGGGCCGGGCGCTCTCTGGTTTTTGCTTCCGAATTAAAAGCGCTCCGCCAACATCCTGATTTTAAAAAGACAGTCAACCGCAATACCCTGACCGCTTTTATGCGTTATGGCTGTGTCCCCGCGCCACATTGCATTTATGAGAACGTCTGGCAACTGTTACCGGGATACCGGTTAACGCTCGCCATGGAAACAGTGGTTCCCGGTCAGGATATGGTCCCGTTGATGGAACCGTACTGGCATATGCCGCGGATCATCGAAGAAGCCCGCCAGAACCCGATACGAACGGACGAACAGACCCAGATCAACCAGTTCGAATCCCTTCTGGAACAATGCACCCGTGACCGCATGATATCGGATGTCCCGCTGGGTGCTTTTTTATCCGGCGGGATTGATTCATCGGCTATCGTGGCCCTGATGCAAAAGCAATCAACCCGGCCCGTTAAAACTTTTGCCATCGGATTCGAGGAACAAGGCTTTGATGAGGCCAGCCATGCCCGCGCCATCGCGCAACATCTGGGCACCGATCACCACGAACATTATTTAGGCGCGCGCGAAGCCCTCGATGTTATTCCCAGACTGCCTGATATTTATGATGAGCCCTTCGCCGACGCCTCTCAGATCCCCAGCTATCTGGTGTCCCGCTTTGCCCGCCAGCATGTCAGCGTCGCCCTGACCGGGGACGGCGGCGACGAAATGCTGGGTGGTTATCTGCGGCATAGCGTCGTCCCTGATTTCTGGAAACGGGTCGGCTGGCTGCCGCGGCCCCTCCGGCAAACCATGGCCGCAGCGATCAAAGCCCGGCCACCGCAGAAATGGGATACCCTAATTCCCGGACAGCCCCAAATCGGCGAACGGCTCTACAAGATTGCCGAACTTCTGCCCCTGAAAGGCGCGGAAGAAATTTATACCCACTTGGTCAGCCAATGGTCACCCCCGGAAACGGTTGTCCGCGATGGTAAAGAGCCTCTGATTCCCCTGACCGACCCGGCATGGCACCCCCGGCATCTTGGTTTTACCGGACGGATGATGGTCGGCGATGCACTATCCTACCTGCCCAACGATATTCTGACCAAAGTTGACCGGGCTTCAATGGCTGTATCGCTGGAAGCACGCGCCCCCTTGCTTGACCGGCGGGTCTTCGAACATTGCTGGCGCTTGCCGCAAAACATGAAAATCCGCGACGGCAAAGGAAAATGGTTGCTGCGTGAAGTCCTCGCCCGACACGTCCCGCGTGAATTGTTTGAACGCCCTAAACAGGGTTTCACCATCCCGGTGGCCGAATGGCTGCGCGGCGATCTCCGGCCATGGGCAGAAAATTTGCTGGATGAAAAACGGCTGGTCGAAGAAGGCTATTTAAGACCGCTGGTCGTCCGTCAAACCTGGCGAGATCATCTGGATGGCAAGGGCCGAAACGGGCATAAACTCTGGGCCGTGTTGATGTTCCAGGCATGGCTGGACTCCCAAAAGTAACCCCCCGGACACAAAAAACCGCCCAAAAGGGCGGCTCTTTGCGGAAGGAACAAACTGGATATCAAACCAGCAAAACATACAGGCCGACAATAGCGACCCAAAACACGACATGAAACATTACACCCTCAATATCGTTATAAAGATAAATACACCACCGTCCGATTGATGATGACCAATCGTTGCCGGCAACCTATGCCTATCGATTTTCGCTGTAAAGAAAAACTGAACTTAAAATTCAGAAAAAGACACAAAGTTACAAAAACCTTATATAAAGAAGAACGAATATATAAAATGGGGAAAATAAAAAAGCTAAAATGGAGCGAGTGAAGGGATTCGAACCCTCGACCCCAACCTTGGCAAGGTTGTGCTCTACCCCTGAGCTACACTCGCGTTTCTTCACTTGGAAGAAAAGAGAGTCAGAGTTATAGGCATTTTGGAATGAAATGCAAGGGGAAAATAAACACGGCACTTGATTTTTATGCCAAACGTCCTGTAACACAAAAAGATGCACAAACTGGCCGATACACAAGATCCCCCCTTAACGCCGGCGCAGCTTCTGGCGCAGCTGGATACTCTTGAGATCACCTATAATATCTATGAACATGAACCGTTCTTCACGGTGGAAGAAGGACTGGAATTCGAAAAGGACATTCCCGGCCTGCATTGTCGCAATTTATTCCTGCGCGACAAGAAAGGCTCCATGTTCCTGATAACACTGGCCAACGAAACGGCCGTCGACTTAAAAAAGCTGGCGCCCTTGATCGGCGCCGGACGGTTGTCTTTTGGCTCTCCGGAGCGATTATGGCGTACGCTGGGTGTACGCCCCGGCTCGGTGTGCCCCTTTGCCATCGCCAATAACACCGGCAAGGATGTCACCTTGATACTGGATCAAAGCATGATGGACGCCCACCTTGTCAATTATCATCCCTTGATCAATACGATGACCGTCGGCCTGCAGCCGTGTGATCTGATAAAATTTATAGAGACTTGCGGCCACACACCGATTATTCTGGATTTAAAAGCAGCAACGCCGAATCAAGATTAAAAAGGCGCAGGGAAGGAGACAGATATGTTTTTCAATAAAGCGCAAGGCCCGGATCAAAACCCGCCCGCGGCAGGTAACGCCGATGGCATTATCTTTGATGTCGACACCGAAGGGTTCGAAATGGCCGTCATGCAGGTCTCGATGGATGTGCCGGTTCTGGTCGACTTCTGGGCGCCCTGGTGCGGCCCCTGCAAACAGCTAGGCCCGATCCTCGAAGCCGCCATCCGCAATGCCGGTGGTAAAGTGAAACTGGCGAAGGTCAATATCGACGAAAACCAGCAACTGGCCGCGGCGCTTCAGGTTCGCTCCGTTCCGACTGTCTTTGCGATTTTTCAGGGCCGCCCGGTTGACGGGTTTAGCGGCGCCCGCCCACCCGGCGAGATCAAAGCCTTTATTGATAAAATGATCGAACTGGCACGCCAATCCCGGCCCGACGCGCTCGATATACCGGAAACGTTAAAACAAGCGGCCGAATCACTGGCACAGGGCGATCCCGCAACCGCGCAGATTCTCTACATTGATATCCTGCAACAAGACGAAAGCAACACCGAAGCCTTTGCCGGGCTGGTTCGGACATATATTGAGGCCGGCTCTCTGGAACACGCCCGGCAAATGCTGGATAACGCCCCGGAAACCATAACAAGCCATGCCGCCATCACCGCAGCACGCACAGCGCTGGAGCTGGCCGAATCACCTGCTGCTTCCCGCGATATCCAAAGCCTTATCGCACGCGCCAAAGCAGCACCGGACAATCAATCCATCCGCTTCGATCTGGCAACAACCCTGTTTGCCAAGGGAAAACGCGAAGAAGCCGTCGACATCCTGATTGAAATGATCCGTCTTGACCGCGAATGGGAAGACTCAAAAGCCCGCAAGGAATTGTTAAAATTTTTCGATGCCATGGGACCATCCAACCCTCTGACGGTTGCGGGCCGCAAAAAATTGTCGACCGTGCTATTTTCATGAGAAGAATCTGATCTAGATTATGTCGCATGAGTAAAAGCAACTTGTCATATAGATACCGGGATTTGCCTGACGAAATTCCGGTTTTTCCCCTAAGCGGCGTGATTCTACTGCCGCATGGCCAGTTGCCTTTAAATATCTTCGAACCCCGTTATCTGGCGATGATTGATACCGCTTTATGTGGCGACCGGATAATCGGCATGGTCCAGCCGGAAAATATGATCGAGCGAATCACCCCGGATACCGCCGCCCTCCACCAGACCGGGTGCGCAGGACGCATCACCGCCTTCGAAGAAACCGGCGATGGCCGTTATCTGGTAACGTTAAGCGGCATTTGCCGGTTTTCCATAGCTGAAGAACTCCCGATGACCAACGGATTTCGCCGGATTCGCCCCGAATGGGCGGCCTATGCCTGCGATCTCGCACCTGATGAAAATCAGGATTTCGACCGAGGCCGGCTTTTGGCGTTGTTAAAAGACTATTTTTCTCTCCACAAACTGAATTGCGACTGGGAGCGTATCAGCCAGACCAGCAACGAAAAACTGATCGCTGTCCTGTCGATGATTTGTCCGCTGGACCCGCTGGAAAAACAGGCGCTCCTTGAATCGCCCTGCTGCTGTAACCGGGCGCATTTGTTCATGGACATGATGGAAATCGCCCTGCACAAGAAAAAAGTCACCGACAATCCGCAAATGGCGCATTGATAACCGCGGTCTTGTGGACTATACAGACTATATGACACAAAGCGTTGATCCTAAATTGCTCGAAATTCTGGTATGCCCCTTGACCAAGGTGCCGCTGCGCTATGACGCGGCAAAGCAAGAGCTGATTTCCGACCGCGCCCGTCTGGCCTTCCCAATTCGCGATGGCATCCCGATTATGCTGGAAGACGAAGCCCGCCCCCTCGACGACAAGGAAGTTGCCAAACTGAAATCCGCAAAAGGGTAAACGGATGAAACTCACAGCCGCAGAATTTAGGAACTGGCCGCAAAAAAGCATTACCCTGCTTGGCATGTCCGGGGTCGGCAAAACGCGGCTGTCTTCGGTTTTGGCAAAAGACGACTGGTTTCATTACTCTGGTGACTACCGCATCGGTTCGCATTACCTGAACGAACATATCCTCGATAACATTAAACGCCAGATGATGGATATCCCGTTCCTGATGCGCTTGCTGCGCGGTAACGCCCTGAAAGTACAGAGCAACGTCACCATCGACAATCTCGCCCCGGTTTCCAGCTTTCTCGGCAAACTCGGCGATCCGGAAAAGGGCGGCTTGCCGCTGAAGGAATTTAAACGCCGGCAAAAACTTCATCTCGATGCCGAAATTGCCGCGATGAAGGATGTGCCGCATTTTATTGCGCGCGCCCGCGACATGTATGGCTTTCGGAATTTCATCAACGATGCCGGCGGATCGCTTTGCGAGCTCGACAACGATGACGTCCTGCAAACGCTGGCGGAAAATACGGTGATCTTGTACATCAAAGCCACGGAAGACGATGAAAAAGAATTGATTGCCCGCGCCGTATCCCACCCAAAACCGCTGTTTTACCGCGAAGCTTTCCTCGACGAACATCTGGCCCGGTACATGAAAGAAAAAAATCTGGAATATGCCGCCCTGATCGACCCGGACGACTTCACCCGCTGGGTGTTTCCACATTTGTTCCGTTCGCGCCTGCCGCGCTATCAGGCCATCGCCGACACGTACGGCTACACCGTGGCCGCCCGCGATATGGCCGCCGTCACCAACGAAAACGATTTCCTGAAACTCATGGACAAAGTTCTGGCCACGCCGGACCGGGGCAGGGAGGCCGCGTAACATGCCCTTAGTCGCCAATTCAACCCTGCCAACCTATGAACGCCTCCGCGAAGAAGGCCGCACGGTTCTCGACCCCCAGCGCGCCCTGCATCAGGATATCCGCGAGCTTCATATCGGCTTTCTGAACATGATGCCCGACGCCGCTCTGGAAGCCACCGAGCGCCAGTTTTACCGCCGCATCGGTGAAAGCAACCAGATCGCCCAGTTTCACATGCATCCCTTCACCTTGCCGGAACTGCCGCGCAGCGCCAAGGCGCAAAACCATATCGACCGTTATTATGAACCGTTCGAAAAACTGGCCGAAGAGGGACTGGATGCCCTGATTATTACCGGCGCGAACGTCAAAGGAGCCAATTTATGGGCGGAGCCGTTCTGGGAACCGCTGCAAAAAATTCTCGACTGGTCGTGGGATAACGTTACCTCGACCCTGTGCTCATGCCTTGCGACCCACGCGGTCATGGAACAACGCCACGGTCAAAAACGCCGCCCCTTGCCGGAAAAACGCTGGGGCGTATACACACACCGCGTCACCGACCGTACGCATCCGCTTGTCCGCGCCACCAACACCATCTTCGATGTGCCGCATTCCCGCTGGAACGAAATCGGCCGTGACCAGTTCGAAACCGCAGGTATGCATGTCCTCGTCGAAAGCGAAGAGGCCGGCGTCCACCTCGCCGTCAGCGCCGATGGCTTCCGCCTTGTCTGTATGCAGGGCCATCCCGAATACGATATTGAAAGCCTGCTCAAAGAATACAAACGCGAAGTCGGACTGTTCCAGAACGGCCAGCGCGCCGATTATCCGCCGTTTCCGCTACGCTATATGAGCGACAAGGCCAAAGCCGTTCTGGATGAATATGCCGACCGGGCCGCCCGCGGCGAACCCCTTGGTTTCCCCGAAGAAATCATAACCCCGCTACTTGATAACACCTGGCGCGATACCGCCCGCAATATGATTGGCAACTGGATTGGCATGGTCTATCAGGTCACCAACGCCGATCGTCAATGGCCCTTCATGGAAAGCGTCAATCCGGACGATCCGCTCGGCTGGCATAAACACCGCGCCCAAACAGATAAAGCGGCTTAATCTTCCAAAATCGCATTGAGCTTCATGGCCAGACCCATGGAACCTTTGACCTTTAGCTTGCCCATCATAAAAGCAATGTTCGGATCCTGCGTCCCGCTCAGGATTTTTTCGAAAGTATCAAGCGTACAGGCAAGCGTACAGTCGGCATCCTGATCCTCGTGCGACAAGCTTGGCGGATTTTCGGTCGCATCAACGAAAACAACCCCGTCATCCCCGAAATCGAATTTGACACGCGCCCCAATCTGCGGCGCAAAATGAAGCTTTTGCTTGATCTGCTCGGTAACGGATTCCAAAGACATACGAACATTCCTTCTGTTCACTCATAACGAATTCTTACTCTAGCAAAAAATCGTTAAGAAAAGAATGCCTTAGCAATAAATACTAGTTACCAAAGAGGTTTTTAATGCCCTCGGTCAAACCTTTTACATCTTCCTTGGTCTGATCAAGCAACCCCTGTCCAATATTCATCTGTGCCCCCAGCTCCTTGAGCGCCTGTTCATCCATGCCCTGCAACATCCCTTGCTGGCTGGCCGCGCGGGTGGCCTCTTTTGTCACGCGATCCAAAACCTGCGCCACCGCCTCTGAAACCAGAACACCGTTCGTTTTCTGTCCAATCCCGGTCATCACCAGATCCGGCATCGTTACCGGCGCCATGTCCCGGTCGATCAGCATCACGGCCGGACTCAACGTCGCATCATCAATCGTCAGCTTGCGGATAATCACCTTGATCGGCTCCCCGCTGGCGGTTTTTTCATCTGCGGACGCCTTGGGCTTGATGTTTTTTTTCAAATCCGAGAGATTCGTGCCGTTTTCCGTGACCTCCATATTGATGTTGGTCCCGCTGACCGTAATTTCCTTGAACACCAGAAGCTCTTTGGAAAAACTTTCCCCAACAACGCGGATCGTATCGACCGTCAGCACTTGCGGTTTTTTATAGCCCGGCGGATTGGCGATCTTCAGACCCGATACATCAACACGTTTTTCCTGCGGCGCGATATCCATCTTCGTCAGCGACACGCGCACGCCCAGCGTTTCACTGCCGATTTTCTCGGTCAGCACCTTGGCTATATTGCCGAAATTAAGATACAGGAAAGCGCCGCCCACAATCAAAAGCATAACAAATCCGGCAATCATCCCCGGAACTATCGACGTTTTTTTCTGTTTGGCCATGGCGTTTTCCTTTCGGTTTTCTGGATTATGTCTGGATAAATGATACTGGCGCGTACACAAGCCGCTGACAAGTCCCAATAAAAATTTATAATATATCGCATGCGGGAAATCGTACTGGATACCGAAACAACGGGCATAGAACCGGCCGAAGGGCACCGGCTGATCGAGATTGGCTGTGTCGAGCTGGATAATCACATTCCCACCGGCCGTATCTATCACCAATATATCAATCCGGAGCGCGACGTCCCCGCCGAAGCCGTCGCCGTCCACGGCCTGACCGAAGACTTTCTAAAAGACAAACCCGTCTTCTCCCAGATTTTTGATGAATTTATTGATTTTTGCGGCGATGCCCGTCTGGTAATTCACAACGCCGAATTCGATATGAAATTCATCAATGCCGAACTAAAAACCGTCGGCTACCCGACCATCCCGATGAAACAGGCCTTCGATACCCTGAAAATGGCACGGGAAAAATTTCCCGGCTCTCCGGCCAATCTGGATGCCCTGTGCCGCCGCTTTGGCATTGATAACACCAACCGTACCCTGCACGGCGCGCTACTGGATGCGGAATTGTTGGCTGAAGTTTATCTGGAGCTTCTCGGCGGCCGCCAGCGCGGCCTTGAACTGGCCGAAGAAAAAACCGCTTCCTCAGCCGAATCGGCCTCCTTAACCCTTGACCGGGAACGCCCCTACCGGGAACCGCGTCCGCACACCCCAAGCGCCGAAGAACAAGCCGCCCATGCGGCCTTGCTCGACCAGTTAACCGATCCGATCTGGAAACAAAAAGCCTGATTAATTCATGCGCGGAACCAAAACGGCAACATGGTGATTTCCTTGCCGGTCGACTTTTTGGTGAAAGCCCCGCTGTAAAAATCCCTCGAATACGGCTTGCGTCCGGCTTTCGGGACGGGCCGCCTCATACAAGAATTGTAAGTAATCTTTTTGATTCCGGGATGTTTCAAGCATATCGGGAAGGTGTCTCTGCGCCAGACTCGCAACCGTTTGATCAAACCGCGCACTTCCCCCGGCATAGCTGGCCGCCAGCGCCAACGTCGATAAATAAAGCACCGGATCATAAGGCGCCAGCCGTGTCATGGCTTTTTCAAACCGGGGTAACGCCTGATTTTTGGTAACGGTATATTCATGATCGTGCGGGTCCAGATAAATCGTTTCCGTCATAATTTCCGCAACCGCCGCCAACGGCATCGGGTCGTGCGAAAACCCTTTACCGATCAAAGCGTCAATCTGGTCGTAAAAAGTTCTATACGCATACATGGAAAGGCCGCTGCCCCGATCATCGAATTCTATTGTCCGCCGTAACTCATCAAGGGCGTCGCGCATATTGGTCGGATGATTCAACCAAACATCCATGCGATCCTGATAATTCCTTACAGCCCATGCCCTGACGGGGGAAAGCGGAGAATTTTTCTGGGCCAGATATCTAAGAACCGAGCAAATCCCGATATGATTTTCCGGACGGAATGATTGGTATATTTGATCCCTTATCTGCTCCATGGGCGGGGTCGGCACCTGCTTGGCATACGCCAAAACCTGATCCTTGTATTGATCTGATTTATCCCAGAGAATCGGCTTGGGCTTGTTTAGACGAGGCTGATAATATTGTTCGGAAAATTCCATCCATGACATGCGCAACGACGCCATTTGTCCCTCCCGGATTGTTTGTGATTATTAAAAACAATCATAGGGGGAAGAGAAACAACGGCGCAAGAGTATGGAAAAAGAAATCCACACCCCCTCATGCTATTCGAAAATAAAGACTAGGCGTCTGCCGCTTCCTTGATGCTCAAACCCTGCTCGTCATCGGACTTGGGCGCGGCCTGACCGAAGCGATTCACATAGAAACGCCGGAAGTCGACAGGCGAGAGCAACAACGGCGCATAACCGGCCGATTGTGTCATATCGGCAATAATCTGCCGTACAAACGGGAACATATAGCGCGGCATTTCAATCAACAGCAACGGATGCTTTTTCTGTTCAGCGATATTGTTCAGCGTACAAGTCAGCCCATACATGACCTCGGCGATAAACAGGGTTTTAACATCGCTCTTTGCCGTTACCGTTACGCCCAGAACAACCTCATACAGGTTATCGCCCATTTCTTTTAGCTGGCGGGCATCCATCGTGAAATTAATGTCCATTTCCGGTTTGCTGCCGACAAGCGCCATCAACGTTTCCGGAGCGCCCGGATTTTCAAACGACAAATCCTTGATGTATTGCGATTGGATCGTCACCGGCATATGCCCGTGCAAACGATCTTTTGCATCTTTCAAAGCCTTGTCCGCCTGATTTTCCCGTTCAACATCATTTTCTTTATCGTCAGCCATAACCGGTTCCTTATATACGTCTTATAAAATCCATGGTTTTACCTAGCACATAGGAAAAACCCTCTCAAGGCTTGTCGTGGTCTTCCCTGTCTTCATCCAGAACTTCATATTCCGCCTCGATCACATCGGGCGACCGGCGGTATGTCCGGCTTTGCGACGACGAGGAAGCGGCGCCCCCCATAACCTGCACATCAAAAAACCGGGGCAGGGCCGCCAGAACAAAGCTGCGCACCGCCGGGATGGTCAGGGAAAACCCGATGGCATCCGTAAAAAATCCGGGCGTCATCAACAAAGCGCCCGCCACCGCCAGACAAAGCCCGTCGAACATTTCCCGCACCGGCATCTCACCGCGATCCATAGCCCGCCGCGCTGAAAACAGGGTTTCCAGCCCCTGATGACGTATCAAGGCCGCCCCGATCACCGCCGTAAGCACGCATAACAACAATGTTGAAACCAGACCAATCTCTTCACCGACAGTGATAAACAAACCGATTTCAATTAACGGTATAATAAGAAAGATAATGAAAAATGGCATAAGTGACTCTTGCGCTTTCCTGTTAAGAAGCTAAGTTAAGAGCATATATAAACCAAACGCAAGGAATCTGTAGGTGCCCGCTGATATTCTTTTATATGCTCTCGTTGCTGCCGGTCTTGTTTTCTGGCTGCGCAATGTTTTGGGAACCCGCACCGGGGAAGAACGCCAACGCCCGAATCCGTTTACCGGCACGCCCGCATCAGACAAGGATACCGGGAAATCCGATCAGCCCGGACAGGCATCTGCGCTTCTACCCGAAGATGGCGAAAGCTGGGGCAAGGGGCTGGAGCGCAACATGAGCGTATCCGAATCGGCTCATGTCGGCCTGATGGATATCGCCCGCGCCGACCGGTCGTTTGATGTCCTGTTTTTCCTGCGCGGCGCTCAGGATGCCTTTGTTATGATTGTCGAGGCCTTTGCCGCCGGCGACAAGGCCACCTTGAAAAACCTCCTGAGTGAACCGGTTTATCAGGCTTTCGAAGGAGTTATAAATACCCGGGCCGAAACGGGTGAGACCGCCGAAACGGAAATTCATTCGGTGCGAAAAATCGAAGTAATCGAAGCCGCCCTTAACAACAAAGCAGCCTCTATCACCATCCGCTTTGTGGCTGATGAAACCAATATCCTGCGCGACAAGGACGGTGTCGTCATCTCTGGAAACCCGGAGCGCGTAACCGAAACCATCGACATCTGGACATTCTCGCGCGATATTAAATCCCGCAACCCGGCATGGCTTTTGACCGCGACCCGCGACGAAGACGCCGATAGCCACGATCATAAAACGGTCCCGGATTCGATAGACGCCTGATGCCGATCCGTGTACGGTGAAATCTGTTCGCCACTAACAAACCGACCATGGTCTCATGATGCACCGTATAACGCTTTCCCTGTTCGTTATTTTCAGTCTTGCCGCCTGCAGCACAACAAAGCTTGATACTGAAACCGCGCCGCTGGTTTTAAAGCCTTCTTCATTTGCTGATCTGCCTGGATGGGAATCCGACAACCATGAACAGGCGCTGGTGGCATTCTCCCGCTCTTGTGACCGGATTTTGAAAAAAGATCCTAACCAGAGTTTCGGCCCCGATGGAATTGGCGGGCTTTATGGCGACTGGCAAGCCGCCTGCAAAAACCTGCCGGTAACAAACGCCAATCGATTCTTTGAAACATATTTCCGCCCCTATCAAGCCACCGCTGCCGACAAAAACAAAGACGGTCTGTTCACGGGTTACTATGAACCGGCCCTGAACGGCTCCCGCACCCGCCATGGTCCATACCAGACCCCGCTACATAAACGCCCGGATGACCTTGTCATGGTCGACCTCGGTGAGTTCCGTGACGAATTAAAAGGCCAGCGTATCGCCGGCCGTGTCAAAGGCGCGCACCTGAAACCCTACGAAGATCGTGAAGACATTATCGAAGGCCAATGGCCGCATAATGATGAAACACTGATCTGGGTCGATGACTCCGTCGGCGCGTTCTTTCTGCATATTCAGGGTTCAGGCCGGATCAATATGGATGACGGCACCGTCATGCGTGTGGGCTATGACGGCCAGAACGGCCATCCGTACTACGCCATTGGCCGGGAGCTTATCAAACGGGGCGAACTGGACAAAGACACCGTATCCCTGCAAACAATTCGGCAGTGGCTGGAAACTCATCCAGATCAGGCAGACAACCTGATGAACACCAACGCGTCCTATGTTTTCTTTAAAGAGCTAACCGGCCCCGGCCCGCTCGGCGGCGAAGGCGTCCCGCTGACACCGGAACGCTCGCTGGCCGTCGACCGCAGCAAAATGCCCTATGGCGTCCCTGTCTGGGTTTCTTTGGATGCCCCCGTCGATGGGGAACGCCCCATCCGCCGCCTGATGGTGGCACAGGATACCGGCGGGGCGATCCGCGGCCCCGTGCGCGGCGATGTATTTTGGGGTGCTGGTGAACGCGCAGAATATCTTGCCGGGCACATGAAATCCGAAGGCCGGATGTGGCTCTTGCTACCGAAATAGCTAGAATTTCAAACGCAGCGCCTTTTTGTTTTGCGGCAGGTTCGCAACCTCCTTGAAGATATCATCGGATAGCTCGGCATCCAGAGAAACCAAAGCCACCGCTTCGCTGCCCCCCTCAATGCGTCCCAGCCGGAAATCGGCAATGTTGAATCCGGCACCGCCCAGCAACATCCCCAGCGCGCCAATATAGCCGGGCGTATCGTCGTTGCGGGTGTACAGCATGTGATTCGACAGCGCCGCCTCGATCGGCACACCTTCTATATTAACGATCCGCGGTTCCTTGCCCGTAAACAAGGTTCCCGCCACCGTATGCGTTGCGGCCTTGGTCGTAATTTTAACGGTAATCAGACTGCGGAAATCCTTGGAGGATCCCGCCTTCGTTTCCGAAAGCTCAATTCCCCGGGCCTGCGCCGCCTGCATGGCATTCACAACATTGACCGTATCAAGCTGCGGTTTCAGCAAATTCGCCATCACCAAAGCGCTCAACGCCGCCGTTTTCACTTCGGCCACCGACCCTTCATAGGAAATATTAACGGCGGTAATCGCCTCATCGGTCATCTGACCGGCCAGAGCACCAAGCTGCTCGGCCAGCTTCATATAAGGCTTCAGCTTCGGCGCTTCCTCGGCAGAAATCGACGGCATGTTCAGGGCGTTCATCACCGCGCCATTCACCAGATAATCGCTAAGCTGTTCAGCAACCTGAATCGCAACATTTACTTGCGCCTCTGTCGTCGAAGCTCCCAGATGCGGCGTGCATATCACTTTCTCATGCCCGAACAAGATGTTTTCCTTCGCAGGTTCTTTCTCGAACACATCCAGCGCCGCCCCAGCCACCTTGCCGCTGTCCAGCGCCTCTTTCAAATCAGCCTCGACAACAATCCCGCCGCGGGCACAGTTAATAATCCGTACGCCGTCTTTCATCTTGGCGATGGAATTTTTATTAATCATCCCGGCGGTTTTATCGTTTTTCGGCACGTGAATCGTGATGAAATCGGCGCGCTTGTACAGCTCGTCCAGTTCGACTTTCTCAACGCCTAGCTCAACAGCGCGATCTTCCGTCAAGAAAGGATCGAACGCAATCACTTTCATCCGCAGGCCCAAAGCCCGGTCAGCCGCAATTGCTCCGATATTCCCGCAGCCAATCACACCCAGCGTCTTGTTATAAAGCTCAACGCCCATAAATTTGGATTTTTCCCATTTCCCCGCATGGGTCGAAGCGCTCGCCTGCGGGATATCACGGGCCAGCGATACCATCATGGCGATTGCATGCTCCGCCGTTGTAATCGAATTTCCAAACGGCGTGTTCATGACCACAACGCCTGCTTCCGTCGCCGCCGGAACATCGACATTATCAACACCGATCCCGGCCCGGCCGATCACTTTCAGATTTTTAGCCGCCGCCAGAACATCCTTGGTCACCGTGGTTGACGAACGAATCGCCAATCCATCATAATCACCAATGCAAGCAATCAGTTCTTCGGGAGACATCCCGGTTTTAACATCAACATCACAGCCGCTCTTTTCAAAGATCTCGGCAGCCAAAGGATTCATTTTGTCGGAAATAAGGACGCGTGGTCTAGACATCATGGGATACTCCTGATTTTGTCTTGTTCAAGAAAACAGGCCTACAGATGTAGCAGGGCGGTTAGGAATAGCAAGAGGGATAATGTGACATACAGTAAAATTTAGGGTTGCCTTATACCGATAAGAGCAATATGAAAATAATATCTATTGGATAAAAAGGAAACGCCTGTTGTCTGGCAACATAAAAATCAATTTTACCGAAAGCACAGGAACGCCGCCGCCTGCAATCGCCATCCAGCTTGTTGAATGGCGGGATGACACCCTGCCGGAATGGTGTCAGGAAAAAATTTATGCCGATAGCATAAAGGAGGTAGAATCGGTCTTTGAAGATCAACCAGTCAACTCAGCCATCCGTGTCATTAATGAGTCAGGAGAGGTGCGGACATTTTTCTTCACAGATATCAAAGAAGCGCGTAATCAAACCAGTCTCTTACTGCAATCAACGCAACAAAGCGCCGATAGATTTGAACGGATTAGTACAGAAAGCGCTCACAGCAAAACTTTCGTCAACTGGGACGAGATCGTTTATTTGATGACAGACGGCGATAACCTGAGACTTTCAGGCATGCTCAATAATCCACTATCTGAAAACATCACGATTCCGTTTGAAACAGCACAGGATCGAGACGATTACATCGACTACCTCTCCCACGAGGTAACAGGAACGCCGGGACAACCGGGATTTCTTGATATCCTGGAAACATTTGGTGCAACGCCCGATACCGGTCCCCAGTTAATTTCGCGGTCCCACGTAAACGGCGCGATCATCAATAAAGAAACACAGTATGTAACGCTGGCAAACACAAAAACCGGACTGTTCAAAATCCCGCTAAAAAAACAAATTAATATCCCCGAGACATTTCCGCAGCTTAAATTTTTGATGGGAAACAAAACTCATCTTCTTTTCAGTGACCCTGATTGCACGGAGCGGTGGTTTTCTCAATCAGAAAACCCAAGGACACAAGAACCCGAGCTACAAGTGGGCTTCGGAAATTTCTCCTACGCCATACCATACAGCGATGAGAATAAACTAACCATTGATTTCCATGCCATCCAGAGATCAATGATAGACAACGAGACATTCGATACCGGAGATCAAAAACCCCGTTGCCCGGTCGTTCCTTTCCAACCAAAACGGAACTGGGACAGATAACGTCTCTAAGCGGCCGTTTTTTGCTGACCGGCTTTTGCCGCTTCAAATGCCCAGTCAAGCCAGAGAGTCAACGCTGCCATATCCGACGATTCGATGGTCGCACCACCCCAGATCCGCAGGCCCGGCGGAGCGTCGCGGTATCCTTTGATATCATAGGCTGCGCCTTCCTTGTCGAGCGCTTTGGCCATCGCGCCGATAAAAGCCGTTTGATCGTCAGCGGATAAACCCGCAAACCACGGATCGACGATCTTCAGACAGATCGAAGTTGTCGAACGACTGGCCGGATCGACGGCCAGAAAATCAACCCATCCTGTCTTCCCGGCCCATGCCGCAAGCGCATCGTAGTTTGCCTGCGACCGCGCCATAACGCCTTTCAGCCCGCCGACACTTTCAACCCAGTTCAAGGCATCCAGACAATCCGCGACCGCAATCATCGACGGCGTATTGATCGTCTCACCCTTGAAAATACCGTCAATCAGCTTGCCCTTCTTGGTCAGGCGGAAGATTTTCGGCAAGGGACGAGCAGACGGCGTAAAGCTTTCCAGACGCTCAACAGCGCGCGGTGAAAGCACCAGCATTCCGTGCGCCCCTTCGCCGCCCAGAACTTTTTGCCAGCTCCACGTCGTCACATCCAGCTTGTCCCATGGCATGTCATAGGCAAACACCGCCGATGTCGCATCGCAGAACGTCAAACCCGCGCGATCAGCGCTGATGAAATCGCCATTTGGCACGCGCACGCCGCTGGTCGTCCCGTTCCAGACAAACACTGTGTCATTTGCCGGATTAGCCGCCGACAAATCTGGCAAATCGCCGTACGCGGCTTCGTACGTGTTCACATTTTCCAACTTCAGATGCTTGGTGATATCAGCCATCCAGCCGGATGAAAAACTCTCCCACGCAAACACGTCAACACCGCGCGGCCCCAGCATCGACCACAGCGCCATTTCAAAAGCGCCCGTATCGGATGCCGGAACAATCCCGATCTTGTAATCCGCCGGAATCCCCAGAATGGCTCGGTGCTTTTCAATCACGGCTTCGAGCTGTTTTTTGCATGGCCCGGCCCGGTGCGACCGCCCGGTCAGAGCCTCTAGCCCGGCAAGGGACCACCCCGGCCGTTTGGCGCACGGACCGGAAGAAAAACAGGGGTTTTGCGGCTTAACGGACGGCATCGCGGTCATGAATAAAATTCCTTTGTTAGATACGAACGACTACAGGCTTTTTACCGCCGAAAAGCTGGAAACACAAGAGACAGAAAACAGGATCAGAATAATCAAAAGTCACGTTAACCGGCTGTTAAGGGAATTTTGGTATTTTTGAGGCTAACAAACAGTTGAATGGGATTTACACAAATGGGACGGACATTCCAATTAGGGTCAAAAACAAACGGCCAGCCCGGCATCGCCGCCATGCTGGACGATCAGAACCGGATTCATGATCTGAGAGACGGCCCGCACGCCATTTCCGGAAACAACGCCATAAAAATCGAAGCCGCTGCGGTTTCGCCGAATGTCGACGCTTTCCAAAAAGCAGCGATCGGGCAAGTTGCCATCGCCGGGCAAGATTCAGCGAACGGAGCAACCTACACACCGCCCACAGCAAAACTCGATACGTTCGACGTTTAGCATTTTTTGAAAACAGGCATTTTCCACTGGCGCCCTTCACCGGGCGCCTTTACACTTGTATCCATGAGTTTCATTTTAACCTTGGTTGCCTCTAAAAAACCTTTATCCGCAGGCCATCTGGCGGGAATAGGGCGCTATTGCGATTCGCAAGGTCTGGGGCTGCGCGGCGATCCCGTCTGGCAAGAACAGCACAAAGCCGCCGATATCCTGCTGTCCAACAAACCGGGCACGGATCAGATTGCCGCCCTGCGCGACGCGCTGGCCACCGATAAAATCGACCTGTTTATCACCGCCGCCGCCGACCGCAGGCGCGGCGCCAAAAAACTGCTGATCTGTGATATGGACGCCACCATCGTCGCAGGCGAAACCCTTGACGAAGTCGCGGCCCAAGCCGGGATTGGCGAGAAAATCGCCGCCATCACCGCCCGCGCCATGCGCGGCGAACTGGATTTCAAGGAAGCGCTGGATGAGCGCATCGGCCTTTTAAAGGGTCAGCCGAACTCCTTACTGGAAACGGTTTTGTCGGAAACAAAACTGAACCCCGGCGCCCAAAAACTGGTAAGTACCATGACAAAGGCCGGGGCAACCTGTGTTCTGGTTTCCGGCGGTTTTACGTTCTTCACCGGGGCGATTGCTGAAAAATGCGGTTTTCATCACCATCACGGCAATATACTGGATATTACAGACGGTAAATTAGCGGGAACAGTCACGCCGCCGATCCTTGATAAAAACGCCAAACTGAATTTCCTGCAACACTACACGGAAGAGCTCGGGATTGATCGGGCCGATACCCTCGCGATAGGCGACGGAGCAAATGATTTGCCAATGCTGGAACATGCAGGCCTGGGAATAGGATACCGCCCCAAACCGCTGGTTTCACAATCCTTACCCGGATGCATCATCCATGGCGACCTGACCGCCGCCCTTTACGCCCAGGGACTAAAAACCGGATAAAGTAACCGTTGACGCTCCCCAAAAGCTGATTTACGCTTGTTTTCATATAAAGGTTGTCAAACACAGCAGGGACAGAGATGGGAAAGACAATCAAGACCTTTATCGCCGATAATAAAGCCCGGGATTACGGGAAGAGTATCGGGGCGTTTGTAAAACACGCCGCAGGTATATGCCATCTGGTTAAAAACCGGCAAGGCATGATTTATCTCTACTCGCCCCTGCAACAAGACAAAGAAGAAAAGACCGTTCTTCTGGGAGCCGTCATACCGGAAGGACAACCGGCCGCGCCTTATCCCGTGCTACAGCCCTGCGAAGTTGAGGATATTCAAGATCCCGCACGATTCCTGCAAAACATCATTCCGGCGCTACAAAAAGGCCACGGGTTCCATTGCGCGGAAAGGGGTGTACGCATCATCCCCGTACGGCTTTTTGATAAATTCAAAAAACACTACCCGCTGATCCGGACGACGGAAGACCTCAACCCCTTAACCAATCCCTACGCAAAAAGTGAGGCCACACGAAGCGTAAAATGGACAAAGTTAAAACATCCACGGCCGCTGAAAAGCGCGAACGACAGGCCCGCCGCCACACCAGTGGCAAAGCCGCGCCATGAATTTTCCACGGCGACAACCGGAAACGGAAAAGCCAAACGCCGGGATACACAGGTCAAAGCCCTGATAAACCAGTCAATCGCCGAACGAACACCTGTCCCGCTGGATATAGAGGGACTGGATCATCAGGGCGCCCATATTATCGCCGACCACTTTCTTGTTACCGCTTCGGAAATCATTGAAAAAGAGCTGGGAATTGATCCGCCCGGAACGACGGAGCAGCCGAAAAAGAATATCGTCCAGCTAATGACCGAGCGGCTACAGGAAATTCGGGATAATGGCGGTATTGGGGTCTTTAACAGATTTGCCGCGCCGGGGCGCAAACCACCCCGCATCGTTACTGATCCCGATATTCTTGAAAAGCTGAACGATATTGCCCGGCGCCTTGGCCCGTCACCAAAGCCCCGGTATTAGTGTTTCGCTACATATTTCCAGAATAAATTTGACATAAATGTTAAAAGCCGTGTAGAACACCCCGGACAGAAAAAAGAAAATAAACCGGATGATATTTCATGGGCAAAACCGACAGTTCACACTTATTCTACGACGAATTCAGTGATTCTTTTATCGAAAAAATCACCCCCTATCCCCATGACAAATTGCACATAGAAATTCTAAATACCGCAGACCTTGAACCACCGCTCCCTTGGGAAAAAGGACTGACAAACGAAGATAGTAAAAAGCGCCAGATTGAGTCGGCACGGCGAGACGGAAAGATAAACGCGCTCCTGCAAAAGATCGAAACAGAGAAAAATCGAAATAAAATCCTGCTCGTAAAAGATAGAGACCAAAACCTTATAGGCGCTTTTGTCCCGCAAATATTCATGCTACACGCTGCCCAGCGCCTTCTGGGCGATTTTGGTGATCTGGGCGAAACGCAGCACGGTCATTTCATTCATAACCGTTTGAGCGACCTCCAGCCCGATAATGCGAAATCATTGGGACTCACCCAAAACGGATTTAGAAAAACGGCGCTGGTATTTCTGTCTGCACATGTGATGAAGACACTGGAAGAGCGCGGGATTCTGCAACAGGAATCGCAATCAGACGAATATGCCCTTACACCGGTCACCGAAGAAGAACAGGGGGCTTACGCCAAGGTCATCGACGCGAAAAAGGGCGCGGAAAAAGCCAAGAAAACAGTACTCCAGACATCCGGCCCATCTGCAAGAAAGAAAAAAAAGAAATCAACACTGACGGCCCAAACTGGTTTTGACACCGCAGCAGCCGGCGCCGCCACCAGAACAAAAAGGAAAGCCGACAACCCTTACCCGGAAATGGATTTTGTCGGAAAACCTCTGGAACTGAGCAATGTTGACAGAAGGGGCTTCAATAATCAGGACATGAAAGATCTGGAAGAGGGTAAAACTATGACCGCCGTCTATCAAGGCCACGTCGTAGGGGCATTTATGAGATACGACAAACTGCGCCGTGAAACACAGGAAGATTCAAAAGCAAATATTCCTGAGTTCAGGAATATGCTTCTGTTGAGTAAAATAGACTGGAATGAAAAGAAAACGATCATAATCGAAATAGACAAAGATTGTAGCCCCATAGCCTTTATGACCGCGCCCGCCTATGAGGAATGGAAAGCAAAAAACAAGCCTAAAGCTCGCTCTTTAAATCCCGGATAAACCCGGACAGCCCCACCACGCGCGGCCGTTTCAGGCGCTCTGCATCCAGAATCATCTGGACGCGCGCCAGCGTTTCGTCGATATCCCGGTTAATCAGAACATAATCGTATTCTATATAATGGCTGATCTCGTCCGATGCCTTGGACAGGCGGTATCGGATGCTTTCTTCGGTATCTCGCGCCCGCGCCCGCAACCGACGTTCAAGCTCCTTGCCCGAAGGCGGCAGGATAAAAACGGTCACCAGATCCTCACGGGCAATTTCCTTTAGCTGCTGGGTACCCTGCCAGTCGATATCAAAGATCACATCTTTTCCGGCCTGAAGCGCTGCTTCGACCGGGGCGCGCGGCGTTCCGTAATGATGCTTGAAAACATTGGCGTATTCCAGCATCTCGCCATTATCGACCATTTTTTGAAAGGACGGTTCATCCACGAAATGGTAATCTTGGCCGTTAACCTCACCGGGACGCCGGTCCCGTGTCGTCGCCGAAATAGAGACCTGCAAATCTGCGTTCTGCTTAAGAAGCGCCCGCGTCAGCGTTGTCTTTCCGGCGCCTGACGGCGACGACAAAACAAACATCAAACCCCGGCGCTGCAGATCAAATTGCGACATAAATCCTCCCCGTTTGTCCCATTTTAACAATTGCACCGTGCAAGTCCATGGTTCATTGTAAGATCATGAACAATCATCCTCAATCCATACTGATTACCGGGGCGTCCAGTGGTATCGGGGCCGCTTTGGCCGCGCATTATGCTGCGCCGGATACCGTGCTGTTCTTGGGGGGACGCGACCAGATGCGTCTGGAAACCATCGCAAAAAAATGCCGGAACAAAGGCGCCGATACGCACATAGCTCTTGTTGACATCACAGACCGTAAAGCCGTCGCACAATGGATTGAGGCGGCGGATCAGGCCGCGCCGCTGGATCTGGTCATCGCCAACGCCGGAATTTCAGCTGGATCGGGCGGCACACACACGGCAGAAAACCCCGAACAGGTGCGCCACATCATGGATGTCAATTTCACCGGCATCCTGAACACAGTCGATCCGATCCTTCCGCGGATGATCGGCCGAGGCCGGGGCCAGATCGCCCTGATGAGTTCTCTGGCCGGTTTTTCCGGCTGGCCGGGCGCTGTCGCCTATAGCGCCTCCAAAGGGGTGATAAGGCTATACGGGGAAGGGCTGCGCGGCGCTGTCGCAAAAAAAGGCATAAAAATTAATGTTATCTGCCCCGGATTCATCAAAACGCCTTTAACCGATGTAAATCCCTTTCCGATGCCCTTCATTATGAAGGCAGATAAAGCCGCCCGGATTATCGCGAAAAATTTGCGCCGTAATAAAACCCGGATCGCTTTTCCTTTGCCCATGTATATCTTCGTCGGGTTTCTAGGTATGTTACCACCGTCATGGGCATTACTTTTACAGACAAAAATGCCGGAAAAACCTTCTTGCAACAAATAGTTGTCATTTATGTTGCCTTTCAGTTTCGAATTGATAAGATATGCTTGCTTATGTTATAATTTATAGATCAATTATATAATAAAATAATAACAATACTCCCAGCATAAGCAAAGGAGAGACAGATGGCCGACATGGATGTCAAAAAAGTTGAAAGTAACGTTCAGGCGGCCGCAAGTCTCCTGAAATCTTTGTCTAATGAAAAAAGGCTGATGATTGTCTGCGCTCTCCATAAGGGAGAGAAAAGCGTCGGCGAACTGGAAGAAATCGTCGAGCTGAGTCAATCAGCCCTGTCGCAGCATCTTGCCCGCCTGCGTCATGACGGGCTTGTCAGCACCCGCAGAAATGCCCAGACAATTTACTACTCCATCAAGGATTCCGCCGTTGAAAGTCTCCTGAAAAGCCTGTGCAGTATATATGGGCCAAATCCCACCTCTCCAAAAGAGTAGGGACTACGCCAGTATTTTTCCCAAAGTCGCTTCGACGGTTTCAACTGGGAGGTTTTCCAGATTTTCTTCCTGCAAAACATCCACATGCGCACCTTGCGGCGCATGACGAACAGGATTGCTGGCCCCGGAAAACAAAACAAGCGTGGGACGGCCCGTTGGACCTGCGATATGGATCGGCCCCGTATCATTGCCAACCACCGCATCCGCGCCACGCGCCAGCACGGCAATATCAAACAAAGAGGTTTTCCCGGCCAGATTCAAACTTCCCGGCGCGTCTTTTTCTATTGCGGACAAAGCATCAGCCTCGGAATCCGTCCCGATTAAAACAGGTTGACGCCCTTGTGACAGCAGGCGCTTTGCCAAGTCTGCATAGTTTTTCGCCGGCCAGCGTTTATAGGGGTGCTGGGGCGCACAACCCGGAACCAAAAGAACGTAAGGCGGTTGAAGCCCCAGTGCGGAAACGTCCGTTTTAATCCAGCTCAAATCATCAACCGTAACAGTATCAATCCCGGCCAGCGCCAGCGTCTGCACATGCCCGGCAAATGACTTTCCGGCCGTCCGCTCAGGGGAATCATTGCGGTGCGACGCCCCCTTGGCTGCCCCGACCCATTCAACTTCATTTTTGAAAAACAGCCGGAAGTACAAGGCCGTCCGGTCATTATTCTGCAAATCATAGACACGGGAAAATGCGCCTTCGCGTAGTTTTTTTCCTAAACCAACCCAGTCAAGCGGTTGATTCCAGCGGGGCCGGGTATCCACCCACACATCGTCAAAATAACCGCACGCCTCGCCGAATTGTACGAACGGTTTGGTCGTCAATAACGTAATATGCGCATCGGGATGATGCCGGCGGATGGCCGCCATCGGCCCTAAAGCCTGGATGAAATCCCCCAGAGCCCCCAGTTTAATAACCAGTATCTTTTTTTGATCGCTCATTCCGCTGCATCCTTCATACCCAGAGACGGCCCCTGCATGGCCCTGTCCTTTTTCAAGCTCTCCGGTCGGTTTTTCATTTTTCTTTCCAGCAATTCCGCGTATACATTCAGCGTCTCATCAGCCATTTTTTCTCGCGTAAAATTGCGCGCGATATGGGCCATCGCCCTTGTAGCAAGAACAGCGCGCTGCGTCGGGTTCAGCGATAAAGCTTCGTTAATTGCCTGTGACAGGGAACGGGCATCCCCCGGCCGCACCAGCCATCCCGTTTCGCCGCGGACAATCGTTTCCTGCGCCCCGCCATGATCCGTCGCGATAACCGGACGGCCCATCGCCTGCCCTTCGACCGGCACCCGGCCAAAGCCTTCCGGATCGGTGGACGCGGATACCACAATGGTTGCCAGCATATAAGCCGCCGGCATGTCGTTACAGTGGTCGATCATCCGCACCTGACCGCCCAGCCCACGTTCTTGAATAGCCTCTTCGAGTTCCTGACGATAACCGGTCCGCCCCTGGTCAGAACCGATAATGACACAAAACACATCCTTGCGATTTAGCATATCAATGGCTTCGATCAACACATGATGGCCTTTCCACCGGGTCAACCGGCCCGGCAGCATCACAATACTGGCGCCATCCGGCACCCGCCATTGCCGCGACAAAGTAATCATCCGCTCCGGCGTGACCGCTGTCGGATGAAACTTATCCAGTGCAATCCCCCGGTGAACCACGCGAATATGATCCGGATCGATCCGGTAATGGCGTTTCAGATAATCCGCCACATAACCCGATATCGCGATCACCCGCTCGCCCTTGGCGATAATCTCGTTATACAGCCGCTTGGTATCGCCGCTGATGTTATACGGTGCATGACATGTCGTCATGAAATCGGCCCGCGTATTCTTACAGGCATAATAACAGCTCCAGGCCGGTGCCCGGCTGCGGGCATGGACAATATCAACGTTATATTTTTTAATGATTTTCTTTAGCCTAAAAATATTCCGCGCCATCACAAGCGGATTTTTGGAATGAACCGGCAAGTCAATGTGAACGCCGCCGACACGGGCCAGCTCATGCAGCCGCGCGCCACCGTGCGACACCACCAGCGGCAAAGCGCCGGCCTGATGCAAGGCCGCAGCAATATCAATGCACCCTTGCTCGGCGCCGCCGGGACCGAGCTCCGGAATAACCTGCATAATCACCGGTCTGTGTTGCTGCTGCGTGTCAGTCATTATCGGAGATCCGTTAATGACGTTTATATTTAAAGGAGCCCTTGGGCTTGTCCGTCCGGTCAAAGGCATAATTACCCTTGCTTTTCCGGGCCAGAGCCGCGTCGCCGTTATAAGGCCACAAACCGACCAGTTTCGCCACAATCAGGTAAACGTAGACCACCAGCGCCGGAACCGCAAACACCAGCGCCGCCGTTTGCTCCAGAAGCGGCCCGACGACCCCTTCCCAAACAGCCGGGTTCAACGAGGCCTTAACCCAGTCATAGGAATCGGGGGCATATTGCACCCAAAGCCAGCCCAGATCGCTCCACTGAAATGTCTCCAGAATCATCATGTAATCTTCTTCGGCCCGGCCATAGGCAATATAAACATCATGCCCCAAAACCGCCAGAAACGGTAACGCCAGTAAAAAACAAATCAGGCCTGCCATAATTAAATTCCCGTCTATCCCGTAAAACCACTGAATGCTCCGCAAAGCGAAACCCGTGCGGCCATTCTAGCAACATCCCGGTTTATTGGCAAAAGCAAAACATCCCGTCAAACAATTAAGACTTGAACTTTTCACCAACGCCCGCTAGGTTGCGGCATTATTTTGTACGGAGAGGTGGCCGAGCGGTTTAAGGCGCACGCCTGGAAAGCGTGTTGGGGGCAACTCCTCGCAGGTTCGAATCCTGTCCTCTCCGCCATTTACCGGCGCCCACCCGGCGTTTCCCTGAGAAGGATAGAAAACCGCGGTAATCTGGTCTTCTACGCTACAGACATTAATCGTTATAATTAAACGCTTCCATATGCATAGGACGAACCATTTCGGCGTAAGCCCGCTTCCATTCATACATATCAATCACACCGTCTTTGTGAACATTGACCTGATAAAATGATTTGCCAATAAAATCGAGGGGTGACAACCCGTCTTTACCCTCGTCGAAACGGCTAAGTCCTGATTGCTGCAAGAATTCCTGCCGGCTGACCGTTTCCTTAACGGGCTTGTCATCCGTGCGATACTCGACAATCTCCATCGTTTTACGCTCCATCGGGGTAAACGTCATGATGCGGGGGCGCTTCATCTCTATATTATCAATGACCTTGTTTCCATCCCGGTCAAAAAGACGAAACAGCGTCTCACCGATCTCGTCCCGTTCGAAAACCCCGTCTTGATTGCTATCGAATTTTTCCAGATTGATCGAATGAGGCAAAGCCTGTTCCACCGGCTCAACTTCCACCCGCACAGTTACCTTTTCGGCAGACGGTTCGGATTCCAGAATTTGTTCTGCTTCCTTTTGTAACTCATCACCGCTGATCTGTACCAATGGCTCGCTGGCATATGCGGGAAACACTATCGAAACCAGACCGGCAGTTAATAAAATATGGTGGATTTTCAACATGATATCTCTCCTCCACGGTTAAGTTCATCGTCCAAATAACCTCATATATGGCAAAACCGCCATATTTCAAGAACAGAGAGATTATTCAAAAATCCAGCCTGATCAGAAATATGGGAAACATACGACCTTTTAAATAAAAAAGGCGCCAACCCATGATAGCCGCCCATCAGGAAACATGGGGTATTTTTTTGTATTTTTATCTTGACCCAAATCAATTCATTGATACGATATCTAGTATATTTTTCTCCCTGATGGCACATCATCTTGTGTCTCTTCGCGAAAACATCACATTGAAATTATTCACCTCTTTCGTTCAAAAAAGGAGATTCCTCATGCCTCTTGACGCCATTCTTGCCCCCGCTACCCCAAAGAAAAACGATTCGTTTGACGCGGATAACATCACCACTCTTTTTGGCGGCACGGATGTCGATTGCTCGGAGGCCGTCAGCGAATATATTTCCAAGGAAGACTGGCGGATTAATGCCAACGCCAACACGGGCTATTCCAACGCCGGGCTGATTAACAATGTCGCGGGCAAGATCATTGCCAATTTCTGGCTTGATGAAGTCTACAGCGCCGAAGAAGGTCGCGCCCACCGCGAAGGTGACGTCCATATCCATGATCTGGATTGCCTGACCGGCTATTGCGCCGGATGGAGCCTGCGGGCCTTGCTCAACGAAGGATTCAACGGGGTCGCGGGCCGCGTATCATCCCGACCGCCGCGTCATTTCCGCGAGGCACTGGGACAAATGGCTAACTTTCTCGGAATTTTGCAATCCGAATGGGCGGGGGCGCAGGCTTTTAGCTCTTTCGATACCTATTTGGCTCCCTATGTGTTCCGGGATCAGCTCGGCTTTGAAGATATCAAAAAAGCCATCCGCCAATTTGTTTATAACCTGAACGTCCCAGCGCGCTGGGGCCAATCACCGTTCACCAACATCACGCTCGACATCACCCCGCCGGAAGATCTGCAAAACAATTTCCCGACCGCCGAGGATATTCATCTGTTCAAAGAGCTTGATGACAATGATCTCCTGAAAAAAGCGCAGCAGCGCGACATGGGAATCCGGACTCTGGAAGACATGACATACCGCCATTTCGTACCGGAAATGGAAATGATCGTCATTGCCTACTATGAAGTCATGACCGAAGGCGATTCGAATGGCCAGCCTTTTACCTTCCCGATCCCAACCGTGAATATAACGGAAGATTTTAACTGGGACACACCAGTGGCCAATGCCATTTTTGACAACACCGCCAAGGTGGGCTCGTCTTACTTCCAGAATTTCGTCGGCAGCCAGTACAAACGCGACGCCGACGGTAACCGCATTCCCAATCCGGAAGCATATTCACCCGGCGCGGTGCGCTCAATGTGCTGCCGTTTGCAACTGGATTTACGCGAACTGCAAAAACGCGGCAACGGCCTGTTCGGCTCGGCGGAAATGACCGGATCCCTAGGGGTTGTCACGATCAACATGGCAAGGCTGGGGTACAAGTACAAGGGAAATCATGACGGTTTAATGGAAGAGCTGGACCGCTTAATGGACATTTCCTATTCAACGCTGGAGAAAAAACGCAGCTTCGCGCAAGGGATGTACGACCGCGGCCTTTATCCTTACACGGCCCGTTATCTGCCGTTCCTGCGCAATCATTTCTCGACGATCGGCGTCAACGGCATGAACGAGATGATCCGCAACTTCACCGGCGATGAATATGATATCACCGATGAACGCGGCATCGAAATGTCGCTGAGCATTCTCGATCACATGCGTGATAAAATGAAAGGCTACCAGCAGGAAAGTGGCAATCTCTATAATCTGGAGGCCACCCCGGCAGAAGGCACGACCTACCGCTTTGCCAAGGAAGATAAAAAGCGGTTCCCCGATATCATCCAGTCCGGCTGCGGCGACCAGATTTACTACACCAATTCTAGCCAAATTCCGGCCGGGCATACCGATGATCCGTTCGAGGCGCTGGAACTGCAAAACGAATTGCAATGCAAATATACCGGCGGCACGGTTTTGCACCTGTACATGAACGAACAGCTCTCTTCGCCGGAAGCCTGTAAACGCTTTGTCAAAAAAGTCATCGAGAACTACCAGATGCCTTACATAACCGTCACGCCCGTGTTCTCAGTCTGCGATGAACACGGTTACCTGAAAGGCGAACAGCCCGAATGCCCACATTGCCATACGAAAACCAAAGTCTGGTCGCGGGTGATGGGATATTTCCGTCCGGTCGATTCCTTTAACATCGGCAAAAAAGGCGAACACGCCGAACGCCGTTTCTTCAAGGAAGAATGGGTCGATACCGGCAACCTGTTCAGTGGAAATTGATCCATGTCGAACGCCTGTCAAATAGAGGTAAAGCAAGAGCCGGGAACCTGTGAAAGAGCGGGAAGCCAGCTCTTGCCCGTCTATTCGGTAACCCCCTTTACCATGCTGGATTTCCCGGATAAAACCGCCTGTATTGTTTGGCTTTCGGGCTGCAACATGCGCTGCCGGTATTGCCACAACCCGGATATCGTTCTGGGCAAGGGCCGCGGCACGGTCGAAGATGTCATGCAATTCCTGCGCAAACGGCAAGGATTGCTCGACGGCGTAGTGCTATCGGGCGGCGAAGCATCGATCTGGCCCGATTTGCCTGGTTTTATCCGTATGGTCAAAAAAATGGGCTATGCGGTGAAGCTGGACACCAACGGCCTGCGCCCGGATGTCATAGCGGATTTCCTTGAAAATGACCTGTTGGATTATGTGGCTCTTGACTACAAAGCCCCACCGGAAAAATTTAAATACGTAACGGGCACGGATAAATTTGCTGCGTTTGAAAAAACACTGGCACTACTTTGTGCGCAAAAAAATGTACCGTTCGAAATCCGCACCACGGTCCATACGGCCCTGATGGATGAAAGCGACATTAACGCCATCATTACCGATCTGGAACAAAAAGCATATCGCGGTACCTATCATATCCAGAATTTCAGGGCCGATAACGACCGCCCGACTCTGGGAAAACTGAAAGAACAGCCGCGCCCGCTGGACCGCAGCAAAATCCGGACGAACACATCGTTCGCCTGCGCTTTTCGTAATTTCTGATACCCTACAGACCTGACAGGTTTTGATCCTTCGGCCAAGTCACTTTCCAGCCGAGCACCACCTTTTTCTCAGCCTTGGGCGCCAGCTTCATTTCCCAGCGCAGCAAACCTTTCACATCGTCGGCATCTTCTTCATATCCGGCGGTCGTGTTGTCCTTCACCAGCTTTACATCGATTTTCTCATTGCGCGGCGTCGGCACAGTTTCAGCCACAACAACGGTAACCGGCTGGTTATGAAGGTTCTGGATCGCTGTCACATAATGCCGTTCCAGCGTGTTATCGCGGGAAATCACCCCGGCATCCTTGCGCTCATCCAGCATCACTTTCCGGGTTACAGATACCTGATCGTCCACCCCGAAATATAGCGCATATTCCTCGGCCGGGCGCAGCAAAGGCAAAGCCGATTGCCCGACGAATGCCCCGTCACGGAACAGACTGACCGGCCCCGGCAACAACGGCGATTCTCCCTTCAATTTGGTTTGCGCCACCAGGAAAGCATCCGTGCTCATCTGTGGTTTCACGTGAATCATTATGGCACTTTCAGTATCAAACGCCCCGACCATCAATTTTGTTTCGCTGCCGTCCGCCAGCACCACCGCCGGCCCCGGAATTTTATATTCACTGACAAAGCCGCCGGTTTCGATCTCGGCGACAGCAAACTCTGCTTCTCTCATCGGCACAGGCGCGGCGGAAGACATCGCCATATTTTCTTCCATCGCTACCCCGTCCATACTATCCGACATCACCGCCATCGCCGTACCGCCCATACTCATGCTCTTCATCAGGCGCCCTCTGTTTTCCGGGCTCCATAGGTCAACCCACCACGGATTTAGATCCGGCAGGCTGGCGCCGCGCTGCGGCTGCGCCGTCGAAAGCGTCAAAACCACGCCGGACCAATCCTCGCCTGTGCGCTGACTGACAGCGCCATACTGGATAAGATCAAGCTTAGAAGCGCCCGTATCCAGCCGCGCATCATAAACCGGCTTCCAGCGGGCATTTGGCACCTGATAGCTCAGAGAAATCATCAACTGTGTTGCTGCCGCTGATTCCAGCGGTACCGACACCTCATAACTGCTGCGCTGGCCAGTCCGCAGCTGATTCAGCTCCTCGCGCACTTTCTGAATTTTCCGGTCCAGATCACGTTTTTTAATGCCCAGCTCCACCTCGGCTTTTAAAATCTCGGACATACCCTGATGAATCGTTGCCGCCGCCCCGGCCCACTGATCGGGCTTCAAATCCAGCTCAGCGATATCCTCGTTGGTCCGCAGCGTTGCTTGTTTGCCAATGTTTTCAAGAAACGTTTTGCGAACCTGAAGCGCCTGCCGCTCCGCATCCATCAAATAAACCTGATCTTGCAGCCCTTCCAGTTGATCGTTCAACTCTCTTTCCTTTGCGGATGCCAGCTCACTGGACGTCACCCGTTTGTGCGTCACAGCGCCAAATTTAACGGTCGCCGCCGCTTTGCCCTCCGCTCGCAGGGAATCGGGCAGTAAAATCGCTGGCAAATCCTGAAAAACAACGCTATGTGCCCCCGCCGGAATATCAACGACCGCCCAGCGTGTCACCGTCGCCCGGTTTGTATAAACGGTAACCGCCTGTATCTTGCTGTCCGCCACGACATCAGCGGCCTTTGCCACAGCCGGGAGTAAACCGAAAACCACCAGAAAAGCCAACAACACACGCGTCATCACAAAAATCTCCCTGAAAAATATACTTAAATCTGCAGATCTGATCTTAATACGATTTGCCGCAGGATCAAATAAATTGGGCAGAACCGGCAAAATAAGGCATAATAAACATATGGGAAAGATGGCTCTACACATGAATATGCTCAGAATATTCTGCCTGTTCTTGCTGGCATCCCTTGTGCTGTCTGGCCATAGCGCCGGTCTCCGCGCCCAAAATTTCGATACCACCTTCCAGTACAGATACACCATCCCCGAAACAATCGGTTTTGCCTATCATTCTCTGGCAAAATGGCACCCGCGATTTGAATTCTGGATTGCCAAACAACCGGCCTATATTGAGGCACGCCCCAGCCAAAAAGGCACAATCATGGTCAAAGAAAAAGAACGGCTGGAGATGGGGTATGTTAGCTACAGCACTGAACAAAAAGAGATATCTATCCCCGTCAACGCTCTTGTCACTCTGGAGCCCGGCCCGGACCAGACAACAAAAATCCGGCTCGAATTAACCGATGCCCAGGGACCGTATCTGGTTTTTGAAATCGGGCAAATATGGATCGCGGTTATTTTGAATGAGCCTGATTACTTTTTTCATGCCCCGCTTAGCACCGAAGAACGCGGACGTCTCACCGCTTATGCCGGCCCCCATAATCTGTCTTTCAACAACATGATCGATCTTGTCCTCCAGCCGATCAGCGCTGATCGATCGGCCCCTCTGCAAATCGAGGGCGTCGACGCATGGTTGATGATGGCGGATATTAAAGCGCTGCGCTTACGGGATGAACAAACCGGCGCCCTCCTTTGGGAACGGTTACCGAAAGAAAACAAAAAAGACGAAAAAGACTCTGTTTTCTGGTAAACTACCCGAATGGGAAGGAGTGTAAACGCTCATGTATTCACATCTGGACCCGATCTTCAAAACACACATCCGGCAAACCGAAACAACGGATACCGGGTTGCACATTCGCCGTGACGATCCCCGGCAACAAGGCCGTAAAAACGACCGTGACCGGAAAGATGAAACCGATAACTCGCTGTGGGAAGACAGCGCCGAAGTCTCGGTCAGCGCCCTAAGAACCTTTCTGGAAGATCTGATCGCCCCGCGCCAAAAGCCGGAAACCAGCCCCGAATCTTCAGAAAATAGAGAAACTGAACCGCTCCCGACACAAAAACCCGTTTCCCCTCAGGCCGCCACCGCCGCAAAGGCCTATCAGCATTCAGCGGAAACTAAAGGGGAGCCGCCTGTCCTCCCCAGTCACCATAGCGCGCGCTCCTCTGATGAAACGGCAAATAAACTGACGCAAGAGGACATCGACATGATCCGCCGCCTGATAAGTGAGTTATACGACCTTCCCGGACACACAAACCTGCAGCTATCCCTGAAACCCGGCAACAGTTTCATACAAAGTCTGATCGACGCCGTTACACTGGCCAAGCAGGCGGTGTAATCACGGGTTTACATTAACCGATACCCCGGCTCTTCCGTAACCAGAAGCATGGGATTCGCCGGATCGTCTTCTATTTTCTGGCGCAAACGATAGATGTGGGTTTCCAGCGTATGAGTTTCCAGTCCCGCCGCATACCCCCAGACATCATCAAGCAATTCCTGACGACTGACAACGGCTCCTTTTTGCTGGTAAAGGCGAAGCAGCATGTCGCGTTCCTTCTCGGTTAAACGAATAGTTCTGCGTTCTTTGCCACAAACAATTTTGCTCTCGACCGGATACAGAATACAGGAACCAAAGACGACCTCATCGGCAATTACCGTTTTATTCTCGCGTAAATGCTTGGCCAGCCTGTCCAGTAAAGCCCCCATACGAAAGGGCCGGTAAAAGACATCATGACGATTCAAGGACATATCCGGGATATTGTGATCTTCGCCGGCCAGAACAACAAAGGGCGTTTGAATGGCTTCATCCTGCAAACGCTCATAGAGTTCGGCAACACTCATATCCATCGCCTGACCATAGAGCAAAACAAGCCTGTTTTTCAGATGCGCATGAATTTCATGAATTTTTGCCAGAGCATCCCCGGCGCTCTCGAAAAACAGCAGTTCCTTATCCGGCCAGCGAATTAAAACCTGCTCCAGCATCCGCTTTAGTAGCGGATCTGTTATGATCGCTAATATTTTATCTTTGTCTCTATCCACAAACGCCTCCCCTGCCTTGTAGCTTGTTTAGTGTAGCAAGCCTACACGCGGAACAAAAGGAAAACCCGGCGGCAAATAATTCCGGAAAACTTTCATAAAAAAGAAGCTAACCGACTGATTTTAAAGGATCGTCCTCTGGCACGGCGCTTGCAGCGCATTCTTCGAGGTTTTGAATGATTGAAAGTTTGATCCAGACAGGAGTGCCGGCGGCGGAACAAGGGTCTGCCGTGCCAGCGCCGCGCAAACGATTCCATATGGGGTCGAGTGACCGCATGGCCGGATCGGTGCCCGTTTGGGAATACGGGTCTTCGGTCCGCAACGATATAACAGATAATCTGGCTGCCGCCGGAAAACACGAAAGCTTTTCCGACGCCTTGGCCTATGCCGACCAACAAGCGGAAAACAAGGCCGCAGAGCCGCGCGATTTCGGATTTGGTGATCTGGTCGATATCATCAACCCGCTCCAGCATATACCGCTTATCGGCAATATTTACCGGGCGCTGACAGGGGATGAGATCGCCCCGGCATCTCAGATCATCGGCAGCACCGTTTATGGCGGTTTTATCGGCGCCGCCAGCGGTATCGCCAACGTTATTATCGAACAGGAAACCGGCAAGGATATATCGGGCAACATGCTCGCAATGATCCGTGACGGGGATACCCCTTCTTATAAAAACAAAGCCGATCCGGTGGAACAGGACCTTGAACGGGCGCTGGCGCAACTGGACAATCCCGATCCCGGATTAACAACGACGGCACTGGGCTTTGCCCCGGCAGACAACAACGATAAATCCGGCGATTATGAACGCGTACCCGCTGCCGACGGCCGAACCGCGGGAACAATCGTACGGAAAAAAATGGCACAGGCCGATACCACCGGCATACCGGTCATGGCAAGAGAGCCAATTACCCAGGTCACCTTGTCGCCGATACCTTTGCGCCAGGAAGACCGGCCTATAGCACTCTCTCCCCAAACAAAGCCGTTCCCACTCGCACATAAGTAGCGCCGCATGCCACAGCTTTGTCGAAATCAGCGCTCATCCCCATGCTCAGCGCTGTTAAATCATGCCGGTCCGCCAGTTTTTTCAAAAACGCAAAATGCAGCGCGGATGGTTCATCCGCCGGGGGAATACACATCAACCCCGTTATATTCAAGCCCTTGCCCTGCGCATAAGACAGCAAATCCGGCAGGTTTTCCGGCAAAACACCGGTTTTCTGGGGTTCAGCCCCGGTATTAACTTGAATAAAGCAAGGCAAAGCCCGCCCTTGTTTTTGCATTTCTGCCGCCAGAACATCCGCCAGCTTTTCCCGGTCCAGCGTTTCGATCACATCAAACAGCGCCACGGCATCCGCAGCCTTGTTGGTTTGCAGCGGGCCGATCAAATGCAAGTGTAAATCGGGATATTCATCTCTCAGCACCGACCAGTGTTCCTGCGCTTCCTGCACCCGGTTTTCGCCAAAGCAGCGATGACCGGCGGCCAGCGCATCCTTTATGGCCTCCGGCGGCTGGCGCTTACTGACTGCAACCAGATGAACGGTTGCAGGATCGCGCCCCATAACCTTGGCCGCTTTTGCAATCCGGCCGTGAATAACCGCTATATTTTCAGAAATAGTCATGACAGGGAACTTACCACAAAAGCCGAACACAAAAAAAGAGGCGCTGAAAACAGCGCCTCCCTTCAAATTCTTAGAGCTAAATCGCTTCGATTAGAAGTCGATTTGCGTACCCAACATAACGGCCGTACCGTCCATGTCTTGACCGTTGGCTGCCGGTACATCGTGTTCGATGTAGGAGATGGAACCACGGAAGGTCATGCCCGGACCGTAGGTGTAAACAACACCGCCGGTGTAACGGTCGGTTTCGTATTCACCAGCGCCCGTACCCAGCTCTTCGTTACGGCTCAGGTAAGATGCACCCAGTTTGAACGGGCCAGTCGTGTAGTCGGCACCGATAACCCAGGTTTCTTTGTCGCTGTCATCGTCACGAGCTTGGTTGTCGATCGTGTAAACCGCACCAACACCAATCGGGCCGAAGTCCAGGTCCAGACCTACGTTCCAAGCTTCGTTGTCATCATGACCGGAACCAGCTGTCGTTTCTTCCAGGTCAACGAGGGTGTAACCACCGCCCAGAGCAACGCCAACATTTTGGAACATACCTTCGTAACGGATAGCTGCTTCGTATGCAGAACCCAGATCGTTGGTTTGGTCGTCGATGTTCGTACCGAATGCACCGTTGTAACCGTTGTCAGCACCCATTTCCGGTGTGTAAGACAGACCAGCTTGGAAGCCGTTCATAACCGGCGTCAAGTAGGTCAGCTTTTCTTTGTAACCGGACAGGTCTTGAGCGTAGTCAAAAATGGTGTCAACAGCTGTCGTCGTAGCTGTACCAGCACCTGGCGTCAGGTGAGCTGTACCAGCCGGCATGTTTTGCAGCGTTGCGCCGTAGTTAAACGGAGAAACGTACTGACGAATGCCGTCGTAGTTGCTGTCGGCAGAAGGAGCAGCAACCTGCAACAGGTAAGCAGCGCCATCTTCCGCACCAAAGTTGATGCGACCCCAAGAACCGGAGAAGTACAGGTAAGATTCTTCGAACGTGCCTTCGTTGTTAGCAGCAGCAGCCATGTGGTTACCGTCAGCTTCCAACTCGAAGTGAGCACCGACCGTCAGGCCGTTGTCCAGCGTCGTTTCGCCGTTGAAGTGGATTTCAGATTCACGAACAGCGTCAATGCTGCGTGCTTCTGCCGTCGCACCTGTCATTTCGTCTTGGTTTTGGTAAAACAAGTACATTTTTGAATGGCCGCCGAGTTCCAGCTTAACGCCGTCTTCAGCAGATGCCGGTGCAGCAAAGCCAAGGCCCATAGCAACAGCGGCGGTACCGATAAGTAGTTTTTTCATTGTCTTTTTCCTCCAATACACAACATAGAATAGACAAATAAGTTGAACATGGTTCGAACTGAACCAAAACAGAATCATTGCCGTTAAACAATGACGGTCCCGATTATGCGCTTTTATGAATCAGGGTCAAGAACGGTTTCGACAAAAATGTCACATTACTTTTTTTATCGTTGCAAAAATGTCACATCGGAAAAGAACCCTTAATCAATTCCTGCACAGGGAAAAACCCGGCAACAGCGATCTTCGCTTGAGCCACAAGATCACTCATGCTAGGAAGAAAACCGGTTCATACTAATAATGTATTACAGGATACCATCCCATGTCTGCCGTGAAAAACTTGAAAATCTTGATTTTGTTGACCGCTATCATTTTGCCGCTGGCTGCCTGCGGCAGCGACAAGGTCAAAACCGAGTCGAAATACCCGACCGGCGCCGACCGGGGCGGCACGGAAGATATCTATGCCGAGCCGGAAAGCATATTCGGCCCAAACGGGTTGCGGTTTTTGGGCGGCGAAGACAAGGAAGACAAAGGGGGCTCATCCGGTATTGGTGTAAACAGTTTCCTGTGGCGGGCCTCTCTGGACACTGTATCCTTTATGCCGCTGGCCAGCGCCGACCCGTTTGGCGGCGTGATCCTGACCGACTGGTATTCCCCGCCGGAAAACCCCGATGAACGCTTCAAACTGAATGTCTTTATCCTTGACCGTCAGCTACGGGCCGATGGCGTACAGGTAAAAGTCTTCCGCCAAACCCGCCGCGGCAGTGAATGGCGCGATGCGGCTTCGTCCGATGACACCGCCCGGAAGCTGGAAGACGCCATCCTGACCCGTGCCCGCCAGATGCGCGTTGCCCAGATGAATAAATAAACCACCGGAAAGGACGACCGCCACCATGGCCATTAAACGTTTTCTGGTCTCTGACGACGAACTGGAAGAAATGATCCACCGGTATTGCCGGGATTTAACGACTCTGGCGCGCGAAGGACGCTATGACCCCATTACGGGCCGGGACAAGGAAATTCAGGAAATGGTCCTGACCCTGTTGCAAAAAGGCCGGAAGAACGTGGTTCTCCAAGCCCCCGCCGGGGTTGGTAAAACAGCAGCCGTTGTCGGGCTGGCACAGGCCGTCGTCGCCGAAAAAGTACCGGAATACCTTTATAATGCCCGAATTCTGGAGATTGACCTGGCCAGTATGGCCGCCGGAACTGAATCCATAGCCGAGTTTCAGGGCCGCTTCGTCCCGCTGTGCCGCGGCGTCGCCGAGCGTTATCATGTCGAAGGGCATTACCGCTTCATCCTGTTCATTGATGAAATGCACCAGATCATGCCGCTTTGTGAAAACAGCTCCTACCGCGGCCTGTCGGAAGTTATGAAACCTTACCTGACCGCCGGGGATTTGCTGGTCATCGGCGCAACAACGCTGGATGAATACCGGGTTTACGTCGCCGAAGACCCGGCCATGGACCGCCGGTTCCAGAAAATCCACCTGAAAGTCCCGAACAGCCACGAAACGTTCGAGATTCTAAAAGCCCTGCGCCCGGCTTACGAGGAGCATCACCGGACAAAAATTCCTGATGACGTCCTGCAGATGATCGTCGACATGACGGATAAATATTTGCGCCGCCGGAACCAGCCGGATAAATCCATTATCGTCATGGATGCCGCCTGCGCCTATCACGTCATGGAATACGGCTGGCACGGGGAACTGGATAAAAAATCGGTTCAGACCATCGTTTCGATTGAATCGAAACTGTCGCCGGATGCCTTGGAAGGCAAGGACAAAAATCACCACTAACGAGCATTGTCTCGGCGCATATTTCCTGTAAACTGTCATAATAAGTCTGCAAGGAGCATCCCTTCCCATGAGCGCACGCGATTCCATTCTCGAACTAAAACGCAACGTACAACAAGACATTATCGGGCAAAGCGAAATTGTTGATCGCTTGATTATCGGCCTGCTGGCAAACGGTAACTTGCTGGTGGAGGGGCTACCGGGCCTTGCCAAAACGCGGGCTATTAAATCACTGGCCAGCAACATGGATTGCGATTATCGCCGGATCCAGTTCACACCCGATCTGGTTTCGACCGATATCACCGGACGTTCGACCTATTACAAGGGGGAAGACGGCGAAGCGGGCCTGACCAAATTCGAAAAAGGACCGATTTTTGCCAATATCGTACTGGCCGACGAGATCAACCGGGCCCCTTCGAAAGTACAAAACTCGCTTCTGGAAGCCATGGAGGAACGGCAGGTAACCGTCTCCGGCACCGCTTATAAGATGCCGGATTTATTTCTGGTTATGGCAACCCAGAACCCGGTTGAGCAAGAGGGAACATTTGCCCTGCCGGAAGCCCAGATGGACCGGTTTCTCATGCATGTGACCGTCGATTATCCCGATGAAGAGTCCGAAGCCAAAATCATCCGCCTTGTCCGCGAAGAAGAAGCGGAAAAACGCGGCAGCGGAAAAAGCGAAAAAACAAAAACCGCACCGCTGCAACAAAAAGTCATATTCGATGCGCGGAACGAAGTCGATCAGATCAAAGTGCCGGAAGCCGTAGAAAAATATATTGTCGATATTATCTTTGCCACCCGTTATCCGGATAAATACGGCTATACGCTCAAAAGCTATCTGAAAGTCGGGGCCAGCCCGCGGGGATCACTGGCGCTGGACCGCTGTGCCCGCGCGCGCGCATGGCTCGATGGCCGCGATACCGTCACAGCCGAAGATATTCAGGCCATGGCCAAACCGGTATTGCGCCACCGTCTGGGCCGCGGGGAACGCGCCTACGACCACAAAGTCACCACCGACGAAATTGTCGACCACATTCTGGAGCTTATTCCCGCGCCATAAGCCGGCAACTTACTTTACAGCCCTGATAATCTTGAAACCGCCGCCTTCATAGCGCTTTTCAAAGCTTTTAAAGCTTTTCTGCACCACAGATTCATAAGGCAGGTGAGCATTGGCAACCATCCACAAAACCCCGCCGGGCTTCAAAGCGGCGGCGGCTGTATGGATAAAAGCCTGCCCGATCGAGGCCTGCGTCGTCTTGCCTTCGTGAAAAGGGGGGTTCATCACGACAAAATCCAGCGGCGGTAAATCGCCCCGGCCCGCCGTGACATCAACCCATCGGCAATGAACCTGCGGAAAGGCCTTCATATTCTCCTCGCAAGCACACACCGCCCGCGCATCAGCATCCAGACAATAAAGCGCCGTAATATCAGGATTACCCTTAAGAACCCTATCAGACAAATAGCCGTAACCGCAGCCCATATCCGCACCGGCACCGGCCAGCGATCCATCCGGCATTTCCGCCGCCAGCAAAGCCGAGCCTTTATCAACCCTGTCCCAGCCAAAAATACCGGGACAGGAAACAAACCGTCCGCCCTCAATCGACTGTAAAGCGCCATCCGCCAACCATGTCCGCACTTTTTCCCGGTCATAATCATGGACGGTCGCCTGCACGATCCGGGCATGAAATTTGGTGTCTTCCTGAATATCCAGCCCCAGCGCCTTGATATCCTTGCCCAGCCGCTTGCCGCCGGCATCATTGCCCGCCGCGCACAACAATATCCCCCCATCTTTTAATGCACTCAGGGCTGAGGCCAGATAAAACAAGGTTTCGCGCTGCTGTTTACCGCCCAACACCAAGACCATATCAAAGTCGTCCTGCACAGGCATATCCGAGGAAACCGGATAACCTTGCCGCTCCAGAAACGCAGCATAGGGCTGGAAATATTGCTGCATATGAATTTCCGCGCCGGAAAAAAGCGCCAGATCTTCGTGAGTTCGGGCATTCACGTAAAGAATACTGCTACCAGCACCGGGAGTGACGGCCTCCATTTTTTCAAGACCGTAAAACAGCGCTTTAACGGGATCGGATGACATGAATAGCTATACCTGTACACAAAACAACCAGAAAACGGAGTTACATTGAGGCATATTTACCGGCCACAGGCAAGCTTTGACAAAACCCGGAAATGCAATAAAAACCGCGAGGCCGGGTGGGATTGGCCCCGCGGTTCGCAGCTGTGAAAAAAACAGCTAAACCATGTTAATCCTAGAGGACAACACTCTGATCCATGACCAGATTCCCGTCGCTGACCATGCCGTCAAGCGTGACACCGGACAGACCGTCAACAAAGGTAGCCAGCGTCACAAAATCGCCGCCTTGTCCGTCAACATCGACCTGTAATGCCATATCCCCGCCCTGATCGACCAGCCGCAGGAAATCATTGACATTGTCCAGTCCGGGATCAAACCCTTCCAGGACATCGGTCAGGTTCAGGACATCTCCGCCCATACCGGTTTCAAATTCATAAATCGTATCACCGGCCTCGCCGATATCCATAAACAGGAACAGGTTCATCCCGATCCCGCCATACAGATTATCCAGACCGTTACCGCCATACAGGATATCGTCCCCGCTTGACGCCCACAGGACATCGTTCCCGTTACCGCCGATCATCGTCACATCGCCGTGATCGTAAAGCATACTGGTCAAATCAATGATGTCGTCACCATTGCCGCCGTCGATCCGCTCGATATCAACAATACGAGAACCGCTGGTGCCATCGTACCGGGCGCTGTATTTATCATCGACAAAAACGGCATCGTTCCCGGACCCCAAAACCAGCATATCGTAGCCATCGCCGCCATCATAGACGTCGTACGTCCGGTTATACCCTTGCAGGTTAATCTTTTGGTCTGTCCCGAAAGCATCCGGCTGGCCAACGTTCCAGGCAACAAAATTACCCGACCACTTGGCATCGGCGCTGTAATGTAAAATATCATCACCAGCGCCGCCCTGCAGGTAATCGACACCTTTAGCTCCCGACAATTCATCGTTGCCCGAACCGCCAACCAGATGATCGCCACCGTTCGTCCCGTTCAGGACAAGAGGCGGATCGATATCAACCACATCAATCAGCGTAATCATCACCATGGCCGTAGCGCTGCCGCCAAAATCATCGGTTACCGTATAATCGAAACTGTCAGCCCCGAAATAATCAGCCGCAGGCACATAGGTAAAATCACCGTTTTCCAGTATCGTCACCGTACCGCCGGCCACCGTTGTCAAAACAGCCGCCTGCACGTTCAGGACATCACCATCGGCATCCATATCGACGCCGTTGCCGTTATCGACCAGAACATTACCGATCAGAACTTCATCTTCATTGCCTGTAAACAGGTCATCGGCCGCTGCCGGGTCCGTATTTAAAATCAGACTGGTCAGGTCGAACGTTGTGTTATCAGAAAACCGGACGGTCTCAACGGCATGATCGCCGCCCAAACCAAAATGATCCTGAACCGTGATAACATGAAGGCCGTCGCTTTCAAGATCGATAACCAGATCCGTGCCCGCCCGCGTAAATGACATTGTCGCCAGAGAAACCGTATTTCTTACCGTGATAACATCATCGCCGGAAACATCGAAAATAGTGTCGTGGCCGACCGGCAGGGAGAGGGAATAGTTGGTGTACTGGTAAGTATCATTGCCGGGGCCGCCCTCTAAGAGGTCATTGCCCGCACGTCCGTCAAGCGTATCGTTGCCGCTGTTCCCCCACAGAACATCATCCGCATTCCCGCCATCAATAAATAAATCGCCCAGAACAATATGATCGCTGTCCAAAGCAATCACATCGCCGCCCGCGCCGGACAAAAAGCGCTCAACATTGAAAACCATCTGGTTACCAACGGAATTCTCAAGAAACAGAACATCACCCACATTGGTCATAAACATTGTATCAATGCCGGCCAGACCCTCATATGTGGAATTGTTCACGTTTTTCTCTTCATCAATCATGAAGGTATGCCCGGAATAGGCATTGGTTATAGTCATTGTAAGATGTTGAAGATCCCCGGAAAAGAAAAGGATATCATTCCCATTCGTGCCTGTTACATCAGCCATTTTTTATACGTCCCCAAATTGTGTTTGTACCCCATAGCACAGAGTGCTCTAACATAATAATTTAACGTAATATCGTTAAAATTTTATGTATAATCTAATAGAATTATGAAAAAAATATTAATAGAATAAACCGTATTTCCAAAAAAAACTTCCCAACCGGGGCATCAGGCTATAAGTAAGTCCTCCATGGCATCAATGATTCCTAAAAAGCAAAACCTGACTGAAGGCTCCATATCCGGACACATGATCCGTATGACCATTCCCATGATCTGGGGCATTCTGGCTGTTATAAGCTTCCAGCTGGTCGATACGTTCTTTGTCTCGCGGCTAGGGACACAGCCTTTGGCCGCCATCACCTTTACGTTCCCGATTACCTATGCGGCGTTTGCGATGACCATGGGGCTGAGCATTGCCACGTCGTCCGTGATCGCACGCCAGATCGGAAGAGGGAGCAAACGGCGTGTACGGCGCATTACATCCCATGCCTTGCTGTTTGCTTTTATCCTTGGCTGCTTTTTTACGCTGGTGGGGCTGTTACAAAAAGACCCGCTGTTCCGCCTGATGGGCGCGAACCAGGATATGCTGCCGCTGATTGATGATTATATGGCCATATGGTTCTGGGGCGCCGCTTTCCTGACCATGCCGGTAGTCGGGAACGCCGCCATTCGCGCCACGGGCAGTGCGATGATTCCTGCGGCCATCATGATGCTGGCGACTTTGGTTAACATCATACTGGACCCGCTTTTGATTTTTGGATTGTGGGGATTCCCGCGGCTTGAGCTGCAAGGTGCCGCGATTGCCACGATTATTGCCAATGTTATAGCCTTGAGCGCCGGCCTTTATGTCCTGAAATTCAAAAAAGACATGATAACCCGCTCCCGCCATCACTACAAACTGATCGGCGACTCGGCCAAAAAGCTTTTGGTGATTGCCATTCCCGCCGGATTGACGCAAGTCATGCAGCCCATATCCAACGCCGTGATTATTTCGTTACTGGCCGGGCATAGCGCCGCCGCCGTTGCCGCCTTTGGCGTCGCTTCACGCATCGAAGCCTTTACCTTTATTGTTGTCATGGCCCTATCCGTAGGTATGAGTCCCATTCTGGGACAAAACTGGGGCGCCCGTAAATATGACCGCATTCATGAAACGCTGCACAAAGCTTTCCGGTTTGTTCTAATCTGGTCGCTCGCCATCGCGGCCTTGCTGGCACTCTTCGCCCATCCGCTGGCCGGGTTATTCTCGGACGAGCAAGCCGTGATTGACGCCATGACCCTCTTTTTCCGGGTTGTCCCGATTACCTTTGCCGCCAGCGGTTTGATCCATGGCTGGGCCTCTGCCTTTAATGCGGTGGGCCTGCCCAAACGGTCTTTCACCCTGATCTTCACAAAAATGATCCTGACAACGATCCCGCTGGCCCTGATCGGCGGACATTTTTGGGGTGTTCCCGGTATTTTCGGCGCCATCGCCCTAGCCAATGTAACGGCAGGCGGACTCTTCCACCCGCTCAACTGGCGGCTGATTAAAAAACTGGAAGCCCCTTTTTCATAAAATCATCTTTTTTAAGATTGCATCGTGAATAAAGAGTCCTTATAAACGATAATTATTGAGAATGATTTTCATTCTTATAAACAGAGGCAAACGGCTATTACTATAGAGGAAACAATGAAAAACACTGTCATCACACAAGAAGAAAAAGAAACAGCCCTGCGTCAGGCTTATATTGAAGCCGCAGCAGAAGGGCAAACAACCGAGGTTTTGCTTTTGGATGATATGGCCCGGCAGATGGGAATAGACATAGGCTGCGCCCGAAAACCGGCATGGGAAGCCGCCTTGAACAACCAATTCCGCGAAACCGCACGTACGATTGGAATTCTAGCGACCGATACCCGGAAAATGCTGCATTCTACGCCGCCACATTATCAATCAGCCGCGCCTTCCCAAGAAACGCCGCCACCAAAACCCGCAAAGGCTGTGCACCCTTTTCTGACACTGGTTGCAAACTGACCGCATCCCGGATCTCAAGATAGTCGATTTTATCAAAACCGGCCCCTTCGATCCGGGCCTTGCCCCAGCTTTGAACAGCGGCCAATGGCTCGCCAGCGGCAATCTTCTGGCTCATGGCCTTAAGCGTCCGGCTGAGCGCCACGGCAATTTCTTTTTGTTCCGGGCTTAAATAAGCATTGCGCGACGAGAGAGCTAGACCGCTTTCTTCGCGGACTGTCGGCACGCCGATGATCTCAGCCGGGATATCCAGATCAGCGCTCAGGCGTTTGATAACCTGAAGCTGCTGGTAGTCTTTTTCCCCGAACAAGGCAATATCGGGCAAGGCCTGCAATAACAGCTTGGTCACAATCGTTGCCACGCCATCAAAATGACCGGGGCGACACAAGCCCTCCAAAGTCTCGGTCACCCCCTTAACGAAAACGTTTGTCATCGCGCCTTTCGGATACATTTCCTCGACGGCAGGCACAAAGACGGCCTGCACCCCGATCCCGGCCAGTTTTTCAACGTCGGCCTCCAGAGTCCGCGGATAAGCATCGAAATCCTCGTTCGGCCCAAACTGGGTCGGATTGACGAAAATAGTGGTGATAACAAGATCGGCTCGCTTTAACCCTTCGCGCGCCAGCGTCAGGTGCCCCTCATGCAGAGCCCCCATCGTCGGCACCAGGGCAATCCTTTTACCGCCCGACCGCTGTTTTTTAACAAAAGCCCGTAAATCGGAAATTGTCCTCAAAACAAGCGGCTGGCTTTGCGCGACCAAAGCTGTCGTCATGATTTTATTCCGCGGCCTCGGATGAATCCACGCCGCCGATCGCCCCGCCATAGGTACCGGAGAAAATCTGGTCGGAGAAAGCATCTTCCCAGTCCCCTTCAGTCGAAGCACGGGAATATTCCGTCGCCCGGTTTTCAAAGAAGTTGGTATGCTCGGCCCCGTTCAACATCTGGTCCATCCACGGCAACGGGTTTTTCTCGATCCCGAAGATCGGCGCCAGATCAAGCTGCTGCAAACGACGATCAGCAATCCAGCGGATATATTGCTTGACCTCATCAGCTTCCAGTCCTTCAATCCCGCCCATTTCAAAGGCCAGATCAATAAAGCCGTCTTCGATCTCGATCACGTCACGACAAGCCTGCGTGATATCTTCTTTAAGCTGGTCGTCCCAGATATCCGAATTTTCAGCGATAAAGGTTTTGAACAACTTGACCATCGACAGGCAGTGCAGCGTTTCATCCCGCACAGACCACGTGACAATCTGCCCCATACCCTTCATCTTGTTGAAACGCGGGAAGTTCATCAGGATCGCAAAGGAAGCAAAGAGCTGGATGCCCTCGGTAAAGCCGCCGAACAGCGCCATGGTCTTGGCAATATCGCGACGCGACCGCATCGACGCGTTTTGCATGTAGTCGTATTTTTTCTTCATGGCGTCATATTTCAAAAACGCCTGATATTCGACTTCCGGCATGCCGATCGTATCCAGAAGGTGCGCATAAGCCGCGATGTGAATAGTTTCAATGTTGGAAAACGCCGCCAGCATCATCTGGACTTCAACCGGACCGAATACGCGGGAATAATGACGCATATAGCAATTATTGACCTCAACATCAGCCTGCGTAAAGAACCGGAAAATCTGGGTCACAAGGTGTTTTTCCGACGGGGACAGGTTCTTTTTCCAGTCCCGCACATCTTCGGCCAGCGGCACTTCTTCAGGCAACCAGTGCAAACGCTGCTGCGTCAGCCACGCATCATAGCACCACGGATAAAGGAACGGCTTGTACACATGGCGCTCGACCAAAAGCGGGCTGGCCGCCTCTGTTACATCATCCGAAATTTCATAGTTTGTGCTGATTTGTGCTTGTGAGGACATAGTAAGCGCTCCTTTTTCCTGATCCCGATAAACATGTAAAACCCATATAACTCTTTAAGCACATAAATCAGCCCGCACACAACGATTTTCGGCGGTTTTCCTCTGTTTTTCAGCCGGGAAGGTTATTCCTCGAACAGGTACAGATATGCGCCGTATCCTTCCTTCTCCATATCGGCTTTCGGAATGAAGCGCAGCGAAGCTGAATTGATGCAATAACGCATGCCGCCCTTATCCTTCGGACCGTCGTCAAACAGGTGCCCCAGATGCGAATCGGACTCAGCCGAGCGCACTTCCGTGCGTGTCATGCCGTGCGATGCATCGGTTTTGGTGCTGACCATATCCTCTTTCAGTGGCTTGGTGAAACTCGGCCAACCCGACCCCGAATCGAATTTATCGGTCGAGGAAAACAGCGGATCGCCGGAAACCACATCGACATAGATACCGGGTTCGTGATTGTTCCAGTACTCATTTTCGAACGGGCGTTCCGTCCCGTTTTTCTGGGTCACATATTCCTGAATGGGGGTAAGCTTTTTGGTCATCTTGCCATCCTCCGCCTGCGCGGCCACCGCAACCGTCCCGATTACCGAAACCGCTGCCAGCGTTATCATAAAACGATTTTTTACAGACATAATGATGCCTCCTTTCATACGATATAGTTCGCATGAAAGCGGTAAGAAGTTACAGACGGATTGGGTCAGAAGCCTACTGGCACGCCAGACATTCTTCGTATTGCGGCTGGTCGCTCTTTTGCTCGGTCAGTTCCGGTTCTTTATCCCGGTCAGGGGTCGGAGCCTGTGACTGGCTGCGGATCCAGCTTGCATTGCTTTCGGCGCGCTGGATGGATTTGGAGCGGCAGTAATAAAGGGATTTCACCCCTTTCTTCCAGGCCTGCCAGTGGAGGCCGTGCAGGTCCCTTTTGTGCACATTCGCCGGCAGGAAGAGGTTGATGCTCTGCGCCTGACAGACAAAAGGCGCCCGGTCCGCCGCATGTTCGATCACCCAGCGCTGGTCGATTTCAAAGGCCGTCTTGAACACGTCTTTTTCCTCGTCGCTGAGGAAATCCAGATGCTGGACGGACCCCTCGTTGGTGAAAATGGAAGACCAGACGTCTTCGGTATTTTGTCCTTTTTCTTCCAGAAGCTTTGTCAGGAATTTGCTTTTCACCGGAAAGGACCCGGAAAGCGTTTTATGGGTGTAGGCGTTCGCCGCGACCGGCTCAATCCCCGCGGAAGAGCCGCCGCAAATAATGGAAATGGACGCAGTCGGCGCAATCGACATTTTGTTCGAAAAACGCTCCATGATTCCGTAATCGGCCGCATCCGGACAGGCCCCGCGTTCTTCCGCCAGTTTGCGGGACGCATCGTCGGCGCCGCGTTTGATATGCTGGAACATCCGGCGGTTCCAGACCTTGGCCATCACGCCCTCGAAGGGAATCATCTTGGACTGCAGGAAGGAATGGAAACCCATGGTGCCAAGCCCCACGGAACGCTCGCGCATCGCCGCGTATTTTGCGCGTTTCATCGAATCGGGCGCTTTTTCAATGAAGTCGGACAAAACATTATCCAGAAAGCGCATGATATCTTCGATAAGCTGCGGATGGTCCTGCCATTCCTCGAATTTCTCAAGATTGAGGGACGACAGGCAGCAGACCGCCGTCCGTTCGTTCCCCAGATGGTCCTTGCCCGTAGGCAGGGTGATTTCCGCGCATAGATTGGACATCTTCACATTCAGGCCCGCCATTTTGTGGTGGTCCGGAATATGGTCGTTCACATGGTCGATAAAGACGATATAGGGCTCTCCCGTTTCAATGCGGGCGGTCAACAGGCGAATCCACAGATCCCGCGCACTGACTTTGGCGACAACGGATTTGTCCTTCGGCGATTTCAGCGCCCATTCCTCGCCATTTTCAACGGCATGCATAAAGTCGTTGGTGACCAGAACGCCGTGATGGAGATTCAGGGCCTTGCGATTCGGGTCCCCGCCGGTGGGACGGCGAATCTCAATAAATTCCTCGATTTCCGGATGCCAGATGGGCAGGTAAATCGCCGCAGAGCCGCGGCGCAGGGACCCCTGGGAGATGGCGAGGGTCAGGGAATCCATCACGCGAATAAAAGGCACGATACCCGACGTTTTGCCGTTGCGGCCCACTTTTTCGCCGATCGAGCGCACATTGCCCCAGTAAGAACCGATGCCGCCGCCCAGAGAGGCCAGCCAGACATTCTCGTTCCACAGCTCCACAATATTTTCGAGACTGTCGCCCGATTCGTTCAGGAAACAGGAAATCGGCAGACCGCGGCTGGTGCCGCCATTGGACAAAACAGGCGTGGCCGGCATAAACCAGAGTTTGGAGATATAATCGTACAGGCGCTGCGCATGGGCCGAATCATCCCCGTAATACATCGCCACACGCGCAAAAAGATCCTGATAGGATTCCTCGGGCAGCAAATAACGGTCCGTCAAAGTCGCTTTTCCGAATTCCGTCAGATTTTCATCACGGCTTCGATCGATGCGAACCCGATTCCCCCGTTCCATTTGTGCAATATCAAACATGCCCGGCTCCCCAACTTTTGCGCGGTTATTAACAAAGTTATCCTTATATGATGTGGATAGATGTGGATAAAAACACTATCCGTAGCGGTAAGGCTGTATTCAACATACTATATCTCGTGGCTGGACGCCAATATGACTTTGTTCCTAATTGACATACCTTTGCATGTGGAAAAGCCTGACAACATGCTGAATTTTATACTCTGGTAAAACTTATGCACTGATCCATCCCGATAAAAAAAGAAATTATATTTTAACATTACGGGAAAAATAGAATCCTGAAAATCGTAAGGGGAGCCCCCGAAGAACAACGGAAACGCTATAGGTTCCGGTATAATGGTTTCTTGTATTTCGTCCGTAAAGAAACGGTTGATTTTGCCCATCGTATTGCCGAATATGGCGTCCTGCAAAAAGAAAGGGCGGTGATCGCCCGAACATTTATCAGGGGAATCGAAAGCGCATGACCGCGATTAACAAGAAATATGTCCGCAGCAACCGGAAAACAAAAATTGTTGCCACACTCGGCCCGGCCTCCGCCGATTATGAAATGATCCGCAAACTGTTTATTGCCGGCGTCGACGTGTTCCGCCTGAATTTCAGTCACGGCAGTCACAAAGATCACCGCGCCCGCGTCGAGGCCATCAGGAAGATTGAAAAAGAACTCGCGCTCCCGATCGGGATTGTTGCCGACATGCAGGGGCCAAAATTGCGCGTTGGAAAATTCAAGGATGGCTCCATTGCCTTGAAGCCGGGGATGACGCTCCGCCTTGACCTCGACAAAACCGAGGGCGACGAAACCCGCGTCAACCTGCCGCACCCGGAAATTATCGAAGCGCTCGAAAAAGGCGCGATCATATTGATGGATGATGGCAAGGTCCGCATGGAAATCGTCGAAAAAGGCGCCGATTTTCTGGTAGGAAAAGTTCTGGCCGGCACCAAAATTTCCAACAACAAGGGCGTTAACGTTCCCGGCGTAACCCTGCCGATCGCCGCCCTGACCGCCAAGGACCGCAAAGACCTGACCGCGGCACTGGATATGGGCGTCGACTGGATCGCCCAGAGCTTCGTGCAAAAACCCGAAGATGTCGCCGAAGCCAAAAAACTGATTAAGGGCCGCGCCGGTTTGATCGCAAAGATTGAAAAGCCTTCCGCGCTTGAGAAATTTGATGAAATTTTGGACCTGACCGATGCCATTATGCTGGCACGCGGTGATCTGGGCGTTGAAATCCCGGCGGAAGAAGTACCTGCCGTCCAGAAAAAAATCGTTCGCAAAACACGCGAGGCCGGCAAACCGATTATCGTCGCCACCCAGATGCTGGAATCGATGATCGAAGCACCGACCCCGACCCGCGCCGAGGCCTCCGATGTGGCCACCGCCGTTTATGACGGCACCGACGCCGTGATGCTCTCGGCAGAAACCGCTGCCGGGAAATATCCGCTGGAAGCCGTATCCATCATGGACCGGATTTGCCGGCACACCGAAAGCGACGATTATTACCGCCGCATCATGGATGCCGAACACCCGGAAACGGAAGAAAATACATCGGATGCCATTACCGCCGCCGCTTATCAGGTCGCCATGGACATACATGCCGCCTGCATTGCAACATTCACATCCTCAGGCTCGACCACTCTGAGAGCCGCCCGGCATCGTCCAAGCGTGCCGATTTTGTGCCTGAGCCACAAAGAAGACGTCGCCCGGCGCATGGTCCTGTCCTATGGCGTTCATGCCGTTTATGTTGCCGACGAACAAAGCATCACGACGTTCGCCGCCACCGTCAAGGAAGCCGTGTCCATTGCCCGCACCCACGGCATCGCCGAAAAGGGAGACCGCCTCGTTATTACGGCGGGTGTTCCCTTTGGCACTCCCGGCTCAACTAATGTTTTGCGCATTGCCTGGGTCGATTAAAAAATTCAGGCCTTACCGTTAAAGCAAGGCCTGGATAATTTTCAAAAATATGAGCGATTTCTACTGCGCCGAAGCCAAAACCGTGCGCGACGGCTGGGTATGAAGCCACCAAGCCTGACGGTTGATTGAAAAAATCGGGCGGTAATGATGAACGCTGCTGGTCGGCCGGACACTCTTGATCTGATTATCCAGCATCATCGGACCGTCATCCGTGTATACAACCAAAACCGCATGTGGAATATTTTTTTGCTGATCCTGAACGATTGCTACGCGCAAACGCTCTTCCGGTACACCCAGCGCCCGCAGCGACACATATTTGGCAATGGCAAAATCTTCGCAGTCACCGCCACGGGTGAAGAACTCAACCGGCGTCCCCCAGTAATCACTCTGGCCGAAATTGCGACTGTCAACGATGTAGCGCTGGCCATTAATCAGATCGTTGACCTCTTCAATCATATCTTCCAGCGGCAGCCCTTCAAATTCATGCAAATCCTTTTTCCATTCATAAAGAACGCGCTGGCCTTGCTCCGTTTTCACGGCAGCCTCAAAACGCTGGAACATGCCTGTCCATTTCGTGAATGCATCCAGATTGTAAGAGCGGCGTTCGGATGTACCAAACAGCGCCGGGTAGCCCTTTACAGGGGCAAACACAACGTTGGCGGCGCTGGCCAGCTTCACCTGCGCCGGAATATCCTTGATCGTTCCTGCCCGCGCGGGCTTCACACCCACGGCAGATGCCCCGATCATAACCGTCATGACTGTAACCAGCAGACGCAAAGACCATTGCTGGACCAAAGCCCGGTACAGGTCACGACGCCGAACCATTCGTTCGCGCAGCAAAATACGGCCTAGTTGTTCACGGCTGGTTTTTTGGCTAACCAGCGCATATTTCAGCTCATGCGGCGTCAAAAAGCCATTCATAACCATCAACTCGCCAAGACGGTTACGCTCCATAACTGTGCGCAAACCCGCGAGGATACCGCTCTTGCTCTTTGTTTTCTCTTTCATGAGACCTCTGCCTTCTGTTCCCACACACGAACCACACACGGGCCATGTCCCCCTATTAAAGACGACAAAGATTGACGAATTCTAAACAAACGGGCAAAAAAGCATTGTTTGCTGAAAAAAACGCTATTTGTTTACATAAGAATAAGATTTGGGTCCCATAATCATGAAACAGACCACCGCCACCCTGAAAAAATATCTGGCTGCCATGCCTGAGTGCCACGTTCTGGTTATCGGTGATATTATGCTGGACCGGTTCGTTTACGGTAATGTCGAACGCATTTCCCCGGAAAGCCCGGTGCCAGTTTTATCCATTAAACAGGAGACAATGACTCTGGGCGGCGCGGGGAATGCTCTCTCCAACCTAGCAAGTCTGGGGATCAAACCCCACATTATCGCGGCTATCGGAAACGACGATACAGGAAGAAAAATCGCCTCTCTCGTCTCTGAAAAACGCGCCGATGCCGATATGCTCGTTATGTGCGATGACCGTCCGACATCCATCAAAACGCGCTTTATCGCCGCGCACCAACAGCTTTTACGCACAGATGCTGAAGACATTCGCTCGATTCAGCCAGCGACCGAAGCCGCCATTCTGGCCAAAGCGGCAGAGATCATCCCGGCGGTGCATGCTATTATAATGTCTGATTACGGCAAGGGTTTGCTGACGGACACTATTATAAAGCAAGTCATGGCTCTGGCAAACGAACGCGGCATCCCGGTATTGGTCGACCCCAAAGGCACGGATTACAGCCGCTACCGCGGCGCAGCCGTCGTCACCCCGAACCGCAAGGAATTGTCAGAAGCAACAAACAAGGCACCGACAAAAACCGATGAAGAAATCACGGAAGCTGGACGCACGCTTTTGCAAACATCAGGCATAAAGGCCGTACTGGCCACGCGCTCGGAAGACGGCATGACACTTTTATCCGCCGATACGCCGGACAAGCCCGTCCACCTGAGCACGGAAGCACTGGAAGTTTTCGATGTTTCCGGGGCGGGGGATACAGTCATCGCTACGGTCGCCGCCTCTCTGGCAGCCGGAGCCACACTCGAAGAAGCCACTATCCTCGCCAACAAAGCCGGCGGCATTGTCGTCGCAAAAACCGGCACAGCCGCCATACGGGCGGAAGAGCTCTTGAAACGGCTGGACGAAGATGCCGCCGAAAACAAAGCCGACGCAAACCGTCGGGCCCTCATTCTTGACCGGGAACATGCGCTTGAACAAGTCATTCGCTGGAAAGCGCAGGGGTTAAAAGTCGGATTCACAAATGGCTGCTTCGATATTTTGCATTACGGCCACGTCACGTACCTGAACGACGCGCGCGATAAATGCGACCGCCTGATTATGGGGCTGAATACGGACGACTCGATCAAACGTCTGAAAGGCCCTGACCGCCCGGTCAACGACCAGGACGCCCGCGCCAACGTCATCGGCGCTTTGGGGTCCATTGATCTGGTCGTCTTGTTCGGCGACCAGCCCGAGGAAGATGACAAAGCCTCACGCCTGATCGAATTTCTGCAGCCCGACATCTATTTCAAAGGCGGCGATTACACCGTCGACCAGATCCCCGAAGCTCCGATCGTGCAGGCCTATGGCGGGGAAGTCATGGTCATGCCGGTCTATGAAGGGCACAGTACAACCGGCACAATTGAAAAGATGAAACAAAATGGCTGATTTTAAAAAAGATTTTCTTGTTTTCGGCGGTGGCATTGCCGGGCTTTGGGTATTCCACACCCTGAAACAAAAGGGGTATGATGTAGCCCTGATTGAACCGGATGCACTGGGCGGGACACAAACCCTCGGCTCACAAGGCATGATCCACGGGGGACAGAAATATACCCTGACCGGCCATATCGGTGATGTCGCCAATAACGTCGCCAAAATGCCGGCTTTATGGGATGAGTGCCGCCGGGGAACCGGGCCGATTGATTTAACCGGCGTCGAAACACTGGCCGATGCACAAATCATGTGGCCCGATCACAAATTGTTGGCCGGGGCCACGGCCTTCGCCGCCGCCAAAGCCGTAAACGGCGAGACACAGCATTTGCCCCCGGAAGCGCTTCCGGCTGTTTTACAGGAACATGGTGTAAAAACCGGCTATGAACTGGCCGAATCCGTTATGGATGTCAAATCGGTTGTGCGGGCACTGGCCGATCCTTTCTCTGATTCAATTTACAAGGCCCGCCTGATTGATCTGGCGATAAAAGACGGCGCGATTGACCATGCGATTCTGGAAGGAAAAGAGGGACGGACCGTCACGATAAGCGCGCAAAAATATATCTTTACCGCCGGCAGCGGCAATGAAGAAGCCGCCCGGATGCTGGGTGTTCCCGAACAAATCACCCAGCGCCGTCCCCTGCGGCAAGTCATGGCCAAAGGCCTGCCGCATGCGCTCTTCGGCCATTGCATAACCAGCAACCCGAAACCGCGGGCAACAATTACATCCTATCCGGCAAATGACGGCACCTATATCTGGTACATGGGAGGCAACATTGCCGAAAAAGGAGCGGGCATGACAAACGACGAAGCAATTTCCTTCGCCGATTCCGAGATGCGCGACCTGTTCCCGAAAATAAACTGGGATGCGGTCACATGGAGCAGTTGGGAGGTCGACCGGGCCGAAGCCTATGACAAAAGCGGCCACCTGCCCCCCGGCCCTCAGTTCCGCGAAGAAAAAAATGCCGTTCTTGTCTGGCCGACCAAGATGACCTTTGCCCCGGCCCTCGGCATAAAAATAGACCGCATCATCGCGCGCGACGGCTTGGCACCGTCATCGGTAAACAACAATGCCCTGCCGTTCGATCCGCCGCCCATGGGCCTGTACCCCTGGGAGAACGCAGAATGGAAAAAAGCATGAGGGGCGCCCCTGAAACGCCCTTGTTCCCGGTCCCCCACCGCCCTTTTGCCAAGACCGGGAAAACCGTATCAATCCTCGGTCTCGGCACCGTCAAATTCGGCCGCAACCAGAGTGTAAAATATCCCGGCGGCGCAGGCTTTACCCTGCCATCTGATGCCGAAATAGAAGAAATCCTCGATCTATGCCGGGCGCATAATCTGAATTTTCTCGATACCGCCCCGGCCTATGGCACATCCGAAGAAAGACTGGGAAAACTTCTCGGGAACCGGCGCGATGATTTCTTCCTGATGACAAAAACAGGCGAAGAGTTTGAAAACGGCCAGTCGGAATACATCTTCACACGCGACCATACGCAAAAAAGCATCGAGCGCAGTTTAAAGCGTCTCAAAACCGACCGGTTGGACTGCGTTCTGGTTCATTCAAGCCGCGATGACGTTGCCGTGATGCGCGATACGCCGGTTTTGGAAGTTCTGGAGCAATACAAACAAAAGGGCGATATCCTGAGCTATGGCGTGTCTACCTATACTATAGAAGGCGGGAAAATGGCTGCCGACCTGACCGATGCTGTTATGGTTGCCTATAATCCCGCTTACCGCGATGAACTGCCCGTAATTGAATATGCCGCCAAGAAAGGAAAGGCTGTTCTGATTAAAAAAGGGTTGGCCTCCGGGCATCTCGATCAGGTTGGAAGCCCGGCAGACGCCCTGCGCCACATCACAAACATCCCCGGCGTCACCAGCCTGATATTCGGCAGCCTCAACCCCGTGAATATCCTGAATAATATCAAAGCGCTGGAAACAGCATAATTTGCATGAATTGGGTCTGTACGCGCAGGCAAAGACTTGATAGCATGTTACCAGAATTATGACCGTTCACGTTCGGAGTTATCATCATGTTATCCGCTTCTAAATCAAGCTTGTCCTTTGCTTTGGCCGTGGGGGCCGTTCTTGTCTTGGCCGGCTGCGCCGCCGAAGACCGTCCGGGTTACCTCAAAACCCTGCCCAAGGGCTATTGCTACAACCTCGAAAATTGTAAAGACAGCGGCTCTCTCAGCAAAGACTACAAAAAGAGCATGGCGGAAGACGATATGAATGCCGCCGCAAATGAAAATGCGGGCACCATGGATAATGATGCCGGCTACGAAGGCATGTACGGCGATATGGCTGTGAAAAAACTCTCCCCGGAAGAACTGGCCCGGCTGCTTGCCGAACGCGCCCTATGGACCCGCGCGGCCCGTGAACTTTCCACGGAAATGGACACAGGGTTCTCGGCTCTGGTTGATGGTGCTTACCTCCAGCCAACCGATCTGAATAATGACCGGGAAAAAGATTTCGGACACGTTCTGCGCAAAACATTGACAGAAAAGGGATACGCCATTCCGGTTCAACCGGAAAAAGACGGCTATACGCTACGCTACCGTCTGATAAGCAACGATCCCGGTGTAAACAGCTCCTTCAACGTTAACCTGACTTTGCTGAGTGGCGACGTTGTCCTGCACGAAACCTCTGATAATTACGAGCTTGAAGATCTGGAAGGCTACATGCCTAAAAACAGCGCTGCACCATCCGGATTGACACGCCCGGCCGATGAATCGTCTGTCGGTGGCCCGACCCCGCTTTACTAAAATAAAAGGAAACCGCCATGTTTCGGAAACGTCTGTTCTCACTCGTTCTTCCGCTGGCGGTTTTCATGGCCTTGCCCGGCTGCACGGCCAGCTTTATGGATAGCGGGTTTTCCGCCGAAAAAGTCGACATCACGGCGACGAACTACGCCGCCGCCGATATGCTGATCCAGCAATCAAAAAGCTTCGTAACGCCAGAAACGCCGCTGCAAATCGGCGTCTTGAGCGATATCAACGATCCGAACCGCATGACGGCGCTCGGCCGCATCGTCACCGGTCAGATCGGCGCCCGCTTTGTCCAGCTCGGCTATAACGTCACAGCCGCTTCGTTTGACGGCGCAATCATGCCGGGTATGCCAACCGACATGGCGGGGGACATGGTGTCTCCGACAATGGGTGGCGCACAACAGCAAGGCAGTCCGGCCACCATCACCGGCCACTACGCCCATGGCCGCAAATCTGTCCTGATTAACCTGAGAATACTGGAAACCGGAACGCGCCGGGTTCTGGCGGCCTACGATTACAGCCTGCCACTAAACGATGATCTGGAAGAACTCATGGAAACCCCGGCGATGGTCTCACCGGGCACAGGATATCGGTAATCAGTCCTGCCGATAAGGCAAAGCTGGCCGCAAAGCAACGTCTTCCGTAACGCCATATTTCTGCAAGATGCGCTCGATAGCGCCTTCATAAATAAGTTCTTGTGTCGCCGTATTCAGCATATTCACCAGCTCCTGTTCACCCTTGGCCACAGACAGGTTATTGGGAATAACTTTCACGGGCGGCCCCGGAATCCGGCGAATTTTTCCCGGCTGCTTCTGCATGAATTCTTTGGCGCTCATTTCATCGTAAAAAGCAACGTCAACCTTGCCGTAAACAAGTTGCATCAACAGCTCGGAAAGCGGCACGCTGCCAGGCAGGGACACTTCCTTGCTGTTGGGATAGGCCTCGGCGCGGTATGTTTCGCTTTGCTCGCCAACCATTGTGCCAAACCGCACATCGGGCGTGTTAATCAGGGAACGGTCCTCGTCGAAACGCGTATCGCCCTCTCTTGCATACAGATAAATCGGATTGAAATAAAGCGGCGTTGTGTATTCGGCCACCTTGCCGCGCTGGGCATTCGGCCAGCCACCCGAACATTCAACATCATATTTCCCGGCTGCCATGTCCTCAAGATACGTCGCAAGACTCAGCTCCAGAGTCCATTCAACCTCCATCCCCAGACGCGCCGCCAGCAAATTCATATAATCGTAATAGACGCCGGAAAAGGCGCCCGTATTCGGATCTTTCATCAAGACCGGCTGCCATACCGCATAGCCACACCGGATTTTCCCGGTGCGCATCACGCGCTCATACACGGACTCTTTTTGCTTGGAAACGACCGTCCCACCCCCGGCATTTTTGGGAACGGTCACCTGAACCGTCAGAAAACTGGCAACAACCGCAACAATAACTGTCAGCAATACAACAGAAAACGGTTTCATGACGCCTCGTTTTTACTGGTTCATGGACTGGAAGAAATCATCGTTGTTTTTGGTTTCTTTCATCTTGCCCAGCAGGAATTCGACGGCATCGACCGTCCCCATCGGGTTAAGAATACGGCGCAGCACCCACATTTTCTGGAGCACATCTTTGTTGACCAGAAGCTCTTCTTTCCGCGTTCCGGATTTCTGGATATCAATGGCCGGGAAGACCCGTTTGTCGGAAATTTTCCGATCAAGAACGATTTCAGAGTTACCGGTTCCCTTGAATTCTTCAAAGATCACCTCATCCATCCGGCTGCCGGTATCAATCAGGGCCGTGGCGATAATGGTCAGCGATCCGCCTTGCTCGATATTCCGGGCCGCCCCGAAGAAACGTTTCGGACGTTGCAGCGCGTTGGCGTCCACACCCCCGGTCAGAACCTTACCGGAACTGGGAACAACCGTATTATAGGCCCGCGCCAGACGAGTAATCGAGTCGAGCAGCACAACAACGTCGCGCTTGTGCTCAACCAGGCGCTTGGCTTTCTCCATAACCATTTCCGCCACCTGGACGTGACGGGCGGCAGGTTCGTCAAAGGTCGAGGAAATCACTTCCCCGCGCACGCTGCGCGCCATATCGGTCACTTCCTCCGGCCGCTCGTCAATCAGCAGCACAATCAGGTAAGCCTCCGGATGATTTGCTTCGATTGAGTGCGCAATTTCCTGCAGCATCACGGTCTTACCGGTCCGCGGCGGCGCCACGATCAAAGCCCGCTGGCCAAAACCAAGCGGCGAAGTCATTTCAATCACACGCTGAACATTGCATTTTCTGGTCGGATCGTCAATCTCCAGCTTAATCTTGCGATCCGGGTAAAGCGGCGTCAGGTTATCAAAGTTAATGCGGTGACGGATTTTCTCCGGCGGCTCGCCATTGATCGTCCCAACGCGTAGCAATGCGAAATAACGCTCGTTATCCTTCGGCGCGCGAATTTCACCCTCAACAATATCCCCGGTCCGCAGCCCAAAACGACGCACTTGCGACGGCGACACATAAATGTCATCCGGCCCCGGCAGGTAATTTTCTTCCGGAGAGCGCAAGAAACCGAACCCGTCCTGCAAAACCTCCAGCACCCCGGTCCCGGCAATCGGCACATCCTGCGTTGCCAGTTCCTTGAGGATGGCAAACATCATGTCCTGCTTGCGCATGGCGTTACAGTTTTCAATGCCCAGTTCTTCGGCAAAAGCCAAAAGCTCTGCGGGGGAGCGGTTTTTTAATTCCTGGAGATTCATGGGGAGGTCTCTCGATTATACGGTCAATGGAGGGTTTATAAATGTGGAGTTGTAATCAAATATCTCTAATGTTTGAAAATTTGTCTCGTTACCAAATCGCAAAACAAAGGATTTTTTAATCCCGTTTTCGCGCGGATTTCTCCGCTTTTCACCAAAAAACTCTAAATTTTTAAGGGAGTTTCTTATTACTAGACCCTTGTTTTATAGCCATCCCTTTGAAACAAGTCAAACATTTTATTGACAATAGGGGCTGCCCCCTATAGTTAGACATAATATTATTAACGGCTTCATAAAAAGATAAAAATGTCAGAACAAGAAGAAGAGACTATTGAATATCTAGGAAACGAGGAATTCGGCGGAAACATTTTCTACTGTGGCGACACATTAAATACGCAGGACCAAAACCGCTTTTTTGAAATTTTGCGTCATGCGCCGGCAATGGCCATGATAGCAACATCCGTCTCAGAAATATTGCTTACCAATTACTTTACACCGAAAGAATCGAAGAATAGCATTCCCTTTGGAATTGTCATACACGATCACATAACCGAAACACAACCAAGAAAGTCCCTTGAAATTGTCCTGAGCAGCGATGGTAATCCTGAGTCAGAAAAGATCGTAACAGCTTTCATAAGCGACATATATACTTTTGTAACAAAAGAAACCATGTCTGATATTGATCACGAAACACATACGATCGCAGCGACATCCGAAAAAGAACTGTGGCGGCTTCTCTCGCGATTTGTCTCCATGGAAAGGGAGATGTGGGAACGGACAACACAAGGAAGAAGAGCTAAACCGGACGATCCTTCAATAATCGAACCATGGGCCTTCGCAGCAATGCCGGAAATTCCGTTCAATGATCTGGATTCTTTTGCCAAAGAATGCCAAAGAATAGCTTTTGATGATTTGTGCAGCTACCGTCCGGAAATAATAGCAACAATTATCGAACAACAAGAACGCAAAAGAACCTTGCGGGAAAACCCCGAAGCAAAGATGGCATCGCCGCCGCCAATGAACCACGCCTTCCGCTGGCACTGACACCTAAAACGGCTCGACCACCGCCATCACAACAATGATAATCATCAGCACCGTCGGCGCTTCGTTCCACCAGCGGTAAAATTTCTCGGAATGCGTATTCTCATCGCGGGCGAATTGCTTGCGCCAGACCATCAGAAAATGATGAAACACCGTCATCAATACGACACACAAAAGCTTCACGTGCATCCACGGCTGCTCCAGAAGAACCGGGTTGGCCCACAACATCAACCCGCCAAACAACCACGCCGCAATCGCCGCCGGGCTCATGATATAGCGCAGCAATTTAAACTCCATAACCTTGAAGGTTTCAGATTTGTCAGAGCCTTTTTCTGCCGTAACGTGATAAACAAACAGCCGTGGCAAATAAAACAGCCCCGCCATCCATGCCATCACGGCAATCAGGTGCAGCGCCTTAAGGGTCATATAATGATCGAGAAAAAAAGTGGCCATGGTCACTCCCCTTTCCTGTACGGTCTTTGCAAACGCAGATACGTCCGCCCCTCGGGATCATACTTGTTCAGAACCTTGTCGATAAAACCGTGATCGTGCATTTCCTCGATCGCAACATCGAGCATCTTGCCCAGATCGTATTCCCCCTTCGGATATACGAACCCGTGGGAAAAAACCCGGATTGGGTCATAAGCCGCGAGGTTTTTCAGCTTCCCCGGATTGTTTTTCAAATAATGATCGGCCACCAGAAGGTTAATAAACGCCACATCGGCCTTTTTGGTTTCGACATTAACCAGCATCTGGGACAGATCGGTTAATTGCGGCATAGACAGCGTTTGCGCTTCGGGAAATTCCTCGGCAGCAATAAACTGGGACATCTCGCCATCAATCACGCTGATCTTGGTCGCAGGATCATTGATTTTCGCTGTGTAATCATCGAACCTTGTATCATCAGCCCGGACAAACACACCCGTCTCGCTGAAAAATAGCGGCGTGGTATAATTCACAAACTTGGCTTGCTGCGTATAACGGTACAGGGAAAAACACACGGCATCATACCGCCCGGTTTTCAAACCCTCCGCCAGCGTCTGAAAATTAACCTCTTCCGCCCAGTCAATCTTCAGATCCAGCCGCCGCCCGATCTCGGTCATTATATCGTACGATAGCCCGCTAAATTCACCGGTATTGACGTCCTTGATCATCTCCGGCGGCAACAAAATATAGCCGCAGCGGATCGTGCCGGTGCGCATGACACGCTCATAGGTGGATTCTTTTTCGCCTGACGCCGCAAAAGCGGGAAAAGCGAGAAGCATTAGGAAAAAAGATAAAATCAAATTTTTCAAGGCGTGCCTCCTGCGGGCATTGTGTTCATATATGGCTTAGCCGGCGGAAAAACCGCGCCGGGATATTCTTCATATTTCTTCAACAAGCGATCAATATAACCGCCGTTTATCATCTGTTTGAAAACAGTATTGAGCATCACTTCAAACTGGTGATCGCCCTGCGGGATAGCGATCGTCGACCCGAATACCCGTACAGGCTGGGCCTGCGCCACGTTCTTGATCGTCCCGGGGTTGGCCTCCATAAAGCGGTAACCATCCCGAAACGCCAGAAACGCAACGTCCGCCTTACCGGATGAAACCTCCATCAAATTCTGTGCGACATCCGTCAGGTTCGGCAAACTGATAACCTGCGCTTGCGGAAAGTCTTGACGCGCCACAGTATTTGCTATCATCCCGTCCGATGAAGAAATCCTGACTTCCGGATTATTAACGGCCATAATATTATCATCAAATCGGTCATCATCCGCACGGACATACATACCGACCGGCATGTAATATAGGGGTTCACTAAAGCCAATATAGCCAAGCTTGCCCTCGAACGGGTTTTCCCAATAACCAAAACAAATTGCATCATACCGACCGGCTTTCAGGCCAGGATTCATCGTCGCAAAACCGACCTCTTCTGCCCAATCGATCTTAAGGTCTAGCATCCGGGCAGCCTCTTCCATAACATCATAAATAATACCGAACATCTCCCCTGTATTGGGGTCTTTTATGACGTGCGGCGGCAAAACGACGTAGCCGCAGCGAATTACGCCGGTGCGCATCACGCGCTCATAGGTCGACTCTTTTTCCTGATCCGCCGCTTGTACGGGTAAGGCTATAAACAAGACCAACAAAGCCAAAATAAACGGTTTCATGACGCCTCTCCCTTCATTTTCCGGCAGCCGCATTGTGCGAATTTTTCTGGGCAGGCGCAACCACCTTTCGCCTTGCCCGTCACCAGATCGGCTAACCCTTCAATAAACGCCGCATGCGTCCCCACGGTCGGCACCCGGGCAAAGGCCGGAACGCCAATCTCCCGCGCCAACTCCCGGTATTCAATCTCAATTTCCACCAACGTCTCTACGTGTTCTTGCGTAAAGGCCACCGGATAGATTAAAACCGGAACGCTATCATCGGCGGCCTTCTGCAAAGCCTCTTCCGTGCTCGGTCCGATCCATTTTTTAGGACCAACCCGGCTTTGGTAACAAAGCGACCAATCTAAATTTTCGATCCCCAGATATCCGGCAATCGCCGCCGCACTCTGCTCGCATTGCCATTGATAGGGATCACCCTTCTTCACAACGCTTTCGGGAAGACCATGCGCAGAAAACAGCAATCGCGGTTTTTGTCCAGTGCTTTCAAAGATCTGCTCATAAGCTGTCTTGATAAGATCCGCCGAAGCGGTAATAAATCCGGCATTAAGGGGATAGCAGCCAATCCGGTTTGCCGGGATTGTCAGCCCTGCCTTTGCCGCTGCCCGGTCCCAATCCTCCAGCGATGATTTAACTGTCGCCGTTGAAAATTGCGGATAGAGAGGCAACAAAATAATTTTATCCGGGCTATAGGCTTTGACTTTTTCCGCGACCTCATCAGCCAGCGGATGCCAGTACCGCATACAGATAAAAACTTTGTAATCATCACCTAGCTTTTCTTCCAGCAACGCTGCCTGCATCTGGGTGTTTTCCAGCAGCGGTGAACGATGCCCCAGATACCCGTAATTCTCCAAAGCAACGCCGCCGCCGCGCTTGGCCGATATATAACGGGCCAGCGTCCAGCGGATCGGCAGGGGCGCCGGGATAATGTTCTTGTCCATAAAAAAATTGAACAAGAACGGCTTAATGGCCTCTTTCCGATCCGGTCCGCCAAGATTGAATAAAACAACGGCTGTCTTGCTCATAGCGAACGACCCTTGATGATTTTTGACAGGACCTCGACATGCGTAACCGGCGTATCCTTGATGACGCCGTGCCCAAGGTTAAAAACAAACGGTCCACCGGACAGCGCGTCCAGAATCTCTTTGGCCCATGTCTCCATCGCCGCGCCGCCCGTCAGCAAACACACAGGATCAAGATTGCCCTGAACCGGACATATTTTCTGCAGAGCTACCGCTTGCTCCAAAGGCACCATCTGGTCAAGCCCCAGCGCATCAACCCCGGTTTCACGGACATAGGCCTCATACATCAACCCGGCGCCGCGCGGAAACCCGATGATCGGAACATGCGGATATTTTACCTTTAACGCCGTAACAATCCGATTTGCCGGTTCGATACACCAGCGCCGAAACTGAACTTCATCCAGAACGCCCGCCCAGCTATCAAACAACTGCAACGCTTCGGCCCCGGCTTCAATCTGCCGCGACAAATAATGGATCGTAGCTTCCGTTACCAGATCAATCAGTTTTTGAAAACCCGCCGGATTCCGGTATGCCCAGCCTTTCACATGCAAATATTCCTTGCTGCCGCGCCCTTCGACCATGTAAGTCGCAATCGTCCACGGCGCCCCAGCAAACCCGATCAGGGCCGTTTGATCGAACCCTTCACTTTTCAAACTTTCCCGAATTTTTGAAACCGCCTCGTAAACCGGATTTAACGTTTCATCAATCCCGTCGAGACTCAAAGCACTTAAGCCACCCTCATCACGAATAGGCGGTAACTGCGGGCCTTCCCCGGCCGTAAACGTTAAATCCTGCCCCAGCGCATGTGGCACCACCAAAATATCGGAAAACAAAATCGCAGCATCCATCCCAAAACGCCGCAAAGGTTGAAGCGTCACTTCGCAGGCAAAATCCGGATTATATGCCATATCCAGAAAACCGCCGGCTTTGGCTCGCAATTCCCTGTACTCAGGCAAATACCGGCCCGCTTGTCGCATCAGCCAAAAAGGAGTTCGATCCGGCTGATTTCCTGCCAGAGCTTGTAAAAACGGTTTGGTCATTTCACTTTTCATGACAGGCATAAAAGCAGATCATTCGTCCTAACAAAATAAAAAAGAATCTTTTTAAATAGGTTTTAGTAGATAGTAGGTCCTGTGAGTCATGGGGATTAAAAATTACCCCCGCATTTACCCCCACAAAGACTTGGCGAACATTCATTGCAATGCTTTCGATTCGGAATGATTCGTCCCCGAAAGCAAACTTTCCCCAAAACAGCTTTCCCCACAGGGAACGACTCATTCTTTTTAAAAAGAGCGGAATCGGGATAACTCCTCCTCAAAAGATTCACCCAGATTTTACCCCCACATATACACAGCGATACCGGGATAAAAATCATCCAAAAAACCGAATCGCTTCCAGCCATAGCCTATGGTATTTTTAAAGAAGGGGCTAATAGGGAAAGGTGCAAATCGCAATATGTTCGTAAAACTCGGTGAAGAAGAAAACACAGCTATTCTGGAAGAAATCAACCCGTTGCTGGAGGGAAGCCCGTTCGATCCCGTTACGGCCACGATCCTGGCACAGGACGTGTCCTTTTATCCCGGATACCGTTTTTTGGATATCAATGATTACGAAACAGTGCCGCACAAACGAAAGTTTGCCTTATATAAGCCCGGAAATGCCGTTGCTTTGAACTGGACCAACGAGCCGGTTTATATGCTGAATGAAAAAGCACCCTTGCAACTGAACGCCGATAACGTGGCGGCCTATGTCCGGTTTTTCTTTACCTATGTCCGGGGCCACCATGGCCGGTTCGTCATCATCGAAACCGCCGATGAAATTGCCTGGCGCGAGGATCCGCCGCCCGCTGCCCGCCGGGCCGTTAGTGAAATGATTTGTCCCATGACAGTGACAGACCATGACAGTGACGGGACGTATCACCTGATTGCCTGCATGATATTCAAAGACTCCCTGTTCAAAAGTCAGGTTCATGTCACGGCCGGGGGGCTGGTCAGCTTGTCCGATGAAAGTCTATTGATAGAAGACATGCCGGTTCTAGATGACACATTCGGGCAATAGCGCCGAAAACCCGCCAAATATTAGGACTCTGTTAAGTTCCTCTTAAACCCCCGTTAACCCTTGCAATTTTTTTTGCAAAAAAACGCTTTTTCTTTGTTTTTGGCAAGAAAGCGTTAATAAAGTTCATCCCATAATGAACCCTATGAGCGCGCTGCAACGGCGCGTGAAAGTTACGTCTTTAAAGAAGTGGTTAGGGTTCGATGAGCAAGACGCCGGAAGATTTTTTTGAATGGGAAGCCAGTGCGGTCAGAATGCCGCGCGTATCCTATACGCTAAATAATGACCAGCCTGTGCGCTGTACCATCATCGGTGACCAACCGCTTTTCTATATGGATTATGAAAGCGATCTCGAAGATGATTTTGACGATCTGTTCGAAATCGACATGATTGAAAAAAGCTTGATGTCCCTGCAGGAAAAAGTAACGACTTGCGGGACAGCTTACAAAGATCATTTCCTGTCGGAACAGGAAAAGGGATTGTTGTTTTCCGCGAGCGCGGCTGCCGTAACAAGCCCGCCTTCCCCGGACTGGCAGATAGAAAGCGATCTTTCCACTCTGCGTTCCATCATGGAAAAGAGCCGGATGGCCAAGGCCTTTCTTGATTTTGCCGCTGAGGAATCCATTATAATTATTGCCGGCGTACAGGTTGATACCGCTTTTTACGATCGGCAAGCTTCAACAATCTTTGTTAATGGCTCTCTGGACATTGCCGATCAGGTTTTATTGACCGTGCGTGAATTGCGCCGGGCATGGCAGCACCGCCACGGCGCTTTGTTGCATGCCCTGACATTCCACCCGGATCAGGCAATTCTGGTCAACAGGGCACAAATTGCCGATCTTCACGTTATGATGGTTCGCGTGGCCTGGGAACTGCAACTGGCCGGGGAAAATTTGCCGTGGCAGCGGATCGAGACATCTTCTTTGTCTGATCTGGGCCGGGCGTTTGCACGCGAGGCACACATGGACTTCCGGACGCTGAACAACGGGGAGGCATCCAGCGCCGTTTTCGAAAGCTGGTTCCTGTCTGATCGTTGCTCTCACGAGGATCGCAACCTGATCCAGAACATGTTGTCCGATTACCGCGGCTATGTTTTCGACAATAGCGAAGCGTCCCGTCAGGTTACCGCCGGGCTGATTTTAGCGCTGGGCAGCGCACCCTACGGCAAAAATTACCTGGCCCCCTATGTCCATTTGATCCTGGAAGATGCTCTTTTCACCGAGGTGCGTGATCGCTCTAACGCCAATTTCCTTTGGTTTATCAAGTTTGAGCGCTCTTTCACAGAAGCGGAACGGGAATTGCAAAAGACTGAAATCGTCCACAGTCATGAACTTTCTCATGACGACCCCCATAATAAAAAAGAATGGATTGGCGACGATGAAAAAGAACAAACAGTCATTGCCCTGCCCGGCATCAAATCCACTGCCCGGATTTGCGAAGGTGCGCCGGCAGAAACAAGCGCAACAATCATCCCTTTCCGTCGTCGCGGAAGCGAAGGGTGAGAAAGCGTATGGCATGAAAACGGATTACATCAGCAAGAAGAGCCAGTATAAAAAGCTGACCCGTCCGGCTGATCCGTTTCTTACGTGCGATTTGACCAATATCGTTCCCGAAGAATACATGATTTTGCCGCTCGCGGATTTTTACGTGGCCGAAAACGAGGCTGTTGATCTGTCCGCGCGGGTTCCGGCTTTTCAGAATGAATCCGATATTTTTCACTGGTTTGCCCGGTTGCTGACCCAAAGCCCGGCCGCCGCCGCTTTATTGGCGGAGGCCAGTACGCAAGACTGGCATGTCGGTCTGGCGGCGCTGGGGAACAATGGTTATCACCTCGACATTCCGGGCCGGAAGATATTGCTCGATTGCTATGATATGACCCCGGTGGGGCTGGCGCGCTCGGCTTACTTTCGCAATAATTTGTTGTTCATGTTCGTAAAGGCGCTGCGCGATGTCTGGCACGAAACGCGCTGGAGCGATTTTGAATCCCATTACCGTCCCGAAGATATTTTGATGCTCGAACGCGTGCGGGCCGCCGATTGCGATACGGTTGCCCTTCTGGCGGGCTGGGAGCTGCGCGGCGCCGGTTACGGCGACCTGTGGCGGCACTTGATTGGCACCGAAGAAGGGGACATGGCGTTGGTCTTTACCAAATATCTGGAGCGCGATCCTTCCGCCTTGTTTGACGGATCGGCGTTGGCCTATGCATTCCGGCAATGGTTTGCCGACGAATCCCGGGTTGATGGCTGCGATCACGACGTTCTTGAAACGCTGGACGAAATTATGCAGGCCGCGGAAACGCGCAACCCGTTTGGCAAAAACCGCCTGTCGGTCGCTTGTATCGAGGCGCTCTCAACCTTGCCCGATGGTGTGCGCTATCTGGCGGGGCTGGGTGAAACAATCAGCCGGGACCCTTTCTTTGCCGGTCTGCACGATCCGATTAACCAGTCCCATTTCCTGCAGATAATCTATGATCTGGAAGTTGTCATGGTCGGGAACGTTCCCTTTCAGGACCGGGCGCTGGCTAACAAAATTTTCCCGCAAGAAGACATTCATACTATCTGGCGCTAAAGCAATCTTCTTTCCTTGAATCCGGTTCATTGCTAGGATGGCGCTGTTATGAGCGAACCATCCGAAAAAACGGCGCAGACCTTTTACCTTCACCTTGTATCCGATGCGACCGGAACAACGCTGCAGGGGCTTGCCCGCGCGTGTCTGGCCCAGTTTGACGGGATTGATCCGGTCGAACGGTTCTGGCCCATGGTCCGCACGGAAAAACAGCTTGAGCGCGTAATCGAGAACATCGCCGAACATCCCGGCCCTGTCTTGTTTACGCTGGTCGATCGGACCCTGCGCCGGAAATTGCAAAAGCGCTGTGAAGCGATGGGCGTGCCGTCCATGTCGGTTCTTGATCCGGTCATCAAGGGGCTGTCTTCTTATCTCGGCCTGCCGAGCAAGGGCATTCCCGGCCTGCAACATGCGCTGGACGATGCCTACTTTGCGCGGATTGATGCGATGGATTTTGCCCTGTCATTCGATGACGGCCAGAATTTGCACGGCATAGAAGACGCCGATGTTATTCTGGTGGGTGTGTCCCGCACGTCAAAAACGCCGACCTGTATTTATCTGGCGCGACGCGGCATCCGGGCAGCGAATATCCCTTTATGCCCCGGCGTCCCGTTTCCGGAAAAAGCCCTGTCATTGAAAAAACCGCTCTTTGTCGGTTTGACCGAAGCGCCGGACCGGCTGGTGAAACTGCGCCGCACCCGTTTGACGGAAGACGGCACCCACATTGTGCATGACGACAATGACTATCTGGATGTCGAGCACGTCGAAGAAGAAGTCCGTGATGCCCGGCGCCTGTTCAGCAAGCATGGCTGGCCGGTTATTGACGTTACGCGGCGTTCGGTTGAGGAAACCGCCGCCGAGATTATGTTCTTACTTCAAAAAAAGAAAGAAGACGGCGAGAATGCCGGGAAAAAGTGAAACAATAAAAGCCGCCGTGATCGGCCATCCGGTCGCCCATAGCCTGTCGCCGCTGATTCATGCGCACTGGATCGGGCAATACGGTCTGCACGGCTCTTACGAAGCGCTGGATATCGCACCGGACAATCTGGTCGCCGGCGTGCAGGAATTGGTTGATGGCGGCTATACCGGGTTCAATGTCACGATCCCGCATAAACAGGCGATTATGAAGTTGTGTGCGGAAATCGATGAAACGGCGCAGGCGATCGGCGCGGTGAACACGGTAAAGATTGACGGTGCGGGCAGGCTTTATGGCCGGAATACCGATGCGTTCGGCTTTATAGAAAACATTGTCCAAACCGCCCCCGATTTTGATTTTACATCTGGCCCGGCCTTGATTTTCGGCGCGGGTGGCGCGGCGCGGGCGCTGGCCTACGGCTTGAAACAGCGGGGCGTTCCCGAAATTCGCATCACCAACCGCACCCGGGAAAAAGCCGAAGAGCTGGCTGCGGATTTTGATCTGGACGTGATTGACTGGGATGACCGGGAAGCCGCTATGGAGGGCGTGGATCTCCTGGTGAATTCAACGGCGCTGGGGATGACCGGGAAGCCGCCTTTGACGGTTAGTTTGGGGGTATTGCCGGAAACGGCGCTGGTCTGCGATATCGTGTATAAACCCCTGATGACCGATTTGTTGGCACAGGCGCAGGCCCGCAGCAACCCGGTCGTTACCGGGCTGGGGATGTTGCTGCATCAAGCTCGCCCGGCTTTTGAAGGCTGGTTTGGCATGTTGCCGGAGGTGACGCCCGGCTTGCAGCAAAAAGCACAGGAGGCCGCTCGATGATTATTCTCGGCCTCACCGGTTCGATCGGCATGGGAAAAAGCACGGCGGCGGCGATTTTGCGCGATATAGGTGTGCCGGTCCATTGCGCAGACGAAGAAGTGCACAGGCTTCTGGCTGCGGGGGGGCAGGGCGTCGCGCCGGTGTCCGCCTTGTTCCCGGATAGTTATGACCGGGCCACAAAGAGCATCAACCGCGCGTGTCTGGGGTCCGAGATATTTGGCGACCCGGACAAGCGCAGGCAACTGGAAGACATCCTGCATCCGCTGGTTCATGAGGGACAAGACCGCTTTTTGCGACAGCAACAAAAACGAAGAACGAAAATCGCCGTTCTGGATATACCGCTTTTGTTTGAAACCGGGGCGGAAACGCGCGTTGATTATACGCTGGTGGTGAGCGCGCCGCCCTTTATCCAGCGGCAGCGCGTTTTATCCCGGCCCGGCATGGACGCGCAGCGGATGAATGCAGTTATAGCTGCCCAGATGAGCGATGCTGAAAAACGCGGACGCGCCGATTTCATAGTACCGACCGGAAACGGGCTGGCCTTTACCCGGCGGACGCTGGCCGGTATTTTACAGCAACTCTTAAAACCGGTATGAGCGCGCCATGAGAAAATCCCTCATATTTTTAGTTATCGTGTTGTTTGTTCTCCCCGCCGGGGCGCAAGAAGCGCAAGAGACACAGGAGGAGTCAGCACAATTCTGGACGCTGGCGATCGAAAATGATTCTATCGGTGGCGGCACCGATCATAATTACACCAGCGGCGTGCGGCTCAGTTATTTTGATGTCGGGGCCGACTTCCCCGATTTTGCGTATAATCTGGCCGATCATGTTCCGACTTTCTCAATAAACGAAACGTCCAGTATCTTTTATACGGCGGGGCAAAACATCTTTACGCCCAACGATATCCGCAGCCGGACGCAAGATCCGAAAGACCGGCCGTGGGCGGCTTTTCTCTACGCTTCTATGGGGATGGCGACCCTGACGAGCAATCACGTTGACGAACTGGAAGCGACACTGGGCGTCGTCGGGCCGTGGGCGCTGGGCGAACAGGCGCAAAAATTTGTTCACCGCCGTATAACCGATAGCCCGAGGCCCAGAGGCTGGGATAACCAGTTGAAAAACGAACCGGGGGTTATTTTGTCATGGCGGCGGCGCTGGCCATGGAAGTTTTCTCACGAAACGCACGGCTTGCTTTTCAGTGCCGGGCCTCATATCGGGGTTAGTCTGGGGAATATCTATACCTATGCGGATACGGGGCTGGGTTTCCGGATCAGCCCGGCCAGTGATCGCTGGGAAGATACGCCGCTGCGGGTGCGTCCTGCCATGCCTGGTACGGGGTATTTCGAAAAACCCGAAAACGGGCTGGGTTGGTATATTTTTGGCGGCGTTGATGGCCGGGCCGTTGCTCGCAATATTTTTCTTGATGGCAACAGCTTTCGTGACAGTCACAGCGTCGACAAACTGCCATTGGTCGGGGATGCCAATGCCGGGGTGGCGTTTACGCTGGGCCCGGCGCGGCTCAGCTACACGGTGGTTTACCGTACCCGCGAATTTGACGAACAATCCAGCGGCGATGTTTTTGGTGCCGTCAGCCTGTCTTACCGGTTTTGAGGGGGGTGAATGAGCAGCGATGATGAAGAAGGGCTCTGGGCGCATGTTATACGGACCATCACTCCGCTCCATAAAGACGGGACGCCCGATAAAATAACGCCGGAAAGGACAAAATCGCCGCCCGCGCCGCGGAAAAAAACATCGGTAAAAATGCCGGTTCCCACACCGGATTCCGGCGGCGGCCAGCAAACAAAATCACCGCCTAATCCGGGGCTGGATCGCCGCAGTGAAGAGCGCCTGCGCCGCGGAAAAATGGCGATAGACGTGCGGCTGGATTTGCATGGAATGAAACAGGACGAAGCGCACGCGGCTCTGGACCGGTTTGTCATGGCGAGCTATGCGCAGGGTCAGCGCTGCCTTTTGGTTATTACGGGCAAAGGGCGCTCGCAGGGCAGTGAGGGGGTGTTAAGGCGCCGGGTGCCGCAATGGCTTTCGATGGCGCCTTTCTCGGAAATTGTATTACGCGTAATACCCGCCCGCCCCCAGCACGGCGGCGAGGGGGCGTTATATGTGTTGTTGCGGCGTAAACGCGGTTAAAGCGCTTATTTTTTACCGAGAGCCGAGAGCTTTTTGGCAATCAGGAAGCTGAGCGGGGCGGCTACAACAGCGCCAGCGGCGGCGACCGGCAAAATCAGCGTCATCTGCTGATCGGCCAGCGACGGCGTCAACAATAGCGCGAGGACAAAAAGCCCCATTACGGTCGGTGCCAGCATAATCCAGATTAAAATACCTACTTTTCCCATAGTCTTTTCCTCCTTTATCAGAAAAGGATGATATACCTCAACGCGTTAATTATAAAGGAAAACCGGATGCGTTTCCAAGGAGGTTTTTAGCGAACGTCTATAGCCTTACGAAGGGAACGGACTAACGGATTTCCTGTTTGATCGACCCGCGTCCATGTCAGGGTACCGACGTATTCGCCGGGTATAAAGCTGTCTTCGCTGCGTTTGCGTCCAACATAATAAAACTGCCGGGCCCGGGTCCCATCTTGCGTGATATCGCGGCTGGCAAAAAGCGCGCCGACGGGATCGGTAACTTCAATATGGATCTGGTCGCCCTCTGCCGCGCCGTACAGCCCGCCCCAGAAGACTAGTGCTTCGGCGTTCGGGGAAAGGGTGCCGGGGCTGGCCGCATCAATTTTAATAGCCTCGAAATCCGGGGCATGGTCTTTGAACCCTGCCGCATAGAGGAAAACCGGGCTGTACGCGATCTCTTTATTCCACAAGGGATGGGGGAACCCGCCGCACCCATCTTGTTTATTAATGCCCGTGAAGGGATCAACAGTATGGCTTTCGAAGAAAACGCCCAGATGCAGGTGAGGGAATTCCGCCGCGCCCGATTGCCCGGCCTGCGCGATTTTATCGCCGGCTTTGACGGTCTGGCTCGGTTTGACGACAACACTGCCCTGCTTCAGATGGCAATAGATCGTTTGCCAGCCAGCGCCGTGGTCGACCAGAACACCGTTGCCGCATCCTTTGTTTTCCGCCAGCATCGCGGCCATTTCGGCGGCGGTGGGTTCTTTATCCTCGATTTCATCGCGGACACGCAGCACAGTGCCGTCGGCGGCGGCCAGGACATCGACACCCTTTTCCATCGCTACGCGGTCGATCAGGCCGATATCCGTGCCCTGATGGTCGTTATAGGTCCGCGGCCCGCAGGTGAAATCAGCGGCCTTGTCCGAAGGATCGGCATCAACATAATTGACAACAAAGCAATCCTGGCCTAAGTCACAAGAAAGAGGGAAGGCCAGTTTCGGTTGTGCATGGGCGACGTTTGAAAAAACAAACAATAAAACGAAACCCAGAGAAAAGAGCTTTATATTTGACATAATGTAAAATATTGGTTATTTATTTGCTCACTGTGTACCACGAGAGACAAAGATAAAACAATGAGAGAAATAAAAGCAAAACTCAAGGCGACCGGCAAAGACCTTCCTTATCTGTTAAACGCGGATGACGTGGATCACGAAACAAAATGTGATTATGCATGCCGTTGCCCCGATTGCGAAAAAGCCACCTATCATTGGGTACAGGGCTCCGCAGGCCTCCAGAATACAGATCCCAAAAAGCCCTACTGGCGGAGAGATCCCTCCAGTCAGCATGGACAAGGCTGCAAATATGATTTTGAGGCCAAGGCTTCAAAACACCGGGAAACGACGTTTTATGAAGAGGGCTTTTACCATTTACGAGTAAACTTCCCGCTGGGGTCATCGCCGGGGCGCGACCGGTGGGTCAAGGGTCATCTCAGTAAAACGCAAATAGAAGCGGCGCATAACCATACGGATAAACCGGCGGTGTCCAGCATTTCTGCGATGGTTAAATTTCTTGAAAGAGAATTCGACAGCATAGAAGACGATGGTCTTTCAAGTCTAAAGCTGTGGTATCAGGGCGAAGACTATGAATGGAAGGATCTTTTTATCGGATCGGACCAATACAGACAACTGGTTGACGCGGCAACAAGATCGGACAAGCACCTTGATCCTTTGAACTTGCGGCCCCTGTCATTGACGGTCGTGAAACCGACAGCGCGTCATGATCTGGCCTCTTCCAAAGACAAGACAAGAGTTTATTGCGAACCGCAGAGAATATGGCTGCGTACGGGAAAATCACTTACGATCACGCCGCGCCTGACTTTCGAAAATGATAAACTGAGAAATACGCTGGTCATAGACCGGCCGATGCTCGTCAGCAGCCGTCCTTTTTATCCCGCGGCCCAGAGAGCCTTTTTGCGAAACCGTTTGATAAGCGGGGAGCCCCCTTCGAACATTCCTGTTGATCTGTATGTCAGCAATGCCAAGCAATTGGCAGAGATTGATCCGGGTTATTGGCATGCGCCGGAACCCCCGGATCCCCAGATATCCATGGCCTTCAGGTCGTCAAAGAATAAACCGGCTTAAATCCGCATCCTTGGCAAGGTCTGAAACGTTCTTTTTGACCAGGTCGGCTGTGATGATCACGGTTTCGCCGCCGCGGTCGGCGGCGGTAAAGGATATTTCTTCCAGCAGTTTTTCCATGACGGTGTGCAGCCGCCGCGCCCCGATTTGCTCGACGCTCTCATTAACTTCGAAAGCCAGCCGGGCAATCTCGTCAATCGCGTCGTCTTCAAATTCCAGAGTGACGTTTTCGGTGTTCAGCAGGGCTTTGTATTGCAGCGGCAGGCAAGCCTCAGTCTCGGTCAGGATGCGTTTAAAGTCCTCGCGCGTCAGGGCGCGCAATTCCACCCGGATCGGCAGCCGTCCTTGTAGCTCTGCCAGCAAATCCGAGGGCTTGGAGTGATGAAACGCGCCCGAAGCAATAAATAAGATATGGTCGGTTTTGACCAGACCGTGCTTGGTGGAAACCGTTGTGCCTTCGATCAGCGGCAACAAATCGCGCTGCACGCCTTCGCGTGATACGTCGCCGCCCCGCCGGTCTTGCTGTTCGGCAATTTTGTCGATTTCATCAAGGAAAACAATGCCGTTTTGCTCGACCAGATCCAGTGCGGTCGATACGATTTTCTCTTCATCCAGAAGCTTGTCGGCTTCCTCGGTTACCAGAATGTCGTAGGATTCCGCAACGCCCATTTTCTTTTTCTTGCGCTTTTCACCAAACGCCTTGCCGAACATATCGCCGATTGACACCATGCTCATCGAGGCACCGGGCATGCCGGGGATATCAAAGCTTGGCATCATGTCGGATTTGTCGAGGACATCAATCTCGATTTCCCGGTCGTTGAGTTCGCCCTCACGCAGCTTTTTGCGGAAATTGTCGCGGGTGCCGTCGCTGGCGCTTTCGCCGACCAGCGCATCTAAAACACGTTCCTCGGCATAGACCTCGGCCTGCGCCTGTACCGTTTTGCGCAGCTTGTCCCGCGTCATGTGAATGGCGCTTTCGGTCAGGTCGCGGATAATCGATTCAACATCTTTACCGACATAGCCAACCTCGGTAAAGCGCGTGGCCTCAACCTTGATAAACGGGGCTTGCGCCAGCTTTGCCAGCCGCCGGGCAATTTCGGTTTTCCCGACGCCGGTCGGCCCGATCATCAGGATATTTTTCGGATAGACTTCCTCCTGCAGCGCCGGGTCGAGCTGTTGCCGGCGCCAGCGATTGCGCAGCGCCACAGCAACCGCGCGCTTGGCATCGGACTGGCCGATAATAAAACGGTCCAGTTCACTGACAATCTCTCGCGGCGTCAGGGCCGGAATGTCGAGGGGATCCTTGGTGATTTTTGTATTTTCTGTTTCGGTCATGGGCATCATATATAGCGCGGTCAGGATTTTTGACAATGATTTTTGGCGCTTTCAAAAGATGGCCGTTTATTTCCAGACGGTGGCGGTGTAAAATCATCTCTGTTCACGGAAGGAAAACACGCCTTGAATCTCTTCTCTCATCTGCGCGGCGATATATTTGGCGGCATGACGGCGGCGGTCGTCGCGTTGCCGCTGGCGCTGGCCTTTGGGGTGGCATCGGGCGCCGGGCCGGAGGCCGGGCTATACGGCGCGATTGCGCTGGGTTTCTTTGCCGCTTTGTTCGGCGGCACACCGACCCAGATTTCCGGCCCGACCGGGCCTATGACGGTTGTCATGACGGGTGTTCTGGTTACTATGCAGGTGCATCCCGGCGCCGCTTTTGCAGCTGTAATTTTGGGCGGATTGTTCCAGATATTGTTCGGCTACTTAAAACTGGGCCGTTATATTTCTTACGTGCCCTACCCGGTGATTTCCGGGTTTATGAGCGGTATCGGCCTGATTATTATCATTCTCCAGCTCCCGGTATTTCTGGGGTATGACGGCGGCGGCCCCGTTGTCGATACCCTGAAAGGTCTGACCCGTGAATTCACGGCGCCTTACGGTCATGCGCTGGCTGTGGGCCTGATCGCTTTGCTGGTTGCAATCTTTATGCCGCGCCGCTGGCGGGCATTTTTACCCCCGCCGCTGGCTGCTTTGATCGCGGCGACTCTCGCGGCATATTTCCTGTTCACCGAGGCGCCGACGCTGAACGCCGTTCCTGCCGGCCTGCCGTCGCTGATGTGGCCGTCCTTGAGCGGAGAGCTATTATCATCCATTCTGGGAGCAGCGCTAACACTGGCCATGCTGGGCACAATCGACAGTCTTCTGACCTCTCTTGTTGCCGATAACTTCACCCGCACCCGCCATAACCCGGACCGGGAACTGGTCGGGCAGGGAATCGGCAACATAGCGGCGGGCCTGATCGGCGGTCTGCCCGGCGCGGGCGCTACCATGCGGACCGTTGTGAACATCCGCGCAGGGGGCCGCACGCCGCTCTCGGGGATGGTTCACGCCGTGGTGCTTCTGGCCTTCGTCATGGGGCTGGGCGATCTGGTGCAATATATCCCGCGCGCCGCACTGGCCGGTATTTTGCTGAAAGTCGGCTGGGATATCATCGACTGGTCGTTCTTACGCCGCCTGGTGGAAGCCGGGTTCAAGGGCGCTGACCGGCAGGCGATTGCCGTGATGCTGACCGTAATGGTTCTAACCGTGACGGTTGACCTGATTATGGCGGTCGCGGTCGGCATTATCATGGAAAGCCTGATGACCGCCCGCCGTCTGGCCACGCACCAGATTGACGACGTGCAGTTTGTTGCGGCCGGCGGCAAGAGCGATGTGCGTCATAATTTGACCGAAGGCGAACAAGCGCTTCTCGATCAGGCAGGCGCGGATTTGCTGCTCTTGCGCTTTACCGGTCCGCTCAGTTTTGGCACGGCGCGCGATCTGGCCGCGCGGATGGAGGGGCTGAACGAAGGGTATAAGGCCGTCGTTATCGACCTGACCGATGCGCGGATGATGGATATCAGCATTATGGTGACGCTGGCCGATATGATCGGAGAATTAAAAGACAAAGGCTGCCGCCTTTATGTCGGGGGCATGAAAAACGCCATTGCGCCGATGCTGGCCGCCCATGGTATCCTGAAAAAAATCCCGACAGCCAAACGGTTTGACACACGGCGCGCCGCGCTTGAAAAGGCTGTCGGAGACCTGTCCTAAAGCTTTTCAATGACAATATTGCCGTTGGTGTAAACGCAGATCCCGGCTGCGATCTCCAGCGATTTGCGGGCGATGCTTTCAGCGTCCATGTCGTTCCGGTCGATCAGGGCGCGCGCCGCTGACAGGGCATAATTGCCGCCGCTGCCGATTCCGATAATGCCGTCTTCAGGCTCGACGACATCGCCGTTCCCGGTCAGGATCAGGGAGTTTTCCTTGTCACAGACAGCCATCAGGGCTTCCAGCCGCCGCAAATATTTATCCATCCGCCAGTCTTTGGCCAGCTCGACACAGGCCCGTGCCAGTTGCCCCGGATGGGCTTCCAGCTTGGCTTCCAGTCGCTCGAACAGGGTAAAGGCGTCAGCCGTCGCCCCGGCAAATCCGGCGATAATCGCGCCGTCCTTGCCCAGTCGCCGCACTTTTTTGGCGTTGCCCTTCAGGACCGTGTCACCCATCGATACCTGCCCGTCCCCGGCGATCACCACGTCATTCCTCTTGCGCACGGCAAGGATCGTTGTGGAATGCCATTTCTGCGGGTTCATCAGCTCATCAGCCATAATGCAATTCTCCTTTGCCTCCTTACATGGCGGGAAACAGATAAAAGGTCAAGGCCTATGCCCTCTGGACAAGGGAAGATGTTTGGAGTCACAATAAGCGAAAAACTTGATATTATACATAATATTATGATAGAACAGCGGACATCAAGATTAAGAGATTAATAACGGTCCGGGCCATATCCGAGGAGGTTATTCATGGATAAACGCGAATTTTTACAGATGTTGGGTGCGGGGGCTATTGCCGGTACCGCGGGGGCATTGATGGCGGTACCGATGTCCGGCCCGGCCCCGGAAGAAAACCGCAGTCGGGACAAGGAAACTTCGTTTGAGCGCATCCAGCGTACCGGCAAAATCCGCTGTGCCTGGGCGACCTATGAACCGGCAACCATCGTTGATCCCCTGACAAAAAAAATGAGTGGTATTTACTACGAGATTACCAATCTGGTCGGCGAATATCTCGGCTTTCCGGTTGAATGGACCGAAGAAGTCGGTTGGGGAGAAATCATACAAGGGTTCAAAACGGGCCGGTACGAACTGTTCGGCAGTTCTCTGTTTCCAACGCCGCAGCGTTCGGTCGCGGCTAATTTTTCCAATCCGGCCTACTACAGCCCGATCTATGTTTATGTGCGCGCTGAGGACAAACGGTTTAACAGCTATGACGACGTTAACCAGTCCAATGTTCGTATCGCCTGTCAGGATGGTGATGCCATCGATTCAATGATAAAAATAAGCTTTCCGCGGGTACATCGGGTTTCCCTGCCGCAAATGGCCCAGACAAAACAACGCTATTTTGAAGTTCTGACCGGTAAAGCCGATGCGACTCTGGATGAGCCCGTCGTTATGGACAAATTTATCCGGGAAAATCCCGGCTCCCTGAAACGGATTGCGATACCAAATCCGTTCCGCATTCTGCCCGCGACGCTAATGTTCAACGATGACGACTGGCGTTTGAAAAAGATGTTCGATACAGCCATGTTTGAACTTTATAACGCGGGTATTCCACAAAAGATCATCGAAAAATATACAGGACGACCGGATTCGTTTTTGATGCCCAACGATCCGTTCAAACTTTAAAAATTTTCCACCGCTTCGTCCTTTTATTTCCGCGCGATCCCCGGATTGCTGCGCCGCAAGGTCATGTTTTATTCACTTTTTTGTGATTGAATCATAAGATAACCACGCTAGTTAAGATAAGATAATTCTATGACCGCCCTTCAAGGCGGCGAGATTGTCTATGAAGGGAACAGGTGCACCCCATGAGCGAACACACAAGCATAATGCCCGCTGGTCCGGCGGCCAGCGTTGAGCTGGTAACGGAATTATCTCCGGCCGATATGAATGATTTATGCGACGCCACCGACGCCGCGATTGAAAGCGGCGGGGGGTTTGGCTGGGTTCATCTGCCGGCGCGGGAAGTGCTGGAATCGTATTGGAGCGGCGTGATTACCGTGCCGGCGCGGCTGTTATTTGTCGCACGGCTGGACGGCGTGATTTGTGGCACGGCGCAGGTTGTTCTTCCCCCGAAAAACAACGAAGCCCAAAGTTTTGCCGTAACTTTGACAACCAATTTCGTAGCGCCTTGGGCGCGGAAATACGGGCTGGCGCGCATGTTGATCGAGGAAGTCGAGAACTGGTTGCGTAGTAACGGCTACGGCGTGATTAATCTGGACGTTCGTGAAACGATGACCGCGGCTATCGCGCTCTATGAAGGCATGGGCTATATCTGTTACGGAACGCACCCATGTTATGCGCGAATCGATGGCAAGATTATTGCCGGGCGCTGCTATTATAAAATGATTGACCCATCACTGGGCGCGCAGGATAACTAAAGCGTTTCCTTGATGGTATTCGCGCCGCTATTCATCAAGAGGATTGTCGGTTTGTGGGCGCTGGCTTCGGCCTCTTCCATCCGGGCAAAGGCGCAGATAATTACAAGATCGCCGGGCTGGACCAGCCGCGCCGCCGCACCGTTGACCCCGATAATACCCGATCCGCGCGGCCCTTCAATCGTGTAGGTCGTAAAGCGCGCGCCGTTATTGATATCAAGAACATCGACCTGCTCATAGGGCAGGATACCAGCCGCATCCAGCAGGTCGCGATCAACCGTGATCGAACCTTCATAATGAAGATCGGCCTGCGTAATCGTTGCCCGGTGGATTTTGGCTTTGAGCATTGTTAAGATCATGGCTAACTACATAATGTCCAAAAGTGGAAATTGCAAATTTTTTGAGAAAGGCCCGGCAATGACAATTTATGACGACAGCAATGTCTTCGCCAAAATTCTGCGCGGCGATATCCCGTGTGAAAAAATTTACGAAGACGATCATGTGCTGGCTTTCCCGGATATTAACCCGCAGGCGCCGGTACATATCCTCGTGATTCCGAAGGGGCAGTATGTCTCCGTGATGGATTTTAGCGCCAACGCCCCGGCGGAAGAGGTCAAGGCGCTGTGGGCGGCGGTGGCAAAGATTGCGACCGATCAAGGTCTGGCCGCCGATGGTTTCCGTACCATTGCCAATACGGGCGTGAACGGCGGCCAGGAAGTGCCCCATTTCCATGTTCATATTCTGGGTGGAAAGCGGATCGGGCCGATGGTGTCGAGGGCCGCTTAACGGCGCGTTCCCGGAAAGGGAATGACGTTATCGGCCACTTTTTCGGGATTACGCGACAGCGCCGGCAGGTTGATTTCCTCTAGCCTGATCTGTGCGGCCTCGCTATGAGCCAGCGCTTGCAGGGAGAGGAGTTCGCACAAAATACCGGCCGTATCGTTTTGCCGCATAATCATCGGTTGCGCCGCGTCCAGAATATCGGCAATCGCCTCCAGATCTTCCGGGATATAGACCAGAAGGTCGCGGATTTCAGCATCGCCGATTGAAGCCGTCCGGTTTTTGTTGGCAATCCACAGGGCGGCATATTCCTCGATAATCCGGTCGGTTTCCTTGACCAGCGCCCCGCATAACGGAATGTCCCGGTAATGGCGCGCCACAACCCCCGCCGATAGCGACAGGCACAAAAGCGCCGTATCCGGGGCCATTTCCCCGATCATTTCATGCAGGGTATATTCCGCAACCTCGTCGAAGGCCTCGCGGCCGTCCAGAATGTCGCCCACCACCAGCGGCACGACCAGCTCCAGCGCCAGCATGGCAATATCTTGTTCCCGTAATTCGTTTTTTTCCATGGCTGTAACCGCCCAAGATTATTATTTCACCACCCCCTGTTTTAGGCGGTAAAAGTGAATCACCGGTTAACAAGATCGCCTTTTTTGCGCTTTCCTAAATGCGCCCCCTGTGTAATAAGGAAAAGAGTTCAAGACCTAAGGTTGTCAGGGATGGTTTAATAAATGGTCGCGCGGATTAATACAGTGGCGTTTCAGGGGGTCGATGTCCGCGATGTGGATGTACAGGTCCAGATATCCAACGGCATGCCGGCCTTTACGATTGTGGGCTTGCCGGATAAGGCTGTCGCCGAAAGCCGCGAACGGGTCAGAAGTGCTTTGCACGCCCTCGGTATTTCCCTGCCGCCCAAACGTTTGACGGTAAACCTTGCCCCCGCGGACCTTGCCAAGGAAGGCAGCCATTTTGACCTGCCGATCGCGCTGGGTTTGCTGGCCGCGATGGATGTGCTCCCGAAAGAAGAGCTGGCCGCCTATACCGTGTTGGGGGAACTCTCGCTCGACGGGGCGATTCGGTCTGTCGCCGGGGTTTTGCCCGCGGCGCTGCATGCTTCATCCAACGATAACCCGCTGATCTGTCCGGCGGATTGCGGCGGGGAAGCGGCCTGGGCCGGGGACATTGATATCCTCGCGCCGGGGAGTTTGCTCCAGCTTATCAACCATATCAAGGGCACGCAGGTTATGAACCGCCCGGCTGCCAAGCTGGCCGATGACAATGCCCCCGTCAAAACCCCGGATCTTTCGGACGTGCGCGGTCAGGAAATCGGCAAGCGCGCGCTCGAAATCGCCGCTGCCGGGGGCCATAACCTGATGATGATCGGTCCGCCGGGCTCGGGGAAGTCCATGCTGGCATCTTGCCTGCCGGGTATTTTGCCGCCTTTGACGCCAAAGGAAGCACTGGAAGTTTCCATGATCCATTCGCTGGCCGGGACGTTGCCGGGCGGGGGGCTGATGAAAACGCGGCCCTACCGCGATCCGCACCATTCGGCGTCGCTGCCGGCCCTGATCGGCGGAGGAACCAAGGCAAAGCCGGGGGAAATATCACTGGCGCATAACGGTGTCCTGTTTCTTGATGAATTACCGGAATTCGCCCGCGGCACGCTCGAATCCTTGCGTCAGCCGCTTGAAACGGGGGAAACCCTCGTGGCCCGCGTCCAGAGCCATGTGACCTACCCGGCGCGGTTCCAGCTAATCGCTGCGATGAATCCGTGCCGCTGCGGTTATCTGGGTGATCCGGATCAGGAATGCACCCGCGCCCCGCGTTGCGCGCTGGATTATCAGGCCAAACTTTCCGGCCCGCTACTTGACCGGATAGATATTCAGGTCGACGTGCCGCCGGTTTCTGTCGCTGATCTGGGGGCGGCCAAAACCGGGGAGCCTTCTGCCGCCGCCGCCGCCCGCGTTGCCGCCGCCCGCGATGTCCAGAGGGCGCGCAATAACGGCCAACTGAACGCTTATCTGACCGGGGAAGAGCTGGAAACACTGGCGCCGCTGGAAGACGATGCGCGCGCACTGTTCTTGCAGGCAGCGGAGACATTAAAGCTGTCGGCCCGGGCGTATCACAGACTGTGGCGGGTGGCCCGGACGATCGCCGATTTGGCGGGCGCGCCGGAGACAATCAGTAAAAATCATGTGGCCGAGGCGCTGGGTTACCGGCGGCTGCGAATATCGTAACATATTGATAAATAACGATAGTTATAAAATCTCTAGCAGAAATTTTAACGATATGTTAATTATTTGCCTGTAGGATAAAAGCACAAGAATTATGTATTGTGTGAGGATAAAGGCGTTAGGGCATGTTCGGAGACGCAGGTTATAACAGACATAACGACACGACCCCGCGTGGGGTGATCGCTGATATGTTCGGCGATAAAAGTACTGGATTCACCAGTACGCGTGATCTGTTTGCCGCCAATAAAGCCGGCATGATTGCCAACGGTCCCGCTATGCAAGGGCCGTCAATTTTCAAAACCCGCGAACAAGAACAGACGCAACGGCCGTCCGGCATATCGGTTGAAGGCTCGCTGAAAAGAATTCATGAACTGTCCGGCCAGATAAAAGACGTGCCGCGCCCCAATACGAATAATGTGAATAACGGCACAGGCATGTCGACAAAGCAGATAGCCGAAGCCAATCGGGGGAACCAGCATGTGGCGGGCGCGCTTAAAAAAGAAATAGGCAACCTCAAGGATGCATTGAAAGAAAATGCGATGAACATGACCGCCCGTGCGGATGAATCGCCTGCGGGCATCGAGCCGCAATCCTTTGATGGACAAGACTTTGCAACCAGCGGAAACGATCATTCTCTTATGTCGACGGGTGTGTCTTATGGCCTGTCGACAGTCGCAATGAATGTCGGCTTGTCAGCCCTGGGGTTGGGCGCGGTTGCGCCGTTGGCCAATACGGTCGCCACGATCGGCGCCGGGGTTAGCTTTTTATCCGGGGCGGGCCCAAAGGCGCCAGAGGCAAAATTCAATATGGATGATGCCAATCAAGTCGGCTATTCATTGGAAAATACTTGGGTTCCGGGTATGTCCATGGTCGATAAACTGGAGGCCGGCCTGAAAGACCTGGAGAACAACACGTCTGAAATAGATGATCTTCTGCGTATCCGCGGCGGCAAAGCCATTGAAATCAACAATACCAGGGACCTGGAATTTGCCCAGAAGGCCGGGATCAGAATGACCTACAATTCCGGCGGCTTAATGGTTCCCGGCATGGCGGCTTAACCGGCCTGACCTTTTTTCATTATTGCCTGTTCATATAAACAGGAATTCATTATAGTTTTTCTCGAAGGACTTCACCTGTTTCAGAGGAAAATTCCCATGTCTGTTTTTCGGCCGGTTTTCTGGATTAGCGCTATATTGCTGTGCACCGCCCCTGTAATGGCGCAGGCCCAGCCAACACCATCTTCTAAACCGTTTTCAAACCATTGCGATCGGGCGAAATCCACGGTGGATGTTCTGGAATGTGTCAAAAATCACCACGAAGATACGATGGGCCGCCTGAACAACGTGTATCAAACGCTGATAGCGCCCGCCCCGGAAACATCCGGGGATGAGGCGCAAATGCCGGTTTTGTCTGACGAAGAAAAAGAAGCGCTGAAAACGGCGCAGCAATCATGGATCGCTTACCGTGATGCCGAATGTGGATGGGAAAAGACCCGCGCCGCCGCGCCGGCGCTGGAGCGGATCGACGAGCTTGCTTGCCTGACCGAACTAACGGCGGCGCGGATCGAGCGCTTGTTATTGCTCAAAGGCCGTGCGACCGGCGAAACGCCCCGCGAATTTGGAGAGCGCCCCCGCTGGATGAATGTGGTTGCCGCCGAAAACCCGGATGTTTTCTGGCGTTATGGCAGCGGGCTGGAGGCCGATCTTGACTGCGATGGAACCGCTGAAAATATTATGACGGGCGTTTTGTTCAAAGATCCGTCAAACGGGGAAGCGGCTTCTGTCAGCATGGCACTGGTCATCGCCGGTAATCCACAAACGGGCCGTCCAGCTGCGCATGTGTTGTATGTGCCGGTGGTGCCGGATGAAGCCTCGGCACCAGCTACCGAGCCGTTTTTATGCCGGGCGGCGGTCGATCTGAGTCTTGATGGACAGGAAGCGCCGGACAATGAGGTTTGCCTTGCGATTTTGAAAATTGACGATAAAACATGTCCGCTACTTCAGGTTCAGCGTACGGAAACCGGGTACGGGATTTCAAAAACAGAGAGCCCTGAGCAGTGATAAAACCCGATTGTTGCAGAAAATCCTGAAAAAGCAGGTGTATAATTAATCAAAATGCGGATATATTAAGTCTGGATTAAGGAACATATCTTCATTATAGGAATGGAAACGGAATAAAATTTTTGACCAATCTGGCACAACAACCGATGGAATATACGCACGATAAAGAGCAAGCGGCAACCTATGCCAAAAAGGCATTCGACCGGATCAGCAAGCTCACCATATCGCCAACGCCAGAGATGTATGAACTCTGGTATGTGTACTATGCCAAGTGCAACCCGGAGGTTGTGAAGGAAATTGACGGCGCAGAAAAAGAGCAAAAAAATCTCGATGAAGCTTTTTGCGCTGAGCTTTACCAGCGCTTTCTGAGTAAGGATCGTGGCGAAGAAGCTGTGCGGCGGGCGGGCGCGCAGATCAATGCGACCATCAGTGATATGACCGATGCCGTGCGCGATGTAAAAGATGCGACAACGGAATATAGCGGCAAGCTGGGCGGCGTAAATTCCCAGATCAGCACGATAGAAGACGCCGAACAGCTGCGCGGTATCCTGCAGGTTGTTATGTCCGATACGGAATCGATGCTGGAACACAATATAAAGCTCGAAAAGCAGCTCGATCAGTCGACACTGGTAATGGAAGAGTTGCAGCGCGATCTGGAAACCTTCAGAAAAGAGGCGCTGACAGACGGCTTGACCGGACTGGCCAACCGTAAATCTTTTGATGGCGAAATTGAGCGGATTACCAAGGAAGCCGCCGCGAACGGATCGACATTTACGCTGTTGATGGCAGATATCGACCATTTCAAAACATTCAATGATAATTTCGGACACCAGGTCGGCGACCAGGTTTTGCGTCTGGTGGCCAAGACCCTGACGGATGGCGTCAAGGGCCGGGATATGGCCGCCCGCTATGGTGGGGAGGAATTTGCCATTATCCTTCCGGAAACAAATTTAACGGCCGGCGTCACGGTGGGGAACGCCCTGCGCAAGGCTATGGCTTCCAAGGATGTAGTGAACCGGAATTCCGGGGAAAAACTGGCGCGGATTACCATGTCTATTGGTGTGGCTGAATACGTGCCGGGTGAAAAAACCGCCAGCCTGATCGAGCGGGCCGACGCCGCCCTGTATACCGCCAAACACAATGGCCGCAATCAGGTGGCTGCCGCGCCGACCCCGGCGAAGGCGTAAGGCGCTTTATTTTTCACGGCGAACCCTCTATCTATTAAGGCATGAATAGTTCTTTATCTGAAAGCATGCCGATGACCCCCTCTTATTTTGAAGGTCTGAACCCGCCGCAGCGCGAAGCTGTCGAAGCCACGGAAGGCCCGGTACTGGTTCTGGCCGGGGCCGGGACGGGCAAGACGCGGGTATTGACGACGCGGTTGGCGCACATCCTGCGCACGGGCAAAGCGTGGCCCTCACAGATTCTGGCCGTGACCTTTACCAATAAAGCGGCGCAGGAAATGCGGGCGCGGGTCAGCCAGCTTCTGGATGGACAGCCGGTCGAAGGTTGGTGGCTGGGGACGTTCCATGCGCTGGCGGCCCGGATGTTGCGGCGGCATGCCGATCTTGTCGGGTTAACCTCAAATTTCACGATTCTCGATCCCGACGATCAGGTGCGCCTGATCAAACAGATCATGGAAGCCGAGAATATCGATCCCAAGAAAAACCCGCCCCGACAGGTCATTGCCCTGATCGACCGGTTCAAGGACAAAGGAAAGCGCCCGGAAAACCTGTCGATGAATGACGTCGGCGAAGCGCTAGACGGGCGGTTGCTGGCGATTTATCGCCGCTATCAGGCACGGCTGAAAGAAGTCAACGCCTGTGATTTCGGCGATCTGCTTTTGCACATGATTACGATTTTCAAAAATCCTGAAAACGCCGATGTTCTGGCTGATTATCACCGCCGGTTCAAATATGTTCTGGTGGACGAGTATCAAGACACCAATGTGGCGCAATATTTGTGGCTGCGCTTGTTGGCGCAGGGCGCGAACAATGTCTGCTGCGTTGGCGATGATGATCAGTCGATCTATGGCTGGCGCGGCGCGGAGGTCGGGAATATCCTGCGTTTTGAGAAAGATTTTCCCGGCGCGAAAATTATAAGACTGGAGCAAAATTACCGCTCGACAGGCCATATTCTGGCCGCAGCCAACGCCGTAATTGCCCAGAATGAGGGGCGGCTGGGCAAAAATCTGTTCACCGCCGATGATGAGGGTGAAAAGATCATCGTGCGGGGGTTATGGGACGGCATGGCCGAAGCGCGCTGGGTTGGTGAAGAGATCGAAGCCCTGCAGAGCAAAGGCTGGTCGGCCGACCGTATGGCGGTTCTGGTGCGGGCCGGGTTCCAGATGCGGGCGTTCGAGGAGCGGTTTATCCAGCTCGGTATCCCGTACCGGGTGATCGGGGGACCGCGTTTTTACGAGCGGCTGGAAATTCGCGACGCGCTGGCTTATCTGCGGGTAATTTCCCAAAGCGCCGATGATCTGGCGCTGGAGCGCATCATCAATACCCCCAAACGCGGCATCGGTGATACAACGGTGCAAAAACTCTACGCTCACGCGCGGGGACAGGGGATCAGCCTGTATCAATCCATTCAGGATATCATCCAGACAGACGAATTAACGGCCCGCGCCAAAAATCCGCTAATAACCCTGATCGACCAGTTCGAACGCTGGCGCTCTTTGCTGGATACGATGAAACACACGGAGCTGGCCGGGATGGTTTTGGAAGAATCCGGCTATCTGACGATGTGGCAAACCAGCAAGGAGCCGGATGCGCCGGGCCGGGTGGAAAACCTGAAAGAGCTGGTCACAGGGATGGCGGAATTTGAAACCCTTCCGGCCTTTCTGGAGCACATCGCACTGGTCATGGAAAGTCAGGATAACACACAAGGGGCGCACGTGACGCTGATGACTTTGCACGGGGCTAAGGGGCTGGAATTTGACGCCGTATTCCTGCCGGGCTGGGAAGAAGGGTTGTTTCCCTCCCAGCGTTCCATGGACGAACATGGTATCAAGGGACTGGAGGAAGAGCGACGGCTGGCATACGTGGGTATTACTCGCGCCCGGCAGCGCGCCTATATTTCTTTTGTGGCCCAGCGCCTGATGTACGGCAACTGGATCAGCGCCATTCCCTCACGCTTTGTCGATGAGCTACCCAAAGATCATGTCGAGGTGAGCGCGGATACAGGGCTGTCCGGGGGATCGGGACGCTCCCAGCATTGGGATAGCAGTGGGTTCCAGCCGCGCCCGGCAGCCCCTAAGCCCGTGATCGCCGAGCGCAAATCCATTAATAATCAGGGCATGGAATTTATACGCGGCAGCCGGGTTCATCATGATAAATTTGGTCCCGGTACGGTAACACATGTTGACGGTCACAAGCTGGATATCAAGTTCGACCGTGCCGGGCAAAAACGGGTCATGGATAGTTTCGTAACCCTGTCCGGATAGATCTTTTGTGTATAGCCGACAATCATTGTATGGCCGGTTTCGGCCAAGGTCAGTATACTTTCGAATAGAAAATGTTCGCAAAAGGAGAGACAGGATGTTTACGAAAACAAAAGGATTTATAGCAATCCCAACTCTTTTGTTGGGGGGCTGCTTGATCCCGGAGAAAGGGCAGGCTGATGAATTTAGTCCCTCATTATCCGGCGATGTTGTGATCGAATGGCAAAACGAACTGACATACGAATCGGATGATCCAAACAATGAAAAAAATCATTCTTTTTTACGCACGGAAGTCGCACCCTTTGTAGGCCTGACGGAACATTTTTTCGTTGACGGCGTTCTGGTTCTGGAGCCTTTCGATCAAGCTATCGCGGGAAATCCGGGGCACCACGAAGATATCTGGTTTGATAGTGAAGGGGTGTTTGCAGAAGAATTGAAGCTGAATTTTGAGAATGGTCGTTATGCGGTATGGGCCGGGAAATTTAATCCGGCATTTGGTACGGCATGGGATTTCGGGCGCGGTATATGGAGCGAGGATTTTGCGGAGGATTACGAAATCACCGAGCAGATCGGCATAGGTGCCGGGTATATTTTCGGGTCAGAAGATGAAGGCGAACACATAATCTCGGCGGCGACATTTTTCAACGATACGACATTTTTAAGCGACTCTCTGATAACCGCGCGGGAGCGACACGATAAAAAAGACGGCGGCGCCGGAAATACAGAAGATTTCTCTTCTTTTTCTGTGGCGATGGACGGAGAAAACGTGTTCGGCATAGAAGATCTTACCTATCATGCGGCCTATCGTTTTCTGGGCGCGGGCGATGCTGATGGCGTGAACGGCGATGATGAGAGGGGTGTTGCGATTGGTGCGGGCTATGTCTTCCCGGTCAATGATGATCTCGAAATTGACTTGAAAGCCGAATATGCGACAATCGCGTCCTATGGCGGAGTCCGTGACGGGGTCACCGGCAATTTTCACGATCATGATTATCTGTATGGCAGCGTCATTACGCGCTACCAGCAATGGAATCTGGCACTGGGCTACACGGCCCGCAATATTGACCGGGGCAACGGATTTTCTGATATGAACGATCATCTGGTTCAGGTGAGCGGCGGTTATGACTTCAACAACGGTCTGACCGCAGAAGTCGGTTATCGCGGCACAGAGGAAGGCGGCGTTGATTCCGATATGGCCGGATTTTTGCTGCGCTACATGTTTGAATTCTAGGGAAAGACGTTATGAGCTACGAACACAAAGTCGCCACTGTTTTCGGAGGAACCGGATTTGTTGGCAAGCAGGTTGTGCGGGAACTGGCCAACAAGGGCTACACCGTCAAAATCGCTACCCGCGTACCGGAGCGGGGCAACGCCCTGAAGGTTTGCGGGGCGGTGGGCCAGATTGTTCCCCTGCTTTGCGATGGCGGCGTGGAATGTGTTGAGGCGCTGGTTAAGGATGCTGATGTGGTGGTGAACTGTGTCGGCAGCTTGTTTGAGAAACGAAAAAACGGTTTTCACAAGGCGCATGTGGAATTGCCCGAACAAATTGCCAAAGCCTGTAAAAAAGCGGGCGTAAAACGCTTTGTCCATATTTCGGCGCTGGGCGTCGATAAGGCAACCTCAAAATATGCCCGGTCAAAACGGGCGGGTGAAGAAGCGGTTTTGAAAGCATTTCCGCAGGCAACAATTTTGCGCCCGTCGGTTATTTTCGGGCCGGAAGATAATTTCTTTAACATGTTTGCCGAACTGGCGCGGTATGCCCCGGCCCTGCCTTTGATTGGCGGCGGCAAGACGCGATTTCAGCCGGTTTATGTCGGGGATGTGGCCGATGCCGTAATGGCGGCGTTGACGCGGGCGGACGTCACCGGGAAGATTTATGAACTGGGCGGACCGGATATTGTTAACTTCCGTGAAATTTACGAACGGATGTTTTCCTGTACTGGGCGGCCAAGGCCTTTGATATCCCTGCCCTTCTGGGCGGCCAAGGCCGATGCCCTTGTGCTGGAATTTTTACCGACGCCGCTTTTAACGCGCGATCAGGTTGAAAGTTTGAAAACGGATACTATCGTCAGTGAGGGCGCGATGACCCTTTCGAATCTGGGCGTTGAGCCGACCGGGATGGATTTGATCTTGCCCGGATACTTGGCACATTTCCGCCCGGGCGGCCCGTTCGCCCGCGCAGTCGCCTGAGGATTTTTGAAAAGACGTGCATGGATGCCCGGAATTTGCTAAGACCGTTTACGAAAACAAACGCAGGATAAGTAAATGCGGATTCTGATTATATTGCTGATAACCGGTTTATGGGGCACGTTCCTCTGCGCCCCTTCCTTGAGCCGTGCTGAAACAAAACGCTCGGAAAGCATTATTGCGATCGTCAATAACGGCGCAGTTTCCGCATCAGAGCTGGAAGACCGGATGCGGCTGATTATCGTTTCATCCGGGATGCCGGATAACAGGGAAATCCGCGACCGGATGCGGAGCCAGATTTTGGCCAGCCTGATTGATGAACAGATCAAATTGCAGGAAGCGGACCGTCTGGGGATCGAAATCACGGACGAACAGGTCGATCAGGGGTTTATCTCTTTGGCCGAGTCCAACAACATGACCGCGGAACAATTTTCGAGCATCCTGAAACGTGAACACGTATCGCCTTATACGCTGCGGGCCCAGATCCGGGCAAACATGGCGTGGTCGGATGTTGTGCAAAGTGAGGTTGGATCCCACATCGTGATTACCGACAGCCAGGTTGATTCTTTGCTGGCTCGTCTAACGGCCGATATCGGCAAAACGGAATTCCTGTTTTCCGAGATATTTTTGCCGGTGGAGGAACAAAAGGAAGAATCCAACGTTAAACAGCTCGCAGACCGTTTAATCCGGCAGTTATTGCAAGACCATATCCCGTTCCCGAAAATTGCCAGCCAGTTTTCCCAGTCGGCCGGTGCCTCGCGCGGCGGCGATATGGGCTGGGTGCAGCAAGGCCAGCTAGCCCCTGAAATCGAAGAGCAGCTGGCCAAAATGGAAGAGGGCGATTTGAGCCAGCCGATCAGGACTCTGGCGGGCTACCATATCCTTTATTTGCGTAAAAAACGCACGATTGCCGAGGAAACGATCCCGTCTGCCGATGCGCTGCGTCACCGCATGGGTGTGCAGGAGCTGGAGCGGCAGGCACAGCGTTACCTGCTTGATCTGAAATCCTCTGCTTTCATCGAGCACCGCAACCCTGAATCCTGACATGACAGCGCAATGGGATAACCTGCCGCCGCTACGCGATGTCATCGCCAGACACAATCTGCGAGCGGAAAAAAAACTGGGCCAGAATTTTCTGCTGGATGCCAATATCACCGATAAAATTGCCCGGAGCGCCGGGGATTTGTCCGACAAAACCGTATTTGAAATCGGTCCCGGCCCCGGCGGGCTGACCCGGTCTTTGTTGAAAGCGGGGGCAAAGAAAGTAATTGCCATCGAATATGATCCAAGAGCCATTGCCGCTTTGCAAGATTTGGTGGCGGCCGCAGGTGGGCAGTTAACGGTCATACATGGTGACGCCCTAAAGACAGATCTGCTCTCGTTGGCCCCAGACGGGCCACGGGCAATCGTTGCAAATCTTCCCTATAATATCGCAACGCCACTTTTGATCGGTTGGCTACGCCAGACACATGGGGGCCGTGCTTATGACTCTATGACCCTTATGTTCCAGAAGGAAGTCGTTCAGCGCATTTGCGCCGTGCCGGGGGGCCGTGACTACGGACGGTTGAGCGTTTTGTCGCAATGGCTATGTGATTGTCGCAAGGTTTTTGACTTGCCGCCCGGTGCCTTTACGCCGCCGCCCAAGGTGACCTCCAGTATTGTTCAGCTAATCCCCAAAACATTGTCCAACGACCAACCTGATTTCCAGACTATAGAAAAACTGACGGCCGCAGCCTTTGGCCAGCGCCGTAAGATGCTGCGGTCAACACTGAAAGAATATCTGCCCGTGCTGGAACAGGCGGGCATAGATCCGACAAATCGCGCCGAGCAAATCACCGTCGATCAATTCATTAATCTGGCAATGATGTTGACATAAGAGAGTGTCCGCCATACCCTCTAAATAATTAAGAATGATAGGGTGTAATAATGAAAGAAGCGGTTCTGAGGGAATTTGTTAAAGCGGCGACAGGCAGTACCAACTTTGCTTACGACTACAAAAAAATAATGGGGCTGCCCAAGGCAACGATCGAGCGTTATCTCAACTATACGGAGCATCTTTGTTTGGGCCTTCGTGACTCTGAGGGGAAAATAAGCGGCTATTTACATCCTTATCATGAAGATGATGCTGATGTTTTAGTCGAGGCTCTGGGCGGAGATCACGTTGATAATATGGCGATCATGTACCTGCGGAACGACAAGGACGAGGAATTCCTTCGTGGTTCGGCAAAAATGGTGATTATTATTATGAAGCAAAGACCCTCTTTCATTCTTATAAACACGGCAGCGCAGAATATCCTTGAGGAAAAGATACCAAAAAAAGCCGTCGTGCCGGGAAAGCCCGATCTTGCACATAAATAGGGGATATGATTTAAATACCCGGTCCATCAATATTGCAAAAAGAAACGGCAATGAGCAACGAGCGTTATAATATCAAGGAAACGGAAAACCGCTGGCGCGCCCGCTGGGATGAAAGCGGCGCTTTTGAAGTCACGGAAGATAAGGATAAACCCAAATATTACGTGCTGGAGATGTTTCCCTATCCGTCTGGCCGTGTTCATGCCGGTCACCTTCGTAACTATACGCTGGGCGATGTCGTGGCGCGCTACCGCAAGGCGCAGGGCTTTAACGTGATCCACCCGATGGGCTGGGATGCTTTTGGCCTGCCGGCGGAAAACGCCGCCATTGAACGCGGCGCGCACCCGGGTGAATGGACCTACCAAAACATCAAGGTCATGCGTGACCAGCTGAAAACGATGGGCCTTTCGATTGACTGGTCCCGCGAAGTCGCAACCTGTCACCCTGGCTATTACAAACACGAACAAAAAATGTTCCTCGATTTCTACAAAAAGGGACTGGCCTACAAGAAAGAATCCACGGTTAACTGGGACCCGGTTGATAACACCGTTCTGGCCAATGAACAGGTTGTCGACGGCAAGGGCTGGCGGACCGGCGCGCCGGTGGAGCGCCGGAAACTGAACCAGTGGTTTCTGAAAATCACGCACTATGCCGATGAATTGCTGGACGGGATTGATACGTTAGGGCGTTGGCCGGACAAGGTCAAAATCATGCAGCAAAACTGGATTGGCAAATCCCGCGGTGCCCAGTTCAAATTCGATATTGTTGGCAGTGACGACCAGATCGAAGTTTTCACCACCCGGCCCGATACGCTGTATGGCGCGGCCTTCGTGGCGCTCGCCCCTGACCACCCGATGAGCGCCAAACTGGCGGGGAACAAGGACGGCTTCGAAGAATTCGTTAAGGAATGCCAATCCATTGGCACCTCCGAAGAAGCGATTGCCCAGGCTGAGAAGCTCGGCTTTGATACCGGCGCGCGGGTGAAACATCCGTTCATAGACGGCGTTGATCTGCCTGTCTACGTGGCGAACTTTATCCTGATGGATTACGGCACCGGCGCGATTTTCGGCTGCCCGGCCCACGACCAGCGTGACTTTGATTTTGCGAAGAAATATGATTTGCCGATCAAGGCGGTCGTATCTGGCGGCGAAGAGCCGCTGACCGAAGCCTATACCGGCGATGGCGCGTTGATGAACTCTGATTTCCTGAACGGTCTGTCTGTACCCGATGCAATCAATAAAGCGATTGAAAAGCTCGAGGAACTGGGCAAGGGATTTGGTACCACGCAATATCGCTTGCGCGACTGGGGCGTATCGCGCCAGCGCTACTGGGGTTGCCCGATCCCTATGATTAACTGCCCGTCCTGCGGCGTGGTGCCGGTGCCCGAAGACCAGTTGCCCGTTGAGCTGCCCGACGATGTCACGTTCGACAAGCCGGGCAACCCGCTGGCTCATCACCCGACATGGAAGCATACCAAATGCCCGTCCTGTGGCGGCGCGGCCGAGCGCGAAACGGATACGTTCGATACGTTCTTTGAATCGAGCTGGTATTTCGCCCGCTATGCCGATCCCCGCAATGAGGCGACTGGCTTTGATAAGGATAAAGCGGGGTACTGGCTGCCTGTCGACCAATATATCGGCGGCGTTGAACACGCTGTGATGCACCTTCTGTATTCTCGTTTTTTCACCCGTGCCCTGCGCGATTGCGGTTATCTGGACGTCAGCGAGCCGTTTTCCGGCCTGTTTACGCAAGGCATGGTGACGCACGCGACGTACAAGGATCAAGGCGGCAAATGGGTTTTGCCGACCGAAGTCGAAAAATCAGCCGATGGTAAATGGACGAAAATCGAGGATGGTACCCCGGTAATCGAAGGCCGGATCGAAAAAATGTCCAAATCCAAGAAAAACGTCGTCGACCCGGAAGTGATTATCAGCACCTACGGCGCGGATGCGGCGCGGCTGTTTATCCTCTCTGACTCTCCGCCCGAACGCGATATTGAGTGGACCGAGTCCGGGATCGAGGGTGCATGGCGCTATGTGAATAAATTGTACAAGAGCGTAGCCGCCGCGATTGACGGTTTGCCGGCGGCGGGCGTGGCAACGCCGGATAAATTCACCGATTCTGCGCTGGATCTGCGCCGGAAGTCTCACCAGACGGCGGCGGGAGTGGCCGATGATATCGAAGCGTTCCTGATGAATAAGGCGGTAGCCAAAGTCCGGGAATTGTCTAACGCTATCGATGCTTTCAAACCATCCGATGATGCTGGTAAATGGGCGTTGCGCGAGGCCATCGAAGTGCTGGTGCAATGCATGAATCCGATGATGCCGCATCTGGCTGAAGGGCTGTGGCAAAAGCTCGGTCATGAGGCAATGCTGGTGGATACCAAATGGCCGCAGGCCGATAAATCCCTGATGCAGGCCGACACGGTTTCGATCGCCGTGCAGGTCAATGGCAAGCTCCGGGCGACGATTACACTGCCCAAAGATGCCGATCGGAAACAGGCCGAGGAAATAGCGCTGTCCGAACCGGGCGTTCAGAAATTCACGGATGGCAAACAAATTCGCAAGGTGATTGTTGTACCGAACAGGATTGTCAATGTTGTTGTTGGCTAGATATTTTGCCTTTGCGGGCGTTTTGTTTGTGCTGTCCGCCTGCGGGTTTTCACCCATGTACGGCAGTCATAGTGCCATGGAAAGCGCCGCTGTCAGCGGCCAGATGGACCGGATCTACATTGATAATATCAAGGATCGCTCCGGCCAGTTTTTGCGCAACGCCCTGATCGACCGGTTTTACAAATCCGGCAGGCCCGCCGATCCGCTGTATACGCTGGAAATTAAGCCTGTTGAAGAGCGCATAACCGATCTCGACATTACCAAAACATCCGACGCGACGCGGGCGCAACTGCGATTGGACACAGAGATGACGCTGGTTGATAAAACGACCGGGGAAACGCTGCTCAAACGCGAATTAATGGCCATGACCAGCTTTAACATCCTGGAGGGGCGGTTTACCACGCGCGTGTCCGAGCGCAACGCCCGGGAAAATGCCCTGAACGATCTGGCGCGCCAGATTGAATTGCAGTTAGCGCTGTATTTTGATCGTCGGCCTTAACTTTTATTTCTTGACAAAAAAGCCCCTTTTCCTGTTTTATTATTTCTCATAAAAATAAAAAATGACAATGGCGGCTAATATAATGATTTTATCGACCAACAGCATGATGATGCGTCCCGGCAGAGGATAGGCTCCTCTGCCACGCGAAGTGGCTGTGGCGATAAAGCGCTCCCCAAAATAATCAAGAACAGAATAGCAGAGCTGAAATAAGGCCCGGGAGCCTTTTAGAATAGAGGAATAAATATTATGTCAAATATAGACCGCGACCGCACAGTGCTGGCAGGGCCGGAAGATACGCGCTCTGAATTTACGCGGGGCGCGGACGTGCCTATGGCGGGGCTGGAATTCGAACAGCAGCTTTTCAGTGGCAGTCGTCCAATGGACGTTGAAACATTTGAAGCCTTGGCCGGTCATGTTGAAACGAGGGTCTGTGCCGAGGCCAGCGCCCAGACATTCGAAGTCAATAGCGGCCACCCTTTTGCCAAAGGGGAAGAGCAGGCCTGTGTCGATGAAATTCTGGCCCAGCATAGCGATGTTATGAAAGGGGCCATGGATTTGTGCCTGATGGCCAGCCCTTTTGCCGTTTTCCCGACAACAAATTACCAGACTCTTTGTGAAAATATTCACCCGCGTCCGCGGTCCCAGACATTTTTAAAATTTTTCACGGAAAAAAAACCGGAACGGGCCCGTTATTTTACGACAGTAAGCGGCATACAAAGTTCCCACAGTCCGGCGTCGCCGGGCGCGGCTCTTCGGTATTACAGCCGTTTGGCGCATTTAACGCCGCTGATCGCCACGGCTCTGAGCACAACGCCGCCTTATGCTTTTGATGATAACGATCAATTCACAGCGATTAAAAACAATCTGGCGCACAAGCGCCGTCTGGATGCTTGCGGGATCGAAGGGGCATTTGCCCCGGCGCTGTGGGATGCCAAAGACTGGTCGGAAGAAGAAGGCCGGAAATTTATGGAGGCTTATAACGACCTGATCTGGGATACGCCGCTATTTTGCCATATCGATCCGGATACCGGCTGTGAAACGCTTTTCAATGACATGGCCATGCACAGCTTGCGCGAATTGCCGCCAGAGATGCATACCCGCGCCAATTTTAATCTGGCGTCTTCTGTCCAGTATCAGCTCATCAGCATTTCCGCCTTGCCGCCGGGCGTTCCGGGCCGCCGGGTGGAAACCCGCTTTATTGATAACGGCGACAATTACCAGGTCAAATCTCTGGCGGGTCTGACCTTTGCCCTCGCATTTGATGAAGAGTTTGGCGCGGCGACGGACGCTTTCCTGAAAAGCGCCGGATACAGCCCGGAGCGGCCGGGGGATAGCAAAGGCTTGCTTTTGCGTGATGTAGAACGGCTTTGTTATGATTACAGCAGTCTTCATACTCTGACATTCGGCAAGCTGGATATGCATTTGGCGGCCAAGCGGCTCTCCAGAACGCTTGATAAATTCTGTGATCGTTATCCGCTTTTACAGCCCTTGACGAAAGCGCTGGCAAAGGGAGAGACGCCGGCTTTGCATTTCCGCAAAGAGTTCCCCGATCCGGAGTTTTTCTGTACAGAGTTCCATGCGCAACGTTTGGGAAAACATCCCTTTAAGCCTACTCAAGGACAAAAGCTTGCGCTAAGCTAGGCGCATGAAACTCTCATTCAGGGATATTGAGCCATTCGTCAAGCGCCCCGATCCGGCGGCGCGGGTTGTTCTCGTCTATGGACCGGACAACGGGCTGATGAAGGAGCGCGCCGGGATCATTGGTAAAACAGTGGTTGCCGACCTGAACGACCCGTTCAATGCCGTGACGCTCAGTGCTGACCAGCTCTCTGAAGATCCGGCGCGTCTGGCCGATGAAGCGGGGGCGATGTCGATGATGGGCGGCGCCCGCCTGATCCGGATCGAGGATGGCGCAGACAAGCTCACCCCGCTGATAAAGGAATATCTTGAGTTGCCCAGCGATCAAAACCTCGTGGTGATTGAGGCCGGGGAGCTGGGAACCAAATCATCCTTGCGCAAACTTTGTGAATCCGCCAAAAACGCGGCGGCCTTGCCGTGCTACGTCGAAGACGAACGCGGCGTGTCCGGTATTATCCGGGATATGCTGCGCGAAGCCGGAATGGGCGCCGATCCCGACGCTGTGTCGTGGCTGGCTTCGGTCCTGACCGGTGACCGGGCGCGGGCACGGGCGGAAATTGACAAACTGGTGACCTATATGGGGCCGGGCGCGGGCGGCAAGGTCACGCTGGCCGATGCACAGGCTTGTTGCGGCGGGGTAGGTGATGGTTCGCTTGATGATCTGGTTTATGGCACTGGCGGGGGCCAGAGTGCGCTGGCGCTTAAATCCTATACAAGGCTGCTGGAGGAAGGCGTGCCGGTGATCGTGGTTTTACGGTCCCTGCAAAATCATTTCCGCCGCCTGCATCAGGTCAAAGCCGCGATGCAGGAGGGTAACCCTATGGACGTCGCCATGAAAACCCTTTCCCCGCCGATATTTTTTAAACAGGCGGATCAATTCAAGGCCCAGACCAATCGTTGGTCTATGCCCGGCTTGCAAAAAGCAATGGCCCGCGTTGCCGAGATTGAGGCCCAGTGCAAGCAAACCGGCACCCCTGTTGAAACCTTGTGCGGTCAGATGCTTTTGGGCCTGAGCAAGATGAAGGGATGAGTTCCCAAAACATAAAGCGTTGATTGCTATTTTCTGAAATAAACTTCCAATCAGGAGTTTTCCTCAGAAATATTATTACCGCGATCAGATAGAATTTTGATAATATCTGAAAAAGAGATTATACAGATAATGTAGAGGTTTGGATTCAAAGAGTCTTTTCAAACAAACGCCCCCGCCGGGGGTGTATTTTTTCGGTATTGTAAACAGCCGTGCAAAAAACACATCAATTTTTACAGGAACAAATGGCTGATAATGCTCGGATCAGTTTTGATCTCGTGGCCGCCCGTGCGTTTGCGCAGGTCTGCGAAGCCCATCCTGAGAACCCGCATTTGCCCAAGGTGTTTAACCACTATGCCGTGGATGATGGTTGTTACGTAACGGAATGCGAACCGCTGCTGTCTTTTGAGCACCTTCCCGAAGACCAGGCAGGCGTTCTCTCTGGGCCGGTGCGGGCGATGACCAGCCTTGCTCGGATGGATCGTTATCCGGCTGATCGGGATCACGGGGACCCGCATGCGTGTTTGCAACAGGACGAAATGTTCATGGCGGCTTTGGGCTTGTTATCCGATAAAGCCTGGCAAGTGACAAATGAACAAGACAGGCTGTGCCTGACATTCAACTGCCGGAATCGCCACATTCGTTTCCGGATGGATGATAAAACCGGAATGTTAACCCCGGTATTCGAACAACCTTTCTCTACAAAAACGGCCACAGAAACCAGACGGGCGATGATCGGAAAACAACAGCAAACCTTTGAACCGCATAAGCCCGCTGATTATTTTCCGTCTCCGCGCCGCGCTTACGGCTGATATCCTGCGCGCCGCAAGATTTTCTGATACAAAAAACCAGTGATAGCTCCGCGTTGGAACCCTGTGCGGCCAGATGAAGGGATGAGCCCGAGCCTGTTTTTATTGACATAGTGTAATCTATCGGCAATAACCAATACTGATTTTTCATAGAATAAAAAACAAAGAAAAACCCCATGTCCGATCAATCAACCAAAAACGATCCGCTTTCCGGCCATTTTGCCCCCATTTCAGGAAAAGAAGAAGAGCGGGGCTTGTTTAATGCCCTTATGGCCATTGGAAAAGAACAATTCGATAATATGGCGAACTATATCGAATGGTACGGGATGCAATTAGGGTTTATGAAGGAAAATTCTGAGGCTCACCGTCAGGAAATAACAAGTATGGTAAAGGCGCTGGATGAGCAGAAAAAAAGACCACTGGAGGTTTTTGAGGCCATATCGGAATTTATAAGTCATGATCTTCGTGAGATGAGAACAGCTCTTTTAAACTGGGTCGAGCTGGACGATAACTCATGGCCGGCGGCGGCCAATAAAAAAGAAATCAAGCGTCCCCTCGATCTATGGACGGACAGTTCACTTGATGTCACCGATTTTATGGAAGAATTCCTGCAGCTGGATGCCACGTTGGCTGATAACTACTACGAAGGTATTCCCCAAGAAACAATGGCTGGACACCTGAACGAGATGGCGCTGCGGCTCGCGGAAACCGTAACGGCGTTCTCTATTGCTATGATAAGAACGGAAGAGCTGCGCCGCGCAATAGAAAAAGAGCGGAAACATTTTTCAAAAGTAAATGCTCCCGCTCTTCGCAATGTATAACTAGACCCTAAGCCGCTTTTTCCTTTTCGGCTTTTGCGCGCATGGCTTTTGCGGCGTCCACCATGTTTTTCAGTGACGGTTCAACCTCGGCCCAGCCGCGGGTCTTGAGTCCGCAGTCCGGGTTCACCCACAGCTGCTTGGCCGGGATATGGCTCAGCGCCGCTTCCAGCAATTCAACCTGCTCTTCGACCGACGGAACCCGCGGGGAGTGAATGTCATAGACGCCCGGCCCGATCTCGTTCGGATAGTGATAGGTTTCAAACGCTTCGAGAAGCTCCATGTGTGAACGCGAGCTTTCAATCGAAATCACATCGGCATCCATCGCCCCGATCGCCTCGATCATGTCGTTGAACTCGGAATAACACATGTGAGTGTGGATTTGCGTTGTGTCTTTCGCAACGGCCACCGACAGGCGGAAGGCATTCACCGCCCATTCCAGATACGCATCCCATTCGCCGCGGCGCAGGGGCAGCCCCTCACGGATCGCCGGCTCGTCCATCTGGATCGATGTGATCCCGGCGGCTTCCAGATCAGCGACTTCATCGCGCAGGGCCAGCGCAATCTGGTTGCAGGTTTTGCTACGCGACTGGTCGTTCCGCACAAAGGACCATTGCAGGATCGTGACCGGCCCGGTCAACATCCCCTTCATCGGCTTGGCCGTCAGGCTCTGCGCGTATTTCGACCACTCAACCGTCATAGGGTCGGGACGGCTCACATCACCGTAAATGATCGGCGGTTTGACACAGCGCGAACCGTAAGACTGTACCCAGCCGTTTTTCGTGAAAGCAAAACCGGAAAGCTGTTCGCCAAAATATTCGACCATGTCGTTGCGTTCCGGTTCGCCATGAACCAGAACATCAAGATCAATCTCTTCCTGAAACCGGACGACGGCTTCGATTTCTTTTTTCATGGATGTTTCATAAGCGGCCAGATCCATTTCACCTTTTTTGAAGTCAGCCCGCGCTTTACGGATTTCCGGCGTTTGCGGGAAAGAACCGATGGTCGTGGTCGGGAACAGCGGCTGGCCGAGCGCTTCATGTTGCAGCGGCGCGCGCTTTGCAAACGGGCTGACCCGGTCGAACATATCCGGCACGATGGCGGCGATACGGCTTTTCACGGCGGCATTGTGAATCCGGGCAGAACTTTTCCGATCGGCAACCACGGCATCTGAATCGGCCAGGGCGCCGGTGATGGAATCGCGCCCCTCATTGACCCCCTTGGCGAGTGCAGCAATTTCATCAAGTTTTTGTTTGGCAAACGCCAGCCAGTTCTTGATATCAGCATCCAGTTCCGTTTCGACATCCAGATCAATCGGGCTGTGCAAAAGGGAGCAAGACGGGCCCACCATGACACGCTCTGACCCGATATGCGTCACGACATCTTCGGCGATTTTCAGCGAAGCGCTCAGATCATTTTTCCAGATATTACGCCCGTCGATCAGACCCAGTGACAGGCTCATGCCTTCCGGGATAAACGCCAGCGCATCTTTGTATTGCTCCGGCGCGCGGACGAGATCAAGGTGAACGGCCTGAACCGGCAAGGACAAGGCAATCTCCATATTATCGCCCAGATCGCCAAAATAAGTGGCAAGGAAAACGTTCAGCCCCGGCGCAGCATTTTTTAGTCTTTCATAGGCCGGTTTGTAAGCGTCTTTTGCCCAGTCCGGCAGGTCGAGGAGCAGCGCTGGCTCGTCAATCTGCACCCAGCTCACGCCCATTTCATGCAGCCGCGATAAAATCTCTTCATAAACCGGCAGGATTTTATCCAGCAGCGTCGATACGCAGAAATCACCACGTGCCTTGCCGAGCAGCAGGAACGTTAGCGGGCCGACCAGAACGGGCTTGGTTTCAACCCCGGCGGCTTTGGCCTCTTCGTAGGCATGAAAAATATGTTCGCAGGACAGCTTAAAATCCTGATCTTTTTCAAACTCAGGAACGATATAGTGATAGTTGGTATCGAACCATTTGGTCATTTCCATCGCGGCAATACCCTCGGCACCGCGGGCCATGGCGAAATAAAGATCGTTGCCGACGGACCCACCATCCCATTTAAAACGCGGAGGAACACACCCCAGCGTTGCGGCCATACTCAGCACATGGTCGTACATGCAAAAATCATGAGACGGTATCTGGTCAATTCCGGATTCTTTTTGCATTTGCCAGTGACGCATCCGCAGCTCCCGCGAAGTCTCCTTCAGGGCTTCTTTTGATAGGTTGCCTTTCCAGTAGGCTTCAACAGCTTTTTTCAACTCGCGATTAACGCCGACGCGGGGAAATCCAAGGTTTGTCGAGAGGACCATTTTTGTCTCCTTCAGGTTTGAAATAGTGAATGCATTACACGGCAAGGCCGCCCGCTTTGCAAGCTTTAACAATCATGTTGGCTTTGTTCAGCGTGTAAAAATGAATATGCTCTACGCCGCCGTCAATCATGGCGCGCACCTGCTTATCCAGAATATCTTGTGCGGTTTTTGCCGCGTCCTGTTCATTCAATCCGGCAAAGCGTTCTGTCAACCATTGCGGCACATGCGCGCCGCACCGGTCGGCAAAGCTGCACATCCGGTCAAAATCACCGATTGGCAAAAGACCGGGGACAATGGGGGTTATAATACCGCTGTTCCGGCATTGCGTAACAAAATCAAAAAACGCGGCATCATTGAAAAAGAACTGGGTAATCGCTCTGTCAGCCCCGGCATCGCATTTCAGCTTTAACGCTTTTATATCGGCATCCAGTGAGGGTGCGTCCGGGTGCTTTTCCGGGTAAGCGCCAACCGAGATTTCAAAATCATGCTGCACTTTCAGGGCTTCAACAAAATCACTGGTGTACTGGAAATAATCGGCATCCGTATCCAGCGGCCACGAAAGGTCGTCGGGCAAATCCCCGCGCAAGGCAACAATATGCCGGATTCCGTTCCCCCACAACATATCTGTCATTGCCATTAATTCTTCTTTTGGCGTGCCGATAAAAGTCAAATGAGAAGCGACAGGTATCCCGGTCTTGTCCTGCATGGCGATGACCATCTCTTGCGTCCACTCACGCGTTGTTCCGCCCGCGCCATAAGTCATAGTCATAAAGGTCGGCTTCAGGGCGGCGAGTGTTTCAAACTCGCCCCAGAACGCTTCCCGTGCCGCGTCGCTTTTCGGCGGAAAAAATTCAAAACTAAACGTCGTCATGCTTTTGTTGCCTCCTGCACAAAAGTTTCAATCAGGGTGGCCATGTCCTTTTGCGCGCGCTCTGCATTTGCGATGGTGTGGGCATGAGTCAGGATTTCATCACTCATCCCCGCCGCCATGTTGGTAACCGCCGATAACCCCACGCATTTAATCCCGCAATGCCGGGCGATCAGGTTTTCCGGCACTGTTGACATTCCGACCAGATCCGCGCCAATGGTTTTGAGCATGGATATTTCCGCCGGGGTTTCGAACGCCGGGCCGGGCATCGCCGCATAGATGCCCTCGTCAAGACGGGAACCGGACTTTTTGGCGCAGTCCTGCAATATGCCGCGTAAGCGCTTATCCCACGCATCGCCCATATCAACAAATCGCGGACCCCAGTCATCATCGTTCGCACCTGTCAACGGATTGCTGCCGAGCAGATTGATATGATCCTTGATCGAGACAACCGATCCGGGTCCGTTTTCAGGCATCAGCGATCCGGCGGCATTGGTCAGGATCAAAATGTCGACCCCCAGCGCCTTCAGCGTGCGGATCATGATTTTTAACCCGTCAAATCCCGCTCCCTCATAAAAATGCTGGCGCCCTTTCAGGAAAATGACGGGGACGCCCGCCACATGCCCGGTCCGCAATGACCCTTCATGGTCCTTGACGGTGGGTACGGGAAAACCGGGTAAAGCGCTATAGGAAAGGGCCGCCGTTTCATCCAGAAGATCCGCTACCGCCCCCAGTCCCGATCCCAGCATCACGGCAATTTTGGGGTGAAGAGCGGGCGCGGCTTTGCGGATAATTTCAGCAGATTGTTGAATCATAATCGACATGCTGGACAGTCTGGATGTGTTTGTTTACAAACGCAATATGAATATGGCGCACAGCAGGGTAAAAATGACATGACGCAAGGCAACCAACACGATCACATTCTCATCCTCGATTTTGGCTCTCAGGTCACGCAGCTTATCGCGCGGCGGGTCCGGGAAAGCGGCGTTTACTGCGAAATCTGGCCGTTTAATCAGGCCGACGAAGCAAAGATAAAGGATTACAGCCCCAAGGGTATTATTCTCTCCGGCGGACCGTGCAGCGTGACGGAAGTTGACTCCCCCCGCGCCCCCGATTGTGTCTTTGAAATGGGCGTCCCGGTGCTGGGGATTTGCTATGGCCAGCAAACCATGACGGTCCAGCTCGGCGGGATCGTCGAAAAGGGCGACCATCAGGAATTTGGCCGCGCCTATGTTGATGTGAAGGAACATTGCACCATCACGCAAGGGGTGTGGGAAAAGGGCGCGCACGAACAAGTCTGGATGAGCCACGGCGACCGTGTCACCAAAATTCCGGACGGTTTTACGGTGGTTGGCACGTCCGAAGGCGCGCCCTATGCCTTTATCGCCAATGATGAAAAGAAATTCTACGGCGTGCAGTTCCATCCCGAAGTCGTTCACACGCCGCACGGCGCAGCCCTGTACCGGAATTTCACGCATAACATATGCGGCTGCAGCGGCGACTGGACCATGGCGGCCTTCCGCGAAGAAGCCATAGAGAAAATCCGCAGGCAGGTCGGCGACGGCAAAGTCATTTGCGGGCTTTCCGGCGGCGTGGATTCTTCCGTTACGGCGGTTCTCCTCCACGAAGCGATCGGCGACCAGTTGACCTGTATCTATGTGGATACGGGCATGATGCGCGCAGGCGAAAGCGACCAGGTCGTGTCTCTTTTCCGGGAGCATTACAATATTCCGCTGATCCATGAAGATGCGTCGCGGCAGTTCCTCGGCGCGCTGGAGGGCGTCGACGATCCCGAAATCAAACGCAAAGCCATCGGTGCGCTGTTCATCGACACGTTCGAGGATGTCGCATCGCGCATCGGCGACGCCGGATTTCTTGCACAGGGAACGCTCTATCCCGATGTCATCGAAAGCGTTTCTTTCGTGGGCGGGCCGAGCGTGACCATTAAATCCCATCACAATGTCGGCGGCTTGCCCGAGCGCATGAATATGCAGCTGGTGGAGCCAATGCGCGAGCTTTTCAAAGACGAGGTCCGCGCCCTGGGCCGGGAGCTTGGCATGCCCGAAGACTTTATCCGCCGCCACCCCTTTCCCGGGCCGGGGCTGGCGATCCGCATGCCGGGGGATGTCACAAAGGAAAAACTCGAAATCCTGCGCAAGGCCGACTCAATCTACATCGAGGAAATCAGGAATGCCGGCCTGTATGACGCCATCTGGCAGGCTTTTGTGGTGCTTTTGCCCGTGCGCAGCGTCGGCGTGATGGGCGACGGGCGCACTTATGATTATGTCTGCGCCCTGCGCGCCGTGACCTCAACAGACGGCATGACGGCGGATTACTACCCCTTCGATCATGAATTTCTGGGCCGCGTGTCCACCCGTATCATCAACGAAGTTCAGGGTATCAACCGCGTGACCTATGATATCACCTCCAAACCCCCCGGAACCATTGAGTGGGAATAGTTATTTCTCATAAAAATTAACTTAATGTGTTGAAATAAAACAATTTTGTTCAGAAAATGCTTTCTACAAATTAACTGCAAACTATGATATAATTCAAGCAGTTAACTTTTGTGCCCTGTAAACATACAGCCAAAAAAGCGAATTATTGTGAACAACCAAAGCCCCGAGCCTCAAAAACAACCTGCTAAACGCACAAAGCGTAAGAAAAAAGATAACTCTCATCGTATTGTTGATGAGTGCGAAATATTGGATGGTGAAGTTAAATTAATCCGCACAACAAAAAGCGGACAATTTTGGAGTATGTCTTGTTGGTTGCGTGAAGAGGGCAAATGTTATCGACGTTCAATGAGAACCAGAAATCTTGATGAAGCCAAAGAATTAGCACGAGAAAAGTATTTTCAATTAAAAGCCGATATAAGATCAGGAAACAGAATCTTCACAAAAACAGCAGAAGAACTGGTTCAAGATTTTATCAAATATAAAACAGAAGAAGCTAAGGCTGAAATGATTACTTTTGGCCGAGTACAAACCATAACCATCTCATTAAATCGTTGGTTTCTAAAATTTGTAGGGCCTACAAAAAAAGTCGATAAAATTACACGACATGATTTTAAAGATTATTACATCTGGCGTAGAAAACAGGCTCCAGAAGTAAGAAATGCAACATTAACTAATGAACGTGCTCTCATATCTTCCCTTTTTAAATATGGTGTTTCACATGGCTATTTGAGATTCGACCAGACCCCCATTTTCCCAAAATTATTAATTAAAAGAGGTGAAGTCGAACGACGAGACGAGCTGACTTTGGAAGAATGGCAACAAATGTTTCGCTCATTTGTACGTTGGGTCAAAAAATCGAAAAATGAAAAAGAAAAAGAACAGCGTATATTCCTATTCTTTATTACTCTTTGAATTAGATAATAATAAATTATTGCTGAACTCTTCACGAATTCAACATGCGCTTAATTTTAGATGATGTAATGACGATGGCTATTTACCTGAAGTATTCAACATAAATTCACATGGTCATTTTGACGAGAACTCCGTACTTATGATGAAAGATTGGAAATTCTGATTTTTGTGCTGTTCTTTTACACAATAAGAGATAAGCCCGCGTTCATCGTATATCTCTTGAATATTGATAGAGCCGCTCTTAACTAACCCTTCCCAAACACTCGGCGCATGTTCTTCAAATCGCCCCTTATATTCATCTCTCACTTTAACCAGTAAATGATAGTGTAGATTCGAGGCTATATGCTCTGGAAAAGCGATGAAAAACGTGCGCTGATCGTGAGGCTTTTTATACCAATCTACCCCTAATATTTTTCGATCCAATTTTTGGTGAAACATCCTCAATTTCTTACGGGCCGAATCTATCGTCTCGCACCTATTAAAAACGAGCGTCACGAAATAAGTGAAATTTTGGTCATCTACTCTAGGCCTCGAATTGTAAGAAAGCTTCATTACTTATTTAATAAGCTACAAACTTACTACAAACAAAAAATTAGTCATTTTAAATCTAGTGACTAGATGCATAGTAACTATTGAGTGGGAGTAGAAGGATGGAAGTCGAAGAAAAGCTAATAGGTCAAGCTGGTTCGGTAATAGGTATTATTAGCGCTCTAGCTGTCTATTTTTCGATTGTCTATAATTTTGGCTTTTTTTATGCGATAGATTTAAGTCTATTGTCTTTTTTTGAAGTTAGCGACTATGTGACTTCAGGTATTGCCTTTGTGTTACCGGCAACGCTGTTTTTCTTTATGCATCAGCTATATTTAGCATTACCAAAAAGAAAATATGATAAGGAGGCGGAAGAAAAACAGGAGGAAGAAAGAATAGACAAAGAACTTGGTATAGAAATCAAAAATCACATTAAAAAGAATGGAAAATTCGATAAGGGTGTTTTGATTAAAAAAATTAAGTTTAAATATAATGTCCAGCGTTTTTTATTTGGAGCACTCTTGGCTTTACCATTATTTATCATATGGTTAGGTGCTGCATATCCCGATTTAGAAGTTTTTGTAATAATGATATTTGCAGGTCTAATAATGGCCCGGTCTTTTAACCTGAGCGTGCTATTACGTGCTGCTATTTCTGCATTTACGATACTATCGATAATGGTTTTTTGTATAGGTTTTGTAAATGCTGGGCTACTTCGTATATCAGAATGGAATGTAACCTACAGCTTTTCTTCGAAAGGAGAGGAGGGGCGAGAAACAGCTACGCTTATTAGGACTCTTTCAAAAAATATTATTCTTTTGAAAGAAGGTAAAGTATTGGTCTTTAATCGAGATGATTTAAAGAATGTAGAATATAAAGATGAAATTGAGAAAAGAGGGATATTGGTATTTTTACCGTTAGAAAAATTACGCGATAAAAAAGAATAGAAAAACAAGATATTACATAATTTATTTTCTCCGCCATTTCCTTTTGACATTTCCGCCCCTCATCCGCTAGGTTATATTTTCATAAAACAATAAAAACGGATAGAGTGTGTTATGAGCGACGATCAAATTGCCATTCGTAAAGCCACCGTAGCCGACACACCGCGTCTGGCAGAAATTGACGAACAGACTTTCTACGAGCCGGGAATGCGCTTGGTGGCAGATCAATTTCAGGCCGTTATAGAGGCGCAAAACGCCCTGTTGTGGGTGGCGGATCAGGACGGCCTCGTGGTGGGATATATTTTTATGGTTCTCCATGATAGAGATTCCTTGGTCGATCATACGCTGCAGATTCAAAACGATGAGAAATACGTCGGCCAAGTGGCGTCGATTGCGGTTGATGAGGAACATCAAGGCCGGGGGATTGCCGGTGTCCTAATTGATGTTGTCGAAGATTTCTGGCAACTGGCCTATCCTGAAATTCCCCTGCGGATTGTAATGGAAGCAGAACCCGGCAACGAGGCCTCGCTGGGGTTGTTTCGTTCGCGCGGTTATGAACCGGCGGGCCAGATAGATGATTACTATGCCACAGGAAAACCGGCGATACGGCTACAGAAAAAAGTCGGAAATGAGCGCGCCCTTACCCCGCGAACTCCCTTTCCACCAAGCCTCTCTTGATAACTTTACTTAAGCGGCTTTGGGCATCTGCCCGGCTTTTTCTGCGGTCGCATATACGCCGTTCGGACAAACGATAAAATCAATGCGATCATCAAGCAGCGCCCGCAGGCTCTCTTGCGGCGTGTTGATAATAGGCTCCTCATGGGCGTTAAAGCTCGTATTGATAAGAACCGGCAATCCGGTCTTGGCCTTAAAGGCGGAGAGAATATCCGCATAAAGGGGATTATCCTCCCGCTCAATAATTTGCGGACGCGCTGTTCCATCCACATGAACGACGGCGGGAATTTTTTCCTTCCACTTTGCTTTGACATCGCAGGTAATCGTCATGAAATGGGCGGCGTAACGGTTGGCATCCGTGATGTCGAAAACATTTTCCGCATCTTCGGCCAGCACATAGGGGGCAAACGGCATGAACTCAGTGCGCTGCAAACGATCATTGATGGTCGTATTGATGGTATTATCAACGGGACTGGCGAGAATCGTGCGGGCACCCAAAGCCCGGGGGCCGAATTCCATGCGGCCTGTGTGAAGCGCGCCAACCCATCCCTTCGCCAGCGCATCGGCGGTATAATTCACGGGGTCGTTGGAAATAAGAACAACATCCGCGCAAGCATCAAAAACATCCGCGATCTTGCTGTTATAATCGCAGCCTAGGTAAACGTTCGTCAGGCGCCGCCGTTTTTTCTGCCATGTTTCCAGCCCGTCCCGCTCAATCAGGTATTGGTGAACGCCGCCGACGGGGATGCCCTCATCGCCCATACCGGGGAATATAAAGATTTCTTTTATGCCGGTTTGCTCGCACAGCAAGCGGTTGAGGCGCACATTCGCAAAGACGCCGCCCGCCAGCCCTAAATGCTTAACGCCGTATTTTTTAACCAGAAGGTCTACCGATTTAAAAATCTTGTCTTCCAGAACCTCTTGTATCGAAGCGGCAACATCCGCTTTGGCTTTCATTTCATCAGGTTGTCCGGCAATGTACCGGGCCACGGTATCTTGAATGTAAGTCTTCATATGCTTGTTCGAAGCAAAATCAGATTCAATCAGGCCGTTTTCATTGACAGTAAAATGCGCCCCTATTTCATCCGCCAGCACAGGCTGCCCGAAGGCCGCGAGACCCGTCAGCTTGCCTTCATGGCGATTGATACGAAAACCGATGGCCTGCGTTGTATAACCGTAAGCCAGCCCCATACTGTGCGCGCGCTGCGGGGCCAGCATATCCTTTTCGCTGCCGAACAGTTCCGTCAGCTCATTATCTTTATAGATATAATGGGAATAGAAAATGTTATCGCCGCACCCATCCGCCGTATACAACAGCGCATCTTCCCAGTTTGTATAAGCAAGAGCGGACAAAGCATGGGCGTAGTGATGCCTGTAAAAACCCACTTGCGTATCGGCCCGGAATCCGTAATCAGACAGAAATTTCTTTGTTTTGAAAATGGCGAGCGGATCTGTTGATTGTCTTTTAATCAACTCTTCGGTCATGCCTTTAATTTTACCGGTGAGCGCATACTCGACCTTTTTCCATGGCGCAAAATGAGAATAATATTTCCCCGGGAACCCCGTATAGCTCAGTAAAAGTACATCAATATCGCGGCGCACCCAGCCGGCCGCTTTTAGCGCCTCATCAATCGCTTCTTCGGGAATCCGGGCGCCATCGCCCTTGATACGCGTCAGGCGTTCGAGCTGAACCGCGGCGACCATTTGATAGTCATCAAACAATACCGCGCTTGCATCGTGATGGTTCGTATGAAAGGCCAGTATTTTCATCCCTCGAAACTCACTTTCACACCGCGTTTTTTGAAATAGCTCTGCATCATCTTGCGTCCGGCCCGGTTGGGCTGGGGCAGGCGCGCAGGGTTGAACACGGCTTCTTTTTGCCCGGCGGCGGCCAACGCCATTTTCAGCTTGGCGATTTGTGCATCAATATCATCATTATCATTGGCGAGCGCGGTATAAACATCTTCCATTGCGGCGGTTACGCTGGCGGCAGTCATGGCGGTAGTCTCCTTTAAAATCCAGTGTTTTTCTTATACCCGCTTCCCGCCTGTAAATAAAGGGGCAAGCGGTGCATAACTCATAACGGAAAAAAGGTATATTTTACGAGTTTGTGCTATCATTATTTGCTTGCTGAAATCTGGGTTTACAGGTATATCCCGCCGATGAAAATTTTGGTGCTGACAGATACCCGGTCCTACGGACCACAAGCCACCCTCTATCCCTTGCTGCGCGGTCTATGCGCACGGGCAGAGGTTACAGCCGTTTATATCGCTGACCGCGCTATTTTAGGCAATGAATATTTCTATGAAGCCCGCGATCCCGGCATTGGATTTGTCTATGCCCGCCGGGCCGATTCTGACTATCGTTTCGAAACACAGGAAACCTATCCGGCGACTCTGATACCGTTGGCCGGGGTGGATGCTGTGTGGATGCGTCTGGATCTGGCCGATGAGCTGTTTTCCCAGTATGTCGAAACCCGCTTTTCCGGGCGGTTTATTTCCAACAATCCTGCCGGGATGGTGCGCGCTGGGACCAAGGCGTTCTTGCTGTCCCTCCAGCCGATGATGGAAGAGCTGATGCCGCCGATCGCGCTGTGCTATGGCGCGGATAACGTCATGTCGTTCCGGGAAACCTGTCCGGACATGGTGCTGAAAGTCCTGAGCAGCTTCGGCGGTCAGGGTGTTAAACGCTTCCGCAGCCATGGCGAAACGGACCTCAAAGACGAAGCCGATGTTGAGCGGTTTTTAAGTGAGAACGGCCCTTGTCTGGCGATGGCTTATCTCGATAACCCCCGGCAATCAGATAACCGGCTGGTGGTCTTGAATGGTGAAATCCTGGGCGCGATTTGTCGCACGCCGCCGCCGGGGGGCTGGATCTGCAACCTGATGGCCGGGGGATCGTGCGTGGCCGCAGAGCCCGATGCCCGCGAGATCGAAATCGTCCGCCGCATTGACCCGCTCATGCGCGCGCTGGGTGTCCACTATTACGGGGTTGATACGCTGCTGGACAGTCAGAATCGCCGGGTGCTGTCAGAGATCAATACGGTGAACGCCGGTGGCGCGTATCGCTATGAACTGGCGACGGGCGTTCCGGTATGCCAGCGGATTGCTGATGCTTTTGTCGACTATGCCCGTGCTTTTGTCCCTGCTCAACTTTTAGATAAAGTTGAAGAAAATCCCATCCTTAATTAAACGGCTCTTAATCCGAATCCCTTTAAACTGTAGGGGTACGAGAAGATTTTATACCTCAGGAGTGAGAGCCGTATCATGGAACATGAGTCTTTCATAAGCGCCTGCCGGGCCAAAGCGCACCGGAAAAGTTTTTACAACGCCTATAACAAGACGTTCGAAGTCGTGCGCGCGGAAAACAAATGGTGGAAAGAGCAGGCATGGAATCTGCGCTATCAGGTATTCTGTAAGGAAAATAAATGGCTGGAAAGTTCTGATCCGCTTAAGGAAATCGAGCGTGACCAGTATGATGTCCACGCCGATCAGTTTTTGCTGGTTCATCGTGAAACCAATAAAATTGCGGGAACCTTGCGGGTTGTAATGCCTGAAACCGGTCGCCCGCTGACCAGCTTTCAAACGCAAGAGCTTTGCAATCATCCGCTGGTGCAAGATGCGGCGAATGCCGTGCGCTTTTGCGAGATATCGCGGCTATGCATGGCGGCGTCATATCGCCGCCGGGACAGGGACGGCGCTATTTTACCAGCCTATTATGAGCAAGAACAGGTAAGCAGCGGCGGGTTTTCGCTGTTTCGCCGTTATATTCCTTATGCGCCGCTGGGTTTGATCGCGGCGGCGTTCGAAGCTGTTTTGGCGGCGGGAAAGAAAGACTGCCTGATGATGCTGGAGCCGGATACGCTCATGACTTTCGCCCGGATCGGCATCCCGGTCGAGCGGCTGGGCGATCCGGTGCAGGATGGCCCGTTTTCGTGGCAGCCGGTGGCATTGAATATCCCAACGGTTTTCGAACATATCGCGGAAATCAATCCACTGTGCTGGGAGGTTTTATCAGATCGCGGGCGTCTCCATAAATGGGCCGGAAAAACGATGAACCAATCGTTTGACTTACCGGTTTTGACGACCGGGTTTAGCGAAAACCCGCAGCCCGGCGCCCATTCCTAAAATTTTAGGTAAACGCCCGGTAAAATTAAATCCGTTTTAAACCGCTGTCAGTAAACTGAACTTCAGATAAAGGCCGGGAAACGGTCAAAGTACAACAAACCCAAGAGATAAAGGGGACAAAAAATGAAACTGCTGAAAGAAAAGACGCTGGGATCTTGGTTTTCCAAACTGCAACAAGATACCTTTTATAATCTTTATTACAATACATTCGAAATCGTAAAGGCCGATACGGAGCTGCTGCGTGACAAAGCCTTCCGCCTGCGCCACAAGGTTTTTTACGAGGAAAACGGCTTTCCGAAAAAAGCCGGCGCGCCCGAGGATATGGAGTGCGATGCCCATGATGATAACGCCGTGCATTTTCTGTTGATCCATAAGCTGACGAACGAAGTGGCCGGCGCCATTCGCTATGTGATGCCGCATGAAGATCGCCCGCTGGCCAGCCTTCCGCTGCAGGAACTGTGCGATCACCCGGTTTTGTTTATGGAAGACAAAGTGATGCAACTGGGCGAGATTTCCCGCCTGTGCATGGCGCGGTTCTTTCGTCGCCGGGAAAAAGACGGCTCGATCCTGCCGGCCTATTATGATCCGGAAGATAAAGGAAAAACCGCAGCTAATGGCAAGGTTTCCTACTTCCGTCGCCGGATCCCTTATGCGCCGCTGGGTTTGATCGCGGCGGCATTCGAAGCTGCGCTGGACAGCGGCCGTCTGGATTGTGTTTATGCCGCTTCGCCGGAAGAGTTTGAAGTGTTCAAAAAGCTGGGCTTTGACTACCGTGTGTTGGGCCCGCGCCTGAAAGGCCATGGCGAACAACAACCGATTATCTTTAACATCAAGCACTCTCTGGACAAAATGAAAGAAACCAACCCGGCTTGCTGGGAAATCGTTTCCGACCGCGGCCGGTTGCACGATCAGGCTATCGCCCGGTCCAAGGATAATTGGTATGAGCGCATTTTCGACAAAGAATGCAAAGATGCCATCATGGAAAAACTGATGTAGAAATCTTTTATATCAAGGATTGAAGACCAGCGTTTCAGCGCTATTTCATTTGCTACCCACCCTGTCTTGTGGTTTCATGGGACAGGGTGTTTTTTTGCTTTGAGAGCGGTCCTTCATGCAGTTTTTTCAAAAAATATGGCAGTCAGTTAAATCTTGGGTTTCCCTGCCGGGGCGGACGTGGACTCGCTGGCGGGAATCATGGCCGTCTCTGCCGTTTTTAAAACCCAAGGAAATTGTCGCACCCGAACCGGCACCCGAACCGGAAGGTCCGGCGGCCCCGCTGGTCGTCCGGCAGGATCAGGAACACCCGTCGACAGCGTACACGGAGCTAAAATGCCGGTTCCGTGATATCGGAAAACTTTCCGCTGTGGAAGAAACAATGGGCCGGGATTCCCTGACCGCCATGCCGGAAGGCGCCTGGAAAAGCCGTCTGGGACAGATTTCCTATCTGCAGCGCCACTTGCATGAAATACTGGTTGACCCGGATGTTGCCCGGTTGATCGACCGGGCCAAGGATCATAAGGCCAACAACCCCGATGACTGGGATAATTGGGATAGCGCCAATTTGCACGAAATGGAAGCGCGTTACGATGACGCCCATCATGTCGGGGCGGATCTGATCGAGAAAAAAGCATCACTTTCATATGAAGGCCGCAAGGTACACCGCGATGCTTTTTCGGAAGGCGACTGGCCGACGGCCCGTGAATTCCTGAGCAAGACGATTGACCTGAACAAGCAAATCGCCGAGGCAAAATGCCGGGCCAGCGGCAAAAATTCCTATTACGAAGCGCTGACCGGTCAATATGCGCCGGGCACGCCGCTGAGCGATATTGAGGATTGGTTTGGCACGCTGGAGAAAAAGCTTAAGAAGCTGTTGCCCTCTATCATGGAAAAACAGGCCAAAGAACCTGATGTTTTGCCGGTTCAGGATTTTTATCCGGCAAAGGCGCAGATGTGGCTGAACCATGCGCTGCTCGAAACGGTCGGATTTGATTTTTATCGCGGCGGTCTGTACGAAACCGGTCATAACCCGGTCGAGGGCGGCACGCCGGATGATACACGGCTGGTGATTAAAAACGTCGATACGACTAATTTCATGCTATCGATGCGCAGCACCCTGCACGAAGGCGGCCATGGCCTGTATACCCAAGGCCTTCCGCGGAAAACATGGCGCTATCAACCTGTGGCGCAGGACCTCGGCACGGCCGTTCATGAATCACAGGCACTTCTGGTCGAAATGCTGATTGGCCGGATGCCGGAATTTTACGAGTTTCTCTCCCCCCGGCTGGAGGGCTTGTTCCACGGTATGAAAAACCCGGCGCTCAGTGCGGAAAATCTTTACCGGACCCGCACGCGGGTCAAGCCGTCCTTTAACCGCCGCAATGCCGACGAGGTAACATATTTTTTCCACGTTCTGCTGCGTTTCCGACTGGAAAAACAATTAATCGAAGGCACGCTGAAACTCGCCGACCTTCCTGAAGCATGGAATGCCGGAATGGAGGAGCTTTTGGGTATTCGCCCCGAAAGCGACAAGCAGGGCTGTCTGCAGGATGTACACTGGTTTGTTGGCAAGTTTGGCTATTTTCCGTCTTATTCGATTGGCCACATGATTGCCGCGCAGCTATACGCGAGCATTACAAAGGCTGTGCCGGGGGCGGGCGCCCAGGTCCGCAGCGGCGATTTCAGCCACATAGTCGGCTGGCTGCGTGCCAATGTGCATTCCAAAGGCTCGCTTTTGTCATGGGATCAGATGCTCAAACAGGCGACCGGAAAAACCCTTGATCCGGCTTTCCTGATTGCACACTTCGAAAAGCGATATGCGGGGACCTAACCCCCTTGCTTAAGTGGCAAGTCGCCGCCATAATCGCGGGCATGAACAGCATCAAATACATATCCACCCGCGGCGGCGGCGACTCGAAAAGCTTCACGGACGTTTTACTGGCGGGGCTGGCCCCGGATGGCGGCCTGTATCTGCCCGATCGCTGGCCGCTGCTCGACCGCGCGATGCTGGATCACATGGCGGGATTGGCCTACGCCGATATTGCTTATCACGTTATGCGGCCCTATGTCGGCGATTCGATTGATGACGCGGCCTTTAAGGCCATTATCCAGGACACCTATAACGACGATGTTTTCGGCCATGCCGCCATTGCGCCGCTGGTCCAGATCGGCCCGAATGCCTGGGTGCTGGAACTATTCCACGGCCCGACGCTGGCGTTCAAAGATTACGCCTTGCAGCTGCTGGGGCGTCTGTTCGATCATGTGCTGGCGCAGGAGGGACGGCGAATTACGATTGTCGGCGCAACGTCCGGCGATACCGGCAGCGCCGCGATTGAAGCCTGCAAAGGCCGGGAGAATATCGACATTTTCATCCTGCATCCGGAAGGGCGTACCTCGGATGTTCAGCGCAAACAAATGACGACGGTCGATGCGCCCAACGTTCATAACATTGCGGTCAAAGGCACGTTTGATGATTGTCAGGCGATGGTCAAAGACATGTTCGCCGATGAGAAAATGCGCGCAGAGCTAAACCTTTCGGCTGTTAACTCGATCAACTGGGCGCGGATCATGGCGCAGGTGGTTTATTATGTCAGCAGCGCCGTAGCGCTTGGCGCCGCGCGGCGTCCGGTATCTTTCGCCGTGCCGACCGGGAATTTCGGCAATGTCTTTGCCGCCCACATCGCCCGGAAAATGGGTCTGCCGATCCATCAACTGGTGATCGGGTCCAACCGCAACGATATCCTGACCCGCTTTTTTGAAACCGGGGCGATGACCTGTGAAGGGGTCATGCCGTCCCTAAGCCCCAGTATGGATATTCAGGTTTCCAGCAACTTCGAACGTTATTTGTTCGAGGCGCTGGATCGTGATCCGGCGGCGCTGACCAGCCTCATGACCAAATTTAAAAAGGAAGGCTCGTTTGCGCTGGGGGATAATCTGATGACCCGGGTGCGCGGTGATTTCGCGGCGCGTCGCTGCGGCGAGGAAGACACGCTGGCGACGATGCGCGAATGTTATCGGGAAACGGGCTATCTTGTTGATCCGCATACGGCGGTGGGCCTGCATGCGGCGATGGCGGCGCAGGACGATCCCTCTGTTCCGATTGTGGTGGCGGCTACGGCCCATCCGGCTAAGTTTCCCGCCGCGGTGAAACAGGCGGTGGGATTCGAACCGGCCGTCCCCGAACGTCTTGCCGCCGTCAAGGATAAGGCTGAGCGCTACACTCCTCTCGCTAACGATCTCGACACGATCAAAGCGTTTATCAGAAAGCAATCCGGCGCATGAATAATAGTACAAAACTAACGACGCTTCCCTCCGGCCTGCGGGTCATTACCGATACCGTCAAAACCGTTGAATCTGCGGTGATTGGCGTGTGGGTCGATGTCGGGACGCGCTATGAGGATATGCGCCATAACGGCGTGGCGCACATGGTCGAACATATGATGTTCAAGGGCACGCCGACGCGCTCCGCCCGCGATATCGCCGAGCAGATTGAAAATGTCGGCGGCTCGATGAACGCCTATACCAGCCACGAGGTCACCGCGTACCACATGCATGTCTTGAAGGAAGACGTGGGCATGGCGCTCGATATGCTGGCTGATATGCTCCAGCGTCCCGCGATGCCGGAAGACGAGATCGAGCGGGAGCGGGATGTGATCTTGCAAGAGATTGGCATGAAGCGCGACGCGCCGGATGATTACGTTTTTGATCTGTGGCAGCAGGTTGCGTTTCCCGGCCAGCCGCTGGGCGCGCCCATTCTGGGCACCGCGGAGATCGTTGCAAACATGGGCCGCGATACGCTGATGGATTATGTACGGACATTCTATACGCCGGGCCGTATGGTGATTTCCGCGGCCGGGAATGTCGATCATGAAGCATTGGTGGCGCAGGTTGAGAAACACTTTACCGCGCTGCCGGCGGATACAGAGGCGACGGCCTCGAAAGCGCGTTATGAGGGCGGGGAAGCCCGGCAGGAAAAAGATATGGAGCAAAGCCATATTGTTTTGGGCTTTGAAGGGTTGCCGCATGGCCACGATGATTATTATGCCGCTGTGGCGCTGGCTATTATTCTCGGCGGCGGGTTTTCTTCGCGCCTGCACCATGAAATCCGTGAGAAACGCGGGCTGGTCTATTCTGTGTACGGGTTTCATAACTCATACCGTGATGTTGGTGAGATGATTGTTTATGCGGGCACGGGGCCGGATAAGCTCCCGGAACTGGTTCCGGTCTTGTGTGACGAGCTAACGGCTATGCGTAATTTTACGGCCGGGGATGAGCTGGATCGCGCCAAGGCGATGTTGAAGGCCAGCCTCCTGATGGCGCAGGAATCCATGATGGGCCGCGCCAACCGCCAGGTTAAGCACTTGTTTGGGTCCGGTACGGTGGTGGATATTGTCGAGCGCCGACAAAAGATCGAGGCTGTAACCATCGACGATGTTGGGCGCGTGGCGCAGAAGATATTCGGCAGCAAACCGGCCCTGGCCGCGTTAGGGCCGCTCGGCAGGCTCGAATCCTATGATGATCTGACGGGGCGGTTCGCACGCTAACCCATAAAATTTGATATATGCGCATAATATGTGTATCATATACATACTTAATGCGCACATTGGGGGGGAACGCTATGTCACAGGATATTTCAGGAAAAAGACGGGTCAATCTGACCATCCGCCGCGATGTGATGACCGCCGCCAACGAACTGGGGCTAAACGTCTCGCAAGCCGCCGAGGACGGCATCAAGGATGCAATCCGCAAAGCGCGGGAAGAAACCGCATGGTTAAAAAATGATCCCGGTCGTTAAGCCACTTTAGGGGAGAGCTTCGAATACATTTCGCGTTTGAACCGCATGTATTTATCCGCTATTTTCTGATCGGCCAACAGCTGTTCCCGGCTGATTTGCTCACTATCGACGGCCCGTGGGTTTTCACAACCGGGGCGCCGGGTATACTCTTCCCAGGAAAAATCAATCGGCCGCCCTTCAATGATGTTCGCATAATGGCTTTCCTGCACAGTTTTCCCGTTATGCGATTCTTCGAATTCAATGGTCAGGCGCTCAAGCGTGCCACCATAAATATCCTGCGCGGTGAGGGCCACAACGGCGCTTTGGCCGCGCATGGGATTACGGCTGGAAGAAAATTCGGCCTCATTTAGCGTCGTTCCCACTGTGCATGATTTCCGGGCCGCATGCTGAAAAATGTTTGTAGGCATTAAACTCATAACAGGATTCCTCTATATTTATTTGCGCACAGGAATATATATAGAAAGTTATATTATGTCAAAATATTTTATTTTCCATTGTATGAATTACATATGGCGGACATCCATAGCCATCAAGGGTTCCGCTCCGGCCATCACCATTTTAAACCGGCCATCGGTTTCCGGCAGCATCCGGGTCATGAAAAACCGGGCCGTTGCCAGCTTGGTTTCATAGAAATCTTTGGTCTGGCCGCCATCGCCGCTTTCCAGCTTTTCCAGCGCTATCTTGGCCATTTGCGCCCAGATCCATGCCAGAGAAACCAGAGAAAACTGCCGTAAATAATCTGTGGCCGCTGCGCCGGCTTCATTCGGATCTTTTAAGCCTTTCTGGGCAATTGTGGCTGTAGCTTGTTGCAGCTTGGCAAAGGATTTGGCCAACGGGAAAATGAATTCCGCCATCGCCGGGTTGGCTTGTTCAGCTTCAATGAACTCATGAACCGGATGGAAGAACCGCCGCAGCAAACGCCCCATATTTTGTGGCATTTTCCGGCCTACAAGATCCAGCGCCTGAATTCCGTTTGTTCCTTCGTAAATCATGGCAATCCGGGCATCACGGGCATATTGCTCGACTCCGTATTCGGCGATGTAGCCGTGCCCGCCGTGAATCTGGATGGCGAGGTTGGCCACCTCAAACCCCATATCGGTTTGGTAGGCCTTTACGATCGGCGTCATCAATGCCACGAAATCATCAGCAGCTTGCCGTTCTTTTTCATCCGGGTGCTTGTGCGAAACGTCAAGCTTCATGCCAACCATGTAAGACAGCGCCCGCGCGCCTTCGCAGAAAGCCTTGCCGGTCAGAACCATGCGCCGGACATCCGGGTGCACGATGATCGGGTCGGCCGGTTTGTCGGGATATTTAACGCCGTCCAGCGCCCGCATCTGTAACCGGTCCTTGGCGTAGGCCAGCCCGTTTTGCTGGGCGACCTCGGCAATGCCCAGCCCTTGCATTGCCACGCCGAGCCGTGCTGCATTCATCATTGTGAACATGGCTTTCAGGCCTTTGTGGGCCTCACCGACCAGCCAGCCTTGGGAGTTTTCAAAATTCATGACGCAGGTCGAAGAGGCCTTGATCCCCATTTTATGCTCGATCGAACCACAGGTCACAGCGTTACCCTTCATCGAATCAGGCAGGAATTTGGGAACCACAAACAGGGAAATGCCCTTCACGCCTTCCGGGGCGTCCGGCAGCCGGGCCAGAACAAGATGGATGATATTCTCGGTCAGGTCGTGCTCCCCGGCGGAAATAAAGATCTTGGTACCGGTTACGGCAAAAGAACCATCCCCGTTGGGTACAGCCTTGGTTTTAATCAGGCCGAGATCGGTGCCGCAATGCGGCTCGGTCAGGCACATCGTTCCCGACCATTCTCCCGTCACCAGTTTAGGCAGGTAGGTCTGTTTTTGCTCATCCGTTCCGAAATGCGCCAGCGCCTCATAAGCCCCCTGTGACAGGCCGGGATACATGCCGAACGAGAAATTGGCGCTGCAGATCATTTCCTGCATCACCGTATTCACCAGAACCGGCAGGCCCATCCCTCCATATTCCGGGTTGGCGCTCACACCGCACCATCCCGACTCGGCAAACAGCTTGTAAGCTTCCTGAAAGCCTTTGGGTGTGGTGACCGCCCCGCCGTCAAAATGACAACCTTCCTGATCGCCGCTTTGGTTGATCGGGAACAGGACATCCCGGCACAATTTTGATCCTTCCTCCAGAATCTGGTCAACCAGATCGGGCGTCGCCTCTTCATAGCCCGGAAGAGCCGTCAGTGATTCGGCGTGCAATAACTCATTCAGGACAAAACGGATATCATCAAGGGGCGGATTATAGACGGGCATAAGGAAAATCTCCGGTGAAAAAGTGCAATTTCAGAGCCTTAAGTATAGGGTATTCCAGTTAACAAATCATGGTTTTTTGAAATATTAGAATTTAGTCATTGACAAAGCTCTATGAGCATACGATAATATTCCTTAATACTAATATAAATAGTATTTCTGTCTCTCCATTGCGCGGACCTAATCCCTTCCAGGTCCGCGCAATTTTTTTATTAATCCTCATCCAGCCACAGGCGAACACTGTCGGCAACTTTGTCCTGATCCATGCCCTGGATCTGGCGTTTGGCCTTTTCAATGTCGGATTGCTGTTTTTTCCGCATGGCCGCGGCGATTCTGTCGAGCGTCTCTTCCCCGATCGCTTCGCGTGCGATTTGTGCATTGGCGGTGGCCTGCGCGATCAATTCTTCACGGGAAGGTTTCTGGTCTTTTTTCTTCTTTTTTCCGAATCCAAACAAAATGACCTCCTGATGTTCAGGAGGTCATTGTAACGCTTATACGTTTGTTAGAAAAGCTATTCGGCAAGTTCGCCGTGGAGGCTCTTCAGGAAGGCAACGATCGCATCGCGGTCTTCGGTCGACAGTTCACCATCTTCCAGACCCAGCTGGTATTTTGCCATGATCTCAACGGCCTGTTCCAGCGTCTCCGCTTTCCCGTCATGCAGGTATGGTGCTGTGACAGCAACGTTACGCAGCGGCGGCACACGGAAAACATACATATCGGCCTCATCGCCGGTTTCCGTGAAGCGGCCTTTATCCTGATCGATGATCTCGGTGCCGCGGTCCTTGAAGTAATCTTCGCTCATCGCCATGAACATGTTGCCACCAACGTTAGAGCCGGTGTGACAGGTCGTGCAGCCGATTTCCTTGAACACTTCATAACCGCGTTTGGCTTGGGCGGAAATCGCGGCCTCGTCGCCGTTCAGGTAACGGTCGAAGGGTGCATTATGCGTGGTCAGGGAACGCTCGAACGTGGCGATGGCGTCACGGGCGTTATCAGCAGTGATTTTACCGCCATAAACGGAATCGAAAGCGGTCTTGTAAGCTTCATCGCTTTCCATCAGTGCCAGAACATCATTCCAGTTGCCGCCCATTTCATCCTGGTTTTCCAGCGGGCCGTTTACCTGGTCTTCCAGTGTTGCCGCGCGCCCGTTCCAGAATTGCGTGGTGTCCGCGCCGCTGTTCAGGACAGACGGAATGTTAATCGGAACGGTTTTACCGCTGGCGCCCGGAACGGATGTCGTTACACCCGGAATGGTTCCGCCGGTCTGCGGGTTATGGCAGGTCGCACAGGACAGGATTTTATTGGATGATAGCCGCACATCAAAAAACAGGCGCTCCCCCAGTTTCACTTTGGCGGGATCAAGATCGGCCTTGGCGGGTACGGGTTGAACCGGCTCGTTCGCCAGATCAATTTGGGCCATAGCAACCGGGGCGCTCATCAATACGGCACCGGTCAGAAAGGCAGTCAATAACGTGCGTTTCATGGACAGTCTCCTTCAATCCATTAGAGTGTGCTGATATTACGTCAGGGACTTTAGGATAAGCGCCGTTAAAATGCAAGATGTGGTTTGATCCCTGCAGTCCATCATGAACTGTTCTCTCCCAGGTCACGTGATGTGGGGCTTGGGCGTTGTTTGTTTTGCAAATATACGCTGGAATTGTGGTTCTGGTAGCGATCCTGGGTCTTCCGACTTCACAGCATGAATGTAAAACCGTAAAGCGAGCGCCGGCAAGCGGCTCTGCCTGAATTTTTGCTTATGACTTTTTTTATAGTTTTTCCAGTTTTGTTTTTTCAGTTTTTGTATTTCTTCATGCCCCAGAGATCTCAAAAAACCATAACCGTGATCGTATAAAGACCGTCCCGGCATCTGGGCCTTAAGGTCATCAAACTGACCTTTCTTCCGGGCGACGATCTCAGGAAATCCGGAAGAGGCGGCAGATTGAATAAAGTCATTTTCATCCTCAAACAAAACCATGGTATCTTCGCCGGCTTCGTCGAGCATTTTTTGAATCGCGTCCTCCAGCCGGCGCCCCTTATCCGGCTGCCGGACTTTTTCAACGCACGCCATACGCCATTCGGGTTTGTATAAAATCCGCAAGCCTTTTGTTTCATCGGCCTGTAACCAATTTCGTTCCCCCATTTTGACTATACGGAAGACCGTACCGATAGGGCTTGTTTTAGGGTCGATCATAATGCGTTTTACACGCTCTTGCTCTTTATCATCGCTCATAAGCGTGGTCTTGGGAAAGGCGTGACCGATAATACGCATATCGGCGGCTTTCACATCCTCGGCCATGCCGGGCCGCAGCTTGTGAATGGCAACATCCTCTCCCAGTCGCAAGGGCGCGCCGTCAGCAATCATAAAGGACATGTCTTTGCCGTCTCCGCGGACTTGCCGTTCAAGAGATGCAAAATGGTTTTTGACGACATTCATAATGCGGTTTGCCGACTTGATGACGGTATTCGATTTGGCGTTTTTCGCAAAGACACCCAACGCGGCAAAAGACTGAGTCGCCACAGTAATACCCACGGCAATGCCAACACCAATCAGAAACTTCGTTTTGTTCATTTCACTGATGCTGACTCCAAACCATTGCATGGTGTTGAGCATCGTTGTCTTGCCATAGACATGCTTGAATTTTTGCCAACCGTTCAGATTCATTTCCTGGATTTGTTCCGGCATCGTATAGGGGTGTGCGCCCTCCAGAATATTACCGGCATAGCGGTTGAATTTTTGGCGAATAAGGTCCGCCGCTTCATCCCGGGTAACGGGCTCTTGTGTCACTTGGATCGAAAAATTTCTTAAAATCCAGCGGTTAAACCATTTTTTCATGGCTTCTGCATTGGTCAGGTTTGTCCGGTTGTGACGGGGATTGCAGTAATAATTAACATGAAACTTGCCGCGCCCGTCGGGTTTCAGCCAAAACAGGCTGGAACGGTTTTGACAAAAATCAGGAGTTTCCTGCGAAAGCAGACCATGGTCTTCCCGGGCTTTGGCGATAACAGGATCAAACTGGCGGATTGTTTCGTAAGCCCAGCGAAAATCCAGTAGACCGTTACCGTTTTCCGGGCCGTGTATATCCCGTTCCCGGTATGTCTTTAAAACCTGTATATGGGCGCTTTCGAACAAGTCGCTATGGTTTCTTTTCTGCCCGTTTTCCAGCAATGTCTTCAAAACCGAAGGATAAGGGGACCGGACAACCGTATAAGCAGGTTCGGTGGCCATAGCATTATGGGGATCTTTCCCGGATAATACATGGGTGTGAAGGACCGTATAAGCACCGGATGGCGAAATAGCCCATAAAGCGCGATAAGTTGAACCATCGTCTTGACCGGTCGGTAGTTCGACATGGTGAAACGATAGTTCGTGCGCAAAATGCTCCAGATTGATCATGTGTTGAATCAATCCGCGCTGCGCATCCAGATGATGCTCGTCTTTGTTCCCGGTTAGAACGGAACCAGTTTTAGGGCCCGGTAGAGCCATGAAAATACTACCCTCAGTCTTTTTTTATATGCGGATAACCTACACAAAAATGTACAATATGGCAAATAAAAAGCGGGTAAAATTGACATAAGCGTAAATCTCTTGTTATAGAAATTTATATTGTCAAAAAAGAGGGTGCAAAAATGACAAAAGATCCGAAAAATTTTGATTTGGTCGGGGCGCAAACCCCCCCGGTTTTTGTCGCTGTTGTTGCGGCGGCGCTTGCGGCGACAGGGCTAAAGGCCGTATTTGTGGATAATACGGACGTTTCCCGGGTGGCGCAGCCCGTTTCTGTTGAGCAACCGGCGGTTTCTCAGGCAGAGAGATGGGCGCCGTTCTGGCCGCGGCATCGTTAGTTCCGAAGCGGTTTCCCGGTCGTCAGCATATGCTCGATCCGGTCCATGGTGCCGTCATTATGGACCAGCTTCATGAACTCTGTGCGCTCCAGTTTGTAGAGATCATCCTCGGAGAGTGGTTTGCTCCAGTCGGCTTTTTCGCCGCCGCTCAAAACCGTGGCGACCGCGCCGGATACCGTCACATCGTACGGCGTGGCCTTGCCGGATTTACGAAGATCGCTGACAGCCATATCCAACGCCATTTTCCCCGACGGTCCGGGCAGGCGAATTTCCGCCACCGGTTCCGGTGCCTGATACCCTTCGCTAGCTCCAGCGCTTTTTCCTTCGCATCGTGCAAAAGCCGGTCACGGTTCATGGTGATGCCGTCGCTTTCTTTGAGGTAGCGGATTTCCTTCGCTTCCTGCGCGCTCTTGGCCACCTTGGCCAGCGCGATCGTTTCAAAGGCTTTGCGCACTGCGCCCATGGGCGTGGTCTTCGGTGAAAACCATACGGTGTTACCGCCCGTGGCCTTATCGTAATTTTGGCGTTCTTCTTCCATGTAGCGCAAAATCATTTCCTTGCACCCGCCCCAGCCGGGGATAAGACCCACCCCGACCTCTACCAGCCCGGTATAGGTTTCGGCATGCGCCTGCACATGATCGCTGTGAAGAAGAATTTCACACCCGCCCCCCAGTGCCATGCCGCTGGGCGCGGACACAACCGGGAAGGGAGCATATTTAAGGGCTTTATAAACTTTTTGCCCGCCGGAAACCAGATCCTCGATCGCAGGCCACATGGCGATATTCATCGCAAAAATAGCCAGCCCCAGATTGGCCCCGGCGGAAAAATGGCTTCCTTCATTATAAATGACCATGGCCTTATAATCGCCGCTGCCGTCGCCGATGAGCTTGATGGATTTGTGATAGGCTTCAAAAACCTGATCGTCCAGCGCATTCATTTTACCTGTAAATTCGACGCACAAAATACCATCGCCGATATCCCACAGCGCGGCGCTGCCGGTTTTAAACACGGGTTCTTGCGCCAGTTTTATGTCGCGAAGAAGCAAAACGCCATCCGGCCGTTTGATATCGTGGTATTTACCGTCAATGCCAAAGACTTGCAGCTTGCCACCTTCGACTTTGTAGAATGTCCCGTCCCCGACTTTCTTCAAAAGCGGCGGGACGGCGATACCGTCTTCTTCCAGCTTTGCGGCAAACCATGCCGGCCCCAGATCGTCGATAAGCTCAAACGGTCCTTTTTTGAAGTTATAGCCAAGCTTCATGGCTTCATCGACAGCATCAATATTCCCGGCGATTTCAGGCACCAGAGAGGCCGCATAGGCCAATGTCCGTGACAACACTTTCCATGCATAAATCCCGCCCTCGTCATCCGTCGTTACAACGGCTTTGACGCCTTTTTTCCCGGCATCGACAGAGGCCAGCTTTGGTTTAACGGATTTGCTAAAGGTGCTTTCATCAAATTTTTTACCGTCCAGCGGGAAGGATTGTTTTTCTTTCTTTCCGTCCGTTTTATCGAGGCGGTAAAACCCGCCTTTTCCTTTACGTCCGGTGTAACCGGCCTCAACCATGCCGTGAATTAGCGGGTGGTCGATATAGATTTTGCGGTAATCATCATCCTTGGGTAGCGTCGAAAGCAGCGAATCGGCCAGATGCGGCATCAAATCAATCCCGATCAGGTCCAAAAGGCCAAAGACGCCCGTTTTGGGAATGCCGACCGGTTTGCTCATCACGGCGTCGGCGACCTCAACCGGAACGCTGTCCTCGATCGCGACATTCAGCGCCGTCGTCAGCCAGTACACGCCGATCCGGTTACCGATGAATCCCGGCGTATCGTTACAGCGCACAACGCCTTTGCCCAGCCGGACGTCACAGAATTCAACAATCGTATCAATCGCATCTTTCCGGGTTTTGTCGCCCACGACCAGTTCCAGCAGGCGCAAATAACGCGGCGGGTTGAAAAAGTGCGTAATCAGGAAATCTTTTTCAAAATCCTTGCCCTGTCCCTTGACCAGCAATTCCAGCGGAATGGTCGACGTGTTGGAAGAAACGATCGAACCTTTCTTGCGGTGTTTGTTAATTTTCTCGTAGGTCTTATGCTTGATATCGAGGTCTTCCAAAACAACTTCGACAATCCAGTCACAATCCTTCAGCAGGTCCAGATCGTCTTCCAGATTGCCCGGTGTAATCAGTTGCGCATTGTGCGAACTCATGAGTGGTGCCGGGTCTGTTTTGAGCATTTTGTCGATCGCATTGCGGGCCAGATCAGGGCCGTCTTTCAGCTTGATATCCAGCAAAACAACCGGCACGCCCGCATTGGCGATTTGCGCGGCAATGCCGCTTCCCATGACCCCGGACCCGATAACAGCAACTTTTTCGATCGACATTGAAAACCCTTATGAAGAAACAGACAAAGACGTTTGTTCATTATAAAAGGAAATAAGGCGGGAATACAGGTCTTATTATCTATCGTCCTGATCCGGGAGGTCGAGATCATCGGAATCAACGGTGGGCTTATAGATTTGCAGCAGAATTTTGAAATCGGCATCGCCCTCTTTTTCAAATTCAACCAGCGCCGGATAACTCGTATCGCCCCATACGGAATCAAAGCTGTCTTCGCTTGATTTAGCCAGTTCAATCGAATGAATCAGCTTTTCCAGCGTCATGTAGACCATTGTATCCATGCGCCCGGACAAACCGGGCATGCTGTCCCGGTAACGGGGACGGATGGTTGTCATTCGCGATGGATTTTCCAGCCCGTCAATCAACGTATAGGAACTCTCGGAAAATACATAAAGGGGCATATCCCTGATACTTTCCTGAGAATTCAAGAAGTTTATTTCCCGACCGTTTCCGGCAATCAAAATAGAATCATAACTGTTTTTTATGAGGAAGCTTTCAGCCAGACGTTCCGTTACTTTATCGGCGGATAGCTTCTTGTCGATGAAGACGCCCTGTATTCCCTCGATATCGCTAAATTCTTGCCAGGCGCTCTCAAAATTCTGGACGGCATCGTGACCATACTCATCGTCCGTTGCGATAAACGCGATTTTGCGTGCGCCGCTTTCATAGGCTGTTTTGGCCAGCAAGTCCCCTTGGTCATGATTGTTGACCGAGAATTTATAGATCAGGTCTTTTTGGGTCTGGATAGTCGACAGGCTGGCCGTCGTAATGATTAACCGGGCATCCGCCGGGCCGTCGGCATTTTTACCCGCCAGAGACGGGAAGTCGGCAGTCAGGGCTTTACAAGGGTCGCTGGACGTACAGATGAAATAGTGCGCTCCCTCTTTAATTTTTTGCTGGACGGCCAGTTTAAAGCCTTCGTCATAAGCATCATGGTGGTCAATGTAAGAAAAATGGTAGAGACCCGTTTTGTCGGGTGTTTCCTCTATAAAATGATTGATCCCGGCCATAATGGTATCGAATCCCTCGATTTTGTTTCCGATAGGATCTTTGATTCCTGTGAGAAAAACAATTTTTTCACCGGGGATCATCTGGGGAAATCCCTTGCCATCTGTGATCCGGTAAACGAAATACCCGTAAGACCCGGCAATCAGAAACGTTGTGGCGGAAATAGCAATAAACGCGATCAAAAACTGATGCCGGAGCGTATAGGGAATATGAAGTTCCCGGTCCTTTTTAACATCTTCGAAATGCCGAAAGAATTGGACAACAACCAGCAAGGCAATCATCGTCGAAACGATGACGAAAGCAATCGCTGCCAAAAAGATATAGCTTATTTCAATGCCGGAAAAAAATTTCAACGCCAGAGTCGCCAAGGCAACGGGGGCATAAATGAGAAACAGCAATTTATAAGATTTATCGATAAACGAGAAATGACCCATTTTTCCATCAAGAATTGTTAAATAACGATGATATGGCCCCTTATAGCACGAGATATCGTTTCACAAAATTCTTATTTCCTATGGGGAAATAAAAATAATGAACAGAATAGCTTAAACAGTTGAGAGGGGGGTGGCGGCTTATATTACGCCCTTCCGGCTTCGTGGGAGAGCATAGCCGGATCAATCCCGAGCATTGAGACGGCCGCTTCCCATTTTTCTTCAGGGGACGTTAAAAAGATAAGGTCGCAATCGGCATCGGCCGTCAGCCAGGCATTTTGCTGGATTTCCTGATCGAGTTGCCCGGCGCCCCATCCGGCATAGCCCAGAATAAACAACATTTTCTGAGGCCCATCTCCCTTTGCGACAGCGCGCAGCGCATCAATCGTTCCCGTAACGCTCAGACGTTCATCGACCTTGACGGTATCGTCCAGATTAAAATCGGGGCTGTGGAGGATAAATCCTCTGGCGGTTTCAACCGGGCCGCCTTCGAGCACGGGTATGTCAGCTTCGTCTTCTAGCTGTATATCGAATTGTTTCAGTAGAATATCCAGCGTCATTCCTTCCAGAGTATTGTTTATAACAAGACCCATAGCTCCGTTTTGATCGTGGGCGCAGATATAGATAACGGCCTTGTCGAACCGCGGATCGCCAATACCGGGCATTGCCATGAGCAGTTTGCCGGTCAAAGAGTTATGCTCATTTTTATTGTCTGTTGTCATTGCCCGTACACCGGTTACTTTGTTATAATAGAAAGTAGCACAGGTTTCTGCAGGACGATAAAATTTTTGGAAGGGATTCTTTATGGCCACCATATTTCGTGTACTTTTAGGGTTGGTGGTAGTTTTTATCCCAACATCGGCAAAAGCTCTCGAAACGAACTGGTTTGACGGGGGAATGGTGTATGCGCGCCTGATAAGCCCTATCGAAGAGACCAGTATTCACCGTGTCCTGAACGTGGCCCTTGAATTGAACGTAGCGGAAGGGTGGCATATTTATTTCCGCTTGCCGGGCGAGGGGGCAATCCCTCCCACTGTGAACTGGGGCCGGGGTAGCAATGTCAAAAGTGTTGATATGCTCTGGCCTTTTCCCAAGCGCTTTAATGACCGGGGTTCCCAGAATTTAGGCTATTCCGGGCACGTAATTATCCCTTTGGACGTAAATGTTAATATTCCGGCCCGGCCCGTGACGATTGAAATGAACATGGAAACATCGGTATGCAATGAAAAAACCTGCGTACCCCAAAGAATTTTTCTGACATTGCCTGTTCCTGCTGAAGATAAAACACCAATGGTGAACGTGTCATACAGGGATATGATTGAAGAGGCCAGAAGCAAACTGCCGACGGAAAGTGAGCTCCCCGGACTGAAAATTAATGATATCGTGGTATCGCCGGAAACTGTGGAAGTGACCGTTTATTCGGAAAGGGGCTTTGCCGACGCGGATATATTTATTGAAACAAAGGACCGGGAATTAACGACCCTTCCTATTATATATGTTGATGCGCGCGAACCCACAAAAGCCAAAGTCCATATTGACTCACCTTCTTATTCCCGCGATCTCAGGAAAATTCTGCGCAGTCTGGAAATGACGGTTACGTTAACCGATGGCACCGATTGTATCAGGAAGACGTTCGATTTTTATAACAAGCAACGCTGAGCAGCGGTCAGGCCGCTTTAGGTAGGGTTATCTGTTTGTAGATATCGACCCATTTATTGGGAATTTTTCCGCCAAATGGCCCGTCTTTTGAACGCCAGTAGGCCAGAATCTGTGGAAACTGGTTAAATTCCAGATCAGCCTCTTTGATAATTCTACGGTCCAGGGGGAACAGGCGCAGGCCTTCGAGTTTATCTTCCCGCGCCTCATAGGTCTTGGCGGAGATATAATCACGCAAAACACTCGACAAAACATAAGGGTCGTCAGTCCCCAGCCGGCTGCGGGCCTCTTCCCGCCTTTGCATCATGATGTCCAGAGAACGCCGGGCGGCCTCGGCCATTGGTCCTTGGGATATCCGGGCGACATAAATGGCGCGGGCAATATGGTGCAGCGCCGTCTGTGAAATTTCAGGGAGCCAGATCAACACACCCGAACGCATGGTTGCGACGTGGTCGAGATCAAAGCACTGGGCGCAGAACATGCAGCTCGTCGTCATGTTTTGCATATGAGTATTCTTGTGGTTTCCATTCAGGAAATGGATTTCCTGATATTTCTGGGCCTTGAATCCGCAAAACTGACAGGTATGATCATCGCGCTCGAAAATTTTCTGCCGCAAATCAGCAGAAAGCACTTTATCAGAAGAAGAGAGTTGGGCATTGCCGGTAGACCATGCAACGCCCAACGTAATAGATAAATTAGGTTTCATTTGTTTTTTCCACGCAGCCCGGACAGGTAGAGCGAACTGCAATAGAGTTATATAGTTGTTGTCGACCCTTTTGAAAAAACAAAGGGTCGACAAAGAGTCCTAGAACAGACCACCACCGTCGATTTGGTCTGCAACAGCGGCCGTAGCGTTAGCACCCATGCCACCGGTGTTGATCGTTTCCAACATGGATTCGAAGATAATCGGCAGACCCAGAAGCGCCCCACCGGCTGCCAGACGAATTGCCCCGTCTTTCAGCGGCGTGTTGCCCGGATTTTCCACGTGATCCTTAATTTTCAGGATACCCAGAGTACCGATCAAAATACCGAAGATGTACGACAGAGCTGACAACAGACCTGGCAGGTTGTTGATAGAACCGACGATGTTTTCGGCCACGTTATTAAAGTTGTTCGCATGAGCCGCATTTGGTGCCAGCATCATACCGACAACAAAAGCCGCACTCATTTGCGTGGTTTTTTTGTTGAGTTGCTTAATCATGGTTATAGTCCTCCTCATTCCATGGTTAAAAGAAGTTTACACCAAAACCGACCAATCCCAAAGTAGCCTGTACGGCATTGAGGACCGATCCTAAGTTTACGGCGAGTGCCCCCCCCAAAAGGTGGGTTATTCCAGCCATCACAGATGCCTGAGAATTTCCTTCCGCGACGCCTCTTATGATAAAGAAGCCACGAATAAAACTGACATAGCCCAGCACGATCATGAACTGCAGGATAGCGCTCATTACGGCATGAACATGATCGACCTCTACGGCGGTCATACCGGTCGTGTAAGCCAAAAGAACTTGTGTTTCCCCGACGCCAAGGCCAAACATGGAGTTTGAAAAGGCGCCCATGACAGAGTTCATGGACAGCAGCAGCCCGGCTGTAATAAATGTCATAATGGTGCCGATCCCACCGGGGCCACGCGGTCCTTCCTGCGCGGATTTCAGCAAACGGGATATCCCGATGATAACAAAGATCATGCCGGCAACGAAACTGAACCAGGAAAACATCGAGAGCAACGGCCCAAAGACGTTTTCTACGAATCCGACCATCATGGCATCCAGTCCCCCGCCGGAAACGGCGCCGTTAAACCCGCTATTCAGGTTCGGTGCCAGAACAGAATCGGTAATCGTGTTGTAAGCGACTTCGACAATGGTTGGCAGAGCGAAAAAAGCGCCGCCGGCCAGAAAACGAACCACGACATCCCACATCGGCGTATTTTGCGGTGAAATAACATGGTCGCGCAGTTTCAAAAGAGCCCAGACCGCCAGAACCAAACCGGCCAGATAAGAGGCAACCGACAGGAAAGCCGGCATGTATACCGTGCTGCCCATGGTGTTACAGACAATCGTGGCAACGGTGCCGGCTCCGGCTGTAAAGCAGTTAGATGGGCCGCCGATGGTTGCAATCGCTTCCATGGGCAGAACAACATTAACCAAGGGCATAAGGGCCGCAGCAATCCCGCCGTCATCAAACGTTTCGAACATGGCGACGTACAGGGTAGGCAAGGCAAAAAATGCGCCGCCGACCAGCAAGCGAATAATCCCTTCTCGTAAGCCGACATTACCCGGATTTTCGACATGTTCTTTGAGCTTGAGAATACCCCAGACGCCCAGAATAATTCCGATAATGTAAGCCCCACCGGAAATAAGGCCAGGCAGATCCTGAATCGACTGGACGATGTTTTCCAGAATGGAATTGAAATCTTGTCCCAGAACAGCGGCAAACCCCATAATGCCAGCCAGCGGTCCCATAATGCCGGTAAAGAAGTTGGTTTGCATGGTCTCAACGGCGGGGACACCACCGCTGATTGTGCGTTCCATGGCTTCGTAGATAATCGGCAGACCCAATAGGGCGCCGCCGGTGGCAAACCGTATAACAGCTTCGCGTAACGGCGTGTTGCCGGGATTTTCCACGTGATCTTTTAATTTGATAACGCCCCAAACACCAAACAGAAGGGCGATCAGATAAGCAACACCGGAAACGAGGCCGGGCCAGTTAGAAATAGAAGCAATAATGTTTGCGGAGATGTCGCTGACGTCACTGGCGTGCGCAGGGGTAGCAGAAAGCAGCATAAGCCCGCCTAAAAAGGCGGCTATATACTTATATGGCGTTTTCATAAAACCTGTCATTGTAAACCCTCTAAAACCTTCCGCTGTACAAAAATCCATAAAATTTTATGCAAATTGTACAAATGCGCATATTCCCTAAAGTACCCTACAATCGTTAACATTTTCTTTATTCTGGACAAAAGCAGTCGAAAAATAAAAAATATATAATTTTTCAGATAGTTAAATGTTTTTCAGGAAAGTGAAAAAGGTTGGATTTTGACAAGAAACTGTAAAAAAATTAGTACATATGCAAATTTGCCTTGTTTTACGGTAAGATGCTATAAAAACTTTTGTTTTCGAAGAAATCTTGCTAAGACACATGTCAGCTAAATAAAAGCTGAGCGGAACAAGTCTTGACGGAGTAAAAAAGATGAGCAAGGGACTATTGATTGTTTTTCTAGCGGTAATGATAATGCCGTTTCTGACCGGATGTGGCAATACCCTGGAAGGGGTGGGCCGCGATGTCGAACGGGCGGGCGAAAAAATACAGGATGCGTTTTAAGAATTTTTCGAACGGTATAATAATAAACAGACAGGGATTTATCCTATGAAATACACGGTTGTTACTTTTTTGGCACTATCAGTTTTTATGTGTCCGGCGATAACGTTGGCGGCGGATGACGGTTTTGGCGCGGGCGAAGAGAAGTTCTCCAATCAGGGGCATCCGGCCTTTGGTGAGCCGACTCTGGCCGATGAGGTGTCGGCTATTGAACCGGCTTCCGGAGAAGAAGAGGAGCTGGAAGAAGTTATGGGCGATGAGGTAACAACAACGGTAATTGACCACGGGGACGGCGATGTTTCGACCCGTGACCGGGTGGGCGAAGGTGATGTTGGCATTTTCTATCAGAACGACCGTGACGACCGCATTATGGATGACGATGACGCGATCGGTGTTGAAATGAAATTGTTGGAATTCCAATAAATCTCTCTTTTTTGAAAGCGGCGTTTCATGGCGGCCTTGCCGTTTTTTTCTATTGCAAAAGACAAGTGGTTTAGCCGCGGGCTGGGCGTAGCACTGGCCTTTATGCCACTTCTCGCCCTATTGGCCCCGCGGGCGCTGGTTTTTGCGCCGGGTTTGACGGGGCTCATCGCCGCGCTTTGTTACCCCTATGTTTTTGGAAAAACCGTTCCGTTGCATCGCCCCGCTTTCGGCGCTGTGCTGGCCGTGATTCTTGTGGCGGCGGCCAGCAGTTTATGGGCAGAAAGCGCGGACGACGCGCTGGTGCGCGCGGCGAAGCTGGCCGCGATATTGTTGCCGGGGGCGTTGTTGTTTTCCGTGGTACGGGCCGTGCCGTTTGAAACCATCCGCACGGTGAGCCGTTTTTTCCCGCTGGCGTGGCTGGCGACGGCGGCATTTTTGTCGATTGAAATGCTGGCCAACTTCCCCCTGTATCACCTGCTGCACGGGATGCCTTATGCGGAAAGTGTTAATCCCAGCCGTTTAAACCGGTCGACCGTCAGCATAACGTTCTTGCTTTTTGCAGCGTTTTTGCCGTTTGCGATGCGAGAAGAAAACAAGACAAATACGTTATTGTTGAGCGCTCTGATCGTCGGAATCCCGTTTTTATTATTGACGAAAAGCCAGTCAGCCCAGCTATCGTTTTTAGTTGCCGCGCTGTTCTTGCTTTTGCCGGCCTTTTTGTACCGCTGGAAGATAAGCTGGTTTTTGCTGGCGGCGGGGCTGAGCCTTTATATGCTGGCCTTTCCGTGGCTGGCGATGGCGGCTTTTGACGGGCTGGGACCGGCGGTTGATGCGAACCCCTTGCTGGGGCGCGGCGGCGCCTATGGTGGCGAGCGTCTGGAGATATGGGATTTCATCAGCCGTCATATCATGGGCAGCCCGTTTTACGGTTACGGGATAGAAGCCACCCGCGATATTACGTTTGATACGGCCCAGCTTTATTATCAGGGGACGTCCGTTTTGCATCCCCATAGCTTTGTCCTGCAGCTCTGGATCGAGTTTGGCCTGATTGGCGTTGTTGCGGCCATCATCGGGCTTTGTGGCCTTCTGCGGGCTATGTATACGCGTCTGTCGCCTGAACAAAACCGGGTGGCCCTCCCTGTTTTAATGATGATACTGGCAGCGGCTTCGGTAAGCTACGGCCTGTGGCAGGGCTGGTGGCTGGGCCTGTTTATCTTGTGCGCCGCGTGCGCTATGCTGGGCGTGCGATTAAAAGAAGGAAAGAAACCATGAAACAGGTCTTGACCGTGATGCTGGCAACCATAGTGGCTATTATTGCCAGCTATTCTGTTGTCAATATCACGGCACCAGAAAACGGCGTATCCCCGGTTTCCGAGGAGAAACAAAAAGAAACAACCTATGAACGGGTGATGCGCACGGGCACGATACGCTGCGGGTATATTGATTACAGCCCCCATTTGATTGTCGATCCGGCAACCGGAAAAAAATCCGGGATTACCCATGATATCATGGAGGAAGCCGCGCGTTTGCTCGGTTTGAAGATCGACTGGGCCGAAGAACTCGGCTGGGGCAATACGGTAACAGCTATCGAAAGCAACAGGGTTGATGCCATCTGTACAAGTTTCTGGCAAAATCCGGTGGAAGGCCGCTATCTGGGTTTTACGATCCCCCTGTTCTATTCAGCCGTGGGAGCCTATGTGAAGGAAGATGACCATCGTTTTGACGGCGGCCTTTCTGACGTCGACAGCCCGGAAATTCGTATATCGGCTACAGACGGTAATATGGCTTTTTTGGTGGCCGGGCAGGACTTCCCTTCGGCCAGGCTGGTTTCCCTGCCGAATATGACGGACGAAACGACCCAGATGCTGGAAGTCGCAACGGGCAAGGCCGACATAACGTTCGTGGAAACCTATCTGGGCGAACAATACCGGAAAAATAACCCCGGCACCCTCAGGAATGTTATTCCCGACAACCCTATCAGGGTATTTGGCAATACCATCGCTATCCCGCAGGATGATGTGCGGTTTCAATCCATGCTGAATGCGGCGCTGGTGCAGTTGTTAAATGGCGGGTTTGTTGAAAAAACCATCCGTAAATATGAAGAGGTCGACGGCGGCATTTACCGCGCGGCGAAGCCGTATCAATGATGAATGATGAATTTTCCCCGGACGAGATAGAAGAAGCTCGGAAACTGTTTTCCGGGACGTGTGACTTTGTGTTGGGCGTTGCCGATCTGGGGCAACTTCCTGCGGGGGATCGCGCGGAAATTGCGTTTGCCGGCCGTTCCAATGTCGGCAAATCTTCATTGCTTAACGCGCTGACGGGGCGTAAGGCGCTGGCCCGTACGTCCCATACGCCGGGCCGGACCCAGCAGCTTAATTTCTTTAATATGGGCGACCGGTTTTATCTGGTTGATATGCCGGGCTACGGTTATGCGAAGGTTTCTAAATCCCAGCAAAAAGACTGGAATAAACTGCTGCGTTCCTATCTGCGGGGAAGACAAACGCTCCGGTGCGTATTTATATTGGTGGACTCTCGCCATGGCTTGAAAGACAGCGATATAGAGATCATGAAGATGCTGGATGAATCGGCGGTATCCTACCGGATCGTCCTGACCAAAACCGATAAGGTTAAACGCGACCCTCTGGCGGCCCTGATCGAAAAGATCGAAACAACCCTCAAAAAACATCCGGCGGCGTTTAATGCGGTGATGACGACAAGCTCCCATGCGGAGAGAGGCATCCCGGAACTGCGGGCGCTGGTCTGCCAGCTAACAGCATAAAGATTATTGCTGGGCCACGATGCTGTAAAAACTGTACATCGTGCCGGCATTATTTGTGATGCACAGGGAGGGCACACCCTCGCAGGCGGCACAGGCCGCTACGTCAAAATCGGTATTAGCACCGCTATGCAGCGAATCGTCGATCAGTACGTTACGCAGGGAATAAGCCACACCGAGCGCCGGGATCGTTGCCGACCCGGTCAGGGTTTCATTGATTTTGGCACAGACCGCCGGCGATATCTGGTGGGCCACCAGAATGACGTCTTCGGCGATCGAGGGAGTCCATTCAACATTATTAAAGCGGCCAATATACCATTTGGCAATCGGATCGTTACTGAACTGGCTTACGACTTCGGTCGGCAGCTTGGGCAGGATAACCGCGCCGCCTTCCGGATGAAAAACCTTGTCGATATGGGGCGCTGTTGAATAAGCCGGCTCATCATCGGGCGTGACGAAATCCAGATCATCGATGGCGCTGCCGCTATATTGCATCATATCGACGGCTTGTTTGAGCTGGCTGGCTGAAGATATGAGCTGCCCGGCATAGATATTGATTTTCTCTTCTCCGACCACGCCGGTTTCGGATGTATCGGTCTGCCGCGCCAGCAGGAAGCTCAACGCGCCAAACAGGGCAACAACGATCAGGACATAGATCAGGGCGTTGCCGGTCTGCCGTTTTTTCGAAAAAGATTTGCAATAAGCGTTCATAACAATGTTATTGTACAGCATGCATAGAAGGATAAAAGCAAAATGACGATTGACTGGGTTTCATTGATGTTCGGGCTAAGCGCGGGGCTTTTGATTGCCGTGGCTTTTTTGGCTCCCGGAATGGCCGCCTTGCGGGAAAAAATGCGCTATCAGGAAAAGGCTGCCGATGAAATGGGATCTTTATTTGCCCTGAGCGCGCAGGAAGCGCTGGATAAAAACAGCGAACAATTCCTGCAGCGCTTCTCCGAACTGGCGCAGGAAAAGATGAAACAGGCGCAGGCTAACAGCGTTCACGACCTTGAAAAACGCCAGATATCCATTCATGAAATGGTCAAACCGATCCAGGATCAGCTCAAATCGCTGGGTAGTGCGATCGAACAGATCAAAGGAACCGATCAGGCCCTAAAAGTGGATTTGCAGAATTTAAGCCGGGAAACGGCGCGGCTGACCGGCGCGCTCCGCGATCCGGCGGCGCAGGGCCGCTGGGGTGAATTCATCCTCGAAGGCCTGCTGGATAAATCGGGCCTGATAAAAGGTGTCCACTATGAAACGCAGGTCACAATGGATACGGCGGAAGGCCGCCAGCGCCCGGATGCCGTGATCCGTCTGCAGGACGGCTTTAACATCATCATTGATGCCAAGGCGCCGCTGAACGAATTTGCCCACCGGCTGGCCGAGGATATGAGCGCCGAAGAACATGACGCCCTGATGCAAAATCTGGCCCGGCAGGTCCGCGATCATGTCCGTAAGCTGGGACGGCGCGGTTACTGGGAGAATATTGAAAGCCCGGATTTCACGGTGCTGTTTTTACCCTCGGAACACATGTTTTCCATGACCTTGCGAGCCGACCCGGCGATTGTCGATTTTGCCGCGGAAAACGATATTATCATTGCTTCCCCGACCTTGTTGATGAGCCTTCTGCGTGTCGTGGGCCTTAGCTGGCGGCAGGCGGAACTCGCCGAAAATGCCCAGAAAATCTCGGCGCAGGGGGCGGAACTTTACAAGCGTCTTTTGACGTTCGGCAGCCATTTTGAAAAAATCGGCCGTTCGATCAGCGGGGCAATGGGGTCTTACAACGACGCTGTCGGATCGCTCGACCGGATGGTTTTGCCCGCAGCCCGGCGGCTCAAGGAACTCGGCGTACAATCGGGGAGTAAAGACTTGCCTGAACTGAGCCCGCTTGATAAAACCCCGCGTGGCCTGATGATGGCAGAGGGCAGCGGCGAAGAAGAACCCCTGAAAAAGCAGGTAAATGCTTGATCGTCCGTGTTATAATGATAAGTAAGGTAAAATGAGTACGTTAGAGATTATCACAGCCCCCGACCCGGTTCTGGCCACTATGGCCAACCCCGTCGCGCGCGTGGACGACGCGCTGCGTAAACAGCTCGATGCGATGCTGGAAACTATGTATGAAAGCAACGGGATCGGCTTGGCCGCCAATCAGGTCGGGCTGCTCAGCCGTGTCCTCGTTATGGATTTGGATTGGCGCGGTGAAGACGGTGAACGCCAGCAAGGCAATCCTCACTTTATCATCAACCCGGAAATTATCTGGGAATCCGAAGAAATCAGTATGATGGAGGAAGGCTGCCTGTCGGTTCCCGGTCATTACGCCGAAGTCCAGCGCCCGGCAGACGTGCGCGTTAAATACCTTGATTATAACGGCAAGGAAGCCGAACTGGCGGCCAGTGGGCTGTTATCTCACTGCGTCCAGCATGAAATCGACCATCTGAACGGCATGTTGTTCGTCGATCATATCTCGCGTCTGAAGCGCAATATGATTATCAAAAGGCTGGAAAAGGCCAAAAAGAGCCAGAGCATCCTGTAACCCATGACTGACAATCGCCTCCGCATAGCTTTTATGGGTACGCCGGATTTTTCCGTTCCGGCGCTCGAAGCCCTGATCGACAGCGATCACGAGGTTGTCTGTGTCTATACCCAGCCGCCGCGTCCCAAAGGCCGGGGGCATCAGGTCCAGCCGTCGCCGGTTCATCAGGTTGCCGCCGAACACGGCATCCCGGTTTACACGCCGCGCTCCCTGAAAAAGGACGAAGCGGCACAGGAAGAATTTGCGGCTCATGATCTGGATGTGGCCGTCGTGGCGGCTTATGGCTTGTTATTGCCCAAGGCTGTTCTGGACGCGCCGAAATATGGCTGCCTGAACATTCATGCTTCGCTGTTGCCGCGTTGGCGCGGCGCGGCCCCGATCCAGTATGCGATCTGGGATGGTGATACGGAAAGCGGCATTACCATTATGCAGATGGAAGAAGGCCTCGACACCGGCCCGATGGTCGAAAAACGCAGCGTCAAAATCCGGCCGATAACGACGGCGCAAAGCTTGCATGATGAATTATCGGCCCTGGGCGCGGCCATGATTGTCGACGTTCTGGACGAATTGTCCGCCAAGGGCCGGCTAGACAGCGAACTGCAGGACGATGAGTTATCAACCTACGCGCCGATGCTGACCAAGGATGATGGCCGGGTTGACTGGACGCTGGATGCCGCGGCGATTGACCGCCAGATCCGGGCTTTGACGCCTTGGCCGGGTGTCTGGACCGAAACAATGCTGGGCAAGCGTATTAAGATTCTCGAAGCTGAACCGGTCAGCGAGCGCTATACCGAGCCACCCGGAACGCTGGCCGATCGCGGCGGGCATGTGGTATGCGGCAACGATACGGTTTTGCGCCTGACCCGGATCCAGCCGGAAAGCGCCAAGGCAATGGATGTGACCGCGGCGGTGAATGGGGGGTACGTTCACGTTGACGAGGCCTTTGCATGACGCTCAAACGCTGGAAACTGACGGTTGAATATAAAGGCACGGATTATTGCGGCTGGCAACGTCAGGACGGTGATCCGACGATCCAGCAGGCGGTCGAGGAAGCCATCACGGCCTTTTGCCAGCAAGATATCCGTATCCACGTGGCGGGCCGGACCGATGCCGGTGTTCATGCCAGAGGACAAGTTGCTCATTTCGATCTGGATTACGGCACCCGGCCGCTCACCGGTTTTGATCTGGCCAAGGCGCTGAACGCGCATTTGCGGGACCATGCTATTGCCATCGTGAAGGCGGAAGAAGCCGATCCCGAATTTCATGCCCGTTTTCAGGCAACCAACAAGCTTTATACCTACCGGATTGTTAATCGTTCGGCACCGCCGGCATTAGAGGGCGGGCTGGTCTGGTACGTTAAAAAAACGCTGGATGCCGCGGCCATGGCTGACGCAGCAACGGTATTGCTCGGCCATCATGATTTTACAACGTTCCGCGATAGCCAGTGTCAGGCTAAATCTCCGGAACGAACGCTCGATCGGCTGGATATCGAAACGCGTCCCTATGACGATCATGAAGGCGTTGAAATCCTGATCCATGCCGAAGCCCAGTCATTCCTGCATCATCAGGTCCGCAATATGGTGGGCACACTGGCGCTGGTTGGCGAAGGCAAATGGACAAAGGCGGATGTAAAAGCCGCGCTCGAATCCCGCGACCGTACAAAGGGCGGCCCGACATGCCCGGCCGATGGTTTGTATCTCGTCCGGGTGGATTACGATCCAAAGTAACGCTTTAAAACTTCGGTATAAACGGCGGCGGTTTGCTCGATATGGGCAACCGGAATCGACTCATCAATGTGATGGGCGAGACCGCATAACGGTCCGAATTCCAGAACCGGGCAGTATTTGTATATAAACCGCGCATCGGAACTGCCGCCGATCGTATCCAGAGTCGGCCGCACGCCGGATACGCTTTCCACAGCATCTTGCACCAGCGTGGCAAAATCCCCCGGCGGGCTGAAAAAACTTTCGGCCCCGCGGACCCATCGAACGTCAACGGTAATGCCGTCTTTTTCCTGGTTTTTAAGCTCACGCACAAGCATTGCTTCCAGCGAGTCATGCGTATGCTCGTCATTAAACCGGATATTGAATGTCCCGGTCACCTGCGCCGGGATGACGTTACCGGATGGATTGCCGGTATCGACCGTAACCCATTCCAGATTTGACGGCTGGAAATAGCGGTTTCCATTATCCAGCAGCAATTCTTCCAGCGTCTTCATGACCCGGCCCATGACCGGCATCGGATTGCGGGCACGGTCGGGATAGGCAACATGGCCTTGCTGGCCGGTGATTGTGACGTGTCCGGTCAGGGAGCCGCGCCGCCCGACCTTTATCATATCACCAAATGTATCGAGAGATGTGGGCTCGCCGACGAGGCAGACATCGGGGATATGGCCGTTTTCTTTCATCCATTCCAGCGTCCGGGCGGTGCCGATATTCACGCTGCTCTCTTCGTCCCCGGCAATCAGCAGGCTGATCGTAGCGGTTTGCGGCTTTCCGTATGCCAGCGCCGCAGCGGCAAATGCGGCCACGCCAGCTTTCATATCGACGGCCCCCCGTCCATAAAGGACATTATCATGGATTTCGGCGCCAAAGGGGGGGTGCGTCCAGCGACTTTCGTTCCCGGTTGGCACGACATCGGTATGCCCGGCAAAGCAGATATGCGGGCGCCCTTCGCCAATGCGAGAAAATAGGCATTTAATCCCATCAAATTCCAGCGCATGGCATGAAAACCCGGCAGGCTCCAAAAAGTCGACCAAGACCTGCTGGCATCCATGATCTTCCGGCGTTATTGACGGAATACGGATCAGATTTTGCAAGAGGGCGGTAGCTTTGTTCATAGGCAGCAGGATAACAGAAAATCCAGCCGTGCAAACCGGATATTATCAAAAGATATGGCGCAGAGAGGCGCTAAAAGTCGGTGATTTCAGGGGAAGCCCCATAGTCTCCGCAGCTCTTTTTTCAATCAGTTTGACCGGATGAAAATTCTCATCCAGCGTGTCAAACAAATCATTCGGCGCATCGACCCACCGCCACGGCGGCACGGGTTGTTTTTTATACCCGGTCTGGTACAGGAACTGGTTCGTCCGGCATATCTGGGCCTCGATCGTTTGTCCGAGGGCTTCATAAGTTTCTTTCTGTTCGGGGAATAATTTGGCTGCCCGTTTCAGCATGGGCAGAATATAGGTCTCGGTCTCGTTAATGTAGGCAATCATCTTGTCTGGTTTCATGCCGCCAATCATGGTCGACATATTTTGCATGCGGTCCAGTCCCTTGGCAAGACTGGTAACAGGATCGTTTTCAATCAGGTCGTAATAATCACAGATATTTTCATCGCTATAAAGCTTAACACCGTTCTCTTTTTTAGCCATCAGCCGTGCTCGGTGGGCGGTTTTCCGGTTGATGCGCTCTTGTATGGTTTTTTTGGTAATCGCCGTGTCTTCAATCAGATCATGACAAAAATTGGTCGATAACAGGGCATCCGGCTCAAGGACAGGAAGGTTGCGGTTTAATAAATCCAGCGTAAAAGCGGCCTGGCAGACCTGATGCAAAAAAGCGGGCCATCCATCTCGCCGCCGCTGGAGTTGGAAACCTTCGTCTGAATCAATTGTATAGTGGTGGTGCTCGATCGAAAGACGGAAAGCCTCAATAGCGGCGGAAAATTTTATAGGCTGGCTGTTAAGGGCTTTCCATACACCATTGGTCAGATCGTGACATTCTTGTAAAAAGGCAACACAATCCGCGTTTTTCCCGCGCCCCGCGTCAAGAAATGTGTATTTAATTTCCGGGTTTTGTTCCATAACGCTGCTTTCCTAACATGCGGCCCGTAAAAAAGCAAAAATTATTATGGATAAAAGGGGACCCCTAATCCCTTAGTAATTCATTGATCCCTGTTTTGCTCCGGGTTTTTTCATCCACACGTTTGACAATCACGGCACAATAAAGACTAGGGCCGGGCGTGCCATCCGGCAAGGGCTTGCCGGGCAGGGAACCGGGAACAACGACGCTGTAGGCGGGCACTCGGCCTGTGAACACTTCGCCGGTGGTTCGGTCGATGATTTTGGTCGAGGCGCTTATAAACACGCCCATGGCCAGAACAGCCCCCTCTTCGACGATCACGCCTTCGGTGATTTCCGAACCGGCCCCGACAAAAATATTATCTTCCAGAATAACCGGTTCGGCCTGAAGCGGTTCCAGAACGCCGCCGATTCCGGCTTGCTGGGAAATGTGACAGTTCTTGCCGATCTGGGCACATGATCCGACAGAGGCCCAGGTGTCAATCATTGTGCCTTCATCCACATAAGCGCCCAGATTGACAAAAGAAGGCATCAGTACCACGCCGGGGGCAATATAGGCGCTATGGCGGACGATGCAGTTAGGAACGGCACGAAATCCGGAGCGCCGGAAGTCGGCTTCGGCCCAGCCGTCAAATTTACTGGGAACTTTGTCCCACCACGGCGCCCCGCCGGGCCCGCTGGAAATCAGGGCCATGTCATTCAGGCGAAACGAAAGCAAAACGGCCTTTTTCAACCACTGATTAACGACCCATTGTCCCTGTGCCCGTTTGTCGGCAATGCGGACTTGTCCGCTGTCGAGCATGGCAAGGGCTTGCTCAACGGCATCTCTGACAGCCCCCTTTGTCGCCGTGTTAATCGTATCCCGCTCATCCCATGCCTGTTCAATGATGCCCATCAGATCGGTATTCTGTGTAGCCGCCAGTGCTGTCATAGTTTATGCTCCCTGCTTATGGTGGAATGTTCTATTGACTGGAATAACCTCTCTCTTGCCGAATGGCAAGACCGCTTTGGCCGCATCCGCCGGGCGAACCTGTTGCAATCCTATGATTACGCGCGGGCGATATGCCCGTTGAATCGCCAGAAAGCCCGTTGGGGTCTTATCAAAATAAAGGGCGTAGAAGCGGGCTTGGTGCAAATCCTCGAAGCGGGGGTTTTAAAAAACCTGATCCATGGCGTCATTTTGGATTGCGGGCCGCTTTGGTTCGACGGCTATGGGACGCCGGCACATAGCAAAGCATTTTTTACGGAATTCTCACGGCGGTTTCCCCGGCGCTTTGGGCGGCGGCGGCGAATCATACCGGCTGCCGGGGATTCGCCGGAAAACCGCGCGTTGTTTGTCGATGCGGGGTACGAAAGACAGAATTTCCCCGGTTATCAAACAATCTGGATTGATTTAACGCAGGACGAAGAGGAGCTGCGCAGTGCCCTGAAAGCGCAATGGCGCAACAAACTCAACAAAGGGCCAAAAGCCGGTTTAAAGACAGGATGGAATAACAGCCCCGAAGTTTTTTCATCGCTGTTAAGGAATTATTCATCCGATCGCGCGAAAAAGGGATATGCCGGGCCGTCACTGCCCTTGCTGCGCGCTCTGGCGCAAAGCTTCGGGGACAAGGTGATGATCGGGCACGCGACACTGGACAATCGTCTGGTTGCTGCCATCTTAATTCTGTGTCACGGCACGTCGGCAACCTATCAGATCGGATGGAGTTCCGATGAAGGACGAAATGTTGCGGCACATAATGCTTTATTATGGCAGGCTGTGTTAGAATTAAAGAAGAATGGTTTTCGTGATTTCGATTTAGGGGGAATCAATGGTGAGTCGGCAAAACACGTTAAAAAATTCAAGCAAGGCATGGGTGGGCAAGAGCTTACGCTTGTCGGCTGCTACCGCTAGCGCGATTACGGTTTTGATGCTGGCTGGTCCGGCGATGGCGCAGGGATCGTCTTTGGGAAAAAATATCCAGACAATGACGTACGAAGTTTACGCCGGCGGCATTAATGCTGTGCAGGCTGAACTGGACGTTGCCTACGAAAATGACAAACGCTATGCGATGAAACTATCGGCGCGGACCAAGGGGTTTTTGGCCAAGCTGGCCCCGTGGAAAGGGTCTTTCGAGACACTGGGTTGGCTGAAAAAAGACGGGGTGGATCGCCCCGAGGAACATAAATCCGTATCGGTCTGGAAAGAAGAAGAAGAGGTCAAAACCTATCAATACGCCCCGGATGGTTCATTTAAAGACTATAAAGTGATCGAGGATGGCCGCGATTATACGCCCAAAGAGCTGGATGAGGCTCTGACGAAGGGTACGACCGATGCCATGACGGCGACGCTGGAGGTCATGAAAAAAGTGGCTGATGGCGGCAAATGTGAAGGTAGCTCGGAAGTCTTCGATGGGCGCCGCCGCTACGAACTGGTGTTTAGCCATGAATCCGACGATACGCTGGACTCCAGCCGTTACAATATCTATGGCGGTACGGCGGCACGCTGTCAGGTCGAAGTGAAACCGCTGGCCGGCGCTTGGCATAAAAAGCCGCGGGGCTGGATGTCCATTCAGGAACAAGGCCGGGAAAAAGGCAGTCTGCCAACGGTTTGGCTGGCGAAAATTAGTGAAGATGGTCCCGCCGTTCCCGTTAAAATCCGTGTAAAAACCGAATATGGCACGTTATTCATGCATCTGGTCGGCTACCAGAACGGCGATGGGGTCAAGCTGGCAGCGAAATAAAGATTAAAAATCGCAATTCATTTCTTTGAATAAATCAATCATGTCTCGTGTGTTGCGGGCATTGATCTCCAGGGTTATTTTACCGTCTTTCTGGTAACAGCCGGAGAAAAGATGCCGACCGGCCGTCATGAAAAACTCGTTAAGTGACGTCGGGGAAAGCTCAACCCGGCATAAACCGTTCCGAACGGATCGTTCCTGTTCGACCTGCATGCAAATTTGACCGAGTATATCTTCGATGATAGGAGCCACCTTATCCCAGCGCTGCTTCAGATATTTATTTGTCATAATTTAATCCTTTGGGTATTAAAAGCAGACAGAAAGCCCGGACACAAGAAATTTGTTACATCCCGCAATATCATGTGACTTGCGTTTGCCGGCTTGTCTTGTCATTCTGAGGCCTTGGAAAAGGCCGAGGAATCTCGTTGTTTGGGTTGGGATCCTTCGCTAACGCTCAGGATGACAGGAAAACAAAACCACGATGACCACAAAACCACTGGCCGTTGTTATTCTGGCCGCCGGCCGCGGCAGCCGCATGAAATCCGATTTACCGAAAGTGATGCATCCCTTGGCTGGCCGGCCAATGGTGAGCTGGCTTTTGGATACGGTCGAAAGCCTGACACCGAACAAGGTTGTCGTGGTTGCCGGGCCGGATATGGCGGATTTGGGAAAAGCGGTAGAGTCGTATCACACAGCTATCCAGAACGAACCGAAGGGCACCGGCGACGCGGTCAAAGCAGCCCTGCCGGAGCTAAAAGGGTTTGAGGGCGATGTCCTGATCCTGATGGGCGATGCGCCGCTCATCGGGGCGGAAACGTTGAGGGCCTTGATTGAAACCCGGCACAAAAGCGACATGACAAAGATCGCCGTTTTGGGGATGAAGCCGGATAATCCGGCTGCTTATGGCCGTATGGTTCTGAATGCGGATGGCAGCCTTGAAAAGATTGTCGAATTTAAAGACGCCACGGTCGACGAACGAAACATCAAGCTCTGCAATGCCGGGGTTTACTGCGTTGATGGCCGGCGCCTTGCCGACTGGCTGGGCCGCATTACCAATGATAATGCGCAAGGCGAATATTACCTGACCGACCTTGTTGAAATCGCAGCCGCCGATGGCGCGGTTTGCCATGTTCATGTGACCGAAGACCCCGGCGATGTGTTGGGTGTTAACAGCCGCGCCGACCTGGCGGCGCTGGAGCGCATTGTACAGCAAAAACTACGGGTCGCCGCCATGGACAGCGGGGCAACGCTGATTGATCCGGAAACAACATATTTCAGCTGGGACACAAAGCTGGGCCGCGATGTTCTCGTGGAACCGAACGTGTTCTTCGGTCCCGATGTCGAGATCGGTGATGGCGTTCACATCAAGGCTTTTTGTCATCTGGAGGGAACGAAGATTGCTGAAAAGGCCTCTGTGGGGCCGTTTGCGCGGTTACGTCCCGGCGCGGAAATCGGGACAAAATCAAAAATTGGAAATTTCGTAGAAATCAAAAGCAGCCTTCTACACGAAGGGGTCAAAGCCGGGCATCACGCCTATATCGGTAATGCGGAGATCGGCGCGGGGACAAACTATTCCTGCGGCGCGATTACCGCGAATTATGATGGCAAAAACAAACATAAAACCACGATTGGCAAAAACGCCTTCATCGGCAGCGACGTAACCATGGTGGCGCCGGTGACCATCGGCGATAATGCTTTTGTCGCCGCCGGTTCAACGATTACCAAGGATGTTCCTGCCGAGGCGCTGGCCGTTGCCCGTGAAAAATCTAAGATTATTGAAGGCTGGGTAACGCGAAAGCGGAAAGGAACAGATCAATGATAAAGGCCCGGTATAGTATGCTGTGCGGGCTAGGTTTTTTACTGACAGCCTGTGCCGCTAGCGTCACGGAATATCACAGCGTTTGCATGGAAACTTACGAAACCATCGCGCAGCAGGTGGCTTGCGTAAAGGCCAATGTGGCGCAAACACCGGATATGCAAAGAGACACTCTGATCCATGAATATTTGAAAACCGGAGATCTTCTGGTTCAACAAGTTCGAAATGGTGAAACCAGCGAAGCCGATGCCCAGTTGCGCTTCATCGAAAAACTCAACGAAATTCGTCGCAAAGGTTTGCAGGAAGAAGCTTATCGCGCGCAAATCTTTGAGGCCTACGATCGGCGCTTCCCGGTCCAGACGACCTGCGTCCCGGTTGGCAACGAAATGCATTGCACGAGCTACTAAATCACAAAGAGGAATAATCATATATGTGCGGAATTATCGGAATTTTGGGTGAAAATGATGTGGCGCCTTTGCTGGTCGAGGGACTGCGGCGTCTTGAATATCGCGGCTATGACAGCGCCGGGATTGCGACGCTTTCCAACGGCCACATTGATCGCTGCCGGGCCGAAGGCAAGATCGTCAATCTGGACGAGAAATTAAAGGCTCATCCCCTGAAGGGCACCACCGGGATTGGCCATACGCGCTGGGCGACCCACGGCGGCCCGACCGAGAACAACGCCCATCCGCATGCCACCGAGCGTGTCGCCGTCGTCCATAACGGCATTATCGAGAATTATGCGGAATTGAAAGAAGAGCTGGAACAACATCAGTGCCGCTTTGAAACCGAGACAGATACGGAAGTCATCGCCCATCTGGTGACCCATTATCTGACGCAGGGGATGGCCCCGCGTGAAGCGGCCAACAAGGCGCTCGATCATCTCGAAGGCGCGTTTGCCGTCGCCCTGATTTTTGCAGGTGAACATAACCTGATGATTGGCGCGCGGCAGGGTACGCCGCTGGCCGTTGGCTATGGTGAAGGAGAAATGTTCCTTGCGTCTGATTCCTATGCACTGGCGCCTCTGACCAAAAAAATCTGTTTTCTGGAAGATGGCGACCGCGTGCAGGTCACCCGCGAAGGCGCGGACATCTATGTAAACGATAACCAGCCCGTGCAGCGCCCTGTGCGCATTACGGCCCAGAGCGGCGCCACGACCGGCAAGGACGGCTATCGCCACTTCATGCTAAAGGAAATCCACGAACAGCCTGCCGTCATTGGCGATACGCTGAACTCCTTTATTAATCCGGCAACGGGGGAAATTTCTGTTCCCGAAGAAATTCTGTCATCATTGGAAAAAGCGCCGCGCATTACGCTGGTGGCATGTGGCACGGCTTTTTATGCGTGCATGACGGCCAAATACTGGCTGGAGCAAATCGCCCGCGTGCCATGCGAAATTGATATTGCCTCGGAATTCCGTTACCGCGAAGCGCCGATGCCCGAAGGCGGCGTCGCCCTGTTTGTTTCCCAGTCGGGCGAGACGCTTGATACGCTGGAAGCTTTGCGCTATTGCAAACGGCAAGGCCAGACAATCTTGTCGATCGTCAACACGATTGAAAGCACGATCGAGCGCGAATCCGACCACGTTATGCATACGCTGGCCGGACCGGAAATCGGCGTTGCGTCGACCAAGGCCTTTACAACGCAGCTCACGACGATGGCGTGCCTGACGCTGGCGCTGGCGATCCGTAAGGGCACGGTTGAGAAAACTGAATTAACGGCCATGACCGATGCCTTGCGCCATATCCCGACGCAGGCCGCCGCCGTTTTGAATGAGTGTGAAGAGCCGATCAAGGCCATGGCCCGGGATATTTCCGAGGCCCAGCACATGCTTTATCTGGGACGGGGCAGCCTCTATCCGCTGGCGATGGAGGGCGCATTGAAGCTCAAGGAAGTGTCCTATATCCATGCGGAAGGATATGCCGCCGGGGAACTGAAGCACGGCCCGATCGCGTTGATTGACGAACAAATGCCGATTGTCGTGCTGGCACCGGGGAACGAGCGCCTGTTTGACAAAACCGCTTCGAACATCCAGGAAAATGTCGCCCGCGGTGGCAAGATTCTGCTGGTTTCCGACCAGAAGGGCTGTGAGCGTCTGGCCGATCATGCGCAGTGGATGATTAAGCTGGGCGATGTTCACCCGTTTGTTGCGCCGATCCTCTACGCCTTTCCGGTCCAGATTCTTGCGTACTATGTCGCGATTGCCAAAGGCACCGATGTTGACCAGCCGCGTAACCTCGCCAAGAGCGTCACGGTGGAATAAGGCCGTGCAGGATCAAACTCGTCCATTCATCTTCGTCATAGCGGTTTTCTATGGCCATGCTTTCCTTGCTGTAAACCGATAACAGTTTTTCCGTCTGCTCCCGCAGCATGCCGGACAGGATAGCCTTGCCTTGCGGGGCCAGTGCGGCAGCAAGATCGCCCGCCATCTCTTTGAGCGGCGCCGCCAGAATATTGGCAATAATCAGATCAAAAGGCGCCCGCGCCGCTATGGCGGACGCGGCAAACCCGTCGCTTTGCAGGCAGGAAATTTCCGGCGCGCCGTTTATAACGCAGTGATGCTGCGTAACGCGGACGGCCTCGTCCTCAATATCGGTGGCCAGGATGGCGGCTTCCGGCCATAATTTCCGGGCGGCGAGGGCCAGAATACCCGACCCTGTGCCGAGATCGAGAATATTGCGGGGTGTAAACGCTTGCGCCTTTAAATCAGCCAGCGCCTTCAGGCAACCGGCAGTCGTGCCGTGCTCACCGGACCCAAAGGCTGTGGCGGCTTCGATTTTGAGGAGAATGCTTCCGGCGGGCGGCGGCGTTTTGTCTTCCGGCGCACAGATAAAAAACGGCCCGATTGTAAAGGCCGGGACGGGGCGGTAACTGGCCGCCACCCAGTCGAGAGCGGGCATCGTCTCGGTCGTCCATATAACATCGCGATCCGCCAGATTTTGCAGCCCGACCAGATTCGTCATGACGGCCAGCCGGGCTGTTCTGTCGGCTTCATCCGGCACAATCGTCATCAGCCATTCGATGCGCCAGCCGGCGCCGTCTTTCGGCGGCAAAATGGACGTAGCAAGAGCGTGGTCTTCCAGGCACAAAGAAAGACTGCCGACCTGAAGCTCTTCCAGATCGGCAGGCAATGTTACGGTAAGTTTGTAAAGCGTATCTTCGGACAAAATCAGGCTTTATTTATGATCGTCGTCGTCCAGATCAACGTCGATATCGGTGTCGTCGTCCAGATCGACATCAACATCATCAAGGTCGTCAAGATCAATGTCATCGCCGTCCAGATCGTCCAGATCTTCTTCGCTGTCATCATCCGCGTCTTCCATGTCTTCGACGTCATCCAGACTTACGATATCTTCTTCGCTGTCTTCTTCATCGTCCAGATCATCGCTATCGGCAGCGTCAACAGCGGTCGCCTTTGTAACTTGCCCCGCGTCTTCACTGGCGGCCCCGCGCCCGCGGCGGCTTTTAACCTTTATGTCCCCGGTAAACTCTGTCGCGCACGACGGACAGATGATGGGGCGTTTGTTCATATCGTAATAGCGGGTGCCACAGTTGGGGCAGATCCTTTTTAGTCCTTTTTTATCGGCATCGGCCACGATTTGAGTCCTCCATAAAATCACTCTTGCTAAATATGTTTTCCGAGATGCCCGATTTTGAAATCAATGTCAAAGCAAAATTAAATCATTCGTATGAACAGCATGGATTATTCGTCGGATTGACGGTAATCTATTTGACGACAGAAAGAATCAAAATTTTTAAAGAAGGCCCATACCATGGAAAAATCGGTTGTCATTTGCGGATATAAACGCTCTCCCTTTCACTTCGCCAATAAAGGCGCGCTGGCGGGTGTCCGTCCCGATGATATGGCGGCTGAAGTCGTAAAGGCGCTGGTGGCGGATACGGGCGTTGAGCCGGATGACATCGAGGATCTTTTGATGGGCTGCGCCTTCCCGGAGGCCGAGCAAGGGTTTAATATTGGCCGTCTGGTGGTCAATCTGGCGGGACTTCCTGTGCGTGTGGCCGGGGCAACACTCAACCGTTTTTGCGGTTCTTCCATGACAACCATCCACATGGCCGCAGGTTTTATCCAGATGGGCGCGGGCGATGTGTTTATTTGTGCCGGGGTTGAATCAATGAGCCGCATTCCGATGGGCGGTTTTAACCCGATGCCGAACCCGAAGCTGGGTGAAATTTACCCGCAGGCTTACATGTCCATGGGCGAAACGGCCGAAAATCTGGCAAAGAAATATGAAATCAGCCGCGAGGAACAAGAAGCCTTTGCCGTACAATCGCATGTCCGCGCCGCGGCGGCACGGGAAAACGGCAAGTTTGCCGACGAAATCGTGCCGATCGGCGATGTGACCGAGGACGGCACCATCCGTGCCGAAACAACGGCGGAAACACTGGCCGGCCTCAAGCCTGCCTTCGATGAAAAGGGCACGGTAACGGCGGGAACCTCTTCACCGCTGACCGATGGGGCATCGGCGGTTTTGGTGGCATCCGAGGACTACGCCCGTAAACACAACCTGCCGATTATGGCCCGGATTAAATCGGTGGCCGTATCGGGTTGTAAGGCCGAAATCATGGGCATCGGCCCGGTGCCGGCAACGGACAAGGCATTAAAGCGCGCGGGTGTCAAAATTGAAGACATTGATCTGGTTGAACTGAATGAGGCTTTTTCAGCCCAGTCTCTGGCCGTCCTGCATAAGCTCGACCTGAAAGCCCGGCAGGACATCGTCAATGTCGACGGCGGCGCGATTGCGCTGGGTCACCCGCTGGGGGCGTCCGGTGCGCGGATCACCGGGAAACTCGCGTCCCTCATGCAGCGTGAAAACAAAAAGCTCGGCCTCGCTACCATGTGTATCGGCGGCGGCCAGGGCGTCGCGACAATTCTGGAATCCGTAGATTAATGACGGATATTGACGATATCAAAACACGCAATATCCGTGTTGAGGCCGACAAGGCATGGGAAACGTCAAAAACCCGTCGGGCTTTAATTACTGTAGGAACCTACATCATCGTTGGCAGCTATCTAATATATCTGGGCGTCGAAAATGCCTTGTGGCATGCCGCCGTACCGGCAGGCGCTTATCTGATTTCAACCCAGACCTTACCCTTGTTAAGACGTCTATGGATCGAACATATCTACAGGAAAAATTCATCTGACATTTAGAAATTTGGCCCGATTCATTTTTTCTGCTATGATTCGCATATCGGGTCGGCTGTTCCGGCGGACCTAAACGCTTTCTCAAAAAAGGACAATCCTTGCCCTTTGTTTTTGAAAAAATCCCGGTCACTTACCCCGGCAGCATCCCCGGAGATGCCGAGAGGGCCGCTTTCGAACCCGATTTTCAAACCGTTTTAAGCCGTGCCTTGCCGCACGGTTTTTTTGTGCCTGTTTCGCCACTGGTGGCGGCAGGATTCCCTCAACCATGAAAGGAGCATCCTCATGGCTAAAAAAATCCGCAAAAACAAATCAAACTCGAATCTGAATGCGGTCAGAGGAGGTAATAACGTCGTCCGCCACGCGGCCTTCGAAGACGATCTGGACTGGCACCCGCTGGACCAGGAACTTGACGGTCGCCGCGATCAGAAATTTGTGAAGAATATTCGCCCACGCTCCGAGGGACAAACGGAACTCTACGAAGCCATCAAATCCAAAAATCTGACGATTGCCGCCGGGCCGGCGGGAACCGGGAAAACCTATCTGGCGATTGCCAGCGCGGTCGAAGCGCTGGAAAAAGGCAAGATCGAGCGGATTATTCTGTCCCGTCCGGCGATGGAGGCCGGGGAAAGCCTCGGTTACCTGCCCGGCGATCTGCAGGAAAAAATGGCGCCGTACCTGCGCCCGCTTTATGACGCGCTCGGTGACCGGATGGGTGGCAAGAAAGTCAGACAGATGATACAGGATGGCACCATTGAAATCGCCCCGGTCGGCTTTATGCGGGGCCGGACGCTTAACAATGCCTTTGTAGTGATTGACGAGGCACAGAACTGTACCTATGGCCAGCTCAAGATGCTGCTGTCCCGTCTGGGGTGGCATTCGACAATGGTCGTGACCGGCGACCCGGCGCAAAGCGATTTGCTGGAGGGCATGTCCGGTCTGGATGAAGTCATCCGGCGGCTGGAACATGTTCCCAATATCGCCGTGGTCAAACTGGCGCAGCAGGACATCGTTCGTCACCCGCTGGTCGCGGAAATGCTGGAGGTCTTGTAGGGTCTATGGATCAGACGAATAAAAACGGGGTCGGCAGGCGTCTTGCCGACCCCTCTCTTTGGATTTTGACGGCCAGCAACGTGATGACGATGGCCATGGCCTTTATACAGGGCTGGGAAATGGGACCGGTCTTGTGGGTGTACTGGGCGCAAAGTGTCATTATCGGTCTGACGAATTTTGTCCGGATGATAAACCTGAAGGAATTCACGACAAAAGGGATGACCATGAACGATCATCCGGTTCCTGAAACAAGCGCCGGCAAATATCAGGTATCCTTTTTCTTCCTGTTTCATTACGGGTTTTTCCACTTTGTCTATGCGATGCTTTTGATCTCTGACAATTTTGACGGTGCCCTGACCCCGGAGCAGGTTTTTACAGTTTCCTTTTGTGTTCTGGCTTTTGCCTCCAGCCATATTTATTCCTTCGTTTACAACAAAGGGCAGGATTTCAGGCACAAAAAACCCAGCCTCGGCACGATCATGTTTTATCCTTATATGAGGATCGTCCCGATGCACCTGACGATCATTCTGGGCACGGCGATGGGAGGGCAGGCAATCTTGCTCTTTATGGGATTAAAGACGATCTCTGACGCCGGTATGCACATGGTTGAACATTACCTGTTCCAGAAACCGGTAAAAGAACGGCTTGAAATGAAAGATTAAAGCCCGACCGCTTCGATTGCTTCCTTGAGGATCTCGGCGCTGCGGCGCAAAGCCCCCCGTTCGGCATCGTTCAGGGCCGGATAGATCGTTCTCTCGATGCCCGCGGCGGAAACAACATGCGGCAAAGACAGGCAGACATCGGGAATGCCCTCGATATCATCTACGGGGGTGCAGCATGTTAAAACCGCATGTTCGTCATCAACAATCGCCTGCGCAATCCGGGCCATACCGGCGCCGATCCCAAACCATGTAGCGCCCTTACCGGCAATAATCCGGTCGGCAGCGCGCCGTACGCCGTTATCAATGGCGGTGCGGACGGAATCGGTCACCGGGGCTTCGACCTGCGCGGCAAAATCGGCCAGCGGCAAGTTCCCGACCGTCGTGCCCGACCAGTGCAGGACTTCTGAATCGCCGTGCTCGCCCAGAACATAGCCATGGACAGAGTGGCTGGAAACACCCAGATGTTGCCCCAGAAGCGAGCGGAATCGCGCCGTGTCCAAAATAGTGCCCGATCCGATAATCCGGCTGTGGTCGTGGCTGCAACATCCACCCGAAATCAAAGCGGCCATGTGGGTCATGACATCGACAGGGTTCGAAGCGATCAGCAAAATAGCGCTGGGTGCGGCCGCCAGAATCTGGGGAATGATATCGCCAAACACGGCGGCATTGCGTTTCAGCAAATCCAGCCGTGTTTCCCCCGGCCTTTGGCCGACACCGGCGGCAATCATCACGATGCCTGCGCCTTTTAAATCCTTATACGTCCCGGCACGGCACGGCACAGGATGGGAAAAGGGCGTGGCGTGCAGGATATCTTCGGCCTGTGCAATAGCCAGGTCCTTGTTCATGTCGACCAGAACGATCTCCGTTCCCACGCCGCGCATGACACAAGCATAAGCACTGGCCGCGCCAACATGACCGCATCCGACAACCCCGATTTTCATGATAATCCCCCTTTTTATTGTCCCTGTTTCAATCACCGCTTGCTTATGAGCTTGTCCATTTCATATCATGCCCTTCATAAAAACCAATCAAAAATATAAGGGGTCGTTATGAGCAATAAAGAACAAAAAGCGGGTAGCCTGTTTGTTGTCGGATTAATCGTGCTGATGTGTCTGATGGCGGGTGTGATGTGGATGCAAAAGACCGAACCGGGCGGCACGGATATGGCGGGCGGACCGTTTACCCTGATCGACCATAACGGCAAAGCAGTAACCGACGCCAGCTATAAAGCGCCCTACAAGCTGGTGTTTTTCGGTTTTACGTCCTGTGAGGCGATTTGCCCCGGCGAGCTTAAAAAAATGGCATTGGTGCTGGAGGCCTTGGGACCGCTGGCCGATGATATCCAGCCGCTTTTCATCACCGTCGATCCGGATACCGATACCCCGGAAACGATGAAAAACTATGTCGAGATGTTCAATCCCCGCATTGTGGGCCTGACCGGCACGTCGGAACAGCTTCGGACGGTGCATGAGGAATACAAGGTCTATAGCGCCAAGGTGGAAAACAAGGTTTCTGGCGGACATACGATGGATCATTCTTCCTATACGTACCTGATCGGGCCGGACAACAAGCTGACGGCCTTGTTCAATATGCAAACAGGCCCGCAGGAAATGACCGACGAAATCAAAAAAATACTGGAAAGCCGGTCCTGAGTTTATCGGGCCATCAAGACGTGGAAGAAATGCAGGGAGTTATCGGCGCATTCAACGCAGCCCTGCATGGCGGGTTTGACGGTAAAGGTCGCTTCGGTCGTGGTGTTGGGCGCGCCGCTGAACTGGGTGGCATCGCCGAACCGGCCGGAAGTTCCTGAATACAGGCATGTGCCGCCGTCTGTGGGCTGGACGGCGCTGTCATAGCCGTCCATTTCGTTGATTTTATCGCAAAATTCCTGTGTTACATTGGGCATAACGGCAATAAGTTCAGCGCGGGAAGAGCCAACGTCCGGCATGTGCGTTCCACCGTAGAATTCCCAATTACTGCCGTCATTCAGGCCGCTAGGCGGTTGCCGGTATTCCGCGCCGCCGCCGGTGCGGCCGAAGACCTGGTTTGTGGGATTGACGGTGATGTCTCCGTAATCGCTGGGCGCGTCGGGGTGGGCGAAGCGAATATCGACCTCGCTGATTCCGTTTTGCATGACAAAGACGACCGCACGTTCTAGCTCGCCAGCATATTGCCGGACTTGCGTTGTTTTAATGACAAGGTTTTCGCGGTCAATGTTCGATCCTTCATCACCGCCGGAGCGAAGAGCCGCCGTGACCAGCCCGATCAGAACAATCGCCAGCAATATAAAAAAGATCACATTGCCCGACTCCGGGTCGGATCCGTCGTTGGAAATCGAAGGGATGGCCATATCAATAAGCCTGCGGTGAAACGGGCAGACAATCACGTAAATAGCGGCAAGCCCGCAGGGCTTCGTTTTTGGTAAAGCCTGCGATCCGTCCCCGGAACAGCCAGCCGTCACCGGTTTTGAGCGGCGCGATCATCGCTGTTTTTGAATCGGCCAGAGTCGGCGGCAGTTTTTTCTGGGCGCGGGCGATGGCTTTATCGGTTTTTACCCGGCTGGCAAAGGCGCCAACTTGGATAGCCCAGCCTTTATTGGTCTGCGGAGACGTATAGGCAACAGTCTGGATTCCGGTGCTGGGCGGCGCCTGACGTTCTTTATGGGCGGCAATGGCCATCAGCCCCGTTTCAAAGCGGCTGGTGATGGCCGGATCATAGTCTCCCTGACCGATGATGTTCTGGAACGCTTGATTCTGGAGCATCGGGTTTAGGTCAGCCCATTTAACATTGCTGTCATCGTCATCATCGTCGTTTCCGGCGGCCGGAGCCATATTATCCAGAGCGGCGACTTGCATTAAAGTGACGGGTTTGCGGGAGGGAACAGGAATCTTGGCCGAAGCAATCCGTATAGTCTCCATCTTGGAAAAGCCTTTATCGAGCAGGCTAACCATGTGATCGTTACGGCTCCGTGCTGTGCGGCCGCCAAAGACAACGCCGATAATGCGCTGGTTATCGCGCTTGGCCGAAGCGACCAGATTAAAACCTGATGCCTGAACGTACCCGGTTTTAAAGCCGTCCATCCCCTTGTAAACACCGAGAAGCCGGTTGTGGTTGTGATAACTTTTACCCTGATAACTGAAATTCCGGGTCGAAAAATAGCTGTAATACTGTGGATAGGTCCGGATGATATAGGCAGCCAGCTTGGCCATATCGCGCGCCGTTGTAACCTGACGGGGATCATGCAGCCCCGATGCGTTGCGGAACCGGGTGCTCGACATGCCGATTTCCCGGGCTTTCGAGGTCATTTGATAGGCAAACTGATTTTCGCTGCCGCCGACTTTTTCGGCCAGCGCGACCGCCACGTCATTAGCCGATTTTGTTACCAGCGCATAAATGGCGTCTTCAACGCGGATACTCTGCCCGGCGGGAATATCCAGTTTGCTGGGAACCATGCTGGCGGCATGACGAGAGAATACAACGCGGTCACTTAGTTTCAGATCCCCGCGCTCAAGGGCGTCAAATGTCAGGAGCAATGTCATCATTTTTGCCAGAGAGGCCGGGTGCAAAACCCGGTCGGCATGACTTTGCGACAAAACCATGCCGGTATCGGCGTCAATAACAATAGAGGCATATTTGGGATTGCCTTTGGCGTCGGCTGTTTCCGGCACCAGAAAGCAGGCCGTGCAGGCTATTAAACAAAAAACAGCGATATGAAAGATGCGAGGGGTTTTAAAGCCCATGGTATCCGTTCCTGATATTTTGTTTTTGAAATCCGGGGTGACCGGAAATGTGCTGTTCCCGACCACTTCGAAAAACACACACACTCATATTAGCGTTTTTTTGAAAGGCTGTCCAATAGATAGGTGGTCCCCGCGCACCATGTTTGTTGCGGCGCACCATTTTCTTGACAGGGACCGGTGTGAATGTTACTTTAGGTATTGTGCGATGCAATAAGAGCCTGTACAATCATGTGCTTGTAAAGTCACTTTAATCAGGTAATCCGGCAACAAAGAGGTATCAGTACAATGGCTTCCGCAAAAACAGGTAAGAAGAAAACGACCGCGCCGAAAAAGACGGCATCCAAACAACCGGTGAAAAAAACAACAGCCGCCAAAACGGCCAAGCCGGCAACGACGAAGGCCGCTGCTCCAAAAGCTGTGAAAAAAGTGGCCGCGCCGAAAAAGACGGTGAAGAAAACAGTGAAGAAGGCCGTATCCAAAAAAGCGGCAGCACCGAAGAAAACCGTCAAAAAAGTAACAAAAAAGCCTGTAAAGACGGCAATTAAACGCAAAGCACCTGCCAGAAAAGCAGTGACGGCGGCAGCCGCTAAAAAAGCGCCTGCACCGCAAAAACAACCCGTTCAAATAATGGAGGCCACCATGGCTAAGGGACAAGTGAAAATCGATAAAATTGCGCAAGACATGACCAGCGCCGGTAAACAACAGGCCGAGGCTTACGCGGCATGTTTCGGTATTTTGTTCAAAGGCTCCGAAGATATCGTAAAGACCAACACGGCGTTCATCCAGAAATTCGCTGAAAAACAGGCGCAATACATGAATGACTCGCTTCAGGTCAAAACTCTGAACGAATGGGCGGAAACCCAAAACGAAATCGCCCAGGCTAATTTGAACGATTTGATGGATATGGCGACCCGGACCTCCGAACAGTGCGTTAAACTGGCGGTGGACGTGATGGCTCCGATCAACCAGCAAATCGGTGAAACGGTTAAAAAAGCTGGCAAAAGCATGGCGGCCTAAAGCGGCTTTGTGCTTTTACGGCTGAAAACAGGTTTGTCGGATTCCTCCGACATGACAACCAGCCCCGGCTCTCTGAGTGCAGTCAGAGGCCGGGGTTTTTCATTGGATTTTTAAAAGCGGAGAGGCTATTTTAATGCTTATGATGCATGTAAAAAAATCTCTGGCTGTGCGAATGGACGAAGACTTCCCGGATTTCGATGAATCGGATGACGGCAACGATGGTGCCGCGACGGAAGAAGAAAAGGAAACCGGGCTTTTGCTGAAAACCCGGCCCAAAACCAAAAAGCCGTCCATGTACAAGGTTCTTCTGCTGAACGACGATTATACGCCGATGGAATTCGTCGTTCATATTCTGGAAAGGTTTTTCAGCAAGAATAGGCAGGAAGCCACCGACATCATGCTCCACGTTCACCGGCGGGGCGTCGGGATCTGCGGCGTTTTTACCTATGAAGTGGCGGAAACCAAAGTGGCGCAGGTCATGGATTTCGCCCGCGCCAACGAACAACCGCTGCAATGCACGATGGAGAAAGAATAACGACCATGCTCTCAAGAAACCTTGAACAGACCTTGCATAAAGCGCTCGAAATCGCGACGGAGCGCGGGCATGAATATGCAACGCTGGAACATTTGCTGCTGGCGCTGTGCTACGATCAGGACGCTATGGCGGTCCTGCGGTCCTGCGGGATTGATCTGGAGGATCTGCGTGAGCAGGTCGGGTTGTATCTTGATAACGAGCTGACCTATCTGGTGAACAACGAATCCGAAGAAGCCAAACCGACGACCGCCTTTCAACGCGTGCTGCAACGCGCCGCGATTCATGTGCAGTCCGCAGGCCGGGAAGAGGTCACCGGCGCGAATGTCCTGGTCGCCCTGTTTTCAGAGCGCGAAAGCCACGCGGTTTATTTTCTTCAGGAACAGGACATGACGCGGTTTGACGCCGTCAATTACATTTCCCACGGTATTGCCAAGGTGCCGGGGCAGGAAGTTCCCAAACCGCCGGAGGGTGCAGAGGAAGGCCGGGATGATGCCGGTCAGCCGCGCCAGGGGCGCGAGGCGCTCGATGCCTATTGCAAAAACCTGAACGACAAAGCGAAATCCGGAAAAATAGACCCCCTGATCGGCCGGGCAAAAGAAATCGACCGCACGATCCAGATCCTTTGCCGCCGCAGCAAAAACAATCCGCTTTATGTCGGCGATCCGGGCGTCGGAAAAACCGCAATCGCCGAAGGGCTGGCCCGCAAAATCGTCGAAGGCAATGTGCCGGACGTTTTAAAGGGAGTCACGATTTATGCGCTGGATATGGGCGCGCTTTTGGCCGGTACGCGCTATCGCGGCGATTTTGAAGAACGCATAAAATCCGTTTTAAAAGAGATTGAACAGGTTGACGGCGCCGTTTTGTTTATTGACGAAATCCATACGGTGATTGGCGCAGGCGCAACATCCGGCGGCGCGATGGATGCGTCCAATTTACTCAAACCCGCTTTATCCAACGGCACTTTGCGCTGCATCGGCTCTACGACCTATAAGGAATACCGGAACCATTTTGAAAAAGACCGCGCGCTTGTCCGGCGGTTCCAGAAGATTGACGTCTATGAACCGACCCTGGATGAGGCACTTGAAATTCTCAAAGGTCTGAAACCTTATTATCAGGACCATCACGGCGTGGAATATACCGATGAAGCGCTGAAAGCCGCCGTTGAGCTTTCGGCCAAATATATCGGGGACCGAAAATTGCCGGATAAGGCGATCGATATTATCGACGAGGTCGGCGCGGCGCAGATGTTGGTCCCCGCGGCGAAGCGCAAAAACAGATCACCGTCAAGGATATCGAGGGTGTCGTGGCGGCCATCGCCCGCATCCCCGCCCGGACCATGACCAAAAGCGACAAGGATGTACTGCTGCATCTGGAGCGCGATTTGAAAACGCTGGTTTTCGATCAGGACAAAGCCATCGACACGCTTTGCGATGCAATCAAATTGTCGCGCGCAGGCCTGCGGGAGCCGGACAAACCTATCGGCTGTTATCTTTTTTCCGGCCCGACCGGCGTAGGAAAAACGGAAGTGGCGCGGCAGCTCTCCAAAACGCTGGGCGTGGAGCTGGCCCGTTTCGATATGTCCGAATATATGGAGCGTCATGCCATATCGCGCCTGATCGGCTCCCCGCCCGGCTATGTCGGGTTTGAACAGGGGGGCCTTTTGACGGATAAAGTGGACCAGCAGCCCCACTGCGTCCTGCTTCTGGATGAAATCGAAAAAGCCCATCCCGATATTTTCAACATTTTGCTGCAGGTAATGGACTACGGGAAGCTGACGGACAATAACGGAAAAGTCGTCGATTTCCGCAATGTTATCCTGATTATGACGACCAATGCAGGCGCCGCGGAAATGGCGCGGGCGCCGGTCGGCTTTGAACGTGAAATGCGGATGGAAGACGATCAGGAAGAAATCAAACGGACCTTTACCCCGGAATTCCGCAACCGGTTGGATGCAATCGTGCCGTTTCACGCGCTGAAGGCGGAAACGGTTGAAAAAGTCGTCGATAAGTTTGTTATCCAGCTTGAAGCGCAGCTCGCCGATAAGGGCGTGTCGATTGATATGTCTGACGAGGCCTGCGCCTATCTGGCCAGGGAAGGCTATGACCCCGCCATGGGCGCGCGTCCGCTGGCCCGTGTCATTCAGGAAAAAGTCAAACGTCCGCTGGCCGAAGAACTGTTGTTCGGCAAGTTGACCGGTGGCGGCCTCGTTCAGATTGATCTGGAAGACGGCGCTTTGACCTTTGATGTCATTGATGACAAACCTAAAAAGCCACAGAAAAAATCTGGCAAGGAAAAGGTTTAGACCTATATCGTTTCTCTGTAACCCGTTCAGGAGAATTGATAAATGACAGATAAGCCGACACTTTTGATTCTGGCCGGCAGCGCCCGTAAAGATTCATTCAATAAAAAACTCGCCCGTCATGCTGCCGCCATTGCGGAACAACAAGGCGCAACCATCCGATTTATCGATCTCAAGGATTATCCGATGCCGATCTATGACGGCGATTTCGAAGATGAACGCGGTTTGCCTGATAGTGCCAAAGATCTCAAAAAATTGTTCGCGGAAAGTGACGGTTTTCTGATCGCCGCGCCGGAATATAACAGCTCTCTGGCGCCGCTGCTCAAAAATGCGCTCGACTGGATATCCCGCAAAGAAACGGACGACGAACCGCCTTTAATAGCCTTTAAAGGCAAAGTTGCAGCTCTGGTGGCGGCCTCTCCCGGTGGCTATGGCGGCCTGCGCGGGCTGGTACCGCTGCGCATGATGCTCGGCAATATCGGTGTCACGGTCATCCCCGACCAGTTAGCTGTGCCGCAGGCCCACGAAGCTTTTGATGAGAACGATCGTTTGAAAAATCCCGGACAGGTCAAGGCGTTGGAGCATGTGATGACGACATTTATAAATACGACCGGGCGGCTCGCTAAATAAAAATTTCTTGCATTTTTTATAGCAGAATGACTAAAACACTCTCGTTTTGACATATAAAATAATTTGGTCAGGGAGCAAAATATGAACGCATCATCCGGTAATTATCCGCCAGTCGCCCATGAATTTGATAAAAATTCTGGGGTGCCAACACACATAAAAAATCTCCGTACACTTTTGAAAATCGTGAAAAATCGCCATTTCAGAGGACTCATGACGATGGCGGGAACAGATACAAATTTGCTGGAGAAAAAGTTAAAAGCCGATACCGGAGAAAAGTACAATCCGCCTCTTATTGCACCGGGAAAGAAAGCGGCGTCCGCTCTGACAACGCTGACAAAATTAAAAAAACTGATGGAGATGAGAATAATTGATAATCTTTTTCGCGAGACAGGCACCAATATTCCGCGCCTGAGTGCCATTATTGATACGGAGATTGACAAAGAGCGCAAGCTCTCTCCCTTGTCTGTGGCTAAAAATGGCTTTGTTTTCTCCAGAAGCCGAACGGTTCCGGATCATTGCTGTATGCCCTTCTTGGCAGGTCCGGGGACACCCAAACCTACCGGGCAATAAGCACCTGATAGAAGGCATAATATTCGTCGTTTGCGGGATCTTCGACCGTCAGGCAGGCGGCCATCGCCGGTCCGGCACCAACGTCAACGCCCTGAGAGGCATTGAAATAGGTGCCGGTGAAGGCCGGGCTGGCAATGGTTCCCGGCGGGGAAACCAGTCGTTCCGTCGGGGGGAGTCCCGACGGATTGGCAATCCCCAGAGAATTGTTGATCGCGACACAGACATCTTTTTTCACAAAATGCAGCCACAGCGATAACTCCTTGCAATCTGCCGTATTGCAGACGGTGCCGACGTCGGGAAAGGAGTTCTGTCCCGTAAAAGCCCAGGGGCCCCACGGCCGGCTGGGATCCCCGTTGTAAGAGGCTCGAAAGCTTGTATCCAGCCAACCCTCGTTCGGCACGATATAAGTTAATCCGCCGCCGTTAGGGTGAAACACCTTGCAGCCATTATCGGTACAATTCGGGTTGGTGTAACCGGAAACAAAATCATTTTCAAAGCTGATAGCTGTGTCTTCATATCCGTCAATCCCCATGACCTGTATGGCGCGGCGGATACCGTTGGCTTGCTGCATGATATCAGTAGCATAGGATTTAGCGGTTTCCCGCGGGATAGTGGTCGGATCGCCGCTGCGCATAATGTTGCTGACCGCAAAGCTGAGCGAGGCAAACAAGACAATAGCCAGAAAAATATAGATCAGGACGCTGCCGGCTTCTGAATGGGAATGACGCATGATATAATGATCCGGTTGAAAGACAAAGTATCGTCTTCTATCTTTACATTTTATTACAAAGGATGGAACCGCTTCATGCGTTATACCAACAATATCAGGGTTCTGGTGGCCGATAGTGATGACAAAAACCGTAAATATGTTGCCGGTATTCTGGAACTAAACGGCTTTCAGGTCCAGCAAGCTATCGACGGCGGGACGGCGATCAAGGTCGTGGAAGAACAGGGTACCGATCTGGCCGTGGTGCGCTACCGGATGAAGCCGCATGGCGGGCTGGAATTTGCCAAACATCTGTTGGTCAAAGGTCATGATATCGGGGTCATAATGCTGACATCCGAAGCAACAACGGATTTATTGATGGAGGCCGGAAATTACAATATCCGCCAGATCATGGAAAATCCGGTTGAGCCGCAGAGATTTATAGAAACGGTTCGGCGCGTATTGCGCATTTATGGCAAGAACCCAGATGCCATCGGTATGGGTGATGAAAAACAATGGACGCCTGACGAACTCATGCACCGGGCGATTATGCTGGCCCGGCAAAATGCCGATTCGGGGATGGGCGGGCCGTTTGGCGCGGTCGTGGCCGACGCGGCGGGCCGAATTCTGGGCGAGGGCGTGAACGGTGTTAAAACCCGTTGTGATCCGACGGCGCATGCCGAGGTGCTGGCCATTCGCCGGGCGACCGAAAAACGCGCCAGTACCGATCTGACGGGATGTGTTGTCTACAGCAGCTCCGAACCGACGATGCTCGGCGAGGCGCTGATTATTGGCACCGGCATTGAAAAGGTTTTCTATGGCCTGAGTCACGAAGAAACCGGCGCGGCACGCGTCAGCGAAGCCGGGATTATGGGCGAAATCGCCAAACCGCTTTCCCAGCGTACAGTGTCCCACGAACAGCGCGGCCATGACGAGGCGCTGGCCATGTTTTTGCGCGCGGAAGCAGCCAAAAAGACGAGTTAGGCAAGCTCAAATATAGCGTCGATTTCAACAGCCACGCCCAGCGGCAGGGACGGGGCACCCACGGCAAACCGCGCATGCTTTCCGGCGTCACCCAGAACGGCAACCATCAGGTCCGACGCCCCGTTAATAACCTTGGGATGATCGGTAAATTCCGGGGTGCAGTTAACAAATCCGCCCAGCTTGACACAGCGCTTTATCCGCCCCCAGTCACCCTGAACGGCGGCATGGGCCTGTGCCAGGATATTAAGGCCGCAGGCACGGGCAGCTTCGGCGCCTTGTTCCACATCCATATCCGTCCCCAGACGGCCTTTGTGCATCGGTTGACCGTTCAGAAAGGGAATTTGCCCGGCGATAAAAAGCGTGGTGCCGCTGATGACGTAGGGCACGTAATTGGCCGCGGGCGCAGCGGCGGCGGGCAGTTCGATATTTAACTCTTTTAAACGCGTTTCCACATCGGACATGATGGTGTATCCTTTTGCTCTTAAGGGTTGATTCTTGCTTTGTTTTAAGCCATTCCTGTTAAGACGAAAAGGCCAAAGACCATGAAATTTATAAAGCAGCTTCTGGGTGTTCTCTCACCGGTCCATATTACCTGGGTCACGCTGACCAGCGGGGCAAAACGGATGGGCCGGGATAATGCTGGAAATAAATATTATCAATCCCCTGCCCGCGCCGGTTACAACCACCCGCGCCGCTGGGTAATTTACAAGGGCCGCCCCGACGCCGCCAAGGTGCCGCCGGAGTGGCATGGCTGGCTTCATTACCAGACCGACGAGGTACCTGCTGCCGCGGCTGAATCTTTCCGCCGCCCATGGCAAAAAGCGCATAAAGGAAACCGCACGGGCACCAATCAAGCTTATCGTCCGCCGGGGCATATATTAAAGGGCGGCCATCGCCCGGTTGTCACCGGCGATTACGAAGCATGGACTCCGGAATCATAATAGTTTAAAGAGGATATCTATGAAACGCAGTGTAATTGAAACAGTTCTGGGCGCAGTGGTGCTGGTGATTGCCGGGGTCTTTCTGGCATTCAGCTATAATACCGCCAACGTGAAAAAGGTCAGCGGCTATGAAGTGACTGCCGATTTCTCCGGAATCGGCGGATTGGCAGTCGGTGACGATGTCCAGATCAGCGGTGTTAAGATTGGCTCGGTTATCGGGGTGGAACTGGACCCGGAAACCTATCTGGCCCGCGTGCATATGAGCATCGAGCCGGGTATAGAACTGCCCGAAGATACAACGGCGCTGATTTCCTCGACGAGCTTGATGGGCGGGAAATATCTGTTGCTGGAGCCGGGCGCGGCCGAAGACATGATTGCGGCCGGCGGCCGTGTGCAATACACGCAAGCCCCGCAAAATCTTGAACAGCTGCTTGGAAAATTCATTTTCAGCATGCAGAACAAAGATGACAGCGGTGCTCAGTAATCGGCTTTTCATTATAGGATGTCTTGTTGCTGGCCTGTTATGGGCCTTGCCCGCCTACGCCGGGATGCAGGATTACCCTTCCGTTAAACTGCAGGCGCTGGACAAGGGAACGGCCCGGACATCGACCTTTGAGGCGCGCGTCGGCGCAACCGTCCAGTACGGGCCGCTTTACATCAAAGTCCGCGCCTGCCGCAAGGCCCCGCCGATAGACCCTCCTGAATCGGCTGCTTTTCTGCAAATCTGGGAAGTGAACAACAAGACACAGGAGCCGGAATGGATTTTTTCGGGGTGGATGTTTGCCTCTTCGCCGTCTTTGTCGGCAATGGATCATCCGCTTTATGATGTCTGGGTTCTGGATTGTACGGGCGAAGCGCCAGAGGAAGAACAAATCCCGTCAGAAGAAGCTATTGAAGTGCCCGCCATTGAGGGGGCTGTCCTTCCCCCGGAAAACAAAAACGCCGACGAAACCGACGGCGTTTTAGATGATAAAACAATGATACAAACCCCTACATTGCCGGCCGAAGATCAGCAGCTGCCCGCGGTTTATTGAATCCGGTGAAATCCCAGTCTCTATCTTTATTGGCGGCCACGGCCTGCGCCCCTGTCGCAGCCTCTTCAAAAGGCTGTTTGGGAGAGTGATTGGCTAAAACGCCATCCGCAAAATTGCTAATATCAATAAACATAGCGCACCCGCTTTCTTATTCTTTTTACCGTCTCTAATAGAATACCAAAAGCTTAACAGAATGTTAACAAAAAGTCAAATATTATACATAATAAATATTTATTCACATTTTTTATACGGGCAGCGCTTCCCGGTTTTCCAGATAATCGTCAACCAGCCCTTTTTCCGCCAGATCCGGGAAAGTTTCCAAATGAAAATCACAACGCGTTTGTATGGCCATATGCAGGCGTTTTAAATACGCCTCCTTCGGGATTTCATAAATGCCGAACTGTTTCAGATGATCGTTGACAAACTGGGTATCCAGAACACTAAACCCGGCCTTCCACAGCCGGGCGCACAAATGAACCAACGCAATTTTGCTGGCATCGCGGGAACGGGAAAACATGCTCTCCCCCATAAAAGCACCGCCCAGCGCCAGCCCGTAAAGCCCGCCAACCAGTTTTTCGCCATCCCAACATTCTACTGAGTGTGCGAAACCCGCTTCGTGCAAGGCAACAAACAAATTGCGGATCGGGCGGTTGATCCATGTCTCGGCGCGGACATCCGTACTTGCGGCGCAGCCATCAATAACGTCCGCAAAGGCCGTATCAATCCGCACGTCATAGGGCGCCTGCCGCACGGTCTTTTCCAGCCGCCGGGGAATATGAAGCCCGGCAATCGAAAGCTGTCCGCGCCGCGGCGGATCGTACCAGTAAAATTCATCTTCTTCCGCCCGCTCTGCCATCGGGAACAGCCCGTTGGCGTAGGCATTGAGAACATCATTAAGGGTTAAATCATTATTAGACATAAATAAAAACTTTGTGCTATAAGCCCCAATCCATACGCCATTATGAGAGGAAACACGCTTCGTGGCAAAGGGCACGCGTAAAACAGGCAAGAATTTTAAGGAAAAGCTGCGCGATGTCCTTCGTGATCCGGCAACACTTTTTGGTGGGGCTGGACTTTCTATGGCTATTCCGGGCGGCATCATACCAATCATTTTTACTATGATTGAATCAACGATAGCTATAGGCGTTGCCGCATACAGAGAGTTTTCACCATCTGCAAAAAACAGCTCTTTTCTCAAAAAGCATGCAGGGTCGCCAATGATCGCGGAAGGTCTGTCTTTGCTTGCAGCCTCGATTTATTACCTGGATAGAGGGATCAGAACTCAGCAACCCTACGCCCTGAACATGGGAATTGCCTACTTCAACTGGGCGGCCTACACGATTACTAAGGGTGGCCAGATAAATGGCTGGAAACCGAAAAAATTCCCCAACATGTTTGCTCCCGACAATTCCCGGAATTTTTTCTGGCGTGACATGTTTGGCCGCGCCGAATTTTATTCGGCAGCCGCCGTTTTGGCCTTGTCTTCTTATATGATCACGACCATGGGAACACCGGCGCTACTCTGGACAGGGCTAGGATTGGGTATGATGGCGCTTGTTGTCACGGACTCCAAGGTTAACCCCCATCATCGGGCCGTACAGATCAAGAACAGCTTTAACCGTATAGCGGGTAATAAAAATCTGCCGCGTTTGCTCAGGAAACAAACACAGAAAGTCGCCGACAAAGGCCTGTACATGTCGAACAACTTCATCGCAAGAGGAATCTCTTGTGCATTCCAGTATACCGCAGGAGCCACCATGTTAAGCGTTGGTATGATGCAAATGTGGGCGCAAAAAACATTTGTTCCCAACGAAAACGTGTACTTTGGTGTTGGTAATTTCTTGGCCGGGTTTGGGATTGTGGAAGTACTAAAACACGACATCCGGCGTGAAAACCCGTACCAGTCACTCGACCCATTAATAGAAACCTCGAAGAAAACCGGTACAGCCGCACCGGAAATCAGATTACCGGAAATGACCTTAAACGGGAAAACGGTCGACTTTTCACTCCGGCATGATTTTGTGCCCGCCGGGAAAATGAAGTGCGTAAAGCCGGAAAGCCCGGCATTAACGGAAATTGAGAGATACAAAGGCCAAGCCTACCTGATCCCGGCTTAACTTTGATTTCTTTCTGCCAGTTTCTTTTCCAGCCAGTGAATATTGTACGCGCCGCTTTCAAATTCCGGCTGTTCCAAAATCCACTGATGGAGGGGCAGCGTCGTTTTAACGCCCTCGACAACGGTTTCCATGATGGCGCGGCGCATACGGCGCAGGGCTTCTTCGCGGTTCCGGCCGTGGACGATCAGCTTCCCAACCATGGAATCGTAGTAAGGCGGGATCGTATAACCGCCGTAAATGGCCGAATCAAAACGCACCCCAAGCCCGCCGGGGGCATGGAACTGGGTAATCTTGCCGGGAGACGGAATAAAGGTCTCCGGGTCTTCGGCATTGATCCGCACTTCAATGGCATGGCCGCGCAGACGGATTCTCTCTTTTTTGATAGTCAGGGGTTCCCCCGCCGCAACGCGGATCTGCTCGGCGATCAGGTCAATGCCGGTAATCATTTCCGTGACCGGATGCTCCACCTGAATGCGCGTGTTCATTTCCATGAAATAGAATTTGCCGTCTTCATACAAAAATTCGATTGTGCCGGCCCCGACATATCCCATCTCGCGAATAACGTCCGCGGCAAGGGTGCCGATCTGGTTCCGCTCTTCTTCGGTCAGAACGGGGGAGGGCGCTTCTTCAACCAGTTTCTGGTGACGGCGCTGAATGGAACAGTCCCGCTCTCCCAGATGAATGGCGTTTCCATGCATATCCCCGAAAATCTGGACCTCGATATGGCGGGGGTTTTCGAGGAATTTTTCAAAGTAAATCGTGTCATCCCCGAAATTGGCCTTGGCCTCGGCACGCGCAGTGGAATAGGCTTCCATAAAATCTTCTTCCGTACGGACGATCTGCATGCCTTTTCCGCCTCCGCCGGACGCGGCCTTTATCAGGACAGGAAATCCCGCCTCTCTGGCGGCCTTCAGTCCTTCTTCCGCGCTTTCCACCGCGCCGTCAGAGCCGGGCACCACGGGCAGGCCAAGGGCAGAGACCGTTTGCTTGGCCACAACCTTGTCACCCATGCTTTCGATATGCTCCGCCCTGGGGCCGATAAACGTAAAGCCGTGCTCTTCAATCATCCGCGCGAACTGCGCGTTTTCCGACAAAAACCCGTAGCCCGGGTGAATGGCATCCGCGCCGGTAACCGCCGCCGCCGTCAGGATAGAGGGAATATTCAGGTACGAATCCTTAGCGGCGGGCGGGCCAATGCAAACGGACTCGTCGGCCAAACGAACAGCCATGGACGATGCGTCTGCCGTTGAATGGACGGCCACGGACTGAATGCCCATTTCCCGGCAGGCCCGAATGATGCGAAGGGCAATTTCGCCGCGATTGGCTATGAGAACTTTTTCAAACATGGCGAGGGGCCGTTTGTTATTCGATGACCATGAGAACGTCGCCGTACTCAACCGGCTGTCCGTTTTCGACCAAAAGCTGCGTAATCGTTCCGGCTTTATGGGCCTTGATCGGGTTCATGACTTTCATGGCTTCGATAATCATCAGCGTATCACCTTCACGGATATCGTCGCCTTTTTTCACAAAAGCAGCCGCGCCCGGTTCGGGAGACATATAAGCCGTTCCCACCATCGGTGACGTAACAGCGCCCGGATGATCGTGGATGTCGGCAGCCGGTGCCTGCGTATTGGCGGCTTGCGGGATCGTCGGATCGGAATTCATAACGACAGGAGCCGCCGCCCCGGCCGTAACGACCTGTGATCCGCCCTTGCTGACGCGCAGGGATTGTTCCCCTTCGGCGATCTCAATCTCGCTCAAGCCTGTTTCATCAAGAAGTTCCGCCAGTTTGCGGATGGCATTTTCATCGATTTTCATGGAATTTTCTTGCGTTGTTTTTCCAAAATTTCACCGGACCCTAATCGACTTTTGACAAAATGTCAAAGCATAGACGCCAGATGGTCAAAAGCCATTGTGTATCCTTTTGCGCCATGCCCTTTGTAAACGGCAGCGGCCAGAGGTTCGATATAAGAAATGTGGCGAAAGGCTTCGCGTTTCGAAGGATCGGAATGATGAACCTCGATAATCGGGCCTTCAAACATCTTTAGCGCGTCGTGAATGGCAATAGAAGTGTGCGTATAGGCCGCCGCGTTAATAATAATGGCGCTGGCCGTTTCGCGGGCTTCCTGAATCCATGTGACCAGATCGCCTTCGTAATTCGATTGGCGCAGCTCGGCGCTCCAGCCATGTTTTTGCGCTTCTTGTTCACACATGCTCCGGATGTCTTCAAGCGTTTCATGGCCGTAAATGTCCGGTTCACGAACGCCCAGAAGATTAAGATTGGGACCGGCCAGTACCATTATATGTGTCATGGGATGCTATTTCCCGAGCTGGTCGAGGACTTTTTTAATATCCTCGGCGGTAGGCATGTTGGTGCCTGCCGGGTTGTAAATGGTTTTGCCGATCAGGAAAGTCGGCGTTGAGAAAATATCCAGCGCTTCGGCAGCATCAATATTGGCCAGCAAAGCCTGCGTTACTTCATCACTTTCCATTTCGGATTTCAAACGCTCATAATCCAGCCCAAGCTGCTCGGCCAGCCCTTCGACTTCCGCTTCCGCCACCGGGGTTTCCCGCTGCATCAAAAGATCATGGATTTCAGAGAATTTACCCTGTTTGGCGGCGGCCAGCGCCAGCCGTGCTTCATAAGCGGATTTTTCACCCAAAACCGGGAGATGAGCAATCACCACCCGGATATCGGGGTTTTGTTCAACCAGTTCCCTGACAACGGTATTGAGCATGCGGCAATAATTGCAGCGATAATCGGCAAATTCCACAATAACCCGCGATGCGTCGGGGGTGCCGAGAACCTGTCCCAGTTCAGCTTGCTGCATGTTTTTGATCGAGGCGTGAACGTTCCAGGCCTTATAACCGACCAAACCGGCGACGATAATAATGGCGGCAAACAGAAATCGTAAAAACAGGGTCACAAGCGGAATCTCCGGTTATTTTTTGGCGCGCTGATCGGCGATGGTTTGTTTCATGCCGTCAAGCCCCATATAACCACGGGCCAGATAGTCACCGATAATAAATCCGGGCGTTCCCCGAATGCCCAGTTCCTGAGCTTGTTCCATATTATCGCGGATTTGCTTGGTGATGGATTCGTCATCGGCGTCCTTGCGAAGCTTTTCAACGTCCAGCCCCAGTTTTTTGGCAATCTGTTCAAAAGTCTTTTCGTCTTTTTGGCCGGGTGATTTCATCAGCTCCATGTGGAAATCAAGATATTTACCTTGTTTGTCCGCAGCCAGTGACCAACGGGCGGCATCAACGGAGGTTTGGCTGAGGATAGGCATGTCCTTGAAGACGAATTTCAGGTTCTTGTCTTCTTTCAGCAAAGCGGCAACATCTTCCATGGCTTTTTTGCAATAGCCGCAGTTGTAATCAAAAAACTCGACAATCACGATATCGCCGTTCGGATTTCCGGCTGTCGGGGCGCCATTGAAAACGGCATCCTTGTTATCGGACAAATATGTTTTGAACTGGCTGTCCGCCGCTTCTTCCTGCTGTCTTTGATGCTTTTCAGCTGCTTCATAGAGAATTTCCGGATTATCGAGAATATATTCGCGGACAATCTCACCAATGGCTTTCTTTTGGCTGTCGGAAAAATCCGCGGCCGTGGCAGACACAGGCTGGAGAGCAATAGTGGTCGTTATCAAAGCGGCCAGAAAGCCAAATAGGCGGTATGTCACAGGAAGACTCCTTTGTTAAAATCAAATACGGGTACTAAACTAGCCTTTTTTCTCGCCTTGTTCAATATAGGCCAGAATATCTTGTGCGCGGATCCACGGCGCCGATCCTTTTTCCAGATCACGTAAGGCCACCTCAACTTGCTTTTTGGCATAATCGGTTTGGCCTTTCAGCAAGGCTTCTTCGGCCAGATGCAATTTGGCCAGCGCTTCCTGCCCCATCTGGCCGTAGGCTGTGGCCAGCAAGTGATGGGCGTAACCCGATCGAGGCTCTTCCCGCAAGGATCGTTCCAGATGATTGACCGCCTGTTGGAGCGTGGCTTTGTTATCACCCGCCGTCTCGATCAGGGCATGGGCGTAAGCTGTTCGGATCAAAGGCGCGTTGGGATAAAGGTCCAGAGATTTTTTATAAGCGGGCAGGGCTTCGGAAACCCGGCCAAAATCAACCAGCATTTGGCCTTTCAGCTCCCAGAAAAACGGGTTTTGGGGTTCTGCCGCCAACAAATCGTCGATTTCGCGCAGGGCGTCCTTCACCTGATTTTCCCGGTAGGCGGCAATGGCGCGGGCATAGCGGGCAGGGATCGATTTGTTCCGGTCGTCATAATCCCAGGCCACGCGCTCCGGGGTAATAAAGGCCTTCAGCTTGGCAATCATGCGGGCGTGTTGGTCCTGCCATTCGGGCGGATAAGCCTTGCCCTGATTGCTTGAACGCTTGTACCCCGCATCCAGCGATTCAATCCGGTCGTGGGTCAACGGGTGGGTGCGGACATATTCACTTTGTTTATCGGAGGGGAGAAGCTCCTCGCTTTCCAGCTTATGCATAAATGTTTTCAAGCCCTGCGGGTTGATGGAGGCTTTTTCCATGTAGGTTAGCGCGGCTTGGTCGGCACTCGATTCCTGCACCCGGCTAAAGGATAGAAATTTACGTTGCGCCATGGAACTGGTCCCTGTGACAATCGCCGTCCCCAGTCCGCCCTCACCCGTGGCCAGTGCCGCCCCCAGACCAAGAAGCGTTCCCAGCAGGCTTTCATAAGAGGCGCTCTCCATCGCCCCGCGCATGCGGACCAGATGGCCGCCGCGAATGTGTCCCAGTTCGTGGGCGATCACGCCGACAATTTCGGAGGCATCATCTGTGCGGGTCAAAAGCCCGGTATAGATAAAAATATTCGGACCGCCGGCGACAAAGGCGTTAATGGCAGGGTCCTGCACCAGGATAATATTGATTTGTTCCGGCGTCAGGTCCGCCGCCCGGATAACCGGATCAGCCCACTGTTTGATGAATGCCTCGATTTCGGTATCACGAATAATGACCGGCCTTGCCTGAGCCAGCGCTTGTGGACCAGAAGACAGCAGGATAGCGCACATCATCGCAAAAACAACAAAGGCTCTGTTCACGGGGGATAAAAAGCGGGTATGATTCATAAGGGCTGCCTGTTTCAAAGCCTTTCCGGTAACGCTTAACGTCTCTAATAATCTAGTATGGGCCAGTTTATCTATCAATGGGTTGATTTTTTGTGGCTGCCTGCGGCGTGGTTTGTCGTGCATAAACACCAGCGCTGGTTTGTGCTGGGTTTTATATTTGTATGCCTTTTGACCTTCCGCACGCAAGTAGAACTGATGGAGTCGATCGGTTATGGCACCGGAATTCTGGCATTGATGAAATCATCGGTCTATAACCGCGGGCTGATCATCTATAGCATTATTTTTGCGTTATATATGATTTTAGCGTATTTTTCGCCGGGAACCCAGAAAGTGATTTTTTTCGCGGCATCGCTGTCGATCTATATTCTGGCGTTTTGCTTTTCGATGATTATGATGACTCTCTAGTAAAGGATTTTTATTTTGCGCAATAAAGCAAAGACCAGAGTGAAAACCGCAAAAGGCCGCAAGACCTCGTCCAAGCGCTGGCTGGAGCGGCAACTCAACGATCCTTACGTCCGTGAAGCCGAACGGCAGGGGCTGCGTTCGCGGGCAGCTTTCAAAATCATGGAAATGGATGACAAGCTGGACATGTTTAAATCCGGGCAGGTTGTTATCGATCTGGGCGCGGCGCCGGGCGGGTGGAGCCAATACGCGGCCGATAAAGGCTGCAAGGTTGTGGCGATTGATTTACTGCCGATGGATGAGCTGGCCGGCGTAACGTTTTTCCAGATGGATTTCACCGACGATGACGCGCCGGAGACCTTGATCCGTGCCACCGGCGAAGGCGTTGATATCGTCATGTCCGACATGGCGCCCAACACGATCGGTCATAAACAGACCGATCATATACGGATTATGGCGCTGGTCGAAATGGCTTATGATTTCGCCACGCAGGTGCTAAAGCCCGATGGCACTTTTGTCGCCAAGGTGTTTCAGGGGGGTGCGGAAAATACCCTGCTGGCGCAGATGAAAAAGGATTTTAAAACCGTGCGCCATATCAAACCGCCCGCCAGCCGGAAAGAAAGCTCGGAGCAATATGTTGTGGCCACGGGGTACAGGGCGGAAACCAGTTAATCGGGCCTGTTTTTGGAGACAACGCCCAAACGCGACTGTGAACTGGGAGACAAAAAGCGTTCTATATGCTGTTTCATATCAAGTCCATCTTTGTGACGCCAAGCAATACAGGGTGATATGAAGCCGATCCCTTCTTCTTCAAAAGCGTATAATTCGGCATGAAATTGAGTTTGTGGAAAATATTTGAGAATCCCCTGTGTGATGGCTTTGTATGATTCAAGCCGTGTCACCATAGCCTTTCCGAAACTATCTAGAATAAAGTGGCGGCTGTTTTTGTCAGGGTCATCGCTATTTTTGAAATTTCTTTGGGCAAATCCCATAGAAACCTCGTGCAAATACGGATGATTTTCCCGCAGAAAATTTCTGTGACTATCAACGGCCTCGACCCACTGGGAGGCCGGTATAGCAACGTCAATAGGCAGAAAAACAACAAGAAGAGGCTTTTTTCCATCTGTTCGGCCAGCCTGTATATCTTGATGGTGACGGTAATTGAGATCACTTAAATATGATTTGATATAGGCTCTGAAATTACAACCAAAATCCTCTGTGTAGGCATTAATCTTACCTATTAGCTTTGCAAATAGTGGTTCGTCAGGTTCGGATAGAGCTGGCGCACTTTCACCAAAAGCATAAATAATTCTTCCCTTATCATCGGCCATGGTGGTTATTCTTTAGCTGTTTTTAGTCAGGTTTAGGGCACGAAACACTTCTAAGGTGCAGGCGCCCTTTACGGGCGCGGTATAGATAATCAGAAAGTATTTCACGGATATCCATGTTCTTGTTGCCGTCTTTGCGCGTAACAAGGGCAGACAGAATCACAATAGGATTTTGTGCATCGGCATCATTACTTGCTAATCGTACAGCCGGTCGCACATCCAATTCAGGCAGATGGCGTTTCATAATGTTAGCAAAGTTCTTGAATGCCTTTAAGCCGCCAACCAGATGTTCGCCAAAAACTCTTATATCTATTTGTTGGGGAGAAAAAACATCGTGGACAGAGGTTTTTGCTTGTTCTTGTTTGGCGCGCTGTTGAACACGAACAAATTCTTTGGGTTCGATGGCCCGCATTTTATCCTGAAAATCGGTAACGACGTCTGCCCACATTGAATAAGGAATGCTGATATTAAGGGGGAAATACTGGCCCGTCATAGGTCCGGCTTTTTTTACAAAATCAGGGCCATATTCCTGAACCATGCGCGCATGGTCTTGATTAATGGCCCCGAGCGCGCTGCTTAAATATATTTCGAGATCATCAAACAAAGGATATTTGCTTGCGGCCTCGTCAAGAATAAAAAAGGCAAGAAAAGGAGATTCATCAAAAGAAAATTCCTCGTTTTCCATCTCAGATACTGGCCGGGCCGCTTGCGTAAAACGACCCAAAATAATAACATTGTCATCCCGATCATCCGTCATGGTGTCGCCCTTCCTAGCATTTGACCAGTTGCGGGGTCTTGCTGCGGCAATTCAGAAAACGCTGAAGCTCCTGACGGGCATCGCAATCCTCATCCCAGTTGAATGTCATGGTAAGTACGGCTTTGTCATCGGCGGTTAGGATATCAAACGACAGCTGGAATTCCGGCAGGTTACGGGACATCAGCTCATCCAGCACTGTTTCCTGTTGAAGCCTCCGCAGCATTTCTTTCAGATATAGATCACGGACAATAGAATCATGTACATGATTCAGATCATGATCTTCCTCGTAAGCGATCAAGATTTCGGGGGCGTTCCTTTCCAGAAAATCCCGGAAATTATCCGGCGCATTTTCGGCCAGATCGGCGATGTAGCTGTCGATGATCAGGGTTGCTTCTTCACTGTCAAGCGGCAGGAGTATCCCGATCGTGTGAGAAAAAACATTCTTACCCGTGTAGTGCTGGATGTTCAGGTCTTTCAACATCCGGTGCATTTCACCCGTAAAGCGCGCCGCAAAATCATTGAGACGCAAGATAATGTTTAAAGCAGGATCAAGATAAAAAGGGTGGGGGTTTTCTGTTTGTGCAGGAAACTGGCTATCCTGCGTTTCTGTAAACGCCGGACGCAAAAAGGGAATAACATTTGTCGATGGCTTGCCCATGAAACCCGTAACCGCCTTTTGTCATTGTTTTTTACATCCTAGACGATGAAAATATGAAAAATCAATCTTTTTGTGAACTTTTCCCTTCTCTTTTCGGTGCTTGCTGGTTATAGTGCCCTGCAAATTTCAGCTATCGCCGCTTTGAAAAAGGAATTTGCGCCATGCCGACAAAACAATCCCATATCCGCCAAGGTCTGACGTTTGATGACGTGCTTTTGTTGCCCGCCGCTTCGGAAATCCATCCGAACGACGCCAGCACAAAAACGCATCTGACGCGGGATATTGAATTGAATATCCCTTTGTTATCTTCGGCAATGGATACGATTACCGGCGCGGATATGGCCATTGCCATGGCGCAGGCCGGGGGGCTGGGCGTTATTCACCGGAACTATTCGGTCGAGGAGCAAGCCGCGCAGGTCCGGATCGTTAAACGGTTTGAGTCCGGCATGGTTGAAAATCCGATCACAATCCAGCCGGACGCGATCTTGGCGCAGGCCTTGGAGCTGATGAGTATTAACCGTATTTCCGGGATTCCCGTAACCGAGGCTAACGGCCAGCTTGTGGGTATCCTGACCAACCGGGATGTACGCTTTGCCGAAAATCCCGAACAGCCGGTCAAGGATCTGATGACAGCCAACAATCTGGTCAAGGTTGTCGGCAGCGTTGATAAAGAAGAAGCCAAACGGTTGCTGCACAAATACCGGATTGAAAAGCTGTTGGTCGTGGATGAAGCCGGGCGCTGCACCGGGCTGATGACGGTGAAAGACATTGAGAAATCGGAACTGCACCCGCTTTCTACCAAGGATTCACAAGGGCGCTTGCTTTGTGGCGCGGCTGTCGGAACCGGCAACAGCGGCATCGAACGAGCCGAAGCCATGGCGGCCGCTGGGCTGGATGTGGTTGTAGTTGATACCGCTCATGGCCACTCAAGAAACGTTCTCGATACGGTGAGCCAGATCCGCGATTTGCTGGGTGAACGCCTTCAGATTATTGCCGGGAATATTGCAACGGCCAGTGCGGCAAAAGCTTTGATCGAAGCCGGGGCCGATGCGGTCAAGGTCGGCATCGGGCCGGGGTCGATTTGCACCACGCGCGTCGTGGCGGGTGTCGGTGTGCCGCAACTGACGGCGATTATGGATGTGGCCGAAGCTTGCGCGAAAAAGAAAATCCCGGTGATTGCCGATGGCGGGATCAAATATTCCGGCGATTTTGCCAAGGCGATTGCCGCCGGGGCCGATTGTGCCATGATGGGCAGCGCCTTGGCCGGGACCGATGAAGCGCCGGGCGAGGTGATCCTGTTTCAGGGGCGCTCCTACAAAACCTATCGCGGGATGGGCTCCGTCGGGGCGATGACCCGCGGCTCTGCTGACCGTTACTTTCAGGGTAATGTCAAGGAAGAGCAAAAACTGGTTCCCGAAGGTATCGAAGGCCGCGTGCCTTACAAAGGTCCGGTTGGCCCGGTAATTCACCAGATGATCGGTGGTTTGCGGGCTTCTATGGGCTATACGGGATGCGCCACGATTGCCGATATGAAGAAAAAAGCTGAATTCATGCAAATGACCGGCGCGGGCTTCCGTGAGTCCCACGTCCACGATGTGACAATCACGAAAGAAGCGCCGAACTACCGGACGGAAGCCCAGTAGGTTTAAGCGGCCCGATCTTTCAAAAACGGATAATCCGTATAACCTTTCGGGCCTTCGGTATAGAAGGTTTCGATGTCGGGCGCATTCAGCGATGCCCCCGCCTTGAATCGTTCCGCCAGATCCGGATTGGCGATATAGGGTACGCCATAGGCAATCGCATCGGCTTCCCCGTTTGCCAGGGCCGCGTTCCCCTTGTCTCGGTCATAACCGCCATTGGCAATCAGCGGCCCGGAGAAATTTTCCCGGATATGCGGTAGCACCCAGCGCCCTTGTGGGTCGGCCAGCATATGACCGGGCAACGGTTCCATGACATGCAGGTACGCCAAACCAAATTGATCAAGCTGTGCCGCGACGTAAGAGAAAAGCGCGGCTGGATCGCTGTCATTCATGTCGTTTTTCGGATTGGTCGGGGAAATCCGCACGCCGACTTTGTCTGCGCCGATGGCCTTGGTCACAGCCTGAACGACCTGTAACAAAAGCCGCGCCCGGTTCTCAAGGCTGCCGCCATACTCATCCGTGCGCTCGTTGGCGCCATCGCGCAGGAATTCGTCGAGCAGGTAACCGTTGGCGCTGTGTACCTCTACGCCGTCAAACCCGGCCTCCATGGCACGGCGGGCGGCGGCGATATAATCTTCGATAAGGCCGGGAATTTCCGAGGTACCCAGCGCCCGCGGCGTCTCCAGCGGTTTTTTCGACCCATCCGGTACGCGGATATCACCTTGAGCCGCAAGCGCTGACGGCGCGACGGGAAGGGCGCCGTCATGAAAATCCGAATGCGAAACCCGGCCCATATGCCAGAGCTGTAAGATCATATTGCTACCGGCGTCATGCACGGCATCGGTAATTTTGCGCCATCCGGCAACATGCTCGTCCGTCCATATCCCCGGCGCGTGATACCAGCCATAGCCCTGCGGCGAGATAGCGGTCGCCTCGGAAATAATCATCCCGGCCCCGGCCCGCTGGCTGTAATATTCCACCATCAAATCGGTGGGGATGCCATTGCCCTCGGCGCGCCCGCGCGTCAGCGGCGCCATGATGATACAGTTTTTGCAATCAATAGAACCAAAACGGATGGAATCGAAAAGGCTGGCGGTCATAGAGCTCTCCTGTTAGAAGTACGGCTTGTTATTATTTAGCACATGAACTGAATTTTGAAAGGCTAACATTATGACCCCCGCCGCGCGGATCAAGGCCACGATTGATATACTGGAAAACATTGCTGTCGGACGCGTGCCGATGGATACGGTGACAGGCGATTATATGCGCCACCGCCGTTATATTGGCTCCAAGGACCGCGCAGCGATTGCCGAACGGACATACGGCATGGTCAGGGCGACAGCGCGGCTCGGACGCTGGCTGGAAAAGGTCGGGGCAGAGGACACCCCCCGCAACCGTATGCTCGCATGGCTGGTGCTGGGAGAAAGTAACGACCACAAACGGATCAAGGATCTGTTTGATGGTTCCAAATACGGCGCGGAGCGGCTGACCGATGAAGAATTTAAAATCGTCGACGATCTGCAGGGAAAAAACCTGAACAATTCATCCCTGCCCGACGCTGTCCGCGTTGAATGCCCGCCGCTTTACGAAGACAAGCTCCGCGCCTATTTCGGTGACGATTTCGTCCCGGAAATGAAAGCGATGCTCGGCGGCGCCACGCTGGATTTGCGGGTGAATGTCTGGCGCGCCGACAAGGAAAAAGTCCGGAAGTTTCTGGAGGCCGACGGCGTTGAAACTGATGATACGCCTATCTCCCCTTGGGGTTTGCGGGCGCGGGGCAAGGCCTATCTGTCCAAAACCAAGGCCTGGAACAAGGGCTGGGTCGAAATTCAGGATGAAGGCTCGCAGCTGATCGCACTGGCCTGCGGGGTGCAGCCGGGCATGCAGGTGCTTGATTATTGCGCCGGTGCAGGCGGCAAGACGCTGGCGTTGGCTGCTGCGATGGGTAACAAGGGGCGGATAGTTGCGATGGATACGGAGCCGCGCCGTCTTGAAAAATCGCGCGTTCGGATCAAAAAAGCCGGTGTTGCCGATTGTATTGAAGTCCGCCCGTTGTCAGACGAGAAAAACCGTAAATGGCTGCGCCGGCAAAAGGAAAGCTTTGATCTGGTTTTAACCGATGTGCCTTGCACGGGGACGGGAACATGGCGCCGCAATCCCGACATGCGCTGGACGGTGTATGGCCCGCCGCTGGAAGAGCTTGTTGAAATTCAGGCCGAGATTCTCGATAAAGTCGCCAAAACCGTAAAACCGGGCGGTCGCCTTGTTTATGCGACATGCTCGCTGTTGCCTGATGAAAATGAACAGCAAATCGAGCGGTTTTTAAAGGAGCATCCTGATTTTGAAGTTGGCGCTCTGCCCGCAGGAGTCCCCAGCGATAAGAACGGCTTTATGCGCCTGACCCCGCACCGTCACAACACCGACGGGTTCTTCGCGGCAAGCTTGCAAAAAAAAGGCTAACGCCTGTATAGTCCCGGCCATGACAAAAACCATGACGCAAAGACGCTCTGAACTGCTGATGCCTGCCGGGTCTTTAACGACCCTGAAAACGGCTGTGCTGTATGGCGCGGATGCCATTTATATGGGCACGCCCGATATGTCTTTGCGCTCCAAGTCAAAAATGACGCTGGAGGAAGTTGTCGAGGGCATTGAGTTTGCTCATAGCCATGGTGTGCGGGTTTACCTGACCCTTAACTTGTTTGCTCATAACAAGGATATCGCCCGCCTGCCCGAATATCTCGACACGATCCGTAGCGTTAAACCCGATGGGCTGATTGTTGCCGATCCCGGTGTATTCAGTTTCGTCCGGGAAAATGCCCCGGAAATTCCGCTGCATATCTCGACGCAGGCCAACGTGTGCTCTTTTCTGACGGTCGATTACTGGCATAAACAAGGGGCGGAACTGGTGGTTCTCGCCCGCGAAGTGTCCTTTGCCGAACTCGAAGAAATCCGCGAAAAATGCCCGGATGTAAAGCTGGAGGCTTTCGTCCATGGCGCGATGTGTATGACCTATTCCGGGCGCTGCCTGCTTTCCAACTATATGGCCGAGCGCGGTGCAAATCAGGGTGCATGCGCCAATTCCTGCCGTTGGAACTACAAGGTTCATATCAAGCTCAAGGACGGCACGCTCAAAGAACTGGAGATCAACGACGACAATCTCGACATGTTCGAATTTTTCCTTGAGGAAGGCTACCGTCCCGGTGACTTCCTACCGATTGAGGAAGACGAACGCGGCTCGTATATCCTGAATGCCAAAGATTTATGTTTGATGCCGAAACTCGACGATTACTTGCGCATTGGCGTCGACAGCCTGAAGGTTGAGGGACGGGGCCGCAGCCCGTATTACGTGGCTGTGAACGCCCGTGCCTATCGCCATGCGATTGACGACTATTACGCCAACCCGGATGACTGGGACGCGCGTCCTTATATGCGAGAATTGGAAACGGTCGGTAACCGGGGATTTTCGCTGGCTTTCCACAATGGCCGCCTGACCAATTACGCGCATAATTATGAAGACACGCATTCGTTGGCTGAATGGGAATATGCCGGATCAATCTGCGAAGTCCGTGACGAGGCCTTTGTCATGGAAGTCAAAAACAAACTGGAAGCGGGTGACGTTCTGGAATTTGTTCCGCCGCGCAGCCGCGAAACGGTGCTCTTGCGTTTATATGAATTTACGCTCGAAAACGGCAAAACGGTCGAAGCCGTCCATGCCGGGCAAAAACAAAAAATCGTAATTCCGTTTAGCGCTTTCGATCATGAAGATCCGGAAAAACTGCGCGCGGCTCTGCCGGAACTCACCATTATCCGTAAGGAAAAAGCTTTGAGCGCCGCCGAGTGGGCGCGTCTGAAACTCGACCGCACGGCCAACCGCCGCGAGCAGGATCAGGGATCGGAAAAGGCCTATGAAACCAACCGCAAAAACCTGAGCGTTGCTTTGGAAGAAAAACTGATGGACCGCTCGCCGCGATCCCCGCGGCTGGGCACGGAAGGGTGCTGCGGCAAAGGCTGTAACGGCTGCGCGGTGTTCTGGTATGATCCCGAATACGCCAAGGCCCGTGAAGTTCTGGCCAAAAAGAAAATCGGCGAAATGTTCGACCGCGATATGCGCGCCGCCGAATAATAACGACCTCTTATTTCTTCTTCTTTTTCTTGGGTTTGGGCTTGGATATGGCTTTATCTTGCCCTTCATCGTCCCCAAACAAGGCTTCTTCCACTGTCTCTTCGATCATTTCCAGTTTCGGATGAACCGCTGGCCCCTCGGCCACTTCTTTGGCCATTTCCTTGTCTTCTCTGGAACGGCGCAGGAAATGCACTTCAACGCCCATGCCGCGCATAATGACGTATTGCTGCAGGATCGAAAGCGCTTGCGAGAACGTCCAATAAATAACCAGCCCGGCAGCAAATTTAGCCAAAACCAACGTCATGACGAACGGCATCAGGTTCATCATCATCGCCTGGGTTTTATCTTGCGGCGGCGGGTTCATCTGGCGCTGCATTAACTGAACCATCAGCATCATGCAGGGCCATGCGCCAATCGCAGGTAGGAATTCAGGCGGCGTCCATGATAACAATCCAAACAGGTTCAAAACGTTTGTCGGGTCCTTGACCGACATATCGGCGATCCAGCCATAGAACGGCGCATGACGCATTTCTATCGAGATTTGCAGGACCTTGTACAAGGCAAAGAAAATCGGAATCTGGACCAGAATCGGGAAACACCCGGCCATCGGGTTGACCTTTTCCGTCTCATAAAGCTTGACCAGCTCTTCCTGCAGTTTTTGTCGGTCATCACCGAATTTTTCGCGCAATTCCTGCATCTTTGGAGAAATTTTCCGCAGTTTGGCAAAGGAACGGAAAGAGGTGTTGGCCAATGGGAAAACGGAAAGCCGTACGATGATGGTCAGGATAATAAGGGCAATCCCCATATTGTGCGTGAGCTGACCGAAGAAATGAAGGATATAGAAAAACGGCTTGGTCAGGAAATAGTACATCCCGAAATCGAGAACCAGGTCAAAGTGCCGGATATCGAGTTCTTTTTCATAGCGGTCGAGAATCCCCAGAGACTTGGCGCCGACAAACAGCCGGTTGGTGCTTTCGGTGCTCTGGCCGGGTTCGATCGTGTGGGCGGCACCCATAGCATCGGTCTGGAATCGTTCCCGGCTATTCTCGCTACTGGCCGGGGCATAGATGTAACGATATTTTGTTTCTTCGCCTTGTGCGGGGATCAGTCCGGCAAACCAGTAGCGCTCGGTAATACCAATCCAGCCATCCGTTGCTGTTTGCTCGGTAAGCGGGGTCTTTTTAATTTTCTTGTAGGACAGTTCGGTCAGTTCACCGCCGACATAGCCAATCGGCCCTTCATGAATGATATACATGCCAAAAACATTTTCCGGCAGTCCATGCTCGGCAATCAGGCTGAAAGGATACAATGTAACGGCCGCGCCCGATTTGTTGATAACGCGCTGTTTGACCGTCATCAAAAACTGGTCGTCTATTTCCAGGGTTCGTTCAAACCGCAATCCCGCGCCATTTTCCCAATACAGGGTAATCGGGGTATCAGGACTCAGACCTTTGGCCAGATCGCCTTCGGCAACGCGCCAGCGAGAGGTCTTGTCAGGTGTTTTTACACTTTTGTCTGCGGCAACCCAGCCAAATTCAGCATATTTGGGGTAATTGCTGCCGGCGGGTGAAAACAGGACAACGTGGTCTTTCTTTTCCAATGTCCGGTAATAAGTCTGCAGGCTGATATCGTCGATTCGACCGCCCTGCAAAGATAGGGAACCGAATATGGCGCCGTTATCAATCGGTAAACGGGCGTGATTTTCGGCAAGGACTTCGGCCCGGTCACGGGGTGCCCCTTCCGTGATTGCCGCTGCTCCGTCATTTTTGACGGTGACATCCTCGGCAGCTTGTTGCGCGGCGGCTTCCATGGCCTGCATGCGCGGCTGTAGAATAAAGTGGTCGAAAGAAAACCACAGGGCCAGAGAGGCGACAACAAACAAAATGAAATTGCGCCAGTCGTCCGGGTGCATCTGGTCCTGATTATTCATCATAAAGTCGATTCCTTGTTATCTGCTTTTTCGTGGCAGGGATGTGGATGTTGTTTGCGTTTATAGCCCAGCATATCCCCCCATGTAAACCGCTCAGGCACCGGATCGTGTCCATGGTACTTATTCCACGGGTTACAGGCCAGAATACGGCGAATGCCCAGATATAATCCTTTGGCGGCGCCGTGCTTTTCCATGGCCTCTAGCATATAAGCCGAGCAAGTGGGATAAAACCGGCACTGGTTTCCTATCCACGGGGACAGGAAAAAGCGGTAAAGCCGGACGGGAATCTGGGCTATGCGGACAAAAAATTTATCAATCATGGGGTATCCTTTCGGCATTCAAGCCGCTTCAGGCACCATTTCAGATCCTTGGCCATATCCTCATAAGTGTTCGTCTCTGTCTCAGCTCTGCCGATCAGGACGTAATCCTTACCCTCTGCGGCATGGCCGGGCAACACGTCAAAGGCCAGCGCGCGCAGGCGCCGCCGGATGCGGTTGCGCACGACGGCGCGTTTATTGACTTTCTTGGTGACGGTCAGGCCAAAGCGGGTTTCTCCGCTGTCATTGTCGGCAACCTGCAGGATCAGGCTCTTTGAAACCCATTTTTTGCAATTTTTCTGGACGTGCAAAAAATTAGACCGCTTTTGCAAGCGGCCCAATCGTTCAATTTGTTCTTTTAAAGCTTTCATGGCCGGGGCCATACCGGCGCTTTAAGCGCTCAGGCGCTTCCGCCCTTTGGCACGGCGTGCAGACAGGATTGCGCGTCCATGACGGGTTGCCATACGGGCGCGGAAACCATGGCGGCGGGCGCGAACCAGACGGCTAGGCTGAAAAGTACGTTTTGTCGACATGTCGTTGGTCCTCCGACCTTTTCAAATTCTTCGTTAATTCGGTAAGGGGGGTATATAATGGTTTCCGGTCGCGCTGTCAATCTTTACGGCGCATTTTTCCGTTTTATGGCCGGATTGTTTTACAAAATATTCATATTTGCACGATAAACATGGGGATGGCCCTTGCTATCTGTTATGATAGCGGGTAAATTTTTTCGCTGTAGGTACTAAATACAAAATAGGTTTTTCATGTACGACGACAACAACTGGAACCCCGTAACGGGCGAAGAACTCGAAGGTTTTCTGGCCCAGGTCAACCCGGTGGACGGTAAATACAAAACCTCTCCGCAAACACAGGTATCCTGGCGGCAATTACCGTTTTATGAGCGCGTGGTTCTGATCCGTCTGAAAGACCCGAGCTGGACGCCTCAAAAATTGACGTTGTACTATTTGACCCTTGACGGGAATCTGTTCCGTTTGAACGGAACATCCCCGCCGATCCATGAAGTAAACGCTCAGGCGCCGATCAAGATTACCGAGGAAAACGTCCTCGATTACCTGCGGTTTTTCTGTTATTTCGTGCGCGGGGAAGAAGGGCCGTTCCTGATCGCCGAAGATATTGATAACCCCGATCTGCCGAAAGACATGGATGATAAAACCCGTGCGGTAGTCGAAGGGTCTATCCGTCCCGCGACCTATGAAGGCAAAAACGAGCAGGGCTTCATGCTATGCGATGGTGTGGTGTTCTATTCCAACGCTCTGTTTATCGCCAATTTCGCGGTCCAGCCGGGCGGGATGATCGAAATGCTTGATGACGAACCGATTGCCGCCGATCTGCCGGTGCGGGTCGACTCGCCGATCGCGTAGGTTTCTTTAAAACGGTATTCTTGTGGCAACGGCCACTTGCGCTCCCGATTCAGGTGGGGTAGAATCAGCATGTCTATTCGGGGGATGCTGTCGTGCGCCTCTTTATCTTCTATCGTTTGGAATTGTCAAAGCGATCATGAAAAAAGTCCTTTTTACATTATGTCTGGCAATCGCGCTGGTGATGGTGACCACGGCGGCTTATGCGCAGTCCAGCCGCTTGTATGTTGCCGGTTATATGGGGTTGAACCTGACGACCGAAACGGAATTTGATGAAAACACCACGCCGCGCAGCGGTGATTTCACATACGATAACAGCATGTCTTTTGCCGGGGCGTTGGGGTTGCGGTTGACGCAAAACTGGCGGCTTGAAGGTGAATTATCTTACCGCAAGGCCTCTATTGATACGGTGGATATCACTACCGGCGGGACGTTCCGCGGGGCCGGTGAAATTGGCACATGGCTGGCGCTGGCCAACCTTTATTACGATTTTGACATGGAATGGAAAAATCTTTCGCCTTACGTTACCGGCGGTGTGGGGTTTGCCATGCATAGCGGCGATATCGGCGGCGTGGGCGGCATGCCGAGCAGCACAGGCAATTCGTTCGGGCTGGCGTGGCAGGCTGGGGCCGGCTTGAAATATCGCGTGGACGATTCACTGGCAATTACCGGCGGATATCGCTATCTGGGTACGTCCAGTCTGGAAGTCGACAGCTATGATATCGACTACGGCGCCCACGAACTGCGTCTGGGTCTGGAATATGATCTGCCGGTTATGTGGTAGAACGCGCGGTTAAGCGTTTCCTGAAATTATAATCCTGAAATCAAAGCGCGTCATTGCCGGTTTCGCCGGTGCGAATGCGGATGGCTTTTTGCAGGTCATAGACAAAAACCTTGCCATCACCAATGCGGCCTGTGTTGGCCGACTCTATGATGGCGGCGACAACCTTATCGGCGAGTTTAGCCGGAACGGCAATCTCCAGTTTGATTTTCGGCAGGAAATTGGTTGCGTAATCGTTGCCCCGGAAACTTTCGGTCTGACCTTTTTGACGGCCATATCCTTTGACTTCGGTAATGGTCATGCCCTCGACGCCGAGTTCGGTCAGCGCGGCGCGCACATCATCGAGCTTGAACGGTTTGATAATCGCGGAAATCATTTTCATGGCGGGGACAATCCTTCGCAAAAAAACAGGTTAAATCCGCCGCCGACACTAGGGCGAATTCATGAGTTTGCCAAGCGTTTTTTGTAGGGTTTAGCTGAGTGTTGGCGTTATTTCGATCGAATTATCGGGTTTGATAATAACGTTGTCACCGGGTTTACGGGCATCTATGGCCGTTTTCAGTCGATCATCGAGGCCGGCGGCCAGATTAGCCCCGGTTCCTTGCGCCCGTGGATCGGTCCCGTTTTGCTGGGCGTTTAAGCCTAGCTTGTCAATCATGCCCATAAAGGGTGCCAACATTTTTTGTAGCTGGGGCATCATTTCCATCAAGGTATTCATAAGTCCCTGCAACATACCACCGAATTGAGAATTCGGCCCCCCGACAACGTCAATCATACTGTGCATCCCGCCCGCCAGCTGTGTGAACATACTCATGCTGGCAAAATCCCCGTTGGGATCGTTGCGAATTTCCCGGATGATGTTGCCGATCTGTTGCGGGTGTTCATCGATCAGCCGGTTAGTGGTCGTGAAAAATTTTTCATCGCCCATGGCCGCTTTATGCAAACCGTTCAAGAACTGAGAGGCTTCTTCCGGGTTGCTTCCTGATGTTCCAAGCGTATCGGCCAGCATATCGCGCAATTCTTCATGCTCACCCGCCTTTACAAGGAATTTATCAAAATCCGGGCGATCAATGACCTCATTCAGTTTTTTGAAGAATGTCGGGTCTTGAGCCTCCAGCTTTTGTAATTCTTTGATCTGTTCGGCAGGTGATAAGTTTTGTCCCCCCTGACCGAAAATATCCTCGAAGGCTTGCTTTAAAGGGGCATTGTTGGGGTCTTGTAGCTGTCCAATAAACTTTGTTAATTCAGGAGAAGGACCAGCTAATGCTGGACCTGCCGATGTCGGCACTGCTGCCACTGTCGGTGCCGGAGCTGAGACAGCTGGCGCTTCCGCTTTTTCCATAGCGGGTAATAATGCAGATGGATCTCTAGAAATTCTTTTTAATAATTCTGGATCGGCGTTTATGGCCTCTCTTGCGTTGTTAAGAGCTTCATCTGGGTTGTCATTTAGGGCTGTGGTGATTTTATTTTTTGTTTCGTCATCAAACCCGCCAGCGCCTGAAGGAAGAATAAAAGCCATGGTAATTTTGCCGACAGCATCCGGACCACCCGTCATTTTTCCTATATCAGAAGCAAAGCTTTTAAGTTTTTCCTGTGCGACGTCATTTAATTCTGTAGCCATCGTTTTTACCCCCTAATGCCAGACTATGTCGCGGACCAGAAGCGGAACGAGTCCGAAATCAGCCATAGTGCCGGCCTTCATATGAGCCACGCATATCTGTTCAATGTCTTTCAAGTATTCGTCGATATGCTTTTCGACGTTCATCCCGATATTCTGAAGCTTCCCACCCTGCAGGATAAGGGTCAGGGTGCTTTCTTGCCGGTCATATTCGACCCATTGCAAAACACTGGGCAGAGGTTTGTCATGCAGCACCCAGGCTTGTCCTTGTTCGTTGACGACCAGATCAAAATGCATCTGTGTTACTAACGGCTTCAAAACCGGACTGTCCGCTACAGCGGCCGCGGGGATTTGCCCCTTTCCTTTGTGATGTTTTTGTACCGTTTTTTGCGTCATAAGAAAGCCTGCCGTTTTATTGTCCTCACCTGTCCGGATTTAAATATCCGGCATTTATGATAAATTCATTTCATTACACCATAGAGGTAAAATATTAAGAAAGTCTTTACGATCGGCTGAAATCAGAGACGAAACAGCGGTCTTCAGGAATGTTAGTTGGTTTTCAGGTCTTCAATATCTTCACCCGGCGGGCGCGGAACGGACAAGTCCATTTCATATTGCAAGATAGTCGGGACCGTTTCATTAAACGCCCATAATTTTTCCTGATCGACGTCGATTCGTCCGATTTTAACTTTGTCGAGCAGCAAGGTGATCTGGCCGGTATTTTCATCTTTTTGAAAAACGCACCGGACCAAAGTCTGCTTGTATTCGCCAAAGGGGTCAAAATAGTTCAGGTAAATACGCACGGCCGGGCCGAACTGGTCATAGGAACTAACGCTCAAAGTGCTCGGATAGGCCAGCTGTGTTTCAACGAAGGTCTTGCATATCCCGTAATGAACACTTCCCCGCAGGGGTTGCATCCCCCACCATATAACCAAAATTAAAAGCGCACCCGCCCCGCCGGCAAGATACATCCACCCGGGTGTTTTCTTTTTTGTCTTTCCGGGTGTTTCGGTTTCTTCGTCAGAGGCAGGCACCTCTTTTTCAGGTTCGTCTGCCTTGGCAGCCTTATCACGCCGGACTTTGTCTTTATCGGTCATGACACCTCGTCAAGTCTGCTATCGTATTCTTGTTCTTTTTTCTGTTCAGCCTTGGTTACCAGCTCCTGAACGATTTCCTCGATAACAGCGCTGGTCATGGCGCTCTTGCTTTCGCCTTCTTTCTCGCTTTTTGCCAGAACCCGGCGCTTGATTTCCCCGCGGGCGCTTCCGCCGGGGAAGGTGGCGGCCAGCAAACGGCGGGCGGTACCTGCCCCCAACCGACCATACAGACGGTTACGGATAGCTACGTCTTCCATGGATGTCGATAGCGCCCAAAGTTCGATCGGCCCCAATGTGTTAATCAGGTATTGTTCATAGCGCCCATCGTTGGTCCCCAGAATAAACAGCATCGGCGCCCCGCCGGATTTTGGGCCTGTCAGGCGGAAACGAATAACATCACGGGCCGTTTCAGACAAACCGAACCGCTCCCGGATGTTTTCAACGGCAGCTTCGGAAACGGCGGTCCCCAGAACCCATACGCCGGTGGCCAGATCGATCATGTCCTGACTAAAGTCGTCCAGAAGCTGTGATGCCAGAATAATCTGGACGCCGCGTTTACGGCCTTCCCGTACGTCACGAATAACCTGTCCGCGCACCCCGCCAGAGGAACTGGTCCGGTGAAACTCATCATAACAAAGCCGTTTGGGTGTTTCCCCGATATCCTGAAGCCGCAACTCATGGTAATCGCGGTATTTTTCAGGAATGAATTGCAGGGATTCCGGTCCGACCCACCAGCTGCGGACCAGAGCATGGCGTGCCAACATGTACATAATCGAAGTTTGCCGGTCCGCCACTTCGTCGCCTTGGGGGGCAACGTCCATAAGGTCGAGGGCGCAAACCCGGCTGTCGCTGATATCAAACTGGGTGATAGAGGCCAAAATCGGCAGTTCTCGAATGGCAGAGGTAATCATCCGTTCAAAGGCGTTAACAACATTTTCGGCGCTGAACCCGACAGATGTTTCTTCCAGAAGGCTGCGAATCTGGGGCCGGCGCGCCGCAGTCACGGCATCGCTAAGCGTCGGGACGGCATGGCGCTGCGCCAGACCGGCGATGTGAATCTGATCCAGATCGAACATTTTATCGACGACGTCCCACCAATAAGGATCAGAAGGCAGATGAACGTTAAACTTCGCCAGCGCTTCGTCCACATCCGGATCCAGTCGCGGCAGGTAAGGCCGGGGTTCGGCGTTAGCCGAGCCATCGTCCCGCCAACGGAACATTTCGTCGACAACCATCCCGGATAATTGCTGGATACCGTCATACGGTTTGTCATGCCCCGGCGGCGTGCAAAGCAAGCTCAGCAGCTCAACCAGATAGCTTCTTTCATCAATCAGGGGAAAGCGGCAACCCAGCTGTGTATCAAAGGGGTTGATGGCAAACTGGTGAGCCATTTGTAAACGGTAGTAAGCCGCTTCATGATCCCTGCCCATGGGCAGGGCTTCCTTAATCAGGGAGATCAAACCGGATGAGGAAGGCCCGATATCAATAATCGCCAGATAGGGCAATTTGCTTAAACCCGCAGAAAGACAAGTGCCAAGGTTCAGGGAGTTCAGCAAAACCGACTTACCGGCACCCGGCTGCGCGAAAACCAGGTCGAACCAAGTGGTGGTGACGTTGGTCCCTGTTTGATAAGGCCATATTTTCCCATCGGCTGTTCGCAGCAGGATAGAGCCGTTATCAAACGGGCTGGACGCCCGTTGCCACGGCAAAAGCTTCATAATTTCATACATGGGCGCGATCGCGGTCGGCGCCGTCCCCGCACAGTGAATACCCATGGCGGAAGACATGACACAATCAAGCGGATCCCCGGATATCTCGCTGACCTGGCAATATCCCCAGCTCTCTACGGCCTGAACCAGAACGGATAAACGGTTTTGTATGGTCCTCATATCGTCGGCCGGTGCCCATGTGGCAAAAGACACCCGCAGCTTGATAACAGGTTCCCGGCGCGCCATGCTCTGAAGGTTTTCCAGGGAAAACTTGATTTGTTTATTAAGCGCGTTGGTGACCCCCAAAATCGTTGCGATAAAGGCCCGGAACGCCGAAGCATTGGCACCCCCGCCTTCGATCAGGAAAGATATCCGGTAAGGGACCTTGGCGTCGAACAAACGATTCAGGAGCTGGGTAAACGGCAAGGCGTCCATCGGCCCCAGCGTCATATCGGCGCCGCCCCACAGGAGATTCCCGATTCGTACGATTGTGTTGTCTACGACAACAGCATTACTTGTTGAGAGCTGCTGTTTCAGGGCCGGCCACATAATGTCGGAAAGGTCGTGAGGCTCTGTCGGCGCTCGCGGCGGGATAGGATCTCCCGGAAGACAGGCTTTCCAGTCTTCGTTGGCGTGGTCGGGGTGCAAATTGTTACGGATGGCCCGCAGGGCATCATGGACTTCCATAGTCTCACCCATAATGCCAAGCTCGTGCAGCGAAGCCAGAATGGCCGATACGTAGCTTTTATGACGGGTGCGCAGAGGGGGCAGCGCCGCCAACGGGTTCTGCGCATAACCGGCATTGACCCATTTCTGATTATTGCTGCGGGCGTCTTTGGCCGCACGCTGCATTTCCGTTTTGGTCAGAACCTCCGGGCGGGTCCAGAGAACAAAATAGCATTCCTCGTAAGATACATATTTTTTCAGGTTTCGGACCCGCTCTTCGAACAGGTCGTCCATATCCATTTCGATGGTTTCGGCGGTCACTTTGCAGGGCCGGACGAGTTTTTTCAGGTGCGCCTCAATCCGTCCCGGATCCCGTACAAAATAGATCTGCAGGGCATGGCCGGGGCGGTCAAAACGGGCACCGATTTTCAGCGTCGCGCCTTCAATCAGGAGCTGATATTCCTCTTCCCCGATGACCTGCCGGCTGCCGTCAACCTTGATATAGGAAATTAGCGAGCCATCTTCAGCGACCATTGTTATATCGTCATCCGATGTTTCCAGACGGATAAAGCTGTCAACGGACTGCCGCAGGGCAACTTGAAAAGGTAACAGGACTTTGCGAATAAAACTCATCGTTCAGGATAATTCCAGAAAAATTTAGCCGGATAAATAAACACTTCAACGCAATAGTATAGCGACTTTAGCGTCGCCGACAAACAGCAAATGCTAAGAAAAAGGCTTTAAAAGACAATATTCAGAGGAAAATTTATTTTTTCCGGATTTTGGAGCTAATACAGCCCGCCCGTGCCGATCGAAGCGTTGTTTTGCGGAGAGCCGCCAAGGGAGGGAAGGAGGTTGATGCCGCTACCGTCCAGAATATACATCTTTTCAGTAGGCTCGGTCCCGACCAGAAAAGCTTCCCATATGACTCTTTCATCCCCGGGTTGCGCCCGCGCCCCGGTTTCAGCGTTGATCTGGACGTGCCGGACGCCGGGAGGAACCCGGAAAGGTGTCGGCGGGGTGTTTTCCAAAGCCTGCTCCATAAATTCTTTCCAGATAGGAACGGCGACGGAAGATCCGGTTTCTTTTTTGCCCATAGGTTTCGGATCATCAAATCCAACAAAAACACCTACAGCCAAGTCCGGGGAAAAGCCGATAAACCACGTATCTTTCGAATCGTTGGTTGTTCCGGTTTTCCCGGCCAGAGGACGGTTCAGGGATTTGATTCGAACCCCGGTGCCGCGCTGGACAACCCCCTCCAGCATGGAGACGATCTGGTAAACACGGCGCGGATCGGCAATCTGTTCACGGATATCCGGGATCTTAGGGACATCCTGTTCTTCCCAGGCCACGCGGGATCCGCAATACGCACAAGGCCGCGTATCGTGGTTAAAAACGGTCGTCCCGCGCCGGTCTTGAATACGGTCGATCATGGTGGGGTTTATCTTTTTCCCGCCATTAACAAACTGGGCGTACCCGGTAGTCAGGCGCAACAGGGTCGTTTCCCCCGATCCCAGTGAATTGGCCAAAAGCGGCGGCAGGTCATCCATAACGCCAAATTTTTTCGTATAATCGACGATGCTGTCCATGCCGACATATTCCGCCAGCCGGACGGTCATCAGGTTTCGTGATTTTTCGATCCCCACCCGGATCGGCGTCGGGCCGTAATATTCGTTGGAATAGTTCGAAGGCCGCCATTTCGGCAGGCCCGGTCCCTGGTCGATGACCAGCGGCGCATCCAAAACCAGCGTAGCCGGGGTGAAGCCTTTATCCAGCGCCGCCAGATAGACAAACGGTTTGAAGGCCGAACCCGGTTGGCGAGTGGCCTGTGTGACCCGGTTGAACTGGCTTTGTTCGTATGACCAGCCGCCTTCCATAGCCAAAATCCGGCCTGTGTGAGGGTCGAGCGCAACGATCGCACCATTCACAGCCGGTATCTGGCGCAGCCCCCAAACCTTTTCACCATCGACATCAACCCGGTCGATCATAATCACGTCGCCCTCTTGCAGGACGTCTTTGACGGATGTGACGTTGGGACCAAGATACCCTTTGTCCTTGGTTTTCCGGGCCCAGCCCAAATGTTTAAGATACAGGGGCGCCCGGCTTTTGTCGGAAAGGCCAACGGTCGCCTCCCCGTTCGTGACTTTTAGAACCAGACCGGTTTTCCAGTCATCGGGTTTCCCGGGAATAGGCAAACTTTCAAGCCGTTCCGGCCAGTCCTCTATCGACTCCCAGTGGGCCACAGGCCCGCGATAACCATGGCGGCGATCATATTCCACCAACCCGTCACGCAGGGCACGGGCGGCGATGTTCTGCAGCCGGGGGTCAAGGCTGGTACGAACGGCCAGCCCGCCGCCATACAGGATTTCATCGCCATAGCGATCAATCAGTTTCCGCCGGACTTCTTCGGCAAAATAGGGCGCATTCACGGTACGGGCGTTGTCGGCATTAACCATCTCCAAAGGCATATCCTTGGCCAGGCTTCCTTCTCCCTCTCCGATATAGCCGTCTTCTTCCATCCGGCCGATGATCCAGTTCCGGCGGTCCAGCGCGGCCTCATGGTGGCGCACGGGATGGTAGTTGTTCGGCGCCTTCGGCAAGGCGGCCAGAAAGGCGGCTTCGTGGATTTGAAGTTCATCAAGGGACTTGTTGAAGTAATTCAGGGCGGCGGCAGCCACGCCGTAAGACCCCGCGCCCAGATAAATCTCATTCAGGTAAAGCTCCAGCAGGCGGTCTTTGCTCAGCGCGCGCTCCATGCGGTAAGCAAGGATCGCTTCCCGGATTTTCCGGGTGTAGGTGCGCTCGTTGGTGAGCAGGAAATTCTTGGCGACTTGCTGGGTAATTGTCGAAGCGCCTTGCAGGCTTTCACCTTGCAGATTGCGGATCACCGCGCGCATGATCGCGAAATAATCAATGCCCGGATGGGTGTAAAAATTCTTGTCTTCCGCTGCGATAAAGGCGTTTTTAACGATATCGGGAATTTCCTCGATCGGCACGAAAACGCGTTTTTCTTCGGCATATTCGGCCATCAACCGCCCATCCCCGGCATAAAGACGGGTAATCACCGGCGGTTCGTAGTCCTTAAGCTGGGCATATTCCGGCAGGTCACGGCCATACCACGAGACAAGGTAAATCGCTCCGACAATACCGACAACCAGGCCGATCATGCCGAGCGAAAACAAAGCCATGACTGTGTACCAGAAAAAGCGCATGGGCATTTATATGGCACAGGCGCGCGTATGAGGAAAGAGTCTAGATTACTTTTTTGAACGCTTCATAAAATCAGCGGGCGGTGACACCCCTTGCTTTAGCATATTTTCAATAGGTTTCATAAGCGGGGTTGGCATATTTTCCCATGCGTACCAGCCAAAATCGGCATGTTTTTCAGGTTCGCGGTTTTTAAATGTGCCTGAATCGGATCGGGCGACAACATGCACGGTCACATAGTGTTTACCGTTCTCCGTGAAATAATCGTTGGTAACAGTGTAAAGCCGGATATCGTGAATTTCCAGTCCGCATTCTTCCATGGCTTCGCGCCGGGCACAATCTTCGAAGCTTTCACCGTGCTCCAGATGTCCGCCGGGCAAGGCCCACGTGCCATGGGCATGCTTGCCAATCCGGCGGGAAAACAAAATTTTATCATTGTGGAAAATCCAGATTCCAACCCCGACACCGGGACGGCCAAGGCCGCTATGTTCAGGCAGCTTTGGCATGGAGATCGGTAATCGGGCCGCGGGCGCGGCCGTGAATGAACTGATCGACATATTCGTTGCCGGAATCGTCGAGCTCTTCAACCGGCCCGCACCAGATAATTTTCCCGTGATAGATCATCGCGACATAGTCGGCGATTTTTCGGGCGCTGGCCATATCGTGCGTAATCGACAGGGCCGTGGCCCCCAGTTCCTTGACGCATTTGACGATCAGGTCGTTGATGACGTCGGCCATGATCGGGTCGAGACCCGTGGTCGGTTCGTCAAAGAAAATAATCTCCGGGTTGGCGGCAATCGCGCGCGCCAGCCCGACACGTTTTTGCATGCCGCCCGACAGCTCCGCCGGAAACAGGTCGCCGACATCCTTGCTAAGCCCGACAGCGGCCATTTTTTCAATCGCCAGGTCATAAGCATCCCGGCGGTTCATGCCGCGTCCCTGCACGAGGCCAAACGCTACATTTTCCCAGACTTTCATGGAATCGAACAAAGCCGCGCCCTGAAACAGCATGCCGAATTTACGCATCATTCTGTCACGCTCTTTTGCTGATATGCCAATTGTTTCATGGCCGTCGATCAGGATCGAACCCTCGTCCGGCGCGATGATACCCAAAACCGATTTCAGCATCACGGATTTACCGGTTCCCGATCCCCCGATCACGACCATGGATTTACCTTGCGGGATTTGCAGGTCGACGCCCTGTAAAACCCGGTTTTTACCAAAAGCTTTTTTGACGCCGCACAGCTGTAATTTCGGGGGAATTCCGGTCATGAGAAAAACACCTGCGTCAGGATATAGTTAAAGATCAGGATCAGGATCGAGGCCGAGACAACGGCGTTCGTCGTGGCCGCGCCCACGCCCTGTGCCCCGCGCCCGGAGTTAAAACCATGGTAACAGCCCATCAGGGAGACAATCAGCCCAAAGACGGCGGCTTTGTAAAGGCCGGACATCACATCCATCTTTTCCAGAACGTCCCAGGTCTGCGTCAGGTACGAACCGGGGGAAAACCCGAGGCTGTAAATACTAACCACATAACCGCCGAACACGCCGATAATATCGCCGGTTAAAACCAGCGCCGGCAGCATCAAAACCCCGGCGATGATCCGTGGCGCGATCAAATATTTGAACGGATTAACGGACAGCGTCGTCAGGGCGTCGATTTGCTCGGTGACGCGCATGGTGCCGATTTCAGCGGCTATCGCGGCGCCGATCCGCCCGGCGACCATCAGGCCCGCCAGCACAGGAGCCAGCTCGCGCGTTACGGACAGCACAACCACCCCGGCAATCGCGCCTTCCGCGTTAAACCGGGTAAAGCCGGTATAGCTCTGCAGCGCCAGCACCATCCCGGTAAACAAGGCCGTCATGCCAACCACAGGCAGGGAGTAATAGCCGATATCAATGAGTTGCTTGCCGATAAGCCGCGGAAAAAACGGCGGCAGGAAAACGTGCATAATGGCCCGGAGCATAAAATGAACCAGCCGCCCGGTTGTTTCAAACAGGTGTAAAACTGTTTTGCCGATTGCCGCGCAGGAATCCAGCACGTAATCAATGGCCAGCTTACTGTCCTTGACGCATTCGTCCATTATCGGATGCTCGTGAGCGTGATCTGACATGTTTTTCGCGAATCCTCAGATTGATAACAGCTTGGGAACGTTAAAACATTTTTGAAAGCGGGTCCAGACGGAAGTGGCGTGCTTTTTTTATAAAAAATAATTGCACCACAGACTTTCATATGTAAAAGTGCGGCAAATGATTATTATTTGCGATAATTTTACAAAATAAGAGGGTGTAAATCATGAATATTAATTCTCAAAAACGTCTTGCAATCGTGTTGGCTACGGCTGTCGGCGCTACAAATCTGGGGGGGTGCCAGTCAAATCCGGGAAAAGCCGTATCTGATTTTGGTGGCAAGGTTGCCAGTACGCTGGATGTGACTGATGAAAAGTGCAGTGTCGATGACCGTAAACGCGCTGCCCAGAAATTCTTGAAATACACGGGTCATTACAAGGGCGCCATTGATGGTGTAACCGGTCGGGGTTCCAAAGGATCCTGGGATGACTATAAAAAGGACAAGGAAGGTTTGGAAAAAACGCCGCTGCTTGGTGACGATGGCGACATTAACAGTGAAGCCCTGTCGCACATGAGAGCGGTTGTTAAGGAGCTGCCCGACAATGCACAAACGGCTAATGTGAAACAAACCTTTGCAACGCTGGGGAACACCGTTGAATGCTTTACGCAGGAAAAGTACAAGGCAGGCAAAGAAAAAGTAAATGACTTGAAAAGCTCTGCGCCGGGAAAAATGGAAAAAGCCGCTGAAGGGGCTGTCGATAGTGCAGCGGGCGCTGCGACTGGGGCCGCCAAACAAAAGGCCGGCGGTTTGGGAAGCTTTATTCCCAACGTTTTCACACGATAATTTTTGAAGTTTTAAATATTAATGGCGGCCCCTGTACTTTGGTATATGGGGCCGTTTTTTTTATGTTTTATTCTTCGTAGCTGCGCTCGAAACGATGACCGAGGCTGGTCAGGACTTCATAGCTGATGGTCCCGGCGCTGGCCGCAAGATCATCGACGCTTTGATGCGGGCCGATCACCTCGACCATATCGCCGGGCCGGGCGTCCTGATCGCCAATGTCGATTGTCACAAGGTCCATCGACACCCGTCCGATCACCGGGCAGGGGCGACCGTTCAGGTACAGGATTGCCTTGTTGCTATTAGACCGGAAAAACCCGTCGGCATAGCCCAAGGCAACGGTAGCAACGCGCGCCTCTTTTTTAAAACGGTACGTAGCGTTGTATCCTATTGTTTCATTTTCAGGAATGGACTTTACCTGTAAAATCAAGGTGTTTAAACTCACGACCGGATTCATTTTGTTAGCGCCTTCCGGTGCCGGATTGCCACCATACAGAGCGATCCCCGGTCGCACCATATCAAAACAATAAGCGGGATTCCGAAACAGTCCGTACGAATTCGCCAGTGATTTTTGGGCGTTAGGAAAGCGGCTGGCGATGGTCGAAAATTTTTGAAACTGGGCCGCATTCATCGGGCTGTCTTTTTCATCGGCGCAGGCGAAATGGCTCATCACCATTTGGACATCAAGCCCGTCCAGCCGGGAAAAATCGTTGAGCAAAATATCCGTATCTGCAAGCGTTATCCCCAATCGGTTCATGCCGGTATCGAAATGAATCAAAGCCGAAAGCCCTTGATTGTTATTGCGGGCGGTATCGTGCCAGCGCGCGATTTCGTCCAGAGAATTCAAAACCGGGGTGATATCGTGATGGAGATATTCATTTTCGCACCCGGCCCACAGCCCGCCGAGCATCGCGATCGGTTTGTTCGTCAAGGCCCGCAGGGCGATGGCTTCCTCCAGCGTCGCGACAAAATAATGCGGACAAGCCTCTGATTCCAGAACGCGGACAACCTGTTCCATCCCTAGCCCGTAAGCGTTGGCTTTCACGATTCCGGCAACGGCGGCGGTGCCCGCCGCTTGTTTGAGCAACCGGTAATTGTTCCGGAGAGCCGCCAGATCAACGGTCAGGCGCGCAGGCACAGTTGGCGATGGGGAAACAGGGCGAGAGGAAAGCGGCGCCGCTGTCATCATGAATGCCGGTTATCAAGATCGGAAAAGCGCGTCAGGTTCGGATCAAAGAACATCCGGACAATGCCAATCGGCCCGTGCCGCTGCTTGGCGATGACGGCTTCGGCGGTATTGGCGGTTTCCTGCAAACGTTGCGCCCATTTCTCGTGCCGTTCAAGGAATTTTTCTTCGCCTTCGCTGGCGCGCTGCGTCGGTTCTTCCCGCGCCAGATAATATTCCTCCCGGTACACGAACATGACAACATCGGAATCTTGCTCGATAGAACCGGACTCACGAAGATCCGAAAGTTGTGGGCGTTTGTCTTCACGCTGTTCAACGGCCCGCGAGAGCTGGGACAGGGCAATCACCGGGATTTGCAATTCCTTGGCAATCGCCTTCAGACCGCGGGTAATCTCGGAAATCTCGTTCACCCGGCTGGTCTCTGACTGGCGCGAGCCGGAACCCTGCAACAGTTGCAGATAGTCAATCACCAGCAAATCCAGCCCGTGCTGGCGTTTGAGCCGTCGCGCCCGCGTCCGCACCGCTGAAATCGACAGGGCCGGTGTATCGTCAATGTAAAGCGGCACTTGCGCCAGCACCTGCGAGGCTTCGACAAAGCGCCGGAAATCGGACTCACTGATATTGCCTTTCCGGATGGCATCCCCGGAAATCTCGGATTCGTCGGCCAAAATCCGGGTGGCCAGCTGGTCGGCGGACATCTCCAGCGAGAAAAATCCGACGATAGCACCTTCCGCGCCGCCGGTTTCGGCATATTTTTTCGCGGCGTTAAAGGCAATATTGGTCGCCAGCGACGTTTTACCCATCGACGGCCGTCCGGCCAGAATGAGAAGGTCGGATTTGTGCAGCCCGCCAAGTTTTGCATCCAGGTCCGTCAGCCCTGTCGTAACCCCGGTCACATGACCATCGGTTTTGAAGGCAACTTCGGCAATTTCAATGGCGGTCAGGACCGATTCTTTCAGGGTCAGGAATCCGCCGCGAATATCGCCGGTTTCGGCCAGTTTGAACAGGCGGGCTTCGGCGTGTTCGATGGTGGCGACGGCGTCCCGTTCGATGGTGTGCTCGAACGATTCATTGACAACGTCTTCGCCCAGCGTAATCAGTTCCCGCCGTAAATGCAGGTCGTAAATGGTCCGGGCGTAATCCTCGGCATTAACGATGCTGACAACGCTGGCTGCCAGATCGGCCAGATATGCCGCGCCGCCGACATGGCTTAAATCCGAATCTTTCTCGAAATAGGTTTTCAGGGTCACCGGGCTGGCGGTCTGGCCACGGTCGATCATGGTGGCAATCGCATCGAAAATCCGCCGGTGCGGCGCTGCGTAAAAATGCTCGGACCGCAGGAAATCGCCGACCTTTTCCATCGCGCGGTTATCAACCAGCAGCGCCCCCAGAAGACCTTGCTCAGCCTCCAGATTGGCAGGCAGAGAGCGATAACCGGGCTTGTTGCCGTCGTTGTCCTGCACCGGGGCGATATTTTGTATAACAGTTTCTGTGACCATGACGGTTAGACTACAGACAAGCGCCCCTTGATGCCAGTATTTTATAATCCACAGCCCTGTGAATCACGGGGGCAAAAATCCGATACGATCGGAACGGGAATCAGTTATATTAGAAATATCGAATTTTATGGACAGGAAGATGTAAGGCATGATATTTCGATGCTATGAAAACTAAAAAGGACCATAAGGTCCAAGAGAGGGTGTAATGAGTATATTAGGTAATAGCGAGCGGCATGCCGTTCCATACGATCCAAGAGAGTTCGCCGATCATCACGATCAATATGGTGGATATACACATAAAATGTCGGAAAATACGGCAAATCGTGCCGGAGATGTCGTCTCTATTATTGGGGCCGTAGGGATAGCCCTCGCGACGGCGCTGGTCTTGCCGCAAGTGAGCTTTAACACGGCAGCCAATCACAACAAAGACACCGCAGATCAACCTTCAAGCGGTTTTTCGTTGATCAGTGAAGCGCATGCCCAGCCTGCAGTATCTCCGGCTGTGGCTTTAGCCAAAGTGGCGGTTTCTGAATCTGTCCATAAATGGCGTCCGATCGAAGAACCGGGCACATATGTAGAACCGGAAGTGCCGGCAGTCCCCTTTGTTGAAATTACAACGGGCAGCGCAGAAGAAGAAATCGCAAAAGAGTTGGAAGTGGAAGTAGCGTCTGAGACGGTTTCATCAAATTCGATGTTCAGGCCGTTGTCTCTGGCACCGTAAAACCTCTTTATTAGACAGCAACAAAAAAACCGGGCCATCGCAGCCCGGTTTCTTGTATCTTTATAAGGAAGAAAATTAAGCGTCTTCGTTTTTCTCTTCTTCAGCCGGTGCCTCAGCTTCATCGGAAGCTTCTTCAGCCTCTTTAGCGGCTTTCTTGGCAGCTTTTTCAGCAGCTTTGGCAGCGCGTTCGGCTTCCTCGGCGGCTTCCGCTTCGGCAGCTTCCGCTTTGACTTTTTCAGCTTCCAGTGCGGCGTCTTCCAGCATCTGTTCCTTCGCGGCTTCAGCGGCTTCCGCTTCGGCAGCTTCTTCGGAACCGGCAACCAGGGCCCGCCCGGTTTCAGCCTGGATTTTCGCTTCTTCGCTTGAACGGGCGATGTTCAGCGTAATCTCCAGCTTGACTTCCGGGTGCAGCGCCAGCGTCACAGGGATCAAACCGATCGATTTGATCGCATCGGTCAGGATAACCTGTTGACGGTCAACGGTTTCACCGCTTTGCTCGCTGATCGCGACGGCGATATCGCGGGAGGTAACGGACCCGTACAGGTGACCGCTTTCCGAAGCGTGACGGATCAGGTTGACTTTGGCTCCATCAAGTTTCTTCGCAGCTTTTTCAGCATCCTTTTGTTTTTCGGCGCTGAGTTTTTCCAGCGAAGCTTTCTGGGCTTCGAAATAGGCAACATTGTTTTTCGTTGCCCGCAGAGCCTTGTTTTGCGGTAACAGGTAGTTACGCGCATATCCGGTTTTTACCTTTACAACGTCGCCCATCTTTCCGAGGTTATCGACGCGCTCCAGCAAAATAATTTCCATTGCAGCAGACATTTGTTTTTATCCTTTCTTTATCCCTTAGCGTGAGCCGGTATTGTCCATTTCTTGACGGACATACGGCAGCAAAGCCATGTAACGGGCACGCTTGATGGCGGTCGCCAGCTCGCGTTGTTTTTTCTGGGACACGGCTGTAATCCGGCTGGGAACGATTTTCCCGCGCTCAGAGATATAACGGCCCAGCGTCCGTGTGTCTTTCCAGTCAATGGCCGGAGCATTCGGGCCAGAGAACGGGCAGGTTTTCTTCCGTTTGAAAAACGGGCGTTTTGTTGTCGGTGTATCTGTCGCACTCATTACGCGGCCTCCTTCTCATCATTATTATTGTCATCACGGTCGCGGCCACCTTTGTCCATAACAATGGACGGACCCTCGGACAGAGCATCTTCGCGGATGGTCATGTAACGCATGACATCTTCGTTCAGGCGCATCAGACGTTCCATCTCCAGTACCGCCGGTGCCGGCGTGTCGGATTCGATCAAAACGTAGTGACCTTTACGGTTTTTGTTGATTTTGTAAGCCAGCGTCCGCAGACCCCAGTTTTCGGTTTTGTGGATTTTTCCGCCGCCATCTTTGATGATCTGGCAGAATTGTTCGGTCATGGCTTCAACCTGTGCAGATGACAGGTCCTGCCGTGCGATGAACACGGTTTCATAATAAGGCATATATTTTCTCCTCTCGGTTTTGCCTTCCAGACTTGCAAACACCGCGCTTGCAAAGCCCAAAAACAAAGCTGATACGTCTATAGGCACCAGCGAGGTTTTCGAATGCCGGGCACTATTGCGGAATTGTGGGCCAAAAGCAAGAAAAAACTGAGTCAGCTTGAATGACGATCCATCCCGCGCTATCAATGGGTTGGATAACCATAAAACGAAAGTAAAGGCGCAAGCGATATGAAACGTACCTTTGTATTCCCCGGCCAGGGGTCGCAGTTTGTTGGCATGGGCAAGGATTTGGCCGATGCGTTCCCGGAAGCAAGGCAGACATTCGAAGAAGTCGATGATGCCATCGGCCAGAAACTGAGCGCACTCATATTTAACGGCCCGGATACCGACTTGAACCTGACGGCGAATACTCAGCCCGCTTTGATGGCGGTGTCTATGGCCGTGGTAAATGTGTTAACGCGGCAAGGCGGGATCAAACTCGACGAGACATGTGCTTTCGTGGCGGGCCACTCGCTGGGCGAATATGCGGCGCTTACGGCGGCGGGGGCGTTGGATTTGCCCGATACCGCGCGTCTTTTGAAATTGCGCGGCGAAGCGATGCAGGCCGCCGTGCCGGTCGGGCAAGGTTCTATGGCGGCTATTCTGGGGCTGGCGTTCGAGGATGTGCAGGCAATCGCCGCCGCCGTTTCGGGTAACGAGGAAATCTGTCAGGCCGCCAATGACAATTCTGATGGCCAGGTGGTTGTATCGGGGCATAAGGCCGCCGTGGCGGCCGCCATTGCCATGGCGCAGGAAAAAGGCGCCAAGCGGGCAATCGAACTACCGGTCAGTGCCCCGTTTCACTGTTCTCTGATGGCCCCGGCCGCCCAGAAAATGGCGACAGCTTTGGCCGACACTAATATCCGCAAACCGTGCGTTCCGGTTGTTGCGAACGTGATTGCGCAAGGCACAGACGATCCGGCGCAAATCCGCCAGCTTTTGGTTGACCAGATTACCGGGACGGTCCGCTGGCGCGAATCGGTCCAGTGGATGAAGGCGCAAGGCGTCGAGGAAATGATTGAGCTGGGCGCGGGGAAGGTGCTGTGCGGGCTTATCAAACGCATTGATAAGGATATCGCCTGCGAATCCGTCGGCACCCCGGAACAGATTGAAGCATTGATCGGGAAGTTGCAGTAAAAATTTTAATTTGTCATTCTGAGCGAAGCGAAGAATCTGTCAAATTAAATGAGACTGGATCCTTCGCTAACGCTCAGGATGACATCATTATAGAAACCGCTATGTCTTTACCTCCCTTCTACCCCAACCCCGACGATACCCATTGCCAGCAATGTTGCCTGCGTATGGGCTATGAGTATTTTTACCCGGAGAAGCAATGGACATGGGACGAACTCGATACGCTCAGCGGTAAAATTCCCGGAAAATATGCATGGTACATGCGGCTTTACATTGCGACGGCGGCGCGGGGCTATGATGTGGTCGTCTACGATATCGTTGATTATCCGGAATTCATTAAAGATGCTGAAACCTATCTGAAGGCCAATTATGGCGCGGACCGGGCCGCTGATATCCTGAAGAACTCGGTGATGGATGTCGTCGTCGAAGACGCCCGTGAGCTACTTCAGACGAACGGGATTACGATCCATCAGAAAAGCTACACGTTTGATGATCTGAAAGGGTTGCTGGATAAAGGTCATGTCTTGCTGACAATGGTCGATGAAGCGGTTCTGGCAGGAATAGAAGGCCGGGCCATTTCCCATTCCATCCTGATTCACGGCTATGATGACGACGGCTTTATTGCTCACAACCCCGGCGTCAAATCACTGGACAGCGCCGCCGCCAGTCAGCATATTGCCTACGATCTTTTTCGCCGGACATGCACGTTGAATGACCGCGGCGATACCGGAAAACTGATGGCTTTCAAACCGAAGGAATAACTGATAAAAATGCAAAATGTTACCCCGGTCGATACGCGTTATGTCCCGGTACAGCAGCAACCTTATTGTTGTTGCCCGGCGTCGATCCAGATGGTCATGATGCGCCGGAATATTCCGATGGTGCCGCAGGAATATCTGGGCTGGCATCTGGGCCTGACGGTACCGCCGGAGGACAGCGCTTACTTTTATAATCCCCGTGTTTCCGCCACAACGCCGCCGTCCGGGTTCTATGGTACACAGGTTGGAACAAAATCTGTCGATCCTGATCGGGCGTTCGATTCTCTGGGCATTCCTTTGCGTTTGCGGATGGAAACCGCCGATCGTTTTCCGGATATCGACAGTTTCAAAAACCGTCTGGAAGACTGCCTCAATCAGGATTTTGATGTTCTGTTGTGTTTGCGCTGGATGGATGTCATGGACAGCCATGCTCATATAGGCCCTGCCGATCCGGGGGCCGGCCATATTGTCGTTGCGGATAAAATCATGGGTGATACTCTGCGTATCGTCGATCCGGCCCGCGGTGCCAAATGGCGGACGTACGATCTGGATTTGATTTACAATTCAATTTGTAAACATGCCCGAAATGAAAAGGCTGGACATGCGGCCGGTCTATGGATACTGGAATATACGGAATAAAAAAGGAGAAAATCATGTTTGATCTGACAGGTAAAACGGCGCTGGTAACCGGCGCGACGGGCGGTATCGGCGGCGCGATTGCCAAGGCACTGCATGCAAGCGGGGCAACGGTCGGTATTTCCGGCCGTAACGAAGATAAACTGAAAGCGTTGGCTGCCGAACTGGGTGACCGGGTTCATGTTCTGCCGGCTGACCTGTCGAGTGCCGAAGGCGTGGATAAGCTGGTGGCCGATGCAACGGCGGCGATGGAGCGGATCGACATTCTGGTGAACAATGCGGGCCTGACGCGTGACGGCCTGTCGATGCGCATGAAGGATGAGGACTGGCAGGAAGTCCTCGATGTGAACCTGACCGCGCCGTTCCGTCTGGCACGCGCCGTTCAGCGCGGCATGATGAAAAACCGCTTTGGCCGGGTCGTGAATATTTCTTCCATCGTCGGGGTAACGGGTAATCCGGGCCAGACCAACTATTGTGCTTCCAAAGCCGGGATGATCGGCTGGACCAAAGCCATGGCGGCGGAGCTGGCGGCACGCGGCATTACGGCGAACTGCATTGCGCCGGGCTTTATCGCCACGGCCATGACCGATGCCCTGAACGATACGCAAAAAGAAGCGATCAACAAAAACATCCCGGCCGGACGCATGGGCACCAGCGAGGAAATCGCTGCGGCCGCCGTTTATCTGGCCTCCGACGAAGCCGCCTACGTGACGGGACAAACGATCCACGTCAACGGCGGTATGGCGATGATCTGATTACAGTTTAAGAGTATCGGGCGCCGCGGGTGCTTGCGCGATCTGGATGTCCTGTTCTTCTATGCGCGGGGCGAGAGCCACTTGCGGGTTCGTCCCGTTGTAATAATTGGCAGCGCCCTGGGCAATCTGCGCGCCGGCATTGACCGGGTTGTCGCGAAGAGCTTTCAATTCACGGACATCGTCGGGATTGGTCAGGAAACCGCTTTCAACCGTTATGGCGGCATTCTGGCCGCCTTGTTCGATGACGCCCTTTTCAACGCCGCGAAGAGCCATATGCCGCGCGGTTTTCTCCAAAGTTGGCGTATCCCCGGTCTGGAAATTTCTGGACATTTCCCGCGCCAGTTTTTCCGACTGGCTGTTCAGGGCCGGGCGGGTTGCCGCATCGTCTTTGGTATTGGTAAAGGCGTAAACCCGCGCCCCTTTAACATCTATGTTGTCGATGGCATTGGTTTCATGGTTAACCGCGATAATCGGTGCGCCGGTGATGATGCCCAGATTATGGGCAAAGGCACCCTTGACCGCGATATGGGACAAGTCACGATTGTAATTAACCGGGAAGGGCGTGTTTTCAGTGCCGCCGACATAAACGGCATTAAAACCCTGTTTGTACGCGGCTTTAACGGAGGCCTGTGCTAGGGCCCGGTTGATATCGGCTTCGTGCAGAGTCTCATCCAGAGGCGAAACGGCGCCGGGGTCGATCGTGCCGTACGAATTGGCTTGATTATGCGCGGCTATGCCGACAAAAATTGGGTGATCTGATTGGAATTGCGGGTTGTATTGCGGCGTTTCCCCGCTCAGTGTAACCCGCCACGCTTCAGCCACGGCGTCCCGTGAAAGGCCGTATGTATCCTCTGTGATAAAGGATTCCGGGTCCAGATTACGGACCGCCGCCGGCAAGCGCGGCAGGCCGATATGCGGTTTGTCGGCCTCTTTGGTAAAGCTCTGCGTTAGTTTTTCGCTAGGTGTTTCTTTGATGACGGGATCCTTATCGGCAACCGCCAGCCCGTTTTCAGTGCGGAAGGCGTCAATAGCCCGCCGGCTGCCTTTGCCGAGCGTCCCGTCAATTTCCTGTTTGCCGGCCCGGTCGTAATCGTAATGTCCTAAAAGGCTCAAATTGGTCTGCAGCGCAATTTTCTGGCCATCGCTCATGCTTGCCGGATCAGTGCCCAGCAGATTTTTGGTCGATTCGACGATCTGCGCCTTCAGCGTTTCATTGCCGGATACCATCCCGCGTAAAGCTTGTTTATTGGCGTTATGCGGGTCGTTGTTAATCAGGGAGGCGTACATCTCCGGGCTGACCAGCCGCGCCATATCCGGGTTATCTTTCAAAAACCCGACGACTCCCGCCGCCGTTTTTGCGCCGAAATCTTTATCGATGTTACCGACAGAATGCCCGTCTTCGTTCAACAATTCCTGCAACCGTCCGACCTGATCCAGCCCCAGTTTCCCTTGCGTTGTCAAAAGCTCTTTAATCTCAGCCCGGCGCAGATCGTCCAGATTGACGCTTTCCGGTGTTAAAGGATCACGGGCGGCGGTTTCCGGTGGCAACGGCGTAGCCGTAATCACTGGCGGCGGTGATGCGGCAAAGGTAAGCGCTGTACCATCGTCTTGTAACCGCGGGGCGATCTCCGCAGTGGGAACCGGTCTGTCGGGGTTGGTGTTTTCAGCCTGTACATTGAACAGGCGCTTGAAAAAAGCACCAAGAGACAAAGATGTATCGGTATTTTCGGCGTCGGCGACTGTCCCGGCCGGCGGGGTAGTGCTTTTCTGATAGCTTTGCAAATCTGCCAGTACGTCGTCGCTCATGCTTTGTAAAAACCCCATGGAATGGTTACGTTTTTGCCTTTCCATATATAAAGCAGCAATATTAATTTTTACTTAATTAGATTGCTTCCCGGCGGCTTTTAGGGCAAACAGACAGCATGACTTATGACCTGATTATTTTTGATTGTGATGGAACGCTGGTCGACAGCGAACATATGAACATGCTGGCCGTGGCGGCGCTTTTTGAATCGCTGGGGTTGCCCCAATATACGCCTTCTGTGATCGGTGAACGCTTTACGGGCATGAACTTTGACGTGATCGTGCGCCTGGTTGAGGATGAGAACAACACAAAGCTGCCGGCAGACATGAACCAGCGCTTTGTCGACTTTGTGGCCCGGTTCGCGCCGGCCTATCTGAAAGCAACAGCGTCGGCGGAGGATCTGGTCGATTTTGTACGGCATCATGCAAAAATCTGCATGGCTTCGAATGGCGAGCGGGATAATATCTTTGCCTCGCTGAAAATGACGGGGCTGGACCGTTTTTTCTCGGAAGACAATGTTTTTTACGGCGCGATGGTCGAACACCCCAAACCGGCCCCGGATTTGTTTTGGCTGGCGGCGGAAAAAAAGGACGCTGCCCCGGAAAAAACGCTGGTGATCGAAGATAGCGTCACGGGTGTCACAGCCGGTAAAGCGGCGGGAATGACTGTGTTCGGTTTTGTGGGCACCGCGCATGACAAGCCGGGCCAGACCGCCAGCCTGCAAAAGGCCGGCGCCGATAAAATCTATGATTCCCTTGGTGATATCCGTGATGATTTAGCTGTGGATTTTATCCCGGAAAGGGCTGGCTTGACGGGATAACTTATGTTACTCCAAACAAACTGCTTGATTTTGTGATTTGAGGCGGTTACCGTCCGTCGAAATTTTGAACTGTAAACAAACAAAGGTAAGGAAGAGCGATGAGTGACATTGCCGAACGCGTAGCGAAAATTGTTGTTGAGCACCTGGGTGTTGACGAAAGCAAAGTTGTTGAGAGCGCCAGCTTCATTGATGATCTGGGCGCAGACTCTCTGGGGACCGTTGAACTGGTCATGGCTTTCGAAGAAGAATTCAACATTGAAATTCCGGATGATGCCGCTGAAAAAATCCAGACGGTTGGCGATGCTGTCAGCTTCATTAAAGAAAACGTTACCGATTAATTTTCGGGCGTACTAACGGATTAAAAACATGAGGCTTGTGTTGTCTAGAACACGGCCTCATTTCCTTGTTGGGGGTATGATATGAGACGCGTTGTTGTAACAGGACTGGGGATGGTGTCGCCGCTGGGCGTGGGGGTTGACCGTAACTGGAGCCGTATCACAAACGGCGAAAGCGGTATCCGCAAAATCGACGAATTCGAGGTCTCGGATATTACCTCCCAGATTGCCGGGTTGGTTCCGAAAACTGACGAAGAAAACCCGACTGATGGTTCCTTTAACATCAATAATTTTGTGCCGGTCCCCGATCAGCGCAAAATGGATGTGTTCATTGCCTATGCCATGGCGGCGGCGCAGGAAGCCGTTGCGGATTCCGGCTGGCAGCCGACTGATGAAGAAGATCTGTACCGCACCGGGGTTCTGATTGGCTCCGGAATCGGCGGTCTGGATACGATGTATAAAAACTCACTGGTCCTGAATGAAAAAGGCCCGCGGCGCCTGTCACCGTTCTCGGTGCCGGCGATGCTGATTAATCTGGCCTCTGGCCATGTTTCCATCAAATACGGTTTTAAAGGCCCGAACCATTCGGTTGTGACGGCCTGCGCGACTGGTACGCACGCGATTGGCGATTCAGCGCGGCTGATTGCTTATGGCGATGCGGATGTCATGGTGGCTGGCGGCGCGGAAGCGGCTGTTTGCCGTCTGGGCGTGGCCAGTTTTGCGGCGGCCCGTGCATTGTCGACGGGGTACAACGACCGCCCGACCGAAGGCTCCCGCCCGTTCGATGAAGATCGTGACGGTTTTGTGATCGCGGAAGGGGCCGGGGTTGTCATTCTGGAGGAATACGAACACGCCAGGGCCCGCGGCGCAAAGATTTACGGCGAAGTGATCGGCTATGGCCTGTCCGGCGATGCGTACCATATCACGTCCCCGGCCGAAGGTGGCGATGGCGGTTACCGCGCGATGAAAGCCGCGCTGGCCCATGCCGGCGTAAATCCGGAAGATGTCGATTACATTAACGCCCACGGTACATCCACGCCGATGGGCGATGGCATCGAATGTACGGCGATCAAACGCCTGTTTGCAAATGCGCTGAATACGATGTCTATGTCTTCAACCAAATCGGCCATCGGGCATTTGCTAGGTGCGGCCGGCGCGGTCGAAGCCATCTTTACACTCAAAGCAATCCAGACCGGCATCCTGCCGCCAACCCTGAACCTTGAAAATGTCTCAGAACCTTGTCAGGGGATTGATCTGGTTCCGAAAACGGCGAAAGAAAAAGCCGTTAATATCGCCGTTTCCAACTCCTTTGGCTTTGGCGGGACCAACGCTTCACTGGTGATGAAGAAAATCTGATGCGCATTTTTCTGGCGATTGTTGCCGTCCACATGATCCTGATCGCACTGGTCGTGGCCGGGATCGGACTGTGGGGCTGGCAGCAATACGCTTTGGCGCCGTCCCCGTTGCAGCAGGAAAAAATCCTTCATATCAGAAAAGGACAGGGTGTTTCCGCTATCGCGGATTATCTCGAACGCGAAGACGTTATCTCCAGCGCTTTACTATTCAAACTGACGGCCAAATTAAAAGGCAACGATAAGAACCTTAAAGCCGGCGAATATGCTTTCTGGCCGGGGATGCCGATGGAAGATGTAATGGAACAACTGGTTAACGGGGACGTTTACCAGCGCTTTTTTACCATCCCCGAAGGCCTGACGAGCTGGCAGATTGTCAAACTGTTAAACGGGGTCGAAGACTTGAGTGGCGATATAGAAACCATTCCGGCGGAAGGGTCGCTCCTGCCTGAAACGTATGATTATGTGCGCGATGAAAGCCGGGGCGATAAAATCGCCCAGATGCAAAAAGCCATGCAGCAAACACTCGACGAACTTTGGGAAAGCCGTGCCGATAACCTGCCGGTAAAGACCAAGGGAGAGGCGCTTGTCCTGGCCTCAATCGTCGAAAAGGAAACGGGCGTTCCGGGTGAACGCCGCCGCGTTGCCGGTGTCTTTATCAACCGCTTGCGGCGGGGAATTGCCCTGCAAACCGATCCGACGGTGATTTATGCCCTGACGAACGGAAAGATACAGGACGAAGGCAAAGGCCCGCTCGGCCGCCGCCTGCTCAAAAAAGACCTTGAGATCGACTCTCCCTACAACACTTACAAATATCCGGGCTTGCCGCCGGGGCCGATCGCCAATCCGGGCCGGGAGTCGATTGCCGCCGTGCTTAATCCCGAACAGCACGATTTTATCTATTTTGTCGCCGACGGTACGGGCGGGCACGTGTTCTCCAAAACACTGGTCGAACATAACGCCAATGTCGCCAAATGGCGAAAGATCCGGAAGGGGCAGTAAGGCCGGGTTCGTCATTGCGAGGAGCGTAGCGACGCGGCAATCTTATACATCCCGGATTGCTTCGCTAACGCTCGCAATGACAAATAAATTTTTCTTGCGAATATTTCTCACTTCGCATTATATAAATCCTATGACGTTGAGAATAAACACAGTCCTGCTGCTTCTCCTCCTTCCCCGCCCCTGAATGGGTAGCGGGCGCTTTTCATGCGCTCACGTTCAGGGGTTTCAAATTTCACGAAATTATTGTTTAACAAGGATGTCATCCTGAGCCATAGGCGAAGGATCGTAAGGATCGCACAACGAAGATTCTTCACTTAGTTCAGAATGACAGGGAAGAAATAAAGGAAAGACCATGTCTGACAAAAACCGTATTATTATTTTCGATACCACTTTGCGTGACGGCGAACAATCGCCCGGCTGCTCCATGAATCTGGAGGAAAAACTGCGCATCGCCCACATTCTGGATGACATGGGCGTTGATGTGATTGAGGCTGGCTTTCCGGTGGCCTCCCCCGGTGACTTTGAAGCCGTGAACGAGATCGCCAAGAGCGTGAAAAACGCGACGGTTGCCGGCCTGTGCCGCGCTGTCCGGGCCGATATTGAGGCCGCCGGTGAGGCCATTAAGCCCGCCGCGCGCCGCCGGATTCATACCTTTATTTCCACCAGCCCGCTACACATGAAGCATAAGCTGCAGATGGACCCGGAAACGGTCATCGGGAAAATTACCGAGAGCATTACGCTGGCTCGTCAGTTTACCGACGATGTGGAATGGAGCGCAGAGGACGGCTCCCGCACCGAAGACGACTTCCTGTGCCGCGCTGTCGAAACCGCGATCAAGGCCGGGGCAACGACCATCAATATCCCCGATACGGTCGGCTATGCCGTGCCCGAGGAATTCGCCGCCCGCATCCGCATGTTGATTGAACGCGTACCCAATATCGACAAGGTGATTATCTCGACCCACTGTCACAACGATCTGGGATTGGCCGTGGCCAACTCGCTGGCCGGGGTACAGGCGGGAGCGCGGCAGGTTGAATGTACCATCAACGGGATCGGCGAGCGTGCCGGGAATGCCGCAATGGAGGAAATCGTCATGGCGCTGCGCACGCGGGCTGATTTCCTGCCCTTCACAACCGGCATTGATACGACCAAAATCACCAAGGCGTCCCGGACCCTGTCGACCATCACCGGTTTTCAGGTCCAGCCCAACAAGGCGATCGTCGGCGCCAATGCTTTCGCCCACGAAAGCGGCATTCATCAGGACGGCGTTTTGAAATGTGCGGAAACCTACGAAATCATGACTCCGGAATCGGTGGGGTTGACCAAATCGTCGTTGGTGATGGGCAAACACTCCGGCCGTCATGCGTTCAAGGATAAATTGAACGAACTGGGTTACGGCGATATCGGCGATAACGCGTTTCAGGATGCGTTTCAGCGCTTCAAAAAACTGGCGGACCGCAAGAAAGACGTTTTCGACGACGATATTATCGCGCTGGTCGATGATGAAGTCGTTCGCATGAATGAACGCATCAAATTCGAAGGCCTGCAGGTTCAGGCCGGAACGTCCGGTCCGCAAACGGCCGCGCTGACGCTGGTGGTTGATGGGGAACGCAAACAGGCGTGGGTCGAAGGCAACGGCCCGGTCGATGCTATCTTTAAAGCGATCCGCGAAATCATCCCGCACCCGGAGGCCAAACTGATGCTCTATCAGGTCCACGCGATTACCGGCGGCACCGACGCACAGGCCGAAGTAACTGTGAAGCTCGAGGAGAACGGCAAAACGGTTGTCGGGCAAGGCGCCGACCCGGATACGCTGGTCTCATCCTGCCGCGCTTACCTGCACGCCCTGAATAAGCTGCTGGTGAAACGCGAACGCCGCCAGCCCGACGAAGGACCTTAAATACTGGGTTGTTTGAGGATGTGTTTAATCTCCTCAAACACATCCTCAAACATCTGCGTCGTCAGGCGGCCGGTGTTGGTGTTGTAGCGCGAACAATGGTAGGAATCGATAATCATAAGGCCGTTCCCCAGCTTGTGCACGGCGCCGTGCCCGAATTTATAGGCGGAAAGTTTCTCTCCGCAGGTCCGCACCACGGCATCATGCGAGATCTTCCCAAGGCATAAAATAACCTTCAGATTCGGCATCGCGGCCATTTCTTGCTGTAAGAACGGACGGCATTTGTTCATCTCATCGCCAATCGGCTTATTTTCCGGCGGCACGCAGCGCACAGCATTGGTAATCCGCGCATTGACCAGTTCCAGCCCGTCATTGGCGTGCGCACCATAAGTTCCTTTGGCAAATCCGCTCTTCAAAAGTGTCGCATACAGCAGATCCCCGGCCCAGTCGCCGGTAAACGGCCGCCCGGAAAAGTTAGCCCCGCGCAGCCCCGGCGCCAGCCCGACGACGAGGAACGCGGCATCAAGCCCGCCAAAGGCGGGAACGGGCGCGTTGAATTTGTCCGGAAAGGCTTTCCGGTTATCCTGGCGAAACTGGGCCAGACGCGGGCACAGCGTACAATCGCGCGGCGGGTTTTCGAACGGCTTTGTCATGTGATTAGACCTTGCATTTTGTGGCGGGACGTCCTATAAACACCGGCACTATACGAAATTTATCGAGAAAATCGAGCAAATAAAGAGGACAAGCCATGGCACGCGTGACCGTTGAAGACTGCGTAGAAAAAATTCAAAACCGTTTTGAACTGGTGATGATGGCATCCCAGCGCGCACGGGAAATTGGCTCCGGGGCACCGTTGCTGGTGGATCGTGACCATGATAAAAACACGGTTGTGTCCCTGCGGGAGCTGGCCGAAGACAAAGTTCAGCAGGAAACACTGAAAGAAGATCTGATCCGTTCTCACCAGCGCATCATCGAAATGGAAGATGACGAAGATGTGATCGACCTGATGGATGGCGAAGAAGGCTGGGATGCGATTGCGGCTCAGAGCTCCGCTGTTGATCTCAGCGAATTCGAAGGTGACGACGACGACGGAATCGGCCTGAAAAGTCTGGCCGGCAATAACGTCGATGATGATGACGACTTCTAGTCTCTCATTTAAAATATTTTATCTTTATGACGGGTCGGTTTGTGAAAACCGGCCTTTCTTATATTCCGCGCCTGACATATAGTCAGAAACGGTTTGAGAACGTATAATACTTAGATGATAGAAAAAGAAGATTTTCTGAAACAGGTTCATGAACGCAATCCGGATATTGATCTGGATGCGATAGCACGTGCTTTTGACTTCGCAAAGGAAAAACACGAAGGGCAGACCCGCGCCTCTGGCGAGCCGTATTATACCCACCCGGTGGAAGTGGCCGGAATTCTGGTTGATATGGGGCTGGATGCCGGGTCGGTGCTGACGGCGATTTTGCACGACACGATCGAGGATACCGATGCGACGTTTGCGGACATAAAACGCGAATTCGGCGAAGAGGTCGCCACGCTGGTTGATGGCGTCAGTAAATTGACCCGGATTGAAAGCCAGACGGTCGAAGGCAAACAGGCTGAAAATTTCCGCAAACTCGTTGTGGCGATGAGTGAAGATATCAGGGTTTTGCTCGTCAAGTTGGCCGACCGCCTTCACAACATGCGTACGCTCCATCATTTTTCCAAACCGGAAAAACAGCGGCGGATTGCACTGGAAACACTGGAAATCTATGCGCCGCTGGCTGAGAGGATCGGCCTGCACAAGGTTAAGGAAGAAATAGAAGATCTGGCCTTTTCCTATTTGAACCCGGAAGCCCGGGAAAGCATTACCAACCGTTTGTCGTTCCTGCGAAAAGAGGGGACGGAAATTGTTAAAAGCATTCTAACGCAGCTAACAGAACTGTTGCGCGAGGCAGGCATTAAAGCAGAAGTAACGGGCCGGGAGAAAACCCGCTATTCGATCTGGCGCAAAATGCAGCGTAAAAACGTTACGTTCGAACAGCTCTCCGATATTATGGCGTTCCGGGTGGTGGTTGATGATGTAGGGGAATGCTACCATGTCTTAGGGATCATCCACGCGCATTACCCAACCGTTCCCGGTCGGTTCAAGGATTATATTTCAACGCCCAAACCAAACGGTTACCGCTCGATCCACACGACGGTGATCGGGCCGGAAAACCAACGTATCGAGATCCAGATACGCACCCGTGAAATGCACGAGGAAGCCGATCTGGGGGTTGCCGCGCACTGGGCCTATAAGAAAAGCGAAAGCGGTAAGCCGCTGAATATCAAAGACGCCAAGAATTACCGCTGGCTGCGCGAATTATTGGATATTATCGAACAGGAAGCGCGGCCCGAAGATTTTCTGGAAAACACCAAGTTGGAGCTGTTTCAGGATCATGTCTATGTCTTTTCACCCAAGGGTGATCTGATCGAGCTGCCGAGCGGGGCAACTCCGGTTGATTTCGCCTATGCCATTCATTCGGCTGTTGGTGACAAATGCGTAGGCTCAAAGGTCAATGGCCGGATTGCGCCGCTGAACACCAAGTTGCAAAATGGCGATCAGGTCGAAGTCATTACCGCCAAAAACCAGACGCCGTCCCCGACCTGGGAACGGTTTGTGGCGACGGGTAAGGCGCGCTCTCACATTCGCCGTTATATTCGCCAGCAACAGCGCCACGAGTACGTCACACTGGGCCGGGCGATGTTGGTCAAGGTCTTCCAGCAAGAAGACTATGAATTCACGGAAAAAGCGGTTGGCGGCGTTTTAAACCAGTTCCGCGCCGATGATATCGAGGATATCTTCGCCGGCATCGGGTCGGGGAATATTGTCGCGCGCGATGTATTCAAGGCGATCTTTCCCGGTCATAAAACGGCCCCGGCGAAAAAACCGGAAGAAACCCCGATCGTCGAGCGCACCGGAACGCCGGGCCAGCGGTCTGTTTCCAGCGGCGGGCCCATGCCGATCAAGGGACTTATTCCGGGGATGGCCGTTCATTTTGCCCGCTGTTGCCACCCGTTGCCGGGGGACCGGATTGTAGGGATCGTGACAACCGGCAAAGGCGTTACGATTCACACGATTGACTGCGACACGCTGGAGAACTTTGCCGACACGCCGGAGCGCTGGATTGATGTCTCATGGGAAGAAGGCCCGGACACACCCGAAGCTCATGTCGGGCGGCTTGAAATGACAATCAGCAATGTGGCCGGGGCGCTGGGGACGTTATCGACGGTGATCGCCAAAAACGGCGGCAACATCACCAACCTGAAGATTACCAACCGCAGCCTTGATTTCTGGGACATGTTAATCGACGTTTATGTGAACGATACCAAGCACCTGAACAATGTGATCGCCGCTCTGCGCGCAACGCCTCAGATTACATCGGTTAATCGGGCCCGCGGGCGATAAGGGTGTTTCCCGGTTGTCAGGGACAGGCTGCCGGTCTATAAAACTTCAGAAAACCAAAACAACCCAATATTGAACAGCGCTATGGCCATCCTCAAACGCCGCAATCCCCGTAAGCTCCATCAGCGCGTGAAGGAATCTGTGTGGCCGACACAAGGCTGGCTGCGGACATGGTACTACTACAAGCACCGGATTTTTCGCGGCGGCGATTCCACGCATAAAATCACCGGCGGTCTGGCATTGGGCGCCGCGATATCGTTCACGCCCTTTATCGGGACGCACTTTGTGCAGGCCGTTTTATTTTCCTGGTTGTTCCGGTTTAATGTTCTGGCGTCTTTGGCGGGGACAGTTTTAGGAAACCCGTGGACCTTTCCGTTTTTGTTCTGGACCAGCTATACGGTCGGGGCATGGATTGTGCGTCTGGCGGGTTTCGGCGATTTTATAGCTCTGCCGGACGACATGAATTTCGGGGAATTGTTGCTCCAGCCTAGGGAATTCGTGGATTATATTTTCAACAATCCGGTAAAAATCCTGCTGCCCTTCGGGGTGGGCGGCTATGTGGCCGGGGCGTTGTTCTGGCCGCTGGCCTATGGTTTTTTGTATTATCCGGTCTATATGCTACGAAAAGCTTATCGCAAACAGCATTTAAAACGGCTCTATCGAAAGAAAGCATCAGGGAGATGATCATAGGAATTGGCAGCGATTTAACCGGCATTCAGCGGATCGGGGCGGATATCGACCGTCACGGCGACCGTTTTCTCCACCGGGTTTTTACCGAAGCGGAAATAGCTTTGTCACAGAGCCGCTCGGAAGATTCAAGAGTTGCAACCTACGCCAAACGTTTTGCCGCCAAGGAAGCGTGCGCCAAGGCGCTGGGCACCGGTTTTCGGGACGGTCTTATCCTGAAGGATATCGAAGTGACAAATGATGAATGGGGCCGCCCGTTATTGTCGGTGACCGGCGAGGCGGCGGAAAGGCTGAAAGCCTTGACCCCGCCGGGCAAGACAGCGGCCATCCATGTCAGCCTGACCGATGAGGGAAACCATGCACAGGCTTTTGTGGTGATAGAAGCGCTTTAAAATTAAATCACCTCTGGCCTTTGCCGGAAAGATTGGTTAAGAAAACAAATCATGTCTGAAAAACCCGAAGAAACACAGGAAGAACAAAAGCCCGTCACGCCGCCGCTAAATGCGCGGGAGGACTGGGAAGAGTTCATAAAAACGGCCCTGATTGCCGTTGTTCTGGCGCTTTTGGTGCGGACGTTTTTCATGGAACCGTTCAATATCCCGTCCAGCTCGATGAAGCCGACGCTGGAGATTGGCGATTATTTGTTTGTCTACAAGCCGGCCTACGGCTATAGCCGTCATTCCTTTCCTTTCAGTTTCGCGCCGATCGAAGGACGGATCTGGAACCGCGGGAAAGAGCCTAAACGGGGTGATGTGGTTGTGTTCAAATTGCCAACCAACGAGTCTGTTGATTATATCAAACGTATTATCGGCCTGCCGGGCGATACCGTACAGGTGGTTGACGGCAAGCTGTATTTGAACCGGCGACTGGTGCCTCGCGATCCGGTGGGGCTGAAGCGGATCAAGGAAGGCGATAACGGCGTCACGGTCATGGAGTATATTGAAACGTTGCCGGGCGGGATTATGCACAGTATTTATGAGGAATCTGACGATCGTCCGCTCGACAACACCGAAGAATTCACCGTCCCGGAAGGGCATTATTTCATGATGGGCGATAACCGCGATAATTCTCAGGACAGCCGGGTATCATACGTTGTTGGCTATGTACCGCTGGAAAATATTGTGGGGCGGGCCTCGTTTATTTTCTTCTCGACCAACGGTTACGCCAACATAGCGGAAGTGTGGAAATGGCCGTGGAGCATACGTTACGACCGTTTGTTCAAGAGCATTGGCCCCGTCCGCCCGGCAATGGAATAAGCGCATGAATATGCCATTACCCCAGCGGATTGATAGCCTTCAGAAAAAACTGGCAATCCGTTTTCAGGATCTATCCCTTCTCGAAAAAGCGCTGACCCATGCCAGCATGGGGCCGGCGGACAATTACGAACGGCTGGAGTTTCTGGGCGACCGGGTTCTCGGTCTGGTGATGGCTAAGATTCTGTTTGAAACCTTTCCGCAAGAAGACGAAGGCGATATGGCCAAACGCCATGCGGTACTGGTTCAGGGAAAAACGCTGGCCCAGATCGCGCGGGAAATTGATCTGGGTGATTTTATGATTTTGTCGGAATCCGAACGCGCGGCGGGTGGCGGCAACAATGATAATATTCTGGCTGACGGGATGGAGGCGATCATCGGTGCCCTGTTTCTCGAGCAAGGGCTGGATGTGTGTATGGATCTGATTAAACGCTTGTGGGGTGACCGTATCTTGGTGATGCGCCGGCCCCCGCGCGATCCTAAAACCGCGCTGCAGGAATGGGCGCAGGGACGCGGTTTGCCGTTGCCGCTGTACGAGGAACTCGCCCGCGAAGGTCCGGATCATGCCCCGGAATTTCATATACAGGTCAGTGTCGAGGGGTTTGATTCCGCCGATGCGACCGGCGCGTCCCGCCGCAAGGCGGAAAAGGATGCCGCGGCCAAATTATTGGCCCGGTTGGAAAAGGGAATGTCATTATGACAACACGGTGCGGTTTTATTGCGGTAATTGGCGCCCCGAACGCCGGTAAATCAACGCTGATTAACCAGATGGTCGGCAGCAAGGTCACAATTGTATCGCCCAAGGTACAAACCACCCGCACGCAGGTGCGCGGTATCGCTTTGCACGAAAACAGCCAGATTATCTTTGTTGATACGCCGGGGATTTTTGTGCCGAAAAAACGTCTGGAGCGAGCAATGGTGGCGGCGGCCTGGGCGGGAAACGACGAAGCCGACATGGTTGTGCTGGTGGTCGATGCATCCGCGAAGGGGCGGGCAAAGGAAGAAACCGCGGCGATTATTGACCGTCTTGTTCAGTCCGGCGACAAACGTCCTTGTTTTCTGGTGTTGAACAAAGTCGATTGTATTGCTCCGGAAAAGCTGCTGAAAAGCGCCCAGGAATTGAATGACCGTTTTCCCTTTCAGGCGACATTTATGGTGTCGGCGCTCAAAGGCAAGGGAACGGATGATATTTTAAATACGCTGGCGGCGGCGGTTCCGGAAGGGCCGTTTTTGTTTCCCGAAGACCAAAGCGGCGATATGCCGATGCGCTTTATGGCGGCGGAAATCACCCGCGAAAAGCTTTACCACCGCCTGCATCAGGAGCTGCCTTATTCTCTGGCCGTTGAAACGGAAAACTGGGAGCAGTTTGATAACGGCAGCATCAAAATCAGCCAGATCGTTTATGTCTCGCGGGAAGCCCATAAGCCGATTGTTCTGGGCAAAGGCGGACAGACAATCAAGGCCGTGGGCCAGATGGCGCGCAAAGAGCTGGAAGATATCATGGGTGTACAGGTTCATTTGAAGCTGTTTGTCAAAGTCCATGAAAACTGGGCGGATGACCCGGAACGCTATGAACATATGGGCCTTGATTTCCGGGCATAGTGATATCTTGCCGTCCAGTCTTTCTTTTTTCTTTTTTTGAATTTGTGGATAAGAAGCAGTTTTTTATAGGCCGACTCTGGTCGGCGAATCATTCGCCTGCTACAGTACAAAAATTCGCTGAACAAAATGTTTTTTATGTTTTTCAAAGGGTTAATTGTGCCCTGCGTGTGTGGATTCACGGGAGGAGAGAAAATATGAGCTGGACGGAAGAACGCGTTGCGCTTTTGAAAAAACTCTGGGGAGAGGGGCGGACCGCCGCCGAGATTGCCAAGGAACTTGGTGACGTAACCCGAAACGCCGTTATCGGAAAAGCGCACCGTTTAAAATTGTCCAATCGTGTTTCTCCCATTCAGCAAAACACAAAGAAAGTAACCTCTAAAATCGCTGTCGAAGAAAAGCCAAAGGCGGCAAGGCTGGCTAAGCCCGTCATGCGCGACCCGGTTAAAACAGACGGCGTGACGATGGCGGAATTAACCCCGAAAATGTGCCGGTGGCCGATGGGGGATCCCAAAAGCGCCGATTTCCGTTTTTGCGGCTGCAATTCCGTCCCCAGTATGCCCTATTGCGAGGAGCATGCCCGGATGGCCTATCAGACAACCAGCCGTTCCCGCGCCTTTCAGGCGGAAGACTTTGATAACGTCGATCAGGATGTCAAAAAAGTCGTAGCGGTTTAAGCTGTTCTTGCCTTATTTTTTAAAACCGTCCCGGTTTGGGGCGGTTTTTATTTGTTTTCATGATGTTTTTCCTTCTGACCGTCCTAATTAAATGGGTGACGGGAACCGAACCCTTGTGTTATCGGTAGCATATTGAAGAACTTGATAAAAAGGCACCGACATTCCATGAATAAGTCATACATGATTGCCGCAGTCATTGCGCTTTGTTCTGCTGTCTGGGTTATATCCGGGCTGGTTTCTTCGTCGGACCCGGCAGGCGGTAGCAAAGAAGAAACGGCGGTGGAATCCTCTGGACCGGCCTTGATGAAGGTACGGGTCCAGGAAAGTGTAGCGCTGCCCATGGTTGACGATATCGTGATTACCGGGCGGACGAAGGCCTCGCGGACGGTTGAATTGCGAGCGGAAACGGACGGAAAAATAACCGGGCTTCTGGCTGAAAAAGGGGCGCTTGTCGAAGAAGGGCAGGTTCTCGCTCGTCTTGATGAACGGGATCGCAAGGCCAGACTGGAAGAGGCCCGCGAACGTGTCAACCAGCGTCAGATCGAATATAATGCCGCCAAATCATTGGAAAACAAGGGGTTTAATTCTAAAATCCGGTTGGCGCAAGCCCGGGCGGATCTGGAATCGGCGCGGGCCGTTCTGAAAAACGCTGAAATTGAATTGGCTAACATAGAAATAAAAGCCCCATTTGCCGGGGTTCTGAATACGCAGGATATCGAAATTGGCGATTACGTCGAAAAGGGACAGCTTCTCTATAGTATCGTTGATCTGAACCCGGTTGAACTATCCGGTTATATCAGCGAGCAAAAAGTCGGCCTGATCAAAGCGGGCACGGAAGCATCAGCCATCCTGACGGGAAACCGGGCGATCAAGGGAGAGGTCAGCTTTATTGCCTCGGCGGCCGATCCGGACACCCGGACATTTGCGATAGAGATGACGGCGGATAATCCCGATTATGTGATCGTCGAAGGGCTGACCGCGGAAATACATATCCCGGCGCGGGAGAAAAAAGCGCACCAAATCTCACCCGCGATTATTGCCCTGAATGATGCCGGCGAGATCGGCGTCAAGGTGGTTGATGATAAGGATACGGTTCGGTTCGTATCTGTAAATGTATTGGCGAATACGCCCGATTACATGTGGGTGACGGGTTTGCCGGACAAGGCACGTTTAATCACGATAGGACAGGATTTCGTTCTGGAAGGCCAGCAGGTCGATCCCCGGCTTGTGAATGATAAAGAGGGTGATTTATGAGCGGTCGTCTGATTAATGCCGCGATCAACCGCAACCGGACGGTTTTGTCTGTTTTGGTGCTGATCCTGATTGTCGGGCTGGGGGCATACAGGAGCATCCCCAAAGAGGCTAACCCGGATATCGACATTCCGATGATTTATGTCTCGATGGCTCTCGAAGGTGTGTCGCCCGATGATGCCGAGCGGCTGCTTTTGCGCCCGATGGAACAGGAACTCAGTAGCATAGAGGGACTGGATGAATTGAAATCGACTGCCTATCAGGGCGGCGGCTTTGTTCTTCTGGAGTTTCAGGCCGGCTTTGACAAGGATAAGGCGCTGGACGATGTGCAAAAGGGCGTCGATCATGCGCGTCCTGACTTGCCGGACGATGTCGAAGAGCCGGAAGTTACGGAAGTTAATTTTAGCTTGTTCCCTGTTCTGGTTGTGACGCTGTCCGGTGACGTTCCCGAACGATCCTTGTTGCGTCTGGCCCGCGATCTTCAGGAAAAACTGGAAGGCATTCCCTCTATTCTCGAAGCCAATATTGCCGGCGATAGGGAAGAGGTTGTTGAAATCCTGATTGATTCCAAAGCGCTGGAAAGCTACGCCCTCGATGGCGGAGCAATCATCCAGTTTTTCCAGCGTTCCAACCGGCTGGTCGCGGCGGGGAATCTCGACACCGGGGCCGGGCGGTTTGCCATTGAAGTGCCGGGGCTGTTTGAAAGCGTAACGGATCTTTACGACATGCCGGTCCGCGCCGAAGGGGATTCAGCGATCAAGCTAAAGGATATTGCAGAAATTCGCCGGACATTTAAAGATCCGGAGAATTTCGCGCGCCTGAACGGCCAGCGGGCCATAGCCCTCGAGATTGTCAAACGCAGCGGTGAAAATGTCATCGAAACCGTGGAAGCGGTCAAAAAAATGGTGGCGGAAGAACGCGCTTACTGGCCCGAAGGCGTCGATGTCAGCTTCAGTCAGGACCAGTCCAAAAATATACGCACGATGTTGAGCGATCTTCAAAATAATATGATCAGCGCAGTATTGCTGGTCATGATTGTCGTTGTGGCGGCGCTGGGCGTGCGGGCGGCGGGGCTTGTAGGCGTGGCGATCCCCGGCGCGTTCCTGAGCGGCATTATGGTTCTCTCCCTTATGGGGTTGACGGTGAATGTCGTGGTTTTGTTTTCCCTGATCCTGTCGGTGGGGATGTTGGTTGATGGCGCGATTGTCGTGACGGAATACGCAGATCGTAAAATGATCGAAGGATTGCCGCGCAAAGAGGCCTATGCCGCCGCCGCTACCCGTATGGCATGGCCGATTATTGCTTCGACCGCGACAACCTTGGCGGCGTTTGCGCCGTTGCTGTTCTGGCCGGATACGGTCGGCGAATTCATGAAATTCATGCCGATTACCATGATTGCCGTTCTGGCTTCGTCCCTGTTGATGGCGCTGATTTTTGTGCCGACGCTGGGATCTTTGATTGGCGCGCCGGATAAAAGCCATAAAAAGATAGATTTATCGGCGATGGGCTCTCGCGATCTATTGTCGTTGCCGGGTTTTACGGGGTTTTACGTGCGGGTGCTGGATCATGCTCTCAATCACGCCGGTAAAATCCTGCTGCTGGCCGTTTTTTTGCTGGTCGGGGTACAGGTTGCCTATGGCAAATTTGGCAAGGGCGTCGAATTCTTCCCGGATATCGAGCCAGAGATTGCATCGGTTCTGATCCATGCCCGCGGAAATCTGTCGGTTTACGAGAAAGATGAACTGGTCCGCGAAGTCGAAAGCCGTATCCTTGACATGGACGGGATTGAAACATTTTACACGCGCTCGGGTAAGGCGGCGGGGTCCGGCTCCGAGCTGGCCGAAGATGTAATCGGCCAGATTCAGGTGGAGTTTACCGAATGGAATACCCGCCGTCCGGCAAACGAAATTCTATCCGATATCGAGGCACGCACAGCCGATATGGCGGGAATCTTCGTAGAAACCGCGAAGATGGAGGAAGGCCCCCCGACCGGAAAAGCTGTGCAAATCGAAATCAGCTCCCGCTTCCCGGACGCTATTCCTCCGGCGGTAACTCTGGTTCGCGGCGTGTTAACGGATCTGGGTGATTTTATAGATGTCGAGGACACTCTGCCGCTGCCCGGCGTGCGCTGGGAGCTGGATGTTGACCGGGCCCAGGCGGCGAAATTCGGTATGGATATTTCCACGATCGGGAATTATATCCGGCTGGTGACCAATGGTCTGAAGGTTGCGGAGTACAGGCCGGATGATAGCCATGACGAAATTGATATCGTTTTACGGCACAAGCGCGAGGAGCGCACCCTTGACCAGCTTGACCGGATACGGATCGAAAGCAGCGATGGGTCCGTACCGATCAGTAATTTTGTCCGGCGGACGGCCGAACCCGCCGTCGGCACCATAAACCGCGTCGATCAAAAACGCGTGGTTACGGTCAAAGCCGATTTACCGCCCGGCATTAACACGGCCGCCAAAGTCGACCAGATCAAGCAATGGCTGGCGGATAATGCCGACAAGATTGATCCCCGGCTGGATATTAAGTTCCGCGGGGAGGATGAAGAGCAGCGTGAATCACAGTCGTTTTTAATCAAGGCGTTCGGGATTGCGCTCTTTATGATGGCGGTCATTCTGGTGACCCAGTTCAACAGTTTTTATCAGGCGTTTTTGATTTTATCGGCGGTCATTATGTCGACGATCGGTGTGATGCTGGGGCTGCTGATTACCGGCCAGCCTTTCGGGATCATTATGAGCGGGATCGGCGTGATCGCGCTGGCCGGGATTATCGTGAACAACAATATCGTCCTGATCGACACGTTCGATGTCCTGCATAAAAAGCTGCACGATCAGATGAGCGTAAAAGAACTTGTCCTGCGGACCGGAGCGCAGCGCCTGCGGCCTGTTTTGCTGACAACGATTACCACGATTTTGGGGCTTTTGCCGATGGTGTTCCAGCTCAACATAGATTTTGCGTCACGGGAAATTTCACATGGTGCGCCGTCTACCCAGTGGTGGGTGCAACTGGCGACGGCGATTGCGTTCGGCCTGAGTTTCTCAACTTTGTTAACGTTGGTGGTGACGCCGTGTGCCTTGGTATTTAAAGAAACGGCATCTTCGATATTTACAAAAATCATGGTAAAATCAAAGACATGGATAAGCAAAAACAAGACTACCCATGGCTGAATAATTACCCCGATGCGATTGACTGGCATGCCGATATTCCGGTGCGCCCGGTCTATGAGGTTTTGGAGGAAACAATCAAGACTTATGGGCATCGCCCGGCCTTTGATTTTCTGGACAAAAAATGGACCTGGGCGGAGATCGGCAATCTGGTCGACCGGATGGCCAGAGGTCTACAGGATATAGGGGTTACAAAAGGCGTAAAAGTCGGTTTGTTCCTGCCGAACTGCCCGTATTTTCTGGTATCTTATTATGCGGTGCTAAAGGCCGGGGGCACGGTCGTCCATTTCAACCCGCTCTATCCGGAACGGGAACTGGCGCATCTGATTGAGGACAGCGAAACTGATATCATGGTAACGCCGGACCTGAAGATGCTGTGCGATAAAATGCACGCGATGTTGCATGCCACGCGGCTGAACAAGCTGATCGTTTGTTCTTTTACCGCTATTTTGCCGTTTCCCAAAAACGTGCTGTTCAAAATTTTCAAGGCCGGGGAACTCGCCAAATGCGCCCACCCGGACCGGATGATATCGTTCGATAAACTGACAGCCAATGAAGGCAACCCGGCGCCGGTCATGATCGACCCCGTAAATGATGTGGCCGTGTTGCAATATACCGGCGGCACGACCGGCACGCCCAAGGGGGCGATGCTGACCCATGCCAATATTGTTGCTAATCTCGAACAATCGGCGCGCTGGTTCCCGCAGCGGCGCGAAGGTCAGGAAAAAATGCTTGGCGTTTTGCCGTTTTTCCATGTTTTTGCGATGACGGCGATCATGAATATGAGCGTACGCTGTGGTTTTGAAATCATTGCAACGCCGCGTTTTGAACTCGATGAAACCCTGAAAATAATTCACAAAAAGAAACCGCATTTTTTTCCGGCGGTCCCGGCGATTTACAGCGCTATCAACAATCACAAAAATCTCGATAGCCATGATCTGACGTCGCTGCGCTATTGCGTATCGGGCGGCGCGCCGCTGCCGGTTGAGGTTAAAAACACCTTTGAACGCCATACAGGATGCGTGGTGGTCGAGGGCTATGGCCTGTCGGAATCCTCGCCCGTTGTCTGTGTCAATCCGGCGGAGGGTGAAAACAAGGCAGGCTCGATCGGTTTGCCGGTGCCGAACACGATTGTTGAACTGATTGACCCGGAAACCGGCCAGCCGGTCAAACCGGGTGCGCGTGGCGAGCTGTGCGTCAGGGGGCCGCAGGTTATGAAAGGCTATTATAACAAGCCCGAGGAAACAGCCGCGGTTCTGAAAAACGGCCGCCTCCATACCGGCGATGTGGCAACCATGGATAAGGAAGGCTATGTCTTTATCGTCGACCGGATCAAGGACATGATTATCACTAACGGCTACAACGTCTATCCCCGCAATGTCGAGGAAGCGATTTACCTCCACCCGGCGGTCGAGGAATGTATCGTCGCTGGCGTGAAAAACGAACAGCGCGGCGAAATCGTCAAGGCGTGGATCAAACCGAAAGCGGGCCGTGAACTAACTGTGGTCGACATGAAGGATTTCTTGAAAGACAAACTCTCGCCCATGGAAACCCCGCGCCTCTACGAATTCCGCGAGCAGCCCTTGCCCAAAACCATGATCGGAAAACTCAGCCGGAAGGATGTGCTGGCGGAGGAAAAGGACTAGTCCGGAAATTCATCCGGCAGGGCCACGCCGAACTTCCCGGCATATTTCGCAAGGCGCTGCCCGGTGGCAAGGCTGAGCGGAATGCCATCTTTCAGGCGCTTCGCTTTCTCTTGCTTTGAACGGTCCCCGGCAATGCGCACGGGTTTTGCCGGGTCAATCGGCGGCGTTTGCCGGACGTAATCGAGATATTTCTCGGCCTGCTGCTGCATATGCGCCAGCCCCGCAAACTGCGCCGGATCCCAGATACAGGCAATGACGTTGTTGCAGTAAAGGGAGTCTGCTGGCGCGGGCGGCGTAAACCCGCCGGACAGACCGGCTACGAGGCAGTCAACCATCATGGACAGGCCAAATCCCTTGTATCCCTGGGCGCCGCCCATGGGTAGAACGGAGCCTTTGGGATCATTGTACAAAACCGCAGGATCGTTTGTAGAGTTTCCATTTGAATCCTGCAAAACGCCTGCCGGGCAGTCCTGATGAGCAAGATAAGAAAGGCGGACCTTTCCCATGGCGGTGGCGCTCGTCGACATGTCGAGTGAAAATATCTCGCCATTTTGCAACGGGACGGCAAAGGCAATCGGGTTCGTGCTCGTGCGGGCGGTTTTTCCGCCGGGCGGAGCAACAAACTCAACAACGCCGTTGTCGTTGGCCAGTGTAAACCCGGCCAATCCCTTATGGGCGATATATTCGGTCCATTCCCCCAGTCGGCCAACATGGGAACAATTATAAAGAGAGCCGGTCACAACGCCGTTTCCGGGAAGCTTGGCCATCAGGGCGTCCAGTAACCGCGGCATCTGGACTTGTCCCAGTCCGAAACACGCATCGGCGCATAGGCTGTTATTCGTCTCGTTTTCAACACGCAGATCAACGCCGCTGACAATTTCGCCGTCGGCAAGGGAGGACAGATATTCGATAATCCGAATGACACCGTGTGAATCGTGACCATAAAGATTGGACAGGACAAGGCTTTGGGCAGTTATACCTGCTTCTTCCTGCGTAAAGCCGCCCGCCTGTAACAATGTCGCCGCAAAAGATTCCAACGTGTTTTTGTCGATGGTGAACATATTTGAAACCTCAGTACAGTTTGTGTGTTTTTGCATCGTCATTGCGAGCGACCAGCGGGAGCGCGGCAATCCATTATACACTATGGATTGCTTTGTCGGTTTTCACCGCCTCGCAATGACGGAGCAAGCCCTGTCATCCCCGCAACACGCCGCCGGTTTTGGCGGCCACGGCGTCGATGATTTTCTTTGATACGCCGTCAATGTCATCTTCGGTCAGGGTCGCATCCACAGGCTGAAGCGTTACGTTGAGCGCCACGGATTTCTTGCCTTCATCCACGCCCTTGCCTTGATAAACATCGAAAACTTCGATAGCGGCAATCAGCTTTTTATCGGCGGCACTCGCCGCGCGGATCAGGTCGCCGGCTTCAATGGCTTCATCGACGATAAAGGCAAAATCGCGGTTCACAGGCTGGAAGCTTGAAAGGTCGAGCAGCTTGCGCGCCTTGCCGGATTTACGGGTTTCGGGGATGTTATCGAGGAAGATTTCAAACCCGACAACCGGGCCTTTGACTCCCATTTCCTCAAGCAGAGCCGGGTGGATTTCCCCGAACTGCGCCAGTACGTTCTTCCCTAGGCGCAGAGCGCCGCTCCGCCCCGGATGATACCAGTCCGGCGCATCGCGCGTAACTTGCAGGTTCGCGGCGGGCGCCCCGGCGGTTTCCAATGCGGCAAGCGCGTCGGCCTTGGCGTCAAACGCATCGGCCGGGCGGCTGGCTTCTGCGCCGCTCCAGTGCCGCGGCCCTTTCGCGCCTTTACGAACCCCGGCAGCAATCAACACTTGTCCGTCGGGTTTGGCTGTGTGGAATGCCGGACCGACCTCGAACAGAGCACTCTCCGGATAACCGCGCGCGGCGCAGCGTCCGGCGGCCTCAATCAGGTTTGGCAGCGGTGTCGGGCGCATTTGCGATAGCTCGGCGCTGATCGGGTTTTTGATCTTGAGCGTTTTTGCCGCTTGGTAATCATTGGCACCAAACATCTCCGCCCAGTCTTCCCGCATGAACGACCATGTCACGCATTCATTCATGCCGCGGGCGGCCAGCGCGGCGCGGGCCTGGCGGGCACGGGTGCGCGCGGTCGTCTCGGCGGGCTGCGTAATCGCAAACGGCTTGGTCACGGATGTTGCCGGTAGCTTGTCATAGCCGACGATCCGAGCTACTTCCTCAACGATATCGGCCTTGCCGTCTACATCACCGCGCCATGACGGCGGCTGGACTTCCCATTTGTCACCGATCCCGGCAATCGCAAAACCCAGTGATTCCAAAATGCGGGTTTGTTCCTTGTCATCGACGGCGATCCCGGTCAGTTTTTCACAGTAAGCCGGGTCGTAATCAATCATGCGCTGCCATGAGGGCTCGGTTCCCGCATGAACGACTTCACTGGCCTCGCCCCCGCACAAATCAAGGATCATCCGCGTGGCAATTTCGGTGGCTGCGGGCAGGAATGCGGGATCGACGCCGCGCTCAAACCGGTAGCGCGCATCACTGACGATGCCTGTATCGCGGCCAGTCCGGGCGATGCGCGCCGGGTCGAAATAGGCAATCTCAAGGAAAACATCGGTGGTATCAAGGCTGCATCCGCTGTGCAGACCGCCCATCACACCGCCAATGGCGTGAACGGCTTTTTCATCACACACCAGCGTCATGCCGTCTTTGAGGGTGTATTCTTCTTCATCCAGCGCCGTGAATTTTTCGCCATCTTTGGCCGCCCGGACGGTAATATTACCGGACAGTTTCGATACGTCGAATACGTGCAGCGGGCGCCCCAGATCATAGGAAACATAATTGGTGATATCGACCAGCGCCGATTTTGGATTCATGCCAATGGCTTTCAGACGGCGCTGCAGCCAATCGGGTGACGGGGCATTTTTAACACCCTTGATATAACGCCCGAGAAATTGCGGACAGCCGGCGGTATCCTCAATCGAAACGCTGATCGGTGATTTGGTGTGACCATGAACGGCGCTATCGTCGATATTTTTGAGCGTCCCCAGTCCCGCCGCCGCCAGATCGCGGGCAATGCCGCGCACACCTGTGCAATCGGCGCGGTTGGGCGTGACGTTGATCTCGATCACGGGATCATTCAGGCCAAAAACCTCGGCCATCGGCGTGCCGATGTCCCATTTGGCGTCAACTTCGATAATGCCTTTATGCTCGTCGGACAGTTCGAGTTCGCGTTCCGAAGCCATCATCCCGCAGGACTCAACCCCGCGGATCACGCCTTTTTTTAGCTCCATATTTTCAAGGCCCGGAATGATCGCGCCAACCGGAGCAAAAATGCCCTTCATGTCCGCGCGGGCATTGGGCGCCCCGCAAACGACCTGCAGGCTTTCGTTTTCGGTTTTAACGCGCAAGACTTGCAGACGATCAGCATCCGGATGCCGTGCGGCGCTTTCGACATAAGCGACCTTAAACGGTGCATATTTGGCGGCGGGGTCTTCGATCCCTTCGACCTCCAGCCCGACTGCCGTCAATGCTTCGGCAATCTGTTCCAGTGTTGCGTCCGTTTCCAGATGATCTTTCAACCAGCTCAGTGTGAATTTCATTACATTTTCCTCTGTCATCCTGAGCGTTAGCGAAGGATCTCTGTCTCAGGATCATATGAGATTCTTCGATCGTTATCACTCTCTCAGAATGACAACTTTTTGATTATTGTAACGGCAATACATGTAAGCTGAAATTCAGCTTTATGCCAAGGGTTTTGTAGAGATTTTGAGCGGCTTCATTGGTGCCGTCAGCCAGCCAGTAAATCCGGGCCCAGTCTTCCCGCCGCCCGATCCGGGCCAGTTCGTTGACCAGTGCGCGGGCCATGCCCCGCCGGCGATGATCCGGGTCTACGAATAAATCCTGCATATAGCAAACCGGACGGATATTGCCCGTCGTCGGATGTAAAACATAGTGCATAATCGCAGCCGGAATGCCGTTATCATCGCGTGCGCACAGGCCGTAAACTGGCTGGTTGTCATCCATTAACCGTTCCCAGGTGACCGCTGTGGCGTCGACAGGGCACTGGCCCTTGTTATTGGCATCCCATAGCGGCAGCCAGGCAGCGTAATCGTCAGGACAAAGGCGCTCGATTCTCATGACTGCGTAGCGCGGTTCGGACGTTCCAGCGGGTTGAAGCCGTAATGATCGAGCCAGCGAACGTCGGAATCGAAAAAGGTTCGTAAATCAGGAATGCCGTATTTTAACATCGCCATCCGGTCGATCCCCATGCCAAAGGCAAAGCCCTGATATTCATCCGGGTCAATACCGCAGTTCTTCAGGACATTCGGATGGACCATGCCGCAGCCCAGAATCTCCATCCAGCTATCTCCACCACCGATTTTCAGGCCGCCGCCTTCGCGGGAACAACCGATATCAACCTCGGCCCCCGGCTCAACGAACGGGAAGAAAGAAGGCCGGAACCGCATCGGCAGCTCATCGACTTCAAAATAGGCTTTCAGGAAATCGTGAAGACAACCCTTCAGGTGCCCCATATGGATATCTTTATCAATCACCAGTCCTTCGATCTGGTGGAACATCGGCGTGTGAGTCATATCGGAATCGCAGCGATAAGTGCGGCCCATGCAAATAATCCGGCAGGGCGCACCTTTTTCCAGCATATGCCGGATCTGCACGGAAGATGTATGTGTCCGCAGGACTTTGATGCGGTGTTCTTCGCTGGCTTCTTCATCGTCCGGCATAAAGAACGTATCGTGCATTTCGCGGGCCGGGTGTCCTGCCGGAAAATTCAGAGATGTGAAATTGTACCAGTCGCTTTCAATGTCCGGCCCCTCGGCCACTTCAAATCCCATATCGGCGAAGATTGTGGTGAGTTCCTCTATCGTTTGGCTGACCGGGTGGATGGTGCCTTTTTTCTCAGGCCGGGCCGACAGGGTAATATCGATTTGTTCGCGGGCCAGACGGGCGTCCAGCTCTTGCTTTTTCAAGGCCGCTTCCTGTTTTTCGATCAGGGCGGCAATATCGTCCTTCAGGGTGTTAAGCGCCGGCCCCATGGTTTTGCGCTCTTCCGGGTCCATGGCGCCCAGCCCCTTCATCAGCTCGGTCACCCGGCCTTTCTTGCCCAGCGCCGTCACCCGCGCGTCGTCGAGAGCCTGTAGATCGTTGGCCGCCTCGATCAGAGAGGTCAGCTCATCCTTTAATGCAGTAATTGTCTGTGTCATATCTGTCATGGTTTCGTTAGCTTTATATTGCCTGAAAAGCCTTTTTAGCACCGGATTTGCTCAAGGTTAAGCTTTAAATTGACCAGATTTCCGCCAACGTCGTTTTAACGCCGGGCAAATCATGAACAACATAATCCGGATTGCATTTTTTCAGGCGCTCTTCGCTGACCACGCCGCCGGTAATCGAAAACGTTGTCAGCCCCAGATGATTGCCGATTTCGGGTTCTTCTTCGGAATCGCCGATGATAAAGGCTTTGTCCGGGGAAAAACCATGCTTGTTCATATAAACTTCCAGCCGTTCTTGCTTGTCCATGCCGCTGATAAAGGAGGCATCATATTGATCCCGTCCGGAAACGCCGTGAAACATGCTCTCGATCTGGAAACGGCGCAGCTGGATATCTATGTTCTCCCGGAGGTGATTGCTGAGGAGCAGGCAGTGAACGTCATGCTCGTTCAGCCAGAGCAGAAGATCGAGAGCGCCGTCCTTTAGGCGGCAATCCAATGCTCCTTTCTCATAGCATTCAAGAAAAGTCAGGGCGGCTTCTTCGTGCCGGGACAGGTACTCATCCACCCCGATCCCCAGCGCCACGTAGCCATGTAAAATCGGCATTGTAAAATGATCCCGCAGCGTTTCAGCATCAATGGCGGGCCGCCCAAAAAGGGATATAGAGGCATTTGTTCCATCAAGCATCGGTTCGAAATCGTCGAACAGTGTGCAGTTCCAGTCAAAAACAGCGAGATGAGTCATGGGATCCTTTCACAATAGGCGCTTTATACTAAACACCCATGTCAGGAAAAACGAGAGCAAATTCTTGCATGGCGACTGGAAACAGGATATCGGTTTATGGATAATAAACATATTAAGGCAGAGATATGCGGATTTTTCTTGCACGCCACGGTTATTCCGAAGGCAATGACAATCTTGATAATTATAAGTTACGCAGTGATGCCCGGATTTCATTGATGGACAAAGGCTGGCAACAGGCTTTTAGCGCCGGGGAGTTTATCAGAAATTATTGTGAGGAACACGATATCCCGCCGCCGCGCCTTTGGATGAGCCCCTTTCAACGTACGCGCGAAACAACAAGCGGCATAATATATGGTGCGAATGGTTTTTTTCAGGAAAGACCGCGCGTTGAAGAATCACTGACCGAAATGGATTTCGGGGATTTTTCAGCTTATCATTCGGATCAGGAACGCCGTGAAAAAATGCCGTGGGTCGCCGAGGCATTCGACCGGGCCCGCAGGGAAGACCGTTTTTACGCCCGCCCGCCGCGCGGGGAAAGCCCGTATTTGGTCCAAAGGCGGGTGGAACCGTTCATTGATACAATTTTTCGTGATAAAGCCGAAGGCGTTGATACGCATTTGGGGGTAACGCACGGCGTTACGCTGCGGGTTCTTGCTATGTCTTTCATGCATATTGATCCGCTACGCTACAAAAAATTCCCAAACCCGGAAAATGGATCTGTTTACCTGATCGCCGGAGACAGAAACGAAGGTTACAGCCTCAAGCAGATATATAATGGAGAGCGGGCCATAGCCGTAGATATCGACTGGAGTCGAAAGTTAAAGGCCGGAGAGGCTATCTTACCTGAAGTCCCCGAACATCTGCGTTTCAGACCATAAAAAAAGCAGCCCTATGACAGGCTGCTTTTTCACTCAATCTTTTAATCGCTGCTTATGCTGCTTTTTTCAGGGCATCGGCGGCTTGTTGGGCCAGCGCCGCAAAGTCTTTTTCGCTGTCGATCGCAATCGCCGACAGGACTTTACGGTCCAGCTCGATCCCGGCCAGTTTAAGGCCGTGCATGAACTGGCTGTAGGTCAAACCGTTCAGGCGTGCACCGGCATTAATACGCTGGATCCACAAGCTGCGGAAATCGCGCTTTTTACGGCGACGGTGAGCATAGGCATATTGCCCGGCTTTTTCGACCGCTTGCACAGCTGTACGGAAACAATTTTTACGGCGGCCGTAGTAACCCTTGGCGGCCTTAATCACTTTACGGTGACGGGCGTGGGCGCGTGGCCCCCCTTTTGTCCGTGCCATTAGTTGCTCCCTTCTACAGCTTTAACCGCTGCTTTTTTCTTGCGGGCGTAGGGCAGGAAACTGCGCAGAACAATGCGCGCATCTGCCTTGCACAGGGTCGTTGTCCCCTTGGCTTTCCGCTTCATGTTTTTGGATTTGTTCATCATCATGTGGCTTGTAAAGGCCTGTTTGGCTTTTACCTTGCCGGATGCGGTGATTTTGAATCGCTTCTTCGCACCGCTTTTGGTTTTCATCTTCGGCATTTTCTACTCCTTAAAAAGTGGTCTTATACAAGACAACCGAGGCATGCCGTTTTAGCCAGGCTGTCATTTGAATGGGGCTTTATACACAGGATTATCATGGAAACGCAAGAGAAAATAATATTGCCAAACCAAACGCTTTTGTTATATGACAACTACCATGTATCCTTTTGCAGACATATACTGTCAATCATTGGAAGATGTAACCCCGGTCCAAAGCGGGCGGCTGATTATTGCCTGGTCGATTTGTAACGATCCGGGGCGCGATTTAATGGGCCCCCATGAAAAAAGAGCGAGGGATCTTCTGGAGAACACAGATGGTCTTGGCCTTTATCTTGAGGCAAAAAATGAAGCGCGTTTGAGGGATGTGACCGCAGAGTTTAACAACCATAACGACGATGCGTTACTCATCGGGTTTCCGGGGTCCGATTGGCGGGTGATGGTCGGTGATCTAATTAGCGGAACGGATTATCTCGTAGAGCAAAGGCACATCAGCCGGCCTTTCGCCAATAAAATGGTCAGCCATTTTCTAAAGGTTATAGCGCCGTACAAACCATGAGCTAGCTATACGTCTTTAAAAACTGCTCAACATGATGAAAAATCATCCGCCGCTCCCCGATCAGCGGCAGGCCATGTTCTCCCTTTTCGTAAGACGTAATATCCACGCGCCGGGATTTTTGGGTATGGCGGCGGAGCAGATCAAGCTGCGTGATTGGCGCGGCGGTATCCGCATCGCCATGCTGGATCAGGATCGGCGCCCGGATTTTTTCCAGAAAAGGCGCGATAGTCGTGGTTAAAAGCTCGTTCAAAAGCGGCAACCCGACTTTGTAGCCTTCCATCGTGATAGATTGATTCTGACGGCTAACGGGTGTTTGCACGGCATCGAAAAAATCCCGGAAGACGGTCTTGCGGAAGTCGAGCAGCGGCCACAGCATAACAAGCCCCTTGAGGTTTTCGTCGGCATTCATCAAGGCGATGGCCGCCCCCAGCCCTTCGCCGATATAAAAGAATTTGTGATAGCCCTGTTTTTTGGCCCAGTTCAAAACCGTCTGGAAATCCTGACGGGCGGCGGTCAGGGTGAAATCTTCCGACTGGCCATCACTATCGCCGCATCCGCGAAAATCGAAGCAAAGCGTATCAATCTTGCGATTGTGACAGATATTCTCCAGATCGGCGAAGATATGGCCGTGACATTCGATATGACCGCCCGGAAACCCGTGGGCTAAAATGGCCAGCGTCTTGTCTGCCGGGTCTTTTGTCGCGGTATGGGGGGCGACCGTGTAACGGCTGAAAAGCCTTTGTCCGATACCGACGGGAATGAATTGTTCACTCATGGGTTTCTTGTCTAGTAAGGCTCGAAATGGTCGGCGGAAAATCCGGCTTTCAGCTCCCAGGGAAAATTAATCCAGACATGCTGTTCATAGGCGCGGATATAGGTATCGGCGTGTGGTTGCCCCATCGGTTTGACATACAGGCAGGCATAATGGGCTGCGGGCAACATTTTACGAACCTCTTCAAAGGTCTTGCCAGTGTCTGACAAGTCATCAACCACCAGCCATCCTTCACCGTCGCCAATGTGTTCGACAGCTTTTAATACTTCCAGTTTTTCCTGATCCTGATGGTCATAGCTGGCCATGCACAGCGTTTCGATCATTTTATTGTCGAGTGCGCGGGCCATCAACGAAACGGGGGCCAGCCCGCCGCGGGTGATCGCGATAATGCCGTGCCATTCCCGGTCGTTCAGCTTGGCGGCCAGCGCGTCGCAGTCCTTATGGATTTCTGCCCATTCCAGAACAACTTCTTCCGGCTGGATTTCTTCGGTGGGGTCAGGGTTGGTCATGACATATCCTTTTCGTTTTTTAAGCTGTGCCACATGGTTTTTTCAGAAACAGCTAAATCAGGTATAAACGTTTCCAGACCTCTTGGCAAAGCAAAGAGGATCAAAAATATACCTGCGCTCTGTATAGGAAAAGGGTGTTTTCTAAATGGCGAGGGCTTCATCATCCAGAATCGTAAAGGAATCAATGAGAAGCCGTCCATCGCTCTGGCGCTCGATCCGGTAGAGAACAGTCAGGGCGTCCCCGTCTTCATCGAAGATTTCGACCGTTTGCAGTGAATCGCCGTCGCCCTTGTGACTGTGCAGGACGTGGAGGCTTTCGGAATTATATAAAGGCCGGTATTCAAAGCGCAGCGTTCCCAGAAAATCGTTGGCGCTTTCAAAGGCTTCGTGAGAGCGCGCAGTCATCAGCGCAAAGGCTTGTTCCGCGTTGCGCGCGCGGATGGCGGCCAGTTGCTGGTGGATCAGCCGCAAGGCGTCTTCTTCCGGGTCTTCGGTCGGAATTTCGGTGTTTTGCTGATGGGGCAGGCCGCGGCCCTCGGCCCGGACATTGGGCGGCATGGCCAGAACCAGTGCAAAAACCGCCACCCATACGCAAAGCGCCGCCACTGTCCAGAAAACAGATGAAAAGGCATGAAAGCGTATGACTTGCTTTCCTGTATCCGGTATGCTCTTCATAATTTCAAGTAAACCCGTTTCAATAATTTACATATTGATTATAAAATGCAGAAACTTAATCAGCGCTTAACGGCTTTATTCGCGGCTTTTCTTTTTCTGGCGTCCGGCGCCGCTTCTTTTGCGCAATCTGAAGACGCGGCGATTACGGTTTCGGACAAGGCGCCTGTCGTTATCGAGCTGTTTTCATCACAGGCGTGCGTTTTCTGTCCGCAGGCCGACCGGCTGTTTGCGGATCTGGTGCGGCAAAACGATGTGATCGGGCTGGCCTGTCACATTGACTATTTCGATGTGACGAAAGGCTCGTTAGCCCGCCCGTTTTGTACCACGCGCCAGAATGATTACATGCAGGCTTTGCGCGCCGGGCCAAACTATACGCCGCAGATTGTCGTGAATGGCCGGATTGATGCGGTCGGCTATAAGATGAAGGAAGTTGCTACAGCTTTAAAGGACCAGCAGGGAAAAGAACCTGTGGCGTTATCCATCGTCAAAACGGCGCAACCCGGCGTTTTCAAGGTGGTTTTACCGGCGCTGGGTGTCACCTTGTCCCAGCCCCTGCATTTATGGATGGCGGTGTACGACCGTCCGCACCAGATCACGGTGGCCGAGGGCCAAAACCGCGGTCAGGTTATGGAGTATCTCAACGTGGTCAGCACACTGGTTGATCTTGGCGAATGGGATGGCCGTGAAGGCGGGAAAATTGTCCAGCCGATGTTCAAGGATACGAACGCAGGTTTCGTTGTGTTGGCTCAGGACAGCGGCCCTGACGGTATCATGGCCGCCGGACAATATGCGCGCCCCGCGCCATAGATCGTTCCAGAAAAAGTTAATGCGCCAGCGCCCAGTTATCGCCGTGTCCGGCTTCGGCCTCCAGCGGCACGCCCACATCGGCAACGTTTTCCATGATATCCCGGACGAGGGTGGCTGTTTTATCCAGCTCGTCATGCGGCACTTCAAATATCAGCTCGTCATGGACCTGTAACAGCATCCGGGCTTTTAATCCGGCATTTTTCAAAGCGTCCGGCATTTTGACCATTGCCATTTTCATGATGTCGGCGGCGGTGCCCTGCAGCGGCGCGTTAATCGCTTGCCGCTCGGCCGCCGCCCGGATCGCGCCGTTCTTGTCGTTAATACCGCGGATCACACATTTGCGGCCGTACAGCGTGCGAACAAACCCGTTTTTACGCGCTTCGTCCTTGGCGGCTTCCATGAAATCCTGAATCTCGTTGAACTGGGAAAGATACGTGCGGATGAACGCATTGGCGTCTGCGGGCTCGCAGCCGAGCTGTTTGGCCAGCCCCCAGCCGGAAATACCGTATATAATTCCGAAATTGACGGCCTTGGCCTGCCGCCGCAGCTCCGGCGTGACGTTTTCCAACGGCACGCCAAACACGCGGCTGGCCGTCAGGGCATGAATATCAACATCATTGCGGAACGCTTCCTTGAGAGCCCCCACATTGGCCAGCGCCGCCGCCAGCCGTAATTCGACTTGCGAATAGTCAACGGACAGCAAGGTGCATCCCGGCTCGGCAATGAACGCTTCCCGGATTTTACGGCCTTCTTCGGTCCGTATCGGTATGTTTTGCAGGTTCGGATCGGACGATGCGAGACGTCCCGTATTGGTTCCTGTCAGGTGGAAAGATGTATGAATACGGCCGGTTGCGGGGTTGATTTGCTCCGGCAAGGCATCGGTATAGGTCGATTTCAGTTTCGAAAGCTGCCGCCAGTCGAGAATTTTCTGGACGATCTCATGCCCCTGCAAGGCCAGCGTTTCAAGAATGGCCGCATTAGTCGACCACGCCCCCGTTTTGGTTTTCTTGCCGCCGTCCAGCCCCATATCACCGAACAGCACATCGCCGACCTGCGCGGGTGATCCAACATTGAACGGATGACCGGCTATTTTGTGAATGTCTTCTTCCAGTGTCATCAGGCGCTTGCTGAAATCGGAAGACAGCTCTTTCAACTTGGCCGGATCAACCCGGATCCCGGCCCTCTCCATGTCAGCAATCACAGGGATCAGCGGCCGTTCGATATCTTCATAGATGGTCGCCATTTTCTCCTGCGCCAGCCGGGGCTTGAGAACATACCACAGCCGCAGGGTAATTTCGGCATCCTCGGCGGCGTAGTCTAGCGCCTTGTCCATCGGCACTTCCGCAAAACCGATCTGGCTTTTGCCCTTGCCGCAGACCTCTTCGTATTTGATGGTTGTATGACCGCACAGCAGTTCGGAGAGCTCATCCATGCCGTGTCCGTGCGCCGAGCCGTCAAGCACATAAGACAAAAGCATCGTGTCATCGCACGGCGCCGGGCGGATGCCGTGTGCCGCGAACATCTGGAAATCGTATTTCATGTTATGCCCGATTTTCAGGACACTTTCGTCTTCCAGCAACGGTTTAAGCAAGGCGATAACCTTGTCCAGCGGGATTTGCTTGATGTCGCCAGCGTTATCTACCGGTTCGGGAGCGGCAAACAGGTCGGTCGGCGCTTCCGTTTTTACACCGTGCCCGATCGGGATATAAGCTGCCTTGCCGAGCGCGGAAGCCATAGAAATACCGACCAGTTCGGCCCGGGCCGGGGTCAGGCCGGTGGTTTCGGTGTCTATGGCCAGAACACCACTCTCATAAGCGGCGGCAATCCAGTCTTTGAGCGTATTTTCATCGGTAATCAGGGTATATTCGTTTTGCTTCGGTGCGGGCAATCCCTTCTTGTTATCCTGCGCCGTGGGCGAAGAATCTGAAGGCTTGCCGCCCGGCGTGCCCGCGCCGTTATTTTCCAGCCGGGCCAGAACGGACTTGAACCCCTGTTTCTTCACAAATTCAATCAATTTAGGTGTGTGCGGATCGCGGGCTTTGAGGTCGTCCAGCGCAACCGGCACCGGCGCATCGGGTGCCAGCCGGACAAGCTGCCGGGAAATCCGGGCCATATCGGCGTTTTCAATCAGCTTTTCCCGGCGCTTGGGTTGCTTGATCTCTGCGGCGCGGGACAGCAACCCTTCCAGATCGCCATATTCATTGATAAGCTCTGCCGCTGTTTTAATGCCAATCCCCGGCACGCCAGGCACGTTATCTGTGGAATCCCCGGCCAGCGCCTGCACATCGACAACCTTGTCAGGCATCACGCCAAATTTCTCGACAACTTCGGCAGGACCGATTTTGCGCTGTTTCATGGGATCGAGCATAGAAACGTCGTCATCGACGAGCTGCATTAAATCCTTGTCCGAAGACACGATCACAACTTGCTTCCCGGCTTCCTTGGCCAGCCGCGCATAGGTTGCGATCAAATCGTCGGCTTCATAGCCTTCCAGCTCAATCGCCGGGATGTCGAACGCTTCGGTTGCTTCGCGGATCAGGCCGAATTGCGGAATTAAATCCTCTGGCGGGTCTTCGCGATTGGCTTTGTAGTCCGGGTAAATATCGTTGCGGAAATTAGCGCGCTTCGCATCAAAAATCACAGCGATCGAGGGTGCATGCTCGTCCGTCAAAAGCTTGAGCAGCATATTGGTAAAGCCCAGCACAGCCCCGACCGGCGTGCCTTCCGGGTTGGTCAGATTCTGGGGCAGGGCGAAATAAGCCCGGAAAATATACCCGGACCCGTCGACCAGATAGAGCGTGTCATTATCAGTTGTCATGATCGTCAACATGCCGCATGGTACGGGGGAAGTCTAGACCTGATTCCAAACGATCAAGAAGAGATATGTCTGCCCTCATCGGTATCATCCGCCCCCCGTTTTTATTGCTGGTCCCGGCCTGTGTCGCGGTCGGGGTGGCCGTGGCTCACGAAAAAGCCGGCGCATTTGACGGATCGTTACTGGCCATCATCCTGATCGGGGCGCTGTGTGCGCATGCGGCGGTCAATGCTCTGAACGAGGTCTGCGATTTCAAAAACGGTCTCGATCTGAACACGGATAAAACACCATTCAGCGGCGGCAGCGGTACACTTCCGGCCCATCCCGATTTACTGCCCGCCGCGCAAAAACTGGCGGCGGGGTTGTTGGCCGTCACGATCCTGACAGGTCTGGTCTTGCTGTATAAAACGGGTTGGCCGCTTTTGTGGGCCGGGTTGCCGGGCGTCCTGATTGTCGCGGCCTATGGGCCGTGGCTGGTGTTCCGCCCGATCCTGACCCTGATCGCGCCCGGCGCGGGGTTTGGGCTGGCGATGATTATGGGCACGGAATACGTGCTCAGCGGCTCCTATTCATGGTCCGGGCTGGCGGCGGCCCTGCCGGTCTTTTTCCTGACCAACAACCTGCTGCTTATCAACCAGCTTCCGGATATTGCCGCCGACCGCGCCGCCGGCCGCAAAAACATCCCGATCCTGTGGGGCGAAAAGAAAGCTGTGCTGCTGGCCGCCCTGTTCTACGCAGGGGCATATGGCGCCATGGTTTTCGCTGTATCCATGGGGGTTTTGCCGCTTTTCGTGTTCTCCGGCCTTTTGACCATGCCGCTCGCCGTCATTGTTATCATCCGCCTGTGGCAATCCGGCCCAGTTATCCCGGCGATGGCCCTGAACGTAGCGGTAACTCTCCTGACCCCCGTGTTGATGGCGGCGGGGCTATTCCTGTAGCTATAAACCTTATGTTAACCCCGGAAACCTTATAATAAGGGCGAAAACCGGGAGTAGGCATAATGGCATCAAATGACGCGGCAATTGAGGCACTCAATAAAGGCACCAAAGCGTGGCAGGACTACGTTGCGCAAAATGGTGTGCCTGAAAGCCTGAGCGGCAGTATAAATGGCGCCAATCTGAAAGGGGCCGATCTTTCGGGAATTAAAGCCGGTCCCGGCGGTTTGCAATTTAACAATGTTGATATGAGCGATGCCAAATTAAGCGGCTTGTCCGGTTCGGTTCATATCAGTTTTTCGAATCTTGATAACGCAGATTTAAGCGGTTCCGGTACCAATCTCTCTGATATGCACATCAAAGACAGTACAGCAAGAGGGGCAAATCTCTCTGGGGCTAAACTGGGAACAATGCAAATCGAAAAAACCAATATGTCCGGTGCCGATTTATCGAACACGCACGCCTTACCCGTCGGTGGGGGGACCGCACTGAATATCATTGGCGGCAGTAATTTGTCCGGGGCTAATCTAGAGCGGGCACAATGGCCGGGAGCCAACATCGAACATACCGATTTGTCTGGCGCCAAGGCCGCTAACATCAATCTTGAAAAGGCCGACATTGAAAGCGCTGATTTGAGAGGTGCGGATTTATCGAATGCGAACATGAAAGGCGTTGAAGCGTCCTATTCCAAACTCTCCGGTGCGAATATGACCGGGGTCGACGCTAACAGCGCCGAGCCGGGGATGACACAAGCCAACTTCTATGCGGCCAAAATGGACGGGGCCGATCTGAAAGGAGCAGATTTACGGGGCGCGCATTTGAACCATACGCATTTTGAAAATGCGGATTTACGGGGATCGGATATGACAGGCGCAAACCTACTGCGAGCAAAGATGGAAGGTGCTCAAACCGATGGAACCCGCTTTTCTCCCTCATCGCAGGCAGAAGAGCCGGCCAGCCGCCTGACCGCTGCCGAAGGAGATAATAGTCTGGGCAAAGGAATCAGCAGTGAAGGTTTAAAAAGCCCCACGGCTGCTTTCAATCCCGCCGCCGCCGGAGTTGAGCCCGTCGATCCTGTCATGGTGCCGACACCCGCCGGACCCGCCGTATCAACGCAGGACTTCACAGTATAGCAATACAATACACGGTTTAGTTAAAAGTCGAGCGATGATTCAGGATGCTGTTCCGGCACGGAGGGTGCAGGGTTGTCCGGTGTAAATGCGGGGCTCATCGCCCGGTCCGCCGTTTGTTCCATATAACCAATTCTATCCTTATACTGACCAATCAGGCCGACAGCCTCGTTTGCCCGGTCGACTCTCTCCGGATAATCGCTATTCAGGTCATGACGAAAAGTGGTTTCGGCATCGTCCAGGTGCTCTTTCAGATATTGGAGATTAAGATTGGTTCCCGGTGAACGAAAGCGAGCAGCAATTTCCGGGGTTTGTTCATATCCTTCTTTCATTAGCACATTCAGTTGCGCATAACGGGTTTCCTGGGTGTGATGGTCGATAAGATGTTGAAGATCGGCTGTTCTCGATGTTGCCGCCGCCGGGTCAATTTCTTCGTCTCTGATTTTATTGATCATATCCACTCTGGGTTTATGCAGCGTTTCAATGCTTTTTTCCATTTCATTCCGTGCAGCCTGTTCGGCAGGGCTCATATTCATCGTGGCGCGTAGCTGGTCGTTATGGGTTTTCCACTGATCGAAGGACTGGTTTTCCCGGCCATCGCCGGGCACATAGACATAGTGACGGTCATTGTCCAGCAAGGGCTGCCATTTATTGTAAATGTTGTGCTCTTCGTCAATGCCGTCATAATAGCGCGGGGCCTCCGCAGCATTGCGTAGTACGTCAGATAAATTGCCCATGGCTCTCCTCTGGGGCGCAAGGTGCCCCCCGATAATCTCATCATAGTCTAGTGCCGCTTTATGAAAAAAGCCTTAAGCCGCCTCATAAAAACCGGAGAACGTGAAAGGGAATATTGGCAGCCCTACCGCTGGCAATGACCGTGATTGCCCAGACTCAGGTTAAGCATTCCTGTGGAGCCATTCAGCATTTTACTGTCATCCGCGATCAGAGCCTCGCGTTTATCAATGATTTTCAGAGATCCGCAATAACCAACCACGGCGTTGGCTGTCCGGCGATCAAGATTGTGTTGTAAACGTCTCAGTTCTTCGTCCAGTTTCGGATCCCGGTCGATCAGCGCCGCCGGTTTTTCTGCGGCCGGGGTGCGTATATCCAGGAATTTCCGGTTATTTTCGGCAACGCGCTCTTTTTTCTTGATGATGGTACACATTCTTTCAAGAGACTGTGGGCCCATGCCGGGCGCCGCCATGAGTGTCCGGTATTTTTCATCAATCTTTTCCTGATCCATGTCCAGACGCTGCTGGCCCGCGGCGTTCATCTGGCCGATCTCGACATCGTATTGCCGTATGACGCATGTGCAGTCCATCGGCCAGCGGTCCTGATTTTTCTGGCAAAAATCCAGAACATCCTGTTTTTGTTTTTCCGATGCGTGCGCAGGGGAAAACGCCAGAACAAGAATAGCAAACATCAGAAACAAATAGTTCATCGTCATATCTCCTTAAACAGACAGCGCGTAAAGGGCCACCGCCGCCGCATTCGACACATTGATGCTCGGCATCGGACCGTTCATCGGCAGGCGTGCCAGCGTATCGCACTGTTCCTTTACCAGCCGCCGCAGTCCCGGCCCTTCCGCGCCCAGCACCAGCACGCATTTGTCAGGAACGCTCAGGCCGGCAATGTCTTCGCCGCGCTCATCCAGCCCGATCACGAAAAAACCGTTTTCCTGCAGCGTTTCCAAAGAGCGCGTCAGGTTGGTCTCATAGGCCACCGGCACATGTTCGACCGCGCCGCAGGCCGTCTTGGCCAGAACCCCGGAAAGTTCCGGCGCGTGCTTTTTCTGCATAATCATGCCCGCCGCGCCAAAGGCGCAGGCTGAGCGCAAAATCGCGCCGACATTATGCGGGTCGGTCACCTGATCAAGCATTAGCAAAACCGTTTTCGGCTGCCCGCCCGCCCGGATAATCAGATCGTTCAGGAATGTTTCTTCCAGCGGCGGACAGTCCAAGGCGATGCCCTGATGCACGGCCCCCTTGGGCAGGGCATGGTCAAGCGCCGCTTTATCGACAATCATCGGCGGCGGCCGTTTGACTGGCGCGCTCTGGGAAAAATCCTTCAGGGCGCTTTCCGTGATGTACAGCGCCCGGACATCCCGGTCCGGGTTCAGCCACGCGGCCTGAACGGCGTGCGAACCCCACAAATCCGCCTTGATAGAGGATTTTGTATGGGGCCGCGCAGGGGGCTTGTGATGCGGTTTTTGCCCCGGTTTGTTTCTAGGCTGTGGATGTTTTTTCATGTTCACATACATGTCACACTTGACACGCAAAGCAAAATCCTTTTTGTTACCCCGCACGACTATCGGCGCAAGCCGGATGTGGAGGAGTGGCAGAGCGGTCAATTGCACCTGACTGTAAATCAGGCGACTTCGGTCTACGGTGGTTCAAATCCATCCTCCTCCACCATCTAGTCTTTATTTCAGGATACCGTAGAGAATTTTCGCTGCAAACCCCGCACTCCGCGGGGTTTTGTGTATTTGTACTTCCCGGTGTACTCAGAGAATTTCGTTTTTCCGGCCAAAATCGCCATTTTTCTCTGCGGGCACTTCTCGAGTGTACCGGGATCTCAAATTCCCTGTTAAACAGGGAATTATCAGGGAAATTTTTTGTTTTCCATGCATCCTCAACAGAGAAACACCAGAGAATCTCTGGCATGCGCTATGACCAGCGGTCAAAATAACAGGGAATGTGCAGGGAATTTATGCGGCCATCAGGGTATCGAAACTGGCCATGATGATTTTCCGAACGCCGCCTTTTGTCAGCCCTTCGCGATCGGCAATCTCTTTCATCGATATGCCGGCGAAATGTTCATCGCGCCAGACGATCCCGCGAACCAGATTTCTGAGTTGCTGGGGTGGCAGGTCGAAAGGGTCCGTATCATCTGTTTCCGGTTTCAGGATAATGGCACCCTTGTATGACCGGCGGGTTGTGAAGGGGGTGGCAATCGTGAAATCTTTCTGTTTGGCTGCCGGGATGGTCAGGTGCAGGGTGTCGTTCAAATACGCAATCATCTCTGGCAAATTGATGACGATATCAAGGGCATCCGGCTGGACGGTGATCCGCGAAACCCCGGCCCGGATCTTCGTGTGCGGGAAAAGTTCCCTGTACCATGCAGATTCGAGGACTTGCCGAAAGGCAAGAGTGTGTTCGGTCGCCAGATCTGCTCCGTAACTTGCAACGATGATCTTTTTGTCTGGAAAATGACCGAGGATCCATGCTGTGAGGGCGACCGAGACGGTAATGGATTTGAGGTAACGGGGAGGGATGGTAATCAGAAGGCGTTTGATGTCACCATTCGTACATTGTTCCAGCATCAGGCACATGACCTGAAGATATTCTCCGGCTGTGAGTCTTTTGTTTCCATTAAGTTCTTCAAACACTTTGCACACGAAACTGAAAAATTCGGTCCGTAAAAGGCTCAACAGAACCTGTTTATCAGTGTAGGTCATAATTTAATTCCCCTCTGTGTTGTTACTGGCTATTCTTGCGCTGTAGCTGTTCAGGATTTCTTGGTCGCCTGCTGTTAGTTCCGTCGATGTTTGCTGGTTTTTGGCCATGAAATCTTCAACATCTGCATCCATACTCTTGAGCATTTCCATCGCTTTGCGGTCTCCTTTCATGGCCGCCGCTATGAGTGCCATGACAAGAGCACGGCGGGTTGTAACGGTCCGTCGTCGCCCGTTTTGCTGGATCGATATCTGTTCATCCAGTATTTCCCGGGCAATTGTTTTAAAATTCTCTGAGCGCGGCGGCCGTCCTTTGGGGTTACCTGACTCTCCCGGTTTGAACTGGTTTTTTACAGGGGGTTTCCCGTACCCGACCTCATAGTCAGCCGGTAGATCATCAGGCTCCGGATCAAGGGGGATGATCCGGGATGTGCCATCGGGCCGCCGGTCACGGAGTATGCGTTGAGGTTTTTCATCATTTTTGCTCATGATCGGGCCTCCCTCGTTTGATTCCATGATTTGCCGGTTTCGGCGTGTATGGCCTGCTGGCCGGTCATGTCCTGCCACCGGCGGATGATGGTGTCGCAGTAGGACGGATCAATTTCGATCAGGCGAGCAACACGGCCGGTTTTTTCGGCCGCTATCAGGGTCGTACCTGACCCACCGAAAGGATCCAGAACGATGTCGTTCCGGCGGGAGCAATCAAGGAGCGCATCGGCAACCATGGCAACCGGTTTAACGGTCGGGTGCATGGACAGCTCATCCATCCGGCCGGCTTTCAGGGTGTTAACGCCGGGATATTCCCAGACATTGGTCCGGTAGCGTCCGTGTTTGCCGAGCTGGATGTTGTTGATGTGCGGGGCCTGGCCGTTTTTGAAGATAAAGATCAGTTCATGACGCGAGCGGTAGAAAGAGCCCATACCGCCGTTATCCTTGACCCAGACACAGAGATTTTTGAGATCATACCCGGCCTGTGCCCCGGCTTCGATGATTTCCCCGATATGCCGCCAGTCCATGCATTGAAAGTGTATGGAGCCGTCTTCCGACCAGTCTATCAGGTGGCCGAAAGTGGTTGTCAGGAACCCGGTGAATTCCTCACCGGACATTTCGCCGGAGGCCATGGCAAACTCGTTGTGCTTTACAGTTCCTTTGCCGCAGACATGGCCGGCGACCCGGACATTGTAAGGGGCATCACAGAAGACCACTTGGGCTTTTTCACCATCCATCAGGACGCTGTAGCTTTCAGGTTGAAGGCTGTCGCCACAATAAAGCCGGTGTATGCCCAGTTTCCAGAGATCATCTTTCCGTACAACCGGCGGGCCATCGCTCTCTTCGGGCAGTTCATCAGCAGGGTCCTCCTGTGGCCCGGCATCGCCCATGATGATGTCGATTTCCGCGGTTTCAAAACCGGTAATCTCGAGATCTAATCCCGGATCCATCTCGATAATAGCGGCGAATTCGATGGCGAGCAGGTCATTGTTCCAACCAGCTTCTTCAGCCAGCCGGTTGTCGGCGATGATATAGGCCCGTTTTTCCGCTTCGCTCAAATGGTCAATGCATATGACCGGGATATTCTTGATGCCGAGGGTAAGGGCTGCTGCGACACGGCCGTGCCCGGCAATAATGCTGTTGTTGCTATCGGCAAGAACGGTGCCGATAAACCCGAACCGGCGAATACTGTCGGCAATCTGTTCTATCTGACGCTTTGAGTGCGTGCGCGCGTTGTTTGGATGAGGCCTGAGTTGTTCAGGCGGGATATATTCTATTTTTATATTAGAGGGGAGATATGAATTTTTAGACATAGCTGTCTCCGTTCGTTTGAAAATTCGAAACAATCCCCGGGCCAAGAAGGCACGGAGGGCCATTTTCAGAATTTCCAGACGCCTAACTAACTATGTCTGAATACCTGTATGTAAGAGCACTATAAATGAAGTCGGACTAGATTTCAAGTGATTGATATAGTGTACCAATTCTTTGTTAAGTATACTTCTCGTGACTATATTTTCTATTGCTCTAGTTCATTTTAAAATCAATCAGTTCCCACTCACCATTGCTGTATTTGGATTTGCACATGTACGGCATGCGGAGCATGGCACCAAAACTGTTCTGGGCATCGACGTAGGAATTGACGGTCACATATCGTGTACCCTCATAACGGCTGGCCGTTACATGCTTGCTGTAATCCATGGGGAATTTTGCCGTTCGTGGCGCTTTCAGGTAAGCCTCTACCAGGAGCTTGCACCTGACGTATCCATCAAGAGGGGTGCCTTCGCCATCACGACTGCCAGAAGAACTGGAAGTCGCAGAATACAACGGTATGACAGATATTGGGGTATTACCGTATCTCGATTATCTGGCGGACAACATTGATTTCAACGTTAACGACCCCAATTTCAGTCTCGCAAAATTTGAAGAATTTTTGGCCGGTTATAAAACAGCAGCGCAGTTAGAGAGCGAATTCAAGCTGGGCAGCATTGATAATCTCCTCACTCAACCCGGGAATGAATGGATGCAGGACAGGAAGATGACCCTGTCCGACGGGACGCAGTTATTCAATTTCAAAGATGGCGATCAGATTATTTTGCCGGAAGATCCCTCAATTCCTGAAGGAGCTGTAGCTGTAAGAGGAATTGGACTCAGTTTCGTCGATGAGATAACTCCTCATTATATGCGATATTGGTTTATTGATGAAAATGGTAATAATTTAGGTGACGTACCAGCTTACTTCTTCGATTCTCAAAATGTATCTGTTTTGGGTTCTGGGGATGTTGCATGGTCCCAAAACTCTGACGGGTCTTTTAGTCCGCAAACGGAACAGTCTGTCGAACAATCGCGGGCATTGACCGCCAAGGCGATGGTCATCTGATGATGAAGAGAAAGGGAAGATTGAAACATGATAATCAGGAAGACAATCATAAGTTTTAATTTGTGCCCTACTTATAACAAATGATCAAGACTTGTTTTTAAATTTTTTATGTGCAGGAGTCATACATAGTCATAAAGCGCAAGAACAGAAGCCAAGGAAGGGACAATCGCCATGAAAAAGTTTTTGGCCATCGCAGGACTCATCATCCTCACCGGCGCGGCTGTGGCCTATGCCATGGGCGAGACTGCCGGCAATAAATCCTACAGCTGGCGCTACAAAATGACTGTCACCGTCGAAACGCCGGAGGGGCTCAAGAGCGGATCGGCGGTGCGGCAAATTGATATAAAGATAGAACCGCGTCCAGGTTATAGACCACACCCATACTATGCCTCACACAAAATGAAGGGAGAAGCCGTCGTTGTTGACCTTGGTAAGCGCGGCCTATTATTCGCCATCACGTCTTCCGATTCCTATCCGGAAGTAACAGATACATTTAAGGGCCCGTCACTTTTCACTATCGAAGGCGGCGAGTATTACAGCAAGCTCAAAGGCGTTAAAGCTCCGGTATTGCCAAAGGATATGCCGTGGATGGTGCATTTTACTGATCTAAACAATCCCCTGACTGTAGAAATCGTCAAGGGCAACGTCTTTGATATCAAACAGCAAAAAGGTGTCCCAGTAGATGATTTCGAACGAGTTTTCGGCGAGGGCGTAAAACTTCATAGCGTGACAGTGGAGATGACAGACGAGCCCGTCACATGGGGTATTGAACAAGTCTTGCCGTGGCTAAGCGAACTTAAGGGTGGTTACTTGGATGGCGGCTTTACATCAAGGAATGCGCCATACGGACTCTATGGTGGCAATTTTACAATGGGAGAAAAACAATGAATCCTGATCTGATGAAAGCCATTCTGGCGATGGACTCGTATAACCGCGGATATAATGCCGGGATCAAATTTGGCACTATGCCGGGTAACAATTCCGTCGATAAACGCGTAAGCCCCGCCCACCGCGGCGCTTCCCGAATGCCTTCAGTTCGAAGGACAGCAGAGAATACTTTCTCATCTTCATTTCTCACCTTTTTCTCTAGCCCTTGTTTTTCAGTCCTTTGGGCAGGTGAAAATACGATAACCTCTAGTATGAAAAGCAAGATACAGGTCCCCCCCCCGGTAACTAACACTTTCTATCTAAACTATGCCTGACGATGGATAGGGTTCGCTTGCATTGCTTGTTAAGTAGCTTTTAGCACATGCAATTTAACGCATCCGCCGGAAGCATCGAAACTGGATACAGGAACGAAATCGGAATCCATTGCCATGCTCAAAAAAGCACTGTCTGAAAACTTATAGGTATTGTGAAAACATAAACGTTGGCCCTGTTTAATATAAAAGGCCTCATCACCAATAGTGAATTTCATATTTTCCAGACAAACAAAAGTGTGAGCCAAAGCTTTGGTTTCAGGGACCCAGAAGGGTTCAAATAAAAAGCCTGCCGGGTTGAAGGCTTCACTAACCGGCAAATCTCGGATAATACGATGCAGGAGATTTTCTGCGAAAACTTTTTCTCCGATGTAAGCACTATACAGATTATCGGCATCCTGATTGGTATCTTGTGTCACGACAAAATAGCCTGTATTCCCCAGATGGCTTTTAAAATGTGCCAGATATCCGGTTAGAATCTCTTTGGGAACAGAAGGAGAAAAAGGCGATATCGGAAGATTAAACATCGTTTGCCCGAACATCATCATGACGGGCATGCCTGTTACGGGAAACGTCAGATTTTTCCGAAAAAAATCCTGATTAATCGCATGAAAAGAAATGTGGGGCATTTCGCGAGATATAATCTGTTCTGCGTTTTCAAGGACGCTTTCGGATATATCAACGCCCACATACGATACAACCTTGTTTATACTCCGAAGGCTGACGAGAGTTTTTTGTTCCAGAGCATCCTTTGAGCCAGGACCGAGTTCGATGGCAGTGATCGATTTAGGGATAAGCATGCCGATTTGGGGCATAAAATTCTGAATGACGCTGATTTCATCACCATAGATATAATAGTCACTGCCGTTTTTTGCTTGTTCAATAAAACGACGCCAATGCTGGATGCCATTGACGTGATCGCCGGGAAAAAGCGGTTCGGAATAGCGCCAGTGACCGATGTGGCCTGAACGTCGTTCTGCAAAAAAATCACAAACATCTTTCTGGAATGCCGGGTTTATAATTTGATCATGCTGCTTATAGGCCATTTGTCTCATGACGACTGATCTCCGGTTGGCATAAGAGCTCGGCTCCAGTTTTGCTCAAATTGTTTTCGATAGAAATCAGCAAGCAAGGGATGGTTTATTGAGAAAATGTCTATGTTGTTTTCTTCGAAAGAAATAATGGCCACCGTATCTCCGAAAACATAGAAGGGAATATTGTCGAATTCACGTTTGGGCGTCCATTTATAATGAGCATAACTTGAGGCGCTAAAAAATCGGTCTCCTTCCTCAACGAGAATTCTGAAATTCACGCCTTTGATTTTAGCCATTTCTTCCCTGTAAGTGCGGTTAACAAGCTCGCCGCCCCATTTGGAAAATTCTCTTTCATCAACATTGCTAACGCAAATATCCAGCGCGCCAGATTGAACAGCTTTCAGAACATCTCTTCTAAAATCAGCAAAACCGTCATGGCCTTTATATGTCTTGACTGCGCTTTGTCGAGGCCGTACGCCACCATCCTCGGTAAATTCAACGCCAGATGCTTGAAAGGCGTCTATGATTTTGGTGAGAAGTTCTAAGGAGCCGGCGGACCGTCCCGTTTCTATAGCAGAAATCGTTGTTGTTCCTACACCAACCTCCTGTGCCAAATGAGCAAGGGTCCAATCTATTAACGCACGCGCCGCTCGAATTTGGTTAGCATTAATTAACATAATTATATTTTTCCGCAAGTTATTCTGTTAATTTTCTCAACTTTAGCAGAAAAAAATAAAAATGCAACAAAATTGCAATAATATATTGACACCCTTTCCATAATTGTATAAATTGCAACCACATTATAAAAAATGCAAAACATATTGTCTTTCGATGAGATGCCCGCCCGGTTCTCCCCACACATGAAATCGGGACGGACGTCTCTTCGAAAGGCAGCGAGGGGGGCAAAGCAAGCCTTCGGACGAACAGCGGTAACAGGGGTGTGATCGCTAACATTTAAAAAAACGTGTGTGTACAGGGGAAGTAAAAATGACCATCCAGTCAATATACGGCCTGGGGCCGGACCAGATGATTGAACCGCAATATCTGGATTGCAAACAACTGAACGACACTGCGGCGCTGTGGCGCATGCGGGTGCGCGGCAAGATCGTCGATTTGCGGATTTTAAACGAACAACTGGCCCGGTCGCGGGATTTGAACGAGCGTTATGCGCTGGTGATGGAGCGCGCCTCTGTCCGGCAGCAATTTGAGACATGCCGGCGCCTGTACAGGAAAGCGCATCACGAAGCGCTACACATTTGCCGGCGCTATATCGGCGGCTTGAACCCGGAAACCCGGTCAAAAGAAATCATGAAAAAAGCCGCTTAATAAAAGCCGCGCCGAAAAAGTTTAAAACGCCACACATAAACTCTATCGGGCCTGCGGCGGATGTCGCAGAGCCCGGCCTTGTGGGAAAGGTCAAATCGCCCGTGCTGCGCCGGAGCGTGCAGCATCTTGTCGCCGGTCTGGCAGAGGACAATAACGGGAAAAATTCCCGTGTGAGTTGAACGGGTTTGACCTGCGGTTGACGGGCATGCTTGTTAAATTAATCAGGTTAAATTTTGAGCAATCTTAAGTAGTTTTTCGGGCTTGTCAGGGGGAAAAGGTTGTGCTCTAGTAACCACATTCGAGACAACGAAAACAAGAACAAAAGGAACAGGGACGCGATGCATAAACTGCGGCTGATTACCATTATCCTGTCATTTTTGTTCATCCCGGCGTTTATGGCGGGGGGAGCAGATCAATGAAAGAAGTTCTATTCCGTATTTTTCTAAAATCTTTGAATTTGCCGATTCTTCTGATTTGCCTTTTCTCTACCGTCTTTATGGTGGCGGCTTTTTTTACCAAACTCATTTTGGTTGGTGTGATTTTATGGACTGTTTATCTGGCTTTTTATCTGAGAAGAAAGCTTGATGATACTCAAAATGATCTGGCGGACTTTAAAGAAGACTATCAGAAACGCGGTTTGGTTCTTTGGGATTCGCTTCGCTATTCTGTCCTTTTGGGCGTGTTGTTCGCGGTCCCTTTAAGCGCTTTATATGCAGTGGTTATGTATGGTAGTCCCAGTTTGGAGAGGCTAATCAGTTCCTATGGTTATCTCGATATCATAAAGCATTGGGATCTTGTTTATCTGAGGCCCCGTTTTTATACTGGCTATCCGGATACGGAGACGTTACGGATATACAAGTTGTTTGCGAACCTGATTCTTATCGGGGCGGTTTCTTTCATCATCCTTAGTGTGTCGATTTGTTTTAAACGTTGGTTCTCATTGTTGAAAATCGGCGACGTTCCGGTACAGACGGGAGATGGTTATGCAAGTATCAGAGGTTTGGACTTGCAGCTAAGTGGCCTTTTTATCAGCATGACGCTTATTCCCGATTATTTCTATTTTCTGTTTCTGGGAACGTTTAGTGGAGAATTGGAAACGTTCAGGATTTTCATAGACATTTTTGTGATTTCGTTTCTTTCATCCCTGTCTATTTTCGCTGTAACGCAGGCGTTAAGTAAATATTTGAATTTTTAATCTGGCTTTCGATTAGGAGAAATAAGAGATGACACAATTCGATTTTGAAAATAATTACCAGCATACATTGACGGCGATGGAATTGTTTACTCGACACCTAGCTAACTCCGGTATGACTGGCGCGTCAAAGGTAGCTGATTATATAGGTATGGCTAATCTTGCTGTGGGGGGATACTCTGCTATCAATGCTGGTTATCAAGAATATCAAAATGGTGGAAGTCCCGAGACTCCAGAATATTCAGAAGGGTGGGCTGTAACGGATGCTTTGGTTAATAAGCAGTTTCAGGCTATTTTTCAATCACATTTAACAGCTTTTCCTAGTGATGCTGCTTTTACGGATTCTATAAGAGCCATAGGGAGATCTTACAATCAACTTACTAATGTTGTCGGACCGGCTGTTTCTTATACGACTGCTCCAGAGGGAGAAAAATTAATTGCAGCGTCACAATGCTGCTATCAGTTTCTAAAGCAATTTCTTTTCCCGTCTTTTCTCTGTGGAGAATCGGGTTTTTGGATTTATAGACCCAATAATAGATATCCTTTAACGTCATTTCTTCCATTGACGTGGCAGCTTGCCGATAAGGCCGTTTCCAAAAACCGAGTAATTCAGCGCATTTTACAATGATATTTGTTTTGAATTTCAGTTTGCTGGTTGAAAAATTGAGAACTTCAACGGGCGTAACGGGCAATTTTCTCATCTTTATTATCTTCCTTGTTGAGATAAGGCATAAATGTAACATAAGTATAATGAAAAGAAGATTATGCTTTATTCTTCAAAGTTAAAATAGCCGTTTCTCTCTGCGATCACTTTTCGAGCATCCCGCATTACGATTTTAACGATGATGTCATCACGATTGGTGCGGAATACTGGGTACGTCTCGTCGAAATGAAGCCGGGAAAAATTATTGCTTGACGATGCCGCAGGAAATATGAGTTAGTAAAGACATGAACACACAAACCTTACAAACTGTAACAGCCCGCCGCCGCAGCCGACGTACAACCGCGTCGCGTTTGTGGCTGGCTGCGTAAAGGTTTCTTCTAACTCTCTCTAAAAGAAATTTCCCTTTCGTTTTTCCGCTGCAGACAAGAGCAGCGGCGCGTCACGTTTTTGACTTTTTCAATGCAAACGAACGAAAGGAACCGGACAATGTCCACGACCATAAAAACCAAACATTTTCTCGATCTGCCCGATATCCCGGTGGATGAGCTGAAAAGTATCCTGAAAAACGCACATAGCCTGAAGGCGCAAAAATACGAGCCACCACAACTTCTGAAAGGGCTGACACTGGCGATGATTTTCGACAAGCGGTCAACCCGGACGCGGGTGAGCTTTGAGGTTGCCATGAAGCAACTCGGCGGCCATACGGTCGTCATGAGCATGGGCGACATGCAGATCGGCGGGGCGGAAAGCGTCGAAGATACCGCCAAGGTCATGGCCCGGTTTGTTGATGCCGTGATGGTCCGGATGAGCGATCACGAAGTTCTGAGTGAATTTGCGAGCTACAGCTATATTCCGGTGATTAACGGCCTGACCGACTGGTCGCATCCGTGCCAGATTATGGCCGATTTGATGACAATCGAGGAAAAACTTGGCAGCGTGCAGGGCAAGAAGATCGCGTGGATGGGCGATTATAACAACGTGGCCCGGACACTGGCACAGGCCGCTTCGATCTGGGATTACGAATTCCACATTGCTGCCCCCGGAAGTCTCCACCCGGCGAATGAGGGTTTTGGTCCGGCTGTATCCTTTACCGCCGATCCGGCCAGTGCCGCCAAAGCTGCGGATGTCATTGTCACCGATACCTGGGTGTCGATGGGACAGGAGGGCAAGAGCATTGCCATGTTCGAGCCTTATCAGGTCAATGACGATTTGATGGCTCTTGCCAATGACGATGCCTTGTTCATGCACTGTATGCCGATCCATCAGGGAGAGGAAGTCACGGACAGCGTCCTGAAATCAAAGCACAGCATTATCTATGACGAGGCGGAAAACCGGCTTCATGCGCAAAAGGCCGTTCTGGTCTGGTGCCTGGAAAATGCCGGCGTCGCGATATGAGCTTTGTCATTGCGAGCGACCGGAGGGAGCGCGGCAATCCAGTGCCACAAGGAAAGATTCTGGATTGCTTCGTCGCTGATGCTCCTCGCAATGACGGTGTAAATCTGTAGTAAACCAAAGGAGAAAAACAATGAGTAAACAAAAAATCGTACTGGCCTATTCAGGTGGCTTGGATACATCGGTCATTCTGAAGTGGTTTTTGGAACAGGGGTATGAGGTCATAGCCTACCTCGCCGACGTAGGACAAAAAGAAGATTTCGAAACTGCGAAGGAAAAGGCACTAAAAATCGGGGCATCGAAAGTCTATATCGAGGACCTTAAAAAGGAATTCGTGACCGATTATATCTTTCCGTCTTTTTCCGCCAACGCGGTTTATGAAGGGCGGTATCTGCTGGGGACGTCTCTGGCCCGGCCGATTATTGCCAAGCGGCAGATCGAGATTGCCGAGAAAGAAGGTGCGGCTTTTGTTTCCCACGGCGCGACCGGGAAAGGTAACGATCAGGTACGGTTTGAACTTGGCTATTATGCGCTGAAGCCGGATATTCAGGTGCTTGCTCCGTGGAAAATGCCTGAATTTCTCAACCAGTTTAAAGGGCGGTCGGATATGCTGGCTTATGCGGAAAAACACGGGATTCCCGTAACCGCGACGGTCAAAAAACCGTACTCAGAGGATGAAAACCTGCTGCATATCTCGCACGAGGCGGGGGTTTTAGAAGATCCGGCCACGGCGGCTGATGAAGATGTCTATTCCCATACGATTGCGCCGGAAAAAGCCCCGGATACAGCCGATCATATCGTGCTTAGCTTTAAAAACGGTTATCCGGTCAAAGTCGAGAACAAGGGCGACAAGACGATACATACCGAGCCGTTGGCACTGTTTACGTACCTTAACGAGATGGGCGCGAAGCATGGGATCGGGCGGCTGGATATGGTCGAGAACCGGTATGTCGGGATTAAATCGCGGGGCGTCTATGAAACGCCGGGCGGCGAAATCCTCCTGCAGGCGCACAAAGATATCGAAGGCCTGACGATGGACCGGGAGGTGATGCACATCCGGGATATGCTCTCGCTCAAAATGGCCGACCTGATCTACAACGGTTTTTGGTTTTCACCTGAAATGGCCTTTTTGCTTCATGCCATGAAAAAGGCGCAGGAAAATGTCGAGGGTGATGTCACCGTGAAGCTGTTCAAAGGCTGTGCCTATCCGGTAGTGCGGAGTTCTGCCAAGTCGCTTTATAACGCCGAGCTGTCCTCTATGGACGAAGAAGGGGGATATAACCAGCAAGACGCACAGGGCTTCATCCGGATTAACGCCATCCGGCTCAAAGCCGGCTATCAAACGGCGGCTCATAAGCTGGAGAAAGCGGCATGACCGGCGCGAAGCTGAAAGTCTCGATTGTCGGGATCACCGGCTACACGGGCACGGAATTGCTGCGGATTTTACTGGCGCATCCGTTCGTGGAGCTGGCGTACCTGACGTCACGGCAGCATGACAATGAGGCGCTGGCCGCGGTATATCCGCGGCTGGCAGCCTTGCCAGCGGTTCAGGATATCGTGGTAACAAATACCGATTACGCCACGGTGGCAGCGGAAAGTGATGTTGTATTCCTGTGCCTGCCGCATATGGCCTCGCAGGATGTCGCGGCGCAGTTTCTCGGTAAGACCAAACTGATCGACCTGTCAGCGGATTTCCGGTTGTCCGATGCGGAGACTTTTAAACGCTATTATCATGAAGATCACAAAGCCCCGGACTTGCTGGATGGTACGTTTGTCTACGGCTTGCCGGAGATTAACCGGACAGCGATCGAAACCGCGGAGGCTGTGGCCAATCCCGGTTGTTATGCGCTGCTGATCCAGACGCTTTTGTTGCCGTTCCGGGGCCAGATTAAACAGGCAGATGTGATGGCGGTCTCCGGCACCAGCGGCGGCGGGCGGTCGCCCCGCGATCCGGCCACCCATCCGGTGCTGGCACAGGATATGAACAGCTACCTCATTAACGAACACCGTCACACGCCCGAGATTACCCGGACGCTTGGCATCACGGCAGAGCAGCTCAATTTTCTGCCGACCGTCGGGCCGTATGTGCGGGGGATTTTTGCCAGCGCCTTTGTGCAGACTGATGCATCACTGGACATCACGAACGGGTTTTTCGATGGGGAGCTGTTCACGCATGTCGTGCCGGAGGTGCACTTAAACCATGTCGTTAGCACCAATCATTGCCATGTTCACTACCGGGAAGGAACGGGGGGGACGATCATTGCGCAGGGTGCGCTGGATAATCTATTGCGCGGGGCGTCGGGCACAGCGGTCCAGAATATGAATTTGATGTGCGGCCTGCCGGAAACGGCCGGGCTGGACTTTACAACCCCGGTTTACCCGTAAGGAGATAGGTATGTTTGATTTCCATGGTTTTTATAGTCACCTGTTTAAAGGAAAGCTGTTCCTTATCAAGGCAGGCGGACGGGTTATTACGGATGAATCGGCCCGAGAAAACCTGCTGAAAAATATAAAGGAAATGACGGATGATGGGATAAAAGTCCTGCTGGTCTATGGCGGCGGGCATGTGATTGACGATGCCATAAAGAATACGGGCCGGACGTCCCTGAAACTGGACGGTTTGCGGGTAACAACGGCAGAAGATATTGCGCTCATTCAAAACGTCATGGCCGGAGATCTGGCGTTCCGACTGACGGAAACGATGAAGGCTATTGATCTGGAAGGAATTTGTTTAAATGCTGTGCCGCCCTCATGGGGGCAGGCACAGCGGCGGTCGCCGCATGGTCAGACAAAGCGGTTTGACGGCACGTTGCAAACTGTCGACCCGCAGGCGATCCGGCGGATGTTAAAAGGAACCTCTTTTATCGCGTGTCCCTGTTTGGCGATGGATGCGGAAGGTCAGGCTGTCAATATCAATGCCGATAATGTGGCGGTAGAACTGGCCGCGGCTACGAAGGCGGCCAAGCTGATTTTCCTGACCGACACAGATGGGGTTTTGATTGACGGTAAAACCGCTTCTGTCCTGACGGCCCATGACCTGCGCAAGCAAATTGCTGCAGGGATGATTACCGGTGGCATGAAAGTGAAGATGGAAAACTGTATCCGGGTGCTGGAGGCCGGGGCACGGCGCGTTCATATTCTGAACGGCTTTAAATCCGATGCTTTGCGGGATGAAATTTATACGGCGTCCGGCTGCGGCACAATGATTGTCCGACGGAGCGAGAAGAAGAAATACGATCAGGAACAACGGGTTATTGAGAAGGACGCTGCATAATGGATACACAGGAAATGCTGGAAAAAGCGCAAAGCGTTTTTGTCGATCTGTATCCGCTGCAGGACATTGTTTTGGATCGCGGGGAAGGATGCTGCCTGTTCGACACGGATGGCAAGCGTTATCTCGATTTTGCCGCCGGGATTGCCGTGGCGTCCCTTGGTCATGCCCATCCGGTTTTTATCAAGGCCGTCGAAGAGCAAATCCGGTGCTTTACCACTTGTCCGGGGACGTATATGACCTCTCCCCGGTTGGCCTGCGGGGAATTCTTAATCGAGCATTCCGCATTTGACCGGGTGTTCCTGTGCAATTCGGGAACGGAAGCGGTGGAAGCCGCTTTCAAGCTCGCGCGGAAATGGGCCTATGAAACCAAAGGACCGGACTGCCATGAGGTGATAGCCTTTCATAACGGTTTTCATGGGCGAAGTATGGGTGCGGCGAGCCTGACCTATAAACGTGATAACCAGCCTTTCTTGGGTCCCTATGTGCCGGGAATTAATTTTGCCGATTTCAATGATCTGGCATCGGTGGAAGCACTAGTTACAGATAAAACAGCAGCGATCATTATCGAGCCCGTGCAGGGCGAAGGCGGAGTATGGATAGCTGCCCCAGCCTTTTTGAAGGCATTACGGACGCTGTGTGACGAAAAAAACATCGCCCTGATCTTTGATGAAATTCAGTGCGGGGCCGGGCGATGCGGCACGGCTTTTGCCTATGAACAATACGGCGTTATCCCTGATATAATCACGCTGGCCAAGGGAATGGGTGGTGGTTTTCCGGTGGGCGCGATGTTGGCAAAGGGCGATTTCGCCAGCCATTTCGGCCACGGCACCCACGGCACGACTTATGGTGGCAATCCGCTGGCGGCGAACGTGGCGTTGGCGGTGATGGAAACGGTCTGGCAGCCGGCATTCCTGAAGAATGTCCGGGAAACCGGCGCTTATCTTATGGATCAACTGGACGGTTTAAGGCATGATTTCCCGGCGCTGGGCGCTATCCGCGGCAAGGGTTTACTGGTCGGGGTTGATATGAATATCCCGGTTAGCCCGTTCTTGAAAGCTTTGCTGCAAAACGGCGTGATGGCACTGAGCGCCGGGGAAAATACTTTACGCCTCGCGCCGCCGCTGATCGCCGGACGGGCGGAAGTCGACGAGGCCATAGAGATTTTGAAAAAGACATTGGAGGAAACAGCATGAGTCAGACAAAATCCAACCAGATGTGGGGCGGGCGGTTTGAAAGCGCGCCGGACGATGTGATGATGCAGATCAACGCCTCGATTGATGTTGATAAACGCCTGTACCGGCAGGATATTCAAGGTTCGCTGGCTCATGCGAAAATGCTGGCGGCCTGCGGGATTATTAAAGCCGAAGAGGCGCAAAAAATTTCCGAAGGCTTGCAGCAAATCCGGGGGGAAATTGAAAACGGATCGTTCGTTTTTAAAACCGAGCTTGAAGATATTCATATGAATATCGAGGCGCGGCTGAAAGAAATTATCGGTGATGTGGCCGGAAAACTGCACACGGCACGCTCCCGGAACGATCAGGTCGCAACCGATTTCCGTCTCTGGATGAAAGAGGCAGTGATGGCGTTGATTGGTGATGTTGATGCTTTTCTTGCCGTCCTTAATGACAAGGCGAATGAACACAAAAACACCATTATGCCCGGCTTTACCCACTTGCAAATCGCCCAGCCGGTGACGCTCGGCCTGCATCTGGAGGCGTGGGCGGCGATGTTGGCGCGGGACAGGGGGCGGTTGGCGGATGCGTTGGAGCGGCTTGACGAATGCCCGCTGGGGGCCGGGGCATTGGCCGGGACGTCGTTCCCGATCGACCGGGCGATGACGGCTGAGGAACTGGGGTTCAAACAGCCGGTGGCCAACACGATGGACGCGGTGGCGGCACGGGATTTCGTGCTTGAATTTCTGTCCGTTGCCAGTATTTGCGCTGTTCACCTCTCCCGTTTTGCAGAAGAACTGATCCTATGGTCCACGTCCCAGTTCGGCTATATCCGTCTGAGTGACAGTTTCACGACCGGCAGTTCTATCATGCCGCAAAAGAAAAACCCGGATGCGGCGGAATTGGTGCGCGGCAAAAGCGGTAAGATGATTGGTGCACTGATGCAAATGCTGACCGTGATGAAGGGGTTGCCGCTGACATACAACAAGGACATGCAGGACGACAAGGAAGCGGTGTTCGCAGCCTTTGACACGCTGCAGCTCTGTCTGAAAGCGATGGGGGGCATGGTCGCCGGCATGCAGGTTCACGTGACGCAAATGCGTGCCGATACCGAAAACGGTTTTTCCACGGCAACCGATCTGGCCGACTGGCTGGTCAAAGAACTGGCCATGCCGTTTCGCGATGCTCATCATGTTACCGGCCAGATTGTCAAAATGGCTGAAAACAAAAGCTGTAAACTTGATGAACTGGCATTAGCCGACATGCAATCCATCGAACCACGGATTACGGATACAGTGTTTGAAGCCTTGAATGTCGAGAAAGCGGTTGAGGCCCGGCTGAAGAAGTAAGGGGGAGGAGAATTCCATTTTTACCGTCAAAATCACCAATATTCTCTGCGGCCGTCAAAGCCGCGTTGTATCTGGCGGTTCCTCATCTCTACAGCTCTTCCTCTTGCAGATAATCAGGGATTTCCACGTTCCATCCTAAATGTTCTTCGATCTTAAATTTGAATGAACTGGTGGCTTCCGGTTCGCCATGGGTCAGGAATACTTTGCGCGGTCTTTTCTTAAATGCACGTAGCCAGTCTATGATTTCGGCATAATCAGCATGGGCCGATAAACTGGCAAGGTTATGGATTTCCGCCCGAACCGGGTGCAAGTGGCCATGTATCTTGATTTCTTTTTCACCGTGGACAAGCCGCGCCCCGCGTGTGCCGGCTGCCTGATAACCGGCGAATAAAATCGTGTTGCGCTCATCGCCGATATAATGCGCTATATGATGCAAAACGCGGCCGCCGGTTGCCATGCCGCTGGCCGAGATGATGATTGCCGGAACCGCACCGTTATCCAGCGCTTTTGATTGCTCGACCGATTGTGTGTAGGTTGCGGTCCGGCAAACTTCGCCGACTTTTTTAGCATCAAGCCGATGTTCGTCAACATGGTCTTGCCACTGTTTTGTTGCATCTATGGCCATTGGGCTGTCGAGATAAACAGGAACATATGGGATTTTTTTTGTCCTGATAAGCTCATGGAGGTAGTACAGAATAAGCTGGGCACGTCCGACTGCAAACGACGGAATAACAACTATGCCGCCACGCTTGAAAGTACGGTTAATAATATCAGCCATTCTTTCCATCGGGTTGGTTTCTTCATGGAGCCGGTCGCCATAGGTAGATTCCAGTATGAGATAATCAGCATACTGGATCTGTGCCGGTGCTTTCATGATCGGATCATTCGGACGGCCCAGATCGCCGGAAAAGACAATAGACGTCTGGCCATCGCTAATCTTAACGCAGGCCGCCCCGAGAATATGTCCGGCCCGGCTAAGAGAAAAAGTCAAAAAATCGCTCAGATGGCACTCTTGTCCGAACCTGACAGCTTTAAAGTGTCCCAGTGCGGCGAAGGCATCTTTTTCGGTGTAAAGCGGCAAGGCGGGTTTGTGCTTGCTGTACTCATGGCGGTTGGAACGCTCGGCGTCGCTTTCCTGTATCCGGCCACAATCCGGTAACAATATGCGGCACAGATCAAGCGTTGCTTCGGAGCAGTAGATAGAGCCTTTGAAGCCGTTTTTGACAAACAGCGGTAGATAACCACTATGGTCGATATGGGCGTGGGTCAGAATAACGGCATCGACGGAGGCCGGGTCGATCGGCAGCCTGTCCCAGTTGCGCAGACGTAATTCCTTAAGCCCCTGAAACAGACCACAATCAACGAGTATACGTCTTCCTTCATCTTCCAGCAGGTATTTGGAACCTGTTACCGTTCCCGTCGCACCCATGAACGTCAGTTTCATCAATATCTCGCTTTCCGTCAGCTTGTTTAAACAACACTGTCGTAGCCGATCCCTGGTTTCTGTTTCGGACAGGCCTTTTTATGCTGTTCGTTTGGTGGCAGAAGCACACCAGTTCTTCATACGGAATATCTATACACCCTTGCTACGGGTATCAAAAGAAGAAGAATAAAACGGCCCCCCTCTGCACAAAAGACCATGAGGCGCATTACAAATTGTGCTCACTGTGAAAAATGTCATCTTCTACGCCGTGGCCACCCCCGGAATGATCGCCTTTTTGGGCACGGGCTGAATCAAGGCAAAGGAGGGGGCGCAAACGGGCATCTGATTACGTAAGAAAGAATCCAGAGAGTTTTTTGTACCCGGTCAACCTGAACTACCAGTTTTTCTGGACCCGCAGGCTGGAAATTTATGTAATTTGTGATTTTGTAAGAATAACTACTATCCGTTTCGGCACCTTGCTCCATTAAAGAGCCGTAACTCTGGAAAAAGCCGGGAATGATCAGAAGGGTGGCTAATTCAGGATGGTGCTTGGAGGAGTGTCCTTGTCTCCTACGATGGAAAGAAATTTTTCCAGTTGTCGAGGTGACATGCTCGTCGCCTTGAAAAGAATTTCAAATAGCTGAAGCGTGCGATTATCAAGGATAAGGCGTTCAGCAGGCAATTTTTTATCTTCGAGCCATGAATTTGTTTCGTGCAAAGCATTTTTCAAAATATCGGAAAGCTCGGTTAGTCCTGACTTCTCAGTCTCCTTATATAAGTAAAACAAAGAGGCCATAATACTTCTGATTTCTTTTGTGTTTTCGATTTGGTGAGCGATAGTCATTTTTTTTACCTGTGTGTTAAGCCACTTTTGTGATTTTTTCGATTTCATCGCTGTAATCGCTATAATTAAGTACAGGGTGATGGATGCCTGTTTTTTCACGAACCTTGAAAAGGTTTTCTTCGGAAACCCTTACCCCGCCCGCACGAACGGCATGACCGTAATCTTCTTCGAGCCGGATTTCAGGTCCCATGAAATCAATGTCCCAACCGGCCTTGGTGAAAATGTTCCGCCAGTAGATCGGGTACATAAGACCAATATAACGTTCAATTCCCTGATCCAGCCCGAACTCCAGATAGGCCAGAACGAGTTCTTGTATGATCCGTCTTCTCATTTGTGGAGAAAGGCTCTCATCAACACAAAAACGGCTTCCTTCCCATATTTTTACGTCATTGGGTAACTCTTCCGTGACAAGGTGAGAAAAGACTTCCTGCAACATATAAGGGCGGTCTGTCGGATAAAGCCGCGATACGCCCCGTGCGACATTATTTTCATCGCGCCAGACGAGATAAGTGGTGGCGGGGTTGTCATAGGAATCGTATTCCATGTCTTTTACAACCGGAACATCCCAGCCTTGTCGTTTAATAATGCTCTGATAACGAAGTTTATGTTGCGAAGCTAATGGATTGCCTTTGAACATATGGGCATTTTCAATTGAGACACAATCAATCATGCTTTTTCTCCCCGTGCTTTGTCGTTTCACCAGGGTTTAGAAAAGCGAAAAAAGGGGAGATCAGGTAGCTATCAAGTCTGATAGGGGGCCGCGATAATACTCGGTGAAATAAGGCCCAGATGTAAGGCCTTTACGACAGCAAAAGTACGCTCATTGGCTTGTAGTTTTTGATAGATATTGTTCAAATGAAAACGAACCGTGGGAATGGAGATACCAATAATTTCAGAAATGACAGGATCGCTTTTGCCTTCAGAAACCCACAACAGGATTTCTCTTTCCCTCGGCGTCAGGCGAACATTGCTGACGGACGTTTCTACGGTGAGGAAATCGGAATAAATCATATGAAACTGGGATGAAATAGCCCTCAGCTTGCAAAGTGTGTTCTGGTCAATATCAATCCCTCCGGTGCTGCTGGCAAGTCCGACGCCGGCAATTTCGCTATGGGCGCCATAAAGAGGGATGCCAACGCCATTTTTTAGACCGGCCTCTTCGGCTTCATTCATGACTTTCTGTTCAAGCGCCGTTAGTTCACTTGTTTTAGTCAACCCCTCCCAGGAAAAAGGACGGGAAGATTTAAAAGCCTGTTTGGGAACAGGATCTTCTGTGTCATAGCCTTTTTCTGCGTAGTATTTCATCCAATCATCAGGATAATTATAGGCAATACCGTGCCCGGCCTTTTTTTGAAGAGAAAAATGGTCTGTTAAAAGGCTGTAGACAACCCGGTCAAACCCCATTTCAGATAGGGTTTGGGAAAACAGATGAAAGGCTTCTTCTGCATTTGATGCTTTATTGCTTTTTTCAATAAACTCTTCAATTGAGGTCATGACTGCAAGCTATACCCTCCTCAAAAGACGTTCCCGGTCGGTTTTGTTTATTCTGTGTCCTGTATTTTTAGGAATAAGCGTATAAATTGTTGCACAGATTTCTTTCTATCATCGTCCGGTAATTGACCATAAAGACGAACAAGTTCCACAATATTTTTATCCAGCAATATGTCGGATAACGTATCCTCTTCCTTCTGACCACTTTCTTCGGGAAAAAAATCTGTGACGTTAGCATCCAGGATTTTAGCAATATGGAACAGGGAGGCAGCGCTGATTCTGTTTTTGCCATTTTCGTATTTTTGAATTTGCTGGAACGAAAGTCCCATATATTCAGCGAGATCTGACTGCGATATCCCTTTAAAAGAGCGCAGGGTTTTTAGTTTTTGCCCCATATAGCGATCAAGATCGGTCGTGGAGCGTTTCGATATCAATGAAAAATTTGTCATAGCTTGTGTATATCTTCTAATTTTTTATAACGTAAAGTTTGACGGGTTACTCATTCTTTGGCTATTAGCCATGAACTAACATTAACACCTAGAACGTGTGTTGTAAAAATGAAAAAACCAAAGATAACGACAATATCTTGCTCTTTATTGAACAAGAGCCAGTCTATTTTTCCCCATAAAAATGCCAATGATAATTCGGAAAACAAAAAAGCAGATAAAGGCGGGGCTGTGCAAACAGATGACGACAGCGATTTTGTTCCCGGAGGACTGCTGACTTTCTACTGATTTTCCAATCCATTCTTCCTTTATAAAGAGGTCTAAATTTTATATTGGCGCTCAACGTCTTACCGCTTATAATTGGTGAAAGGTCTTAAAGAAGGGTTCCCTTCTTCTTCAACCAGCGCAGTAAGGATTCAGACGTGGAGAGCTTTTCACAAAAGGGCGGCATGAAGCCGGTCAGTGACGCCAGCGGTATGTTTACACCAGCCGTTGTTTTGTCGCACAAAGAAAAAGATATCTATCATTTTGATGATGATGACATTCTGTACGGCGACGGTACAAGCACGTCCCCGGCCGCGGGAATTGAAAATGCTTTGCTGCACATCAGACAAGACGGGGCTTCCCATGTACCCGTAACAACAGGCAAGAAAAGCAATGCTGGTGATACCAGAAACACCGTGACACAAATCGAAGAAACAATAATTAACGATGCGCCCCTTTATGCGCCGGGCGGGGCGGCTACGCCCGCGCAGTTCGCTGATTATCTGGTCAACGGCTTTTGGGCGGATGCCGGGTCGATTGCGCGATCATGGGCGCAGCATAACGTAACGTACTCGATCTCCAACGAATTTACGGCGGCCCAGAAGGCCGGGCTCCGCGATGCCTTTAGCATGTGGCAGGAGATCGCCGATATTACATTTTCGGAAGTCGCCAGCGGCGGGGATATGGATATTGTGGAAGGAGACGATGGCCGCGCCTATTCGTCTTCGTCCGTCTTTGTCGGCGGCGATATTGCGTCTAACATGATTTCCATTGATACGAATGTGTTCGGCTGGGGGGATCTGAACACGATCGGTCTGTACGGCCTGCAAACGGCGCTGCATGAAATCGGACATTCATTGGGTCTGGGGCACTCCGGTAATTACAACGGCAGCGCAACCTATAACAACGATGCGATCTGGACGAACGACACGCGCCAGTTCACGATCATGTCCTATTTCTCGGCCAGCTTTACCGGCGCGAACCACATGGGGCAATACGGTTCGACGCCGCAACTGATTGATATGCTGGCCATCCAGAACATCTATGGTACGAACTATGCCACGCGCAGCGGCAACACGATTTATGGCTTTAACAGCAATGCCGGGCGCGCCCAGTATGATTTTTCGATCACGACCCAGCCCATCGTTGCTATCTGGGATGGCGGCGGGACGGACACGCTGGATTTGTCAGGGTACGGTATGGCCCAGACGATTACGCTTGTTTCCGGCGATTTCAGCAATGTCGGCGGCCTGACAAATAACCTTGTGATTGCCTACGGCGCAACGATCGAAAACGCGACGGGCGGGGCGGGCAGCGATACGATTTACGGCAACGATTCCGACAATATCCTGCTGGGGAACAACGGCAATGACGTCGTATTCGGCACGATCGGTAATGATACGCTGGATGGCGGCGGCGGGACGGATACCGCGAACTATAACTATTCGGTCAGCGCCTTTGCCTTTAACTTCATAAACAGCGTCACTGTTTCCTTTCACCACATCGTCCAGAATTTTACAGATGTTCTTTCTAATTTCGAGAACTTCATTTTCTCGGACGGCTCCTATACGTTTGCCCAGCTCTTGGCGAATTTTGGTTCTCTTGATACGGCCCCAGTTCTCACATCCGGTGATTTGACTTTGGCCAGAGGAGAGGTCACGCTGGCCTCGAGTGTCGTTACCGCCACGGATGCCGACGGGGACACGCTGACCTATGAGGTCTGGGATGGCGATACGAAAAGCGTGTCGGGATATTTCGAACTGAACGGCAGCAAACTGGCCGCCGGCAGGGGGCATACCCTGACGCAGGCTGAATTTGATGCCCTGAACATCGTAGGCGGCAGCGCCGATAGCACCGACAAGCTGTGGGTTCGGGTTTCCGATGACAGCACCACAACGGCCTGGCAGAGATTTATCCTGACGACCAGCGGTAGCCTCGCTGGCGGCGGCGGCGGTGGAGGAGGCGGCGGTAATGCGGCACCGACCGTGACAGCCAGCGGCCTGACTCTGGCCAAAGGAGAGATTGCGCTGGCCTCGAGCGTCATTACCGCGGCGGATGCTGATGGCGATACACTGAGCTACGAAGTATGGGACGGCGAGAACAAATACGTATCGGGGTATTTTGAGCTGAATGGCGCCAAACTGGCGGCCAGCCAGAGCCATATTTTAACGCAGGCTGAATTTGACGCCCTGCACATCATGGGCGGCAGCGCCGACGGCACCGACAAGCTGTGGGTCCGGGTTTCCGATGGTACGCACACGGCAACATGGCAAACCTTTATCCTGACGACCAGCGGCAGTATCGCCGAAACGGGCGGCAATGGCGGCGGTGTTAATACGGCGCCGACCGTGACGGCCAGTGATTTTAGCCTGGGCAAAGAAACGGCAATACTGGCCTCGAGCGTCATTATCGCAGCGGATGCCGATGGCGATGCACTGACCTACGAGGTCTGGGATAGCGGAACGAATAATGTGTCGGGGTATTTCGAGCTGAACGGCGTCAGATTGTCTGCCGGCGGGAGCCATATCTTGACGCAGGCCGAATTTGATGTCCTGAACATCGTGGGCGGCAGCGCGGAAGGCACCGATAAATTATGGGCCAAGGTATCCGACGGGACGTACGCATCGGCGTGGCAGAGTTTCATCATGACAACGACACTGCCTGCCGGCGCGGCGACGCAGGAAACGGTAATACAGGATGGTGGAAGCGCGGCGATGGCATTGGATATCTCCGACCTGATTGATTTCGGCAGCGCCGAGCAGGATGCGCTGGATCAATTGTGTTCCGATGAACATACATGGGAAAATATGAGCAATGCTGGCACGCAAAATACGGCAATCGCAGTTGAAACCGTGACCGGCGGTGCCGAGCAGGGGACGGCGCTGGTTGATCTGCTGGATGTTCATAATCAGGGAGACCAGATTCTGTAACGGATTGACATCAGAACCAAACACATCGCCGGCCGGAGCAAAAAGCCGGACATAGAGATTAACTTTAGGCTGGTGGCGTCCCCCCGGATCATATATAAAAGCCTTATGGGCATTATCTCTCTGACCAGTATCCTTGTTACCTTTTGCGCGGTATTTTCCTATATCAATTACCGCTACATCAAGTTGCCGACGACGATTGGCATCATGGTGATGGCTCTGACCATGTCGACGGTCTTGCTGCTATTGCCGCTTGTCGGGGTTGATGTCTTGCCGTTGGTGCGCAGTATTTTCGGCGAAATAGATTTTTCGAAAACCCTGCTTGATGGCATGCTGAGTTTTCTGCTGTTTGCCGGAGCCCTGCATGTTAACTGGAAGACCCTGCACGCCCAGAAATACATCGTTTCGATCCTCGCTTTTTTCGGCACTGTATTTTCGACCGTGTTAGTGGGGCTGGTGTGCTGGTACCTGTTTCCCTTGCTCGGTTTCAATATCTCGTTTCTCCATGCCCTGCTGTTCGGGGCTTTGATCTCGCCGACCGATCCGATCGCGGTTATGGCCATCTTGAAAAAAGCGGGCGTGCCGCAAACGCTTGAGATCAAGGTGGTCGGTGAATCACTGTTTAACGATGGCGTCGCGGTTGTTTTGTTTCTGGCCATTCTTGGTGTTGTGACCCAGGGACATGCCAGCCCGTCTCACGTTGCCCTGCTGTTTGTCGAGGAGGCGCTCGGCGGCGCGGTTCTGGGCGCGGTTCTGGGCTATATCACATTTTTGATGCTGCGCAGTGTCGATAATTATCAGGTCGAGATTTTCCTGACTCTGGCGCTGGTGATGGGGGGCTATCAGCTTGCCCATGCGCTTCATGCATCCGGTCCGATCGCCATGGTTGTTTCCGGGCTGATTGTCGGGAATATCGGCCGGGCGCATGCGATGTCTGATATGACCAAGCAGAACCTCGACAATTTCTGGGAACTGATAGATGAGTTTCTGAATGCGATTTTGTTTATGCTGATCGGGTTCGAACTGGTGATGATCCCCTTTAACCAGACGGCGTTTTATGCGGGGCTGATTATGATTCCGGGGCTGCTCTTGATCCGGACCTTGTCGGTTAGTTTCCCGGTCGGCATTCTCAGCCGCTACCGGACTTTCAGCGCGGGCGTAATCCCGATCCTTGTATGGGGCGGCCTGCGGGGCGGCCTTTCTGTTGCGATGGTTTTGTCGCTGCCGACCGGCGAGCTGCGTGATTTCCTGTTGCTGGTCACTTATTGCATCGTGCTGTTTTCGATCCTGGTCCAGGGATTGACCATTGGGCGCTTAAGCCGCCGCTACCACGGCTAGAGCACATACGATTTTAATCGGATACTTTTTTCACGAATTCGGATTTGAGGCCCATCGGGCCAATGCCGGGAACTTTGCAATCGATATCATGGTCGCCGCCGACCAGCCGGATATTTTTAACTTTGGTTCCGACTTTCACAACGGCTGACGATCCCTTTACTTTCAGGTCTTTGATGACGGTAACGGTATCGCCGTCTTGCAGTTCCGTGCCGTTGGCATCCCGAATGACGACGTTTCCGCTTTCTTCGCCGGATGTACCGCTTTCCGACCATTCATGACCGCATTCGGGACAATTGTATAAGCCTCTGTCTTCATAAGCATAAGCAGAGTTACATTGGGGACAGGGGGGGATAGTGCTCATCTTTTCCGTACTTTCCGTTTTTTTCAGCGCGGGGGCCAGTCTACACCATTTATTTGCCGTTATTCAAAGCAAGAATTTATGCCCTAGTTTCCCGCTGTCCGGGAGCATGGTGCAAAAACAAATCAGGGACAGCGGAATTGATTTCGCCATTCGTCGTACTATCTTTCCCGTCAGATTGGACTATAAATTTTTTTTAAATCCTTTGTGATTCAAGGCATTATTCTTCTATATGCGGGGCCGGACGTCTATTTTTTTAAAGCGCATAAGGAATTTGTCTTTCTCCATCCGGGACGGAGCGTTATGGTTTGAAAGAAAAAGAAGCGATTACCGCAGCCCGTAGAAAGAAAGCTGTATCATGAGCAAAATCCTGCTTTTACTGATGCCCCTTTTGCTTGTAGCCTGTGAACCGTCTGGTCCCAAAATCCATGGCTATATCGAAGGTGAGTTTGTCATGATAGCCCCGGCCAGCCTGTCCTCCCGTGACGACGCCAAGGCGGCTCTGGATAGCGCAAAAGCCCGGATGGATGAGCTGGAGGCACAGTTGAAAACAGCGGGGCTGGGCGCGCGCGGTGATAGGATCGCCGCCGCTAAAGCATCCGTAGATATGGCCGAACAAACATTGAAGCAGGCCGAAAAAAAACTGATAGAAGCAACGCCGTTTGCACCGGCTGACGGTATAATTGAAGAGACGTTTTTTCGGCCCGGCGAATATGTAGCGGCAGGCCAGCCTGTCGTGAATTTGCTCCCGCCGGGAAACGTGAAAATCCGTTTTTATGTGCCGGAGGGCACGGTATCAAAGCTAAAGGCGGGACAAGGCGTTGCGCCGTTCGGGGATAGCCTCCATGTCGGCGGCACGGATAAGGACAAGCTGGAAGAGGCTCTCGCTCCGTACTTTAAGAAACCCGGCTATGAATGGCACGAGGCAAGCCCGTCTTTCGAAGGCGTGTTTATCCGCTATATGGCCGATGCTCAGGATAATTTTAAAAGCGAAGGGAAACAGGCATGAAGACCTTCTTTTCCTTTCGCCACGCCGAGGCCGTTTTGCTCAAGGGCAGTAATTTCACGGAAATCTGGCCGCATCTCTGGCCGCTGATGGTGTTCATGGTTATCATTACGCTCATCGCCATGAAACGCTATCGTCGTACACTGGATTAATTTTACGGGTAATGGAAACAGGTAAGGGAAGAAGAATAAAATGAACATCAGAGATGAAATTCTTGGTATTGCGCAGGAAGCCGCCGAATGGCGGCGGGCGCTGCACAGGCATCCGCAAACCTCTTATGAAGAGCGGTTTGCCAGTGATTTTGTCGCGCAAAAGCTGGCCGAATGGAATATTCCGCATGAACGCGGCTGGGCGAAAACCGGAATTGTCGCAACGATTGCCGGCAGCAAAACGGGCAGCGGCAAAGCCATTGGCTTGCGAGCTGATATGGATGCGCTGAACATAAAGGAACAGGCTAATAAGCCTTGGGTCTCCGAGATTGACGGCAAAATGCATGGCTGTGGTCATGACGGTCATACGGCGATGCTGCTGGCGGCGGCCAGGTATTTATCCGAAAACCGGGATTTTAACGGCACGGTGTACCTGATTTTTCAGCCCGCCGAAGAAAGTGGCAACGGCGCCCTGCGCGTGATTGAGGAAGGGTTGTTTGAAAAATACCCGATGGACTTCATATATGGGCTTCATAACTGGCCGGGATTGCCAAAGGGGCAGATGGCGGTGTGTCCGGGGCCGATCATGGGCGCCAGCGATTATTTCGCAGCAGAAATTCGGGGCGTCGGCGGCCATGCAGCGATGCCGCACAACACCAAAGACCCCGTGATTGCGGCGGCCGGCATGATTACGGCCATACAGAACTTTATCAGCCGCGAGGTAGACCCGCTGGACTCGGCCGTGATTAGTGTAACGAATGTGGCGGCGGGCACCGGGTCGTTGAATGTTATCCCCGACCAGGCCGTTATCAAGGGCGCTGTCCGGACGCTGTATCCGGCTGTCCGGGACAGGCTGGAAAAACGGCTGGGGGAGATATTACAGGGGACGGCGCAGGCCAGCGGCGTGACCGTGAGCTATACCTATACTCGTGATACCGAAGCGACGATCAACGATGCAGAACAGGCCGCTTTTTGTGCCGGGGTGGCCGCCGAAATTGTCGGGACGGGAAATATCGATGCGAACGTCAAACCCTCGATGGCGGCCGAGGATTTCGGCGCTTTTCTAAGTAAAATTCCGGGCTGTTATATCTGGCTGGGCCAGAATAGCGGGGAAGACGGTACGCCCTGCAGTCATAGTCTCCACACGCCGCACTATGATTTTAACGATGATGTCATCGCCACAGGCGCGGAATACTGGGTCCGGCTGGTGGAAATGAAGCTGGGAAGCTAGAAAAATCGTGAACAAAGAGAATAATAAGGGACTGCGGGCTTGTTTACGCCTTCTATCTGTACATATTGAATCCAGATGCTGCGATTGGCGAAGTTCTGTAATCGAAGGAGACATTTTATGAAGAAAATGATCGTTTCTGTGGCCTTCATGGCTTTTCTGTGGGCAAGCCCGGCTTTTGCGGCCGATGACGCTGTCTGGACACTGGCGCTGGGTGAATCAAAAATCGCCTATGGATCGATCAAGAAAGATTCGATCGGCGAGAACAATCATTTCGGAAAGTTTTCAGGCACGGTGGGCGATGACGGTCAGGTCACGGTTGATATCGACGTCATGTCGGTGGAAACAAACGTCGATATTCGTAACGAACGGATGCGCACATACGTGTTTGATAGTGAACATCCCACAGCAACGCTGAAAACCCAGGTTGATCTTGAAAAGCTGGATGCTTTGGCACCAGGAGAAACAACCACGCTTGATGTTGAGGGAGCGCTCGACCTGTCCGGCATCTCCGTGCCGGTTGAAACGTCAATGTTTGTGGCCCGGCTGAGCGCGGATAAGATCCTGGCGGTGACTGATGAAATGATTATGGTGACAACCGAGGATCTTGGTATTGATGCCGGAATCGATAAATTAAGGGAGCTGGCGGGCTTGCCGGGGATTACTCGCGTCGTTCCTGTCACGCTTCGTTTCGTCTTTGAGAAAGGGTAGGGCCACTCCGCGCGCACCCGTTCCGTTGTTCTCGTCAAAGTTTGAAAATATTTGGAAAATGGCAGCGGAAGCAGTCAGAGGTTAACTGTTCCTTGTCCCAAATCGTCGTATGAAACGTCAATCAAAGTTAATCTTTCCTTTCGGTTTGTGTCGGTAGTTTCAGTTTCCATTGCATATACGCCGCATAAAGAACCGGAATAAGGATAAGCGTCAGGATCGTCGTGCTAATCATGCCGCCAACCATCGGCAAGGCAATCCGCCGCATCACGTCCGAACCCGGCCCTTCGGTCAGGAAAATCGGGATCAGGCCGAGAATAATCACGGAAACGGTCATCATTTTGGGACGCACGCGCTGCACTGCGCCGCGACGAACATTTTCCAGTAGACCTTCAAAACTATCCGGCCAATGATCGCGCATTTGCTGGTCGAGATAAATCAACATGACAATCGCGGTTTCAACGGCAATCCCGGCCAACGCAATAAACCCAACTGCGACAGCTACGGACAGATGATACCCGGCCAGCCACAGCCACCACACCCCGCCCGTTACACCAAACGGCACGGAGAGCATAATCAGCAATGTGCGATCCCAGCGACCAAAATGCAGGTAAAGCAACGTCAAGATAATCAGCAACGTGGCTGGAACCGCCATTTTCAGACGCTCATTCGCTTCTTGCATCTGTTCGAACTGCCCGGAGAGTTTAAGCGTGTAGCCTTGCGGCAATTCCAGCGTTTTCAGTTTTTCCTGCAAATCAGCAATGTAGGAACCAAGATCCCGGCCCTCAATATCCACGAACACCCAGCCATTGAGCCGCGCATCTTCGGATTTTATCATGGACGGCCCCTCGGCAATACGGATTTCAGCGAGATCAGCCAATGGAATTTGTGCACCCTGCGGCGTGGGAATAAGGATATTATCCAGTTCCGTTACATGCTCGCGGAACGGCCTGTCGTAGCGCAGCATGATCGGATAACGCTCCCGCCCTTCCACAGCTTCATCAAGCTGCATCCCGCCCAGCGCCGTTTGTATCACCCGCTGAACCATACCAAGCGATATGCCGTAGCGGGCAATCTCCCGGCGGTTGGGCACAATCTCGATATATTTTCCGCCAACAACCCGGTCGGCAATGGCGCTGCGCGTGCCCGGCACAGTGCGGACCAGCCCCTCGACCTGTTTGGCAATCCCGTCGATCTTGTTCAAATCGGTTCCGGCTACCTTGATCCCGACCGGGGTACGGATTCCTGTGGTCAACATATCGAGGCGGATTTTGATCGGATAGCCCCAACTATCCATCATCCCCGGCAGGCCGACGCGCTCATTGAGATCGGCGATCAGTTTTTGCGGCGTCATCCCCTTGCGCCATTCAGACCGGGGTTTGAGTTCAATCCATGTTTCAATCATCGCCAGTGGCGCGGGGTCGGTAGCCGAATTGGAACGGCCCGCTTTACCAAATACATGTTCGACCTCAGGCACCGTCATGATCTGGCGGTTGGTAACCTGCAAAATCTCCCTTGCTTTGGTGACCGACACGCCCGGCAGAGACATCGGCATATAAAGCAACCCGCCCTCATAAAGCGGCGGCATGAACTCGCTGCCCAAACGCGAGGCCGGAAGCGCGGTGCTGACCAAAGCAATAAGAGCCAGCACAATCGTTGTCTTGCGCCATTCCAAAGCCGCATTCAAAAATGGTTTATACAAAGCAATAAAGAAACGATTGGTCGGGTTTTCATCTTCGCGACGGATTTTGCCGCGCACCAGCCAGAGCAGCAGCACCGGCACCACTGTCACCGATAACAATGCAGCAGCAGCCATGGCATAAGTCTTGGTAAAAGCCAGCGGCGTGAACAGCCGCGCCGATTGCCCGGTCAGGGCAAAAACCGGAAAGAAAGACACGGTAATAATCAACAGGGAGAAAAATAACCCCGGCCCAACTTCTTTGGCGGCTTGTATGAGTGCTTTTTGTTTTTCCTCCTTATCTGCCTCCGCCCCCATGCCGGATAATTTCCGGTGGGCATTCTCCACCATCACAATCGACGCATCCACCATCGCACCAATGGCAATCGCAATTCCGCCCAGCGACATGATATTGGCCGTAATCCCCTGCGCATTCATCACAATAAAGGCGGCAAGGATACCGAGCGGAATGGTGATAATGGCGACCAAAGCGCTGCGGGCATGAAGTAAAAACAGAAAGGTAATGAGTGCAACCATCAGGCTTTCTTCAATCAATTTATGTTTAAGGTACTCGACCGAGCCTTCAATCAATTCACTGCGGTCGTAAACGGTTTTGATTTCCACACCGTCTGGCAACCCTTGTTTCACACTTTCCAGCCGCGCTTTGACATTATGGATGACATCCAGAGCATTGGCACCGGGGCGCATAACAACAATGCCGCCTACCGCTTCCCCCACACCGTTGAGTTCCGTTACGCCGCGACGGAGCGCCGGGCCTTCCACCACGCGCGCCACATCACCAACTGTAATGGGCGTTCCATCTATGCTTTTTAGAACAGCTTGCTGCAAATCTTCCGGTTTGTTTACATAGCCGAGAGAGCGGATCAGATATTCCGTTTCGGCCATTTCCAGCGTCCGGCCCCCGGTTTCTTGATTGGCAGAGCGCACAGCTTCGATCACTGTTTGCAAAGGAATGTCAAAGGCGCGCAGTTTGTTAGGATCGACCAGGACCTGATATTCCTTCACAAACCCGCCGACACTGGCCACTTCCGCCACACCGGCAACGGTCGCCAGTTCAAAGCGCACAAACCAGTCCTGCAAGCTACGCAATTCCGAAAGATCATGCTGGCCCGTGCGGTCATACAATGCATATTGAAACACCCAGCCCACGCCCGTTGCATCCGGCCCGAGTTGCGGCTCTACGCCTTCGGGCAACATACCGCGTACCTGCGAGAGATATTCCAACGTGCGGCTCCGCGCCCAATACATATCCACGTTATCTTCAAAAACGATATAGACGAACGACGTGCCGAACATCGAAAAGCCTCGCACGACTTTTGTTTTGGGCAGCGAGAGCATCTGTGTGGAGAGCGGATAGGTCACCTGATCCTCAACCACCTGAGGAGCTTGCCCCGGCCAGTCTGTGCGAATAATCACCTGTGTGTCGGACAGGTCGGGAATGGCATCCAACGGGATTTTCGTTACCGCCGCCATTCCCGTCACAAATAAGGCCAAAGCGCCTAGCATGACAAAAAACTGATGGGTCACTGACCAATCGATAACCTTGGCCGCGAAGCTCTGGGAAGGATCATGAATATGATTATTGTCCATGATGATGCTCCATTCCCGCCATGCCGCCGCGCAGATTGCTTTCGGCATCCAGCATAAATTGCCCGGAGGTCACAATCCGCTGGCCGTGAGAGAGGCCGCTTTTAATCTCGGTCAGACCGTCCGCCGTAATTCCCGTTTCCACCATGACAGGTTTAAAATATCCATCGCCCGCGTCTTCTATGACATATGCACCCATCTCCCCATACAGAACGGCCTCCACCGGAACGGCGAGGCGTGATTGCACATCGGCATTGAAGACAACATCCACGTAAGTGTCGGATTTTAACGTTCCATCCGGGTTGTCCAAAAGCAGGCGCACCTGAACTGTGCGGCTTTGCGGATCATCCACGGGATCGATAAAATCCACGGTCGTTTCGTAATGCTCTCCTGTTTCCGGCACGGTTATAGTGGCGGGCATTCCTTTTTCCAGAAATTGCACATCACGCACCGGCACATCTGCATTGACCCAGAGCTTGGAAAAGTCCTGCAATTTTAAAACACTGCCGCCTTCATTCACATGCGCGCCTTTACGCACATTGAGCATTGTCACCGTACCGTCAGCCGGTGCATAAAACGGTGTTTCTTCCAGGAACTTGCCTTGCTTTTTGAGCTCTGCGATCCCCTTGTCATCCATACCGTACAGGCGCAGACGTTGCTCCGCATTGCCGATCCGGCTGCCAATAAGAAAATCCGATTGTGCACTCATCAAGTCAGGGCTGTAATAGGTAAACAACAGATCGCCTTTTTTGACCGTATCGCCGACGGCCGCCACAGGCAGGCCAACAATCCAGCCTTTGGTACGCACATCCACGGCATATTCCAATCGTGTGCTGGGCGCGATTTTTCCAAAGGCACGGATGTTCCGGCCAAAATCGTGATGCATCGCTTCCGCAGTTCTAACACCAAGAGTTTGAACGTAAGACGGATCAATATGAAATGCGCCTTCAGCGGCGGCTGCGCTGTGACCTTCGTGGTCTGCGCCATCCGGCGCTTCGGCTACTTTCGGTACCAGCGTCATACCGCAAATCGGGCACGTATCGCCTTCCTCCCCGCTGATATGCGGGTGCATCGGGCATATATAGATGTCCTCTGCTGCCAGTGCAGATGGGACAAACGCAAATAAGAATAGAATGAAAAATAAAACACGCATAATAAATCTCCTTTCCTAAGGTTGAAAAAAACAGGAAAAGAGGCGTGTTTAAATTCTAAAACGCTGCGTGGTGAGTATCAGGGGAGGTTCGTTAGGCGTTCGCCCGGCTCCATCAGGCGGGCCGCGAATGCCGTGAATATCAGTGGGCTGAAAACTGTAATCGGTGGTTAAATCAGCCCATGCGAAATGAATAATGTCCAGGGATTGATCCGGCTGCGGTACATCGGCCTGTACACTTGGCTGAAACAAATCTACGCCCATACAGTCCAGCGCCATCATCGGGCTTGATTTTTTACTTTCTTTCGATTGATGGCAGGGCTTTTCTTCTGCCGCTTGCGCCCCCTTCATAGGACAAAACGGCATCGCGCACGTCAGTATCGGCGTGAGCATCAAAAACGTCATCAATCCAAGCAAAATATTGCGCATGGGTCTCATAATACACTATTCGGATAAAAAAGTCTTAAAGTTACTAAAGATTGTTCATACTAGAGATTATCGTATTTTCACCTGCCCAAAGGACGGGAAAACAGGGGCTAGAGAAAAAGGTGAGAAATGAGGGTGAGAAGGTGTTCTCTGCTGTCCTTCGAACTGAAGGCATTCGGGAAGCGCCGCGGTGTGCGGGGCTGAGGCGTATAAAATCTGGAATATCGGGAAATTATGGACTAAATGGCAGGGGATGCAATCGAACAATAATTATTCTCCAGAGAGCAAAAAACCTTGAAAACCATAATGTTATGGTTTATGGTTTATAGATGAATTATGATGTTTTAACGCAAAATAAACGAGTTTTAGACAAGTACAGGCCACTCCCAGATGCTCTGGTCAATAATCTGGACGAATGGTTTCGTGTTGAACTTACATATACGAGCAACGCTATTGAAGGCAACACACTCACCCGCCGTGAAACAGCGCTGGTTGTTGAGAAAGGCCTGACTGTCGGGGGTAAATCATTAATAGAGCATTTGGAGGCCACTAATCACGCGCAGGCTCTTGACTGGGTTAAGGATCAGGTCGATCGCAAGCCTCAGGCTTTGACAGAGGACGATATTCTCAAAATCCACAATATAATCCTGAAAGGCATCGATGATGAAAATGCAGGACACTACCGCAACGTCCCTGTGCGTATTTCCGGCTCATCTGTTGTTTTGCCCAACCCAGCCAAAGTTCCTAATTTAATGGCTGATATGCAAGCATGGCTAAGGTCCGAAAAAAAACTACATCCTGTTGAATTGGCTGCTGAAGCACATTATCGCTTAGTCACAATCCATCCTTTTGTTGATGGTAACGGCCGAACAGCACGCCTATTGATGAATATGATTTTGATGATGGAGGGCTATCCTCCTGCCATTATTCGAAAACGTGACCGTTTGGCCTATATCGGTGCCCTTGAAAAAGCGCAATTGGGTGACTCCAAACAAGATTATTTTAAGCTTATAAGCAAAGCCGTTGACCGTTCGCTTGATATTTATCTAAAGGCCATAAACGGTGAAACAGATACGCAGAGTATTGAGCCAAAACTTATGAAGATTGGGGAGATTGCTAAAGCTGTTAATGAAAATAACTCCACCATCCGCCATTGGACAAAAGAAGGACTACTTGAGGTGGCTGAAACTACCAAATCAGGATACCAGCTTTATGCGCCAGACATGATCGCGCGCGTAGAAAAAATTCACAAGCTGAAAGACCAGCGCTACAGCCTACAAGAAATAAAACAACTGCTAGAGAAAAGTTAGCGAAGATTGTTTGGTTGATGGCAGGGGCGACAGGATTCGAACCTGCGACCTACGGTTTTGGAGTTATATTAACATAACTATTATAGGTGCTTGTCGATTACTGTCAGTTCCTTAGTTTATAACAGTTTGCCCAGCACCGCAATTCCTCTCCTTTACCCTAAATTCCTGCCCTGTCCTCGCGGTTATTGAGCAAAAACGTTACCTCCGCGTTACCTTGGAGTGCCCAATAACCGCGGGTCTTTCTGTTCTAACAGTAACGCCTCATTATAAATGCGTTCTCTGTCCAACTTGTGCTGACGGAAAACAGTCAGAGGGCTCCACATTTCAGGCATCCTCCTGAAGATCTGACCGCAGATTCGGACAAGAAAAGACATAAAAGTTGATTTTACGAAAACAGTGTGCAATAAAGTTGCAACAAATAAGGAGAGAATTAAAATGAGTAATCGTTGGACTATTGGGGATCTGGATCCAGCCCGTTTATTTGAGGTTGATTACAACCGTGATGTTGAGACATCGTCACGCTTTTGTTGGCCGATTCCCAATATGCTTGACGAAAATGGAGAGCCAAAGTTTCAAGATCCTGACATATTTACCAAACAGGAAAATGGCTCAGATAAAATCGATTCTAAAACAAGTAGAAAAGATTACAGGCTTCGGTTTCACAATCACAAAGATAACGCCTCCCAAGGGGTTAAAATTGATGGGACAGGCAGTATCATGCTTATGTCACCAAGCGATTCCAAAGCAATCAAAATCAAAGAAATTATACACTCTTGTGGCGCAGACCAGCCTGATTGTTCTCCTAATAAAATTACGGCAGCTTTGCAGAGAATATATCTTGAAACAGGCATTGGTGACCGCTGGAACGCTTCGCTTTCGGATATAAATAAAAAGTATGACCCCACAGATGATGTCGAAAATGGCTATTTTGGTAGATTTATCTACAAAAATGAAATATCGGCTGCCATATACTTGAAAGGAAGCGGTTCTTTCGACGGGCCAGCTGACGGTGACCAAACTTTTTCAAACGGAACATTCATTGTTTTCCCCGGGAAAACAATCGAGCAAGCAAAGGAAATGATTGAAAATTATGACCCGCTGAACCCCGATAAATCCAAGAAAGGGGCCAAACAGGTCGCATATGATGTTTTTTTGCAAACTAGGCGCCTGCCCGATGGATCTCCTATCACGCCGGCAGAGCTTATACATCAAGATAAACCGAAACGTAGATATCATAAACCGACTGCTATTGCCGGGTTTCAGGATTATCCGCCAGAAATTGAGACTGTCGAACATAGATGGATTGAAAACATTCGGAAAATTTTTGAATTGCACGGATACCCGATTATAAGAACAAGGTCAGTTGAAGAGTTATCCGTGCTGGTGCTGGAAGAAAACACGGAGAACGAGAAAAGCCGTATATTCGAGATCAGTTCAGCTTTTGCACACGCCTCAGCACAAAAAGGCCCAACCCTTGGTTTGCGTTTTGATCATACAGGCCCTCTTGCACGCTACATTGCTGAAAACACCGCTTTGGGAACAATCCCTTTACCATTCAAAAGTGCAAGAATTGGCCCTGTTTGGCGATCACAAGATATCACTAGGGGAATGCATAGAGAATTTGTTCAAGCAGATATTGATGTTGTTGGTGATGGCTCTCTACCCTTGGAGTATGATGCCGAATTCCCGCGCATTATGTGTGAAGTAGCTGATGCCGTTGGGTTGGGCACGATTGAACTAGGAATTAGTAACAGAAAGATTACTCAAGGCTTCTTTTCGTCTCTGGGATTAGACAAAGAAAAGGCCAAAAAAGTTATTGGAATCATTGGAAATGTAAACACTCTTGGCTTTCAGGGGATTCAAGCCCAATTACATCAAGATTTAGGCCTCGATAGAGAAATTGCTGCCCGTTGTATTGATTTTGCAAAAATCAGAACATCGTATGGCACTTTCAAGAATGAAATTAGGAAAGTTTGCGGCACTAACCAATTACTTGAGGAAGGGATTGCCGAACTCCAGCAAGTTATGGAACTCTTGCAAGACATCCCAGGAAACATGGTTCACGCCGATATGTCTGTCGTGCGAGGAATGGAGTACTATACGGGAACTGTTTACGAAGGAAGATGTACCCGAAACCCTGCTTATCCTCCCATTATTGTGGGAGGAAGATATGATAATCTGGTTAGCCATTTTATGGCGCAAAGTCGCCCTGGCGTTGGGGCCTCGCTGGATATTACGCGAGCAATTGATCTACTGAGAGATTCCGGCTGTTTTGAAGTAGGGGCTGCATCTCCGACAAAGATCCTGATCATATGTGCGTCCTCCCAAAATCTCTTAGAAGGAGAACGTCTTGCTGGAGAAATCAGGAAAAAAGGCATCCCTGCCGAAATAGATTATAGATGTGGGGATGTTGAGCATGGACGCCAATACGCTAAAGAAAGGGGCATTCCTGAAATCATGAGAATTAACGGCTCTTGTGACACAGTGACCATTGAAGAAACCACATCAGGAAAAACCAGAAAGATGGTTTTCAATCAATGGAATCCGGCCTAAGCGGCTTGTCGCAGCCATAACTCGCGGACGATAAGGTTTAAAAATCTCAACTGGTAAGATTTCCATTTAAATGGAAGAAATTTGTTACATACTCTCCAGTTTAGCAAGATAACCTGCTTCACTTAAAATATCCCTGACTTGATGGAAAATTTGAGTAGCCTTCTCTGGATTCCCTGCGAAAATTTTATCGTACCATCCACCTGCCATATATGGCACAGAAGTTCCATCTGTATAACGAATGGCAGAACTAAGAAATTGGTCTTTCAAGAAATAAATGTCCCACTTCCACGACTCAGGATAAACTTTGCCACGAAACAAAACACCAACATGTGTCTCAAACCCCATAGACTGGAAACGGTACATAGCCGACTCATTACCAATAAAAGCCACCATGTGAAGCGAAACAGGAACATCTGGTAGAAATTCAAGTAATTTTTCACCAACATATTTACTACCTTCTCCAGTACCCATACAGTCGTCAAAAACAGCCAGTCTAATTTTTGTCCCTCGTTTCTGGAACATTTTCCGCGCTATTTCTGCGACATCATTGATCTGCTCATCCAGCGGCCTGCCTTTGCTCGTTCCTAATTTGAAAGTGGAATAGAAAGGGTCCGACGGATCATCCAGCAAATGCGCCAAACGAACATTAGGGGTATTCTCGGCAACAAGATATCCGTAATTTTCCTTATGAAGACTATTAAGGTCCCTCATGGCATATTCACCATTACAGCCTTGCGAAACCATAATGTCATACATTCTATTTGCGTTCTTCAATTGAAAGGCCAGTTGTGCGCACGCATGTTCCCAATTGATCAAATTCACGTCAACACGCTTGAGGTCGATACATTTGACTGAATCAAGAATGAGAGACCAGACTTTTTCAAGAAGATCCTCAGTCTCTTCTTGAGGGGCATCAATTTCCTTGGAAATTCTTTTAAGGTGAATCGATAAATCATCAAAAAGATACAAGTGTTCAATTGGTGAAGTCTCTTTATTCATACCGTTTCCTTTACAGTTTTCTCAAAAGATCGAGAGGTTTGGCTTTTTCTGTCAGGCTTAACTTATATCACGACGAACAGTTGCGGCGTGAGCATGGTTCATAAGCCCTTCTGTCTTCCCAAAAGCCTCAACAGTCGGAGCAATTCTGTTCATTGCCTCGGAGCTCAAATATGCTCTGGTTGCATGGCGGAAGAATTGTCTGCTGGTGATACCTGAATAAGAGCGAGCAAAACCGTTCGTAGGAAGCACAGCTGTGATACCAACACAATAATTGGCTGCAGAAAAGGGAATATTCTTACCAATAAGAAGTTCCGCAGCGCCAGTCAACTTGTCAGCCAACGGCTTAGCTTTCTCTTCTTCCATATAGACCATTAAGTGTTCGGGATGAAATTCATTGGCAAAACCAATCATGGCATCCGTGTTTTCGAACAGCACGATTGCCGCATTACCTTTCCGCGACACCTCTTCATATATTTCGTCTTTCCCAAAGAGTTCAAGAGCCTCTTGTTCCAAGGCTTTTTGCAACTTGTCGGCCGCATCTTTATTTGTAGTCAACGCATATGTATACGAATCTTTACCATGTTCTGTTTCAGTGAGTACGTCACGTGCCAAAATATCAGCTTCCTGATCCGTTATACCATCAAAAACGATAAGTGAATCCGAAGGACCAATACCAGGCTGGGTCACAAGACCATAACGTGCGGCATTCAGCATAGTCAGAGCTACAATATCAGGTCCCGGGCCAAAAACAGCATTAACCTTTCCATGTCTCCAATTTCCGGTCGCAGCCGCAGCGATCACTGTCAGAGCATTACCACAAACAACATCCGTTGCTCCAGCGATATGACCTGCTGCGATGGTCGCAGCATTCGGTTTTCCATCAGGGCCCGGGGGTGTTGCAAGAATAATTTGTTTTACTCCAGCAGCAGCTGCTGCTGAACAAAGCATGATAGCAGTCGAAACAAGCGGTGCTTTTCTGGCTGGCGCCCACAAAAGAACTTTCTCAAAAGGAAATGCACGTTCCCCTACTTCATGCCCATCACTTAGGGACATATCCCAACCCGTCATACTGTCAGCAATTTTTTTGTTTACAGCATCAATATTCTTAGTTGCGCCTTGAATGGCATCAGCGATATCGGAATCCAGTCCCTGCACGCACTCTTCAACATAGCTTCGCAATACAAATATCCCTGACTCCTCAAAACCTGAGTGATCATGTTCACGAGTATATTCAACTATAGCCTGTTCACCTTTTTGAGCGACTTCATTATAGGCCTTACGAACAACACCTTCCATATTGTCTGAAGGAGGTTGCTTACGCATAGTCAACGCATTCAATATTTCGCTTTCTGATTCCAGCGGGAAATTAACAATAGGAAACATGGCACCTCCTTGTAAGGTCTATAAAATTTCGAGTGCTGCTGAACTGGATAACTGGCTGCTCTTACCATGTTATTAGAAATAGGTCAATTGATTAACCAAGCTATTCAAGCTCTGTGTGAGACAATATCATCTTTACCAAGTCGCCAAAAGTACTCTGCTCGTCCAAATGAGTTTGGGGAGGGTACGAAAAATGAATCGTATGGATACCCAAACTGGCAGCAACAGCCAAGTTTTCTTCGTGATCATCTATAAAGATAGTTCTGTCCGGAGGAGACCCTAGTGTTTTGAGCGCCAACAAAAAAGGAGACGTACCCTCTGTTTTTTTACAAAACCCCACATTTTCCAGAGCAATAACCCTCTCAGCAGGAAAAAACTCCGTCAATTGTAATCGCTCAAGAACTTTCTGTGCCCATTGACCTGATGCATGCGTCAATAAAACGTGCCGGAAACTGTTATATAGCTGGGAAAAGCCTGCCACAACATCCTCTGAATACGAAATGGAGCTTGCATCAAGAATAGCATGATAAAGGATATGCAGGTCTTTTTCATTTATGTTATGCGGTGCAAAACAATGCTCTATGGAAGCGCCATATTCTCCATAACAATTTAAAGCTAACGACTCTGCCGTTTGGAAATCTATGTCCTGACATAAATCCATGATGCTCTGAGTTGCAGCCTTCTTGGAAGCATCATCCATCTCTGGTGTATCGTCGCAATAAAGAGTTCCATCTAAATCCCAAATAATACCCCAACTCTGCGCACACCATTCCATTCATATGCTGCCTTTTAAACACTGACCGATCAAAAATTATATTGACAGAATTCTTTTCCCTGTGCCACTACAATCCATGCATACAAACAGAGAGAGGATTATTTCATGGGCCACAATATTCTTGAGGAACTCCAGCTGACGCATTACAGAATAAATAGCGAAGCTGAATTAAAACAAGCGCTGAACACCGGACTTAATAGTCTTTATCAGGAAATTTTTGCAGCGCCTCCCTATGAAGAACAATTCTCGCAAGATGAAGTCGATGAGATATTTCTTGAATATTTTCGCAGCAAAGGAATTATTCTTGTTGCAGCCAATCAAGAAGGCAGACCCGTTGCATTTGTCGCATCAGTTCCACTGACATCAGACTTTAATCTAGTTGCCGTCGCCAAAGATACCCTTGATATACACAAATCCGCCTATTTTGCAGAAGATGGCGTAGATATTGAATTGCGCAAAAAAGGAATTTCCAATGAAATGAAAAGTCGCCTGCTCACAGCTTGTAGAGACGAAGGCTTTGAGGCGATTCTGTTAAGAACAAGCATTTATAACTATAAACAAATAAGTGCTGTAAATAAAGCTTGCGGAACTGTAATTTCGGGACTATTCCAGAGTGTAACCAGTAGACGGTCGGATGGACGCATGACAACAGATACCCGCTCATTTTATAATTTTGACCTCACATCCCATCCAACTCCGGGACAAACCCAAAAGCTTGACCGCGTTACGATTGTTCGCCCTGGAGGCAATGACACAGCAATTGTCTGGGATAATATCCCTCGCGATCAACAAGGTGACTTGTCTAAGAAAATACAAGACACCTACCCCGGAATTGAACAAGTCATGTTCGTGGAAGACGGTAAAGATGGCCTTGTACGCGGACAAATGGCTGGCGGAGAATTCTGTGGAAACGCCACAAGATCTCTTGGCTATCTCGTAAGAGAAGGAAAGGACGGAGAAACTCTTTTGGAGATTTCCGGTGCAACAAAGCCGTTATCGGTTGTTATTCAGAATGGGATGTCACAAACAGCCCTGCCGGTAAAAGACTCTCTGGATTCTGCACAACCATATGGAGAAGACTATATGGTGCATCTTGATGGTATCTCTTTTATTATCACGGACAAAAATCACACACTTGGCCGCCGTATTATGTCCGAGACAGATTTGGATACACAAAAATCGATTGTTATAGACGCCTTGCGTGATGGCCATCTTATGGACGAACAGCCTGCCTCAGGCGTAATGGTTGTCGATATGCAAGATGATGGCTCATATAAGCTAGAGCCGTTCGTCTTTGTTAGAAATACGGGTACGCTCTATTACGAAACCGGTTGTGGTAGCGGCTCCACCTCGGTTGGTGTCATGGTGGCAAAAAAAACATCGCAGCCCGTCAATAATCTCAGAATTAAACAACCGAGCGGAATGGATCTATTGGTTTCGATCCAAAGAACGAATGACCGTTTTGAGGGGGCCACCGTAAACGGACCGATTGAAGTCCTTTTTGACGGCACAATGTATATTTCGTCTCCAAGACAAAGACATGAACATGCATCTAACCCTAAAGCTAAGTGTATCTAAATAAACGATAATTGAAACGCTGGTATCCTATGGTCGACGATAGGTTTTTCAACCTTTTGGAAGAGAAATTTCTCACATACAGTGATCTGATAAAGATTCCTGTCGAAGACTGTGGCGAAGAGATGGTCTCTTTAAGGGAAAACGGTGTTTCTTTTACCCTCCTTGAAGGGTTGCTATCTCCATCAACCGGAAGCAACGTCTATGTCCGGCAAAAGGTAGTGGACCTTTTGATAAAAGCTCAGTTTTTTTTACAAGAAATTTTGAACGAACACATATTGGATGTTGTCTACGGTTATAGGTCTCAGGCTATCCAAAAAGAAAACTACCATAAAATAAAATCAAATATAGCAACTCAGTTCCCCGACTTGGATGAAAGCTCATTGAACGAAGCTGTTCATAGATACATTGCAATACCGAACGTTGCAGGTCACCCGACTGGCGGAGCAGTCGATGTCAGAATACTTACTCCTGATGGGAAGCAACTGGATATGGGCTCCGATCTTCATGCCTTTTCCAAAGAAAGCTACACGTTCAACCCTTATCTAAGCAAAGATGTTTGGTTGAATCGGCAAAAATTACGCCAATGTATGTTATTGGCAGGATTTGCACCTTTTGATGGAGAATGGTGGCATTTCTCATATGGCGACCGCGAATGGGCAGCATATTATAATCGTCCTTTGGCTTTTTACGATCAAATTGATTTCAGAATTTGAAATTTCAGCTTTTAAGTAGAGCAAAGCAATATATTCTGTAATTTCAAGTCTCCGTTAAGATCGAATAGGATTTTCCTTGACAATATGACAACAGCCATCTAATTACATATTATTCAAAGTGAAAAATAGCAAACTAACGTGAGTGTGTAATTATTATGAGTGCGGCAAAATCCCCCAAAACGCCCCAAAGAATTAGCGGCTTTCCTGAATGGCTCCCAGAACAACGAATTATTGAACTTCAATGGGAAGACATAATCCGTCACCATTACGAAAGCTACGGATACACTCCTTTGCAAACATCTGTAATGGAGGAAGTCTCCACTCTTTGTTCAAAGGGGGGGGATGTAGATAATGAAATATTTTCTGTCGGTCGTTTGAATGGAAGTGAAGACAGTGACAAAGACGCAAAGATTGCCCTGCACTTCGACTTAACCGTCCCAATGGCAAGATACGTTGCACAAAACTACAATGAGTTGCAATTCCCATTTAAACGCTATCAAATTCAAAAGTCCTACCGAGGAGAACGCGCACAACAAGGGCGCTACCGCGAATTCACCCAAGCCGATATTGATGTTCTGGATCGGGATGATGTGTCGATTGAGTTTGATGCCGAACTACCGAGAATTGCACACAAAATTTTGACGGATATGGGACTGCCTTCAACAGTAACGCACATCAACAATAGAAAACTGATGCAAGGTTTCTATGCCGGCCTGGAAATTTCGGAGCCCATGCTTGCCATTCAAATCGTTGACAAAATCGATAAAATTGGTCCCGATGGTGTAAGGGACTCTCTAAAGACCCAAATGGGATTATCGGATAGAGTTATTGATTCCTGTTTGAAACTTGCGCAAATCAAATCTACAGATGCCAGCTTTGCATTCCAAGTCGCGGCTTTGGGAGTCACAAACGATACCCTTACAGAAGGTTTGGATGAGCTTTCCTATGTTATTTCTTCACTAGAAGACCTTCCGCAGGGCTCCATCATGGCCAATATGGCGATTGCACGCGGCCTCAATTATTATACAGGCACAGTGTATGAGGGGAAATTTAGAGACTACCCTGATTTTGCTACAATATACGGTGGCGGCCGATATGATAACCTAGTGGGCATCTTCCACAAACAAAGTCTACCAGGCGTAGGCATATCTATCGGGTTGACCCGAATCTTTGGCAAGCTCTTGGAAGAAGGGTTGATCAATGTGAAAGAAAGCAGTCCAACGAACATACTGGTCGTTCGCTATCAGGATGGTGCAGATCCTAAACTTTTGACACAAATTGCCGAAAACCTCCGTGCCAATGGCAATAATGTAGAAGTTTACCACCAAGGTGCAAAAATACAGAAACAAATAAAATATGCCTTGGCCAAAGGCATCCCCTATGTGCTATTTCCTTCTACTAATCCTGAACACTCACATGAAATCAAAAACCTGAGCACAAGGGAACAACGTCCAGTTGATCCTGCAACTTGGGTGGTTCCCGAAGAGAATCGCGGCTACTCTTCGAGAATATTGATTTCTCCCGCACGGGCATTAAAACCGTTCTAACTGTTATAAAAACCTTTTTATTTCTTGCAAAGTAGGAATGAATAAAGATGCTAAGTGAGTAAATTAAGCTGCGTTACTCTCAACCAGAATAGTTTAGGGAAGGCTGGTATTATGAAAATTTTTAATATCGAACCATCCGCAAATACAATGCATGCAACCCTAATAAGGGAAAATGCCCCCCCTCCTCCAATTGGAGCCACCATAGAGTGGGCCATAAACAACAGCTGTAATTTAAGCTGCCAACATTGTTACATGGAAGCTGCCTCCCTAACACAAGGAAAGCGGACATCAGAGAAAGATCTTAAATGGGAGATAGCTCAACAAATCGTCCGTTCAGCGCAAGTGATCTGCATCAGTGGTGGGGAACCTACGCTTGATAAGGACTTATTTGACTTAATTCGATATTTTCGACTCATGGGGATAGAAACTTGGCTAGGCACCAATGGAACCGTACCAAGAAAAAATTTGGTCGCAGAAATTAGAAATTCCAGACTAAACGGAGTCCAAGTCAGTTTGGATTCTCACAATCCGGACATACACGACAAGTTCAGAGGTGTTCCCGGATCGTGGCACAAGAGCATAGAGTTTTTGAAAGAACTCAAGGCAGAAGGTATTCCCTTCGGAATCAATCACACGGTTCATTCCGAGAACATCAAAGAATTTTCTGATCTATACCGGTTAGTAGACCAGTTAGACGCCCAGTTCCTCTATGTTTTAAAATTTACACCTTGCGGCTCAGGAGAGAATAATGAACAATATTGTCTCTCTCGAGAAGATGAAAAATCATTTGTTTTAGATACGCTTGTACCTTTAGGTCACACCTCACATATCGACATCATGACAAGCATGCCTTCGTGGAATTTGCTGATGGGAAAAAGTGACGAAAATTCTGTAGGCTGCTCACATGGCCATTCTATTTTTATTAGTCACAAAGGAGAACTTCTAAGTTGCCCTATGGTAGGAGATATGTATGGAAATGTACTCGAAGATGATCAATGGCTAGAATCTTTCAAAGAAAAAACCGGACCATTGAGAGATCGCTTTAATATCAGTGGCGATTGCAGCGAATGCCCTGCATCCCAACATTGCGGGGGATGTCCCGCTATTTCCCAAACAAAGTCCCCAGACCCTTTGAGTGATGGTGAATGCTGGGTTTATCAAGACATACTACGTCAGTTTAGTCCAAGGAGCGGATAAATGCCTAATGTGTCTAAAACAAACGACAGCACCTTCCTGCAAATTACCCCTCGCGAGTCGATCTCTGACATATCTTCGTATAATGTTGCATATGATGCCGATGCCCTCGTAGACCCTGAATTCGTCAAACTGGACGCTAATGAAAACACATACCCTCTTCCAGATAAAATCCGGAATATGTTGAACGAGGTAGTCCACCAAGTCCCCCTATCGCGCTATCCTGATCCCCTTGCAACCAAGCTCCGGCAAAAAATATCAAATAGCATGAATGTTGACATCAACAATCTGCTAATAGGAAACGGAAGCGATGAATTGCTAAGCCTCATTTTCCTAGCCTATTTCGGCAAGCGAGTCGCCATCCCGACTTTTAGCTATCCCATATATTACCATTTGGCAAAAGTTTATGAGATGGAAGTCATTGATATTAATCTTTTAGAAACAAATTTCGACCTGCCCCCGGATACTTACGAGCAATTGGTAAAAGACAAGCCTGATCTGGTAATATTTGCCTATCCGAACAACCCGACAGGAAACTGCTTCTCGGAAAGAGAGATACTCGCAGCAATTTCAGCGTTGCCGAAAACATTATTTGTTATAGATGAGGCGTATCACGACTTTAGTAGGAAAACCTTTGTCTCCCATGCATTGACACTACCCAATGTTATTATCCTTCGCACCCTTTCCAAAGCTTATGGACTAGCCGCACTAAGAGTTGGCATCGCCATCGCCACACCCGAAATTCTGGATGTGCTCTTGAAAATAAAGATTCCATATAATGTAGGAGTGTTATCTCAAGCAATAGCATCGGCCTTTTTTGAAGATCTGCAAAAACACATCCCGACCGTTATTAAAAACAACGATCTCGAAAGAAAACGCATATCAAAAATTTTATCCGACAATTTCAAGTTTAAAGTTTTCCATTCTGATGCCAATTTTCTGTTTGTAAAAATTCCAGATGTCATTGACATTTCCAAGCTCACACTTGATCTACTGAAACAAAAAGTGCAGCTTAGGTTTTTTAACTATCGCGAGCATGGGCTATACTTACGCTTCTCAATTGGCACGTCGCATGATAACGACATAGCGCTTGCCTCCCTAAAAAGTTTGCTGGCACAACTTCGTGGAAATGGGAAGAGCAAGAGCTCGGCCTCTGAATGAAATAAAAGGCTATGGTTTTATCTGTACTCAAAGGCTCAGAAATTGTAATAAACTTCCTAAAGAGAAACGGTTTTACTCACGTTTTCGGCATCCCAGGACGCAAAATTCTTCCTCTATATGATGCAGCATACCGAATGGGTGGAATTGAAATGGTTGTTACTCTTCACGAACAGGGGGCATCCTATATGGCCACCTGCTTCTCCCATATAAATGGCAAAGGCTGCTGTGTTGGGATGACCGGCCCGGGCACCATGAACCTTATAAACGGTGTTGCTGTTGCCTATACGGATTCTGTCCCTCTGCTTGTGATTGGCGGACAAACTCCTGTCGAGGATACAGGAAAATACGCTATACAAGAAAGTACGGGCATTGGAAGAACGCCCAATCAAATGAAAGTAATGCAAGCGGTCAGCAAGCATGCCATCCAAGTTAGGTCATCTACACAACTCTTATCAGCTCTACGTGAAGGCTATCTGATTAGCAATACGGGACGCAAAGGCCCAGTTTTCATAGAAATCCCCCAAAATGTTCTGCAAGAAGACATTGAAATTAAAGAAGATGACCTTTTTGTGGATCTTACAAAAGAATACTCAATAAAAAAGTCTGACGCGTTGGTGAATACAGAAAAACTGCGCAAAGCGACCTCCATGATCAGGAGCAGCACACGCCCTCTACTGCTACTTGGCAACGGCGCCCAAATTGCAAACGCAGAAAACGAAGCCATGGAATTAGTAGAACATACCGGAATTCCATTTGCAACATCCTTGCCAGCCAAAGGATTGTTAAACGAAGATCATGAGTTGTCACTGGGCTGCCTTGGAATTTGGGGGCAAAAAGCTGCCAATGATTATATCCTCAATCATGCAGATGTTCTTATTGCCGTGGGAACCACTTTTCAAGAGCTTTCTACCCTTGGCTGGAGAAGTCTCAAAAACAAAAAGATTATTCGAGTGGACATAGATCCGGATGAATTGACCCGCAATATCAATCCGGACCTTTCCGTCTTGTCTGATGCCAAGATCTTTCTGGCAGATATCCTAAATGAATTTGCTAGCAATCAAACAGAACAACCTATTTATAAAAACTTTCGGGAAGCACGCGAGAAGATCAAAGATCTAAAAGAAAAACATGGATACTATGAGACCATCAGCCTTGCCGACTATTCGATCAAGGAAAATGATGATCGTTTACAGCCCTATGACGTTTTAATCGAACTTAGCAAGTTGCGCAGCCCTCAGGACATTATCGTACTTGATGTCGGAGAAAACGCCTATTTCAGCCAGTTTCTTGTAAAGTCGTATTCTCGCAAGACATACATCGTCAATGCGGGATTGGGGAGCATGGGATTTGCCGCACCGGGGGCGGTTGGCATTAGTATGGCCAACCCCGAGGCAACAGTCATCAGCATCTCCGGAGACGGCGGTTTTCTGATGATGGGAAATGATATCTCTACAGGAGCCTCCTACAATTGCAAAGTTGTATGGTGCGTTCTGAATAATGGAATACTCGGAACCCAAAAACACTATCAAAGAGACTATTGTGATGGACGCTATATCGGGTGCCACTTACCGGATATAGACATTACAGAATACGCGCGCTCTTTAGGCGTTGATGCCGTCACAATCACAAATATTAAACAGTTCAGGGAGGAATTTCAAGCCGCCCTCCAAGGGAATAAACCCAGACTTCTCAATATTGTTATCAGTAATGAAACAAGTCCTAAACCCCCATTCTTTTTTTAAGGAACCATAAAATGAAAACACCAAGCTCAATTGCGGGCCGCTTTGATTTGCATGGATTGATGATAGAAAATGCAAACGGCTGCTATGTTACAGACGTTAGTGACGGACAATGTATTGACTTTATCTTGGGAAATTTAACTCAAATTGCCGGGCACAACGGGATTAGCTTTCAATCTGCCATACTGGAAACGCTCGAAAGATACACCAATGTTGGGGACTATGCGAACATTGAAATTCCGCCCGTAGCGAATGATATCTTGGAGATCTCTCAAAAACACAGTTTGCGTTTTACCAACTCAGGATCCGAAGCAGTTCATTTGGCGATCAGATTGGCGCGCGCTACGACTGGCCGTAGCAAAATTATAAAATTCGTAGGCCATTATCACGGATGGCTTAATGAAGAAATTTATGCGTTTCTTCCCGCCACCGTATCCACAGGCATCCCCGATTCATTGAAACAGGAAATGATTTCGGTAGAATGGAACGATAAGACCGCCGTTGAGGAAGCATTAAGCAAATATGCAGGAGAAGTCGCAGCCATCATCTGCGAACCGGCTTTATCTCACTCCGGATTTATCCCGCCTTTTGATGATTTCCTTTCTTTTCTGAGACAACAATCAGATAAAAATGATGCCGTCCTCATTTTTGATGAATGCGTAACCGGATTCAGAATTGCCCTAGGCGGCGCCCAACAATATTACGGAGTTAAAGCAGATATTGTAACATACTCCAAAGCCGTAAGCGGAGGTTTTCCAATGGGGGTTGTCGCTGGAATAGAAAGAGTTATGAAGTGCGTGAACAACTGGGATGTTTTCCATGCCTCCACATTTGACAGCAATCCTCTATCGCTAGCAGCTGCGGCAACAACAATCAGGCACCTTCGCGACACGGACACAATTGCGAGGATTGAAGAGAATACAAACTATCTCAGGAAAGGAATTGAAGACCTTCTTGTTGAAAGAGGAATGCCCGGAATCGTGCAGTCCGGCACTGGAATCATGCAAATGTATTTCACGGAAAAAGATAGCATTCGCTCCTACAAAGACGCCCAGTCAACCGACTGGCGACAATTCAGAAAATTCATTAAAGAAATGCAAAAACTCAAAGTTCACTTTGCAGAAGGCGATTTGTGGTTTGAAGATCCTGATCGTGTCTGGATTGGAGCCATATTTCTTTCTTCCATGCACACACAAGATGTTCTTGATGAAGTTTTGGATAGAATGAGAACAGCCTTAAACGCACTGTGATCAACACATACAAAGGATAAAGAATTGTTAATTGATGCTGTAATAAAATTCCTTGATAAAGAGAAAAAACAGGAAATCATCCCCGGAACCGATATGGTGGCTCTGGAAAAAAATAGCGTTCTAAGCATAGACTACATTGAAATGAAACCCGGTTCCGAAGAACACACGATAATACACCGAAAAACTAATGAAATGATATTCATCACAGAAGGGGCGGTCCTTTCCAAAATTGGTGGAAAGGAAGTCACTCTAAGAAAAGGCGATTATGTTGCTATACCTTGCGGCACAAAACATATGTTTATGAACAACACAAACAAACTCGTCGGACTAATTTCTGTATGTACACCACCTTATGATGAAAATGATGTATTTAATGATGCAGAGTGTGATATCCGGTAAGCTGGGGTGTTTTCACCACTGGAGATTCTTCTGAACGAACTAACCAGCTATTCTTTTCTGTCTGGCCGCAAGCAACGCCCGCAGATCATCAATAGTCACAACGGCCTTGCCAATCTTGGCCTCCAACAATTCCAGCTCTTCCATATGCTGATCCAGCATGGTGATGGCTTGTTCTATGTCCATAGAGATTTCTGCCTCAGCCAGCGCCTGCTCCAGAAGCTCATGCAATTCCGTGTTCATGATGATTGCCCGTTTTCTTTGTTTTGTTGAGCCAGCCGTCTGTGCATGGCCATGTAATCGCCGTGAGATTGGCGATAAAGGCTATACAGGCTTTGCAAATAGTGCCGCAGCACTTTTCCCTCGGCATCGAGGTAAAGCGCCCGGATGTGACAAATCTGGCTGGTGGTTTGCGAAACGCGGTAGCGTTCGATGGTTTCCCTTACTTCCTGCCTGAAAAAGCAGGACAGGTCATGCATGTGGTCTTTGTGACATGCAATAGGATCATGAGCGTCCCCACGCTCTGTTTTGAAAGAAAGCATTGTTCTCCCCATTTATATCTATGTTTACGCACACACACCCTCTTATTAACGCCGCCGACGTTCCCCAAAGAGGTATTCGTTATCACCCACAAATAAGACCGGGCGCAGCTTGTTACGCTGCTACCCGGCCTCTCTTCTGTGTGGGGTTAGAAGATATTACAAACTTGTTTTTGTTCAGTTGCGCCATGTACAGCGCCGTCATCTCATGACATTCAGCATTCAGCGCACGGTATTCTTTCCACTGTGAACGCAGCCGCTTGTTCAGACCCAGAGCCTGCAAGCCAAAAGCGCGATACAGCCGAATTGTCTCACGAATGCGGGTGCGATATTCAGCGCACGCATCGTTTAAAGCTTTCACATCAAGAAAATTGATCTCCGAGGCCTCTGCCTCGTTTGTATAAACGTACATAATTTTCTCCACACACTATTCGTTATGGGAACGTTATATTCCATAAGAACAATTTATGTCAAGAAAATTTATAAGTTTTTTTATAAAAATATTGATTTTTATCATTTTAAGTTATAATGTTCTTATAAATATAAGGGGTCAGATATGATAAAAGGATACCAAATAAGGGCGGCCCGTGCGCTCATAGACTGGTCACTAAAGGATGTTGAGACAGCCTGTGGCATTACAGGTCAGACTGTTTCCAACTATGAAGTTGGGCGCAGCACCTTGAATGCAGCCAACCTCGAAAAGCTTATCCAATGCTTTGAAAAAGAGGGCGTTGAGTTCACCGACAAAGGCGTTCAGCTCAAGGGAACGCCGATTTATTATCATGACAGCCCCACATGGTATCTGGATTTGCTGGACGATGCCTATCATACGGTTGTTGACAGTGAGCACCCGGAAATCCTGATCGAGAATGTCGATGACAAGAAATCACCCCCAGCCGTTATCAAAAAAATGAAGAAAATCAGGGACAGTGGCGTGAATTTCAAGATGACGGCCCCGGAAGGCGAAACTTTTCTTTTGGCCCCGTCGTCCTGCTATCGCTTCATACCAGCGGCTTACTTTAAAAACTGGGTGGTGATGCTGTTTGGCAATAAGGCGGCTTTTTCCATCAACAACGAAACGAGATGCATGGTGATAGAGGATGAAAATATGGTCAATGCCATGCGCAACCGGTTCAATCTGCTCTGGGAAATCCTGCCGGAGCTAAAAATAGAAAGCACAGCGCATGAACGAATATAAAGTCAAAATCCTGAAACCCAACAACTGGCGTAAATACCCGGTCGGTCGGCTGGATATATCGGTTGGCATGCCCAACCACGAAGATCGTAAATTCAGTGCTACAATGGCATGGGCACAACGACGATTCAAACATGTCATTGTTTCGGTAGCTGATACCCTGCAACGCCATAACTATATGGCGGAAGGTATGGATCAAGAAACCGCCTATACACATTCTTATGATGCGGGGACGGCATGGATTGAACGTCATCAGGAACATTTGCAAAATGCCACTGTTATCCGCTGGGATCAACGACTGACACATCCGCTTTACATGCAATATATGAAGCGAACCCTCGATCACTTAATGGAAAACCCGCTCTTTCAGCAAAGTTTACAGGATGAAGCACTTGGCTACACCGCCCGTAAAGGACTGGCCATGACGGAGGACCGGATCAATTATCTGTTAGAAGAAATCGCTGTTTTTGATCTGCTGTTCAAAATCGAACCGGCGGCTGATGTTTACCCCGGCTCTATCCTGCCGTTCTGGGAACATGACATTTACAAGCCCAAAGCCGCCTTCACCCGGATTGATTTCACGCGGAAGATAGCAGCTTAATACTCGTTTATCGTTACCTCTGCGTTACCTCGGCCTGCCCAATAACCGTGGGTCGCTGCTTTCTTGCCCTGTCCTGTCACGTCCCGCACGTTCCTGAAAAATATAGATATTACAGATACTTGTTGATCTTTTGAGCAATTCCGAGATAAAGGAATCGCCTTAACAACAATTTAGAAATGTTACCTGGACCACAGGTTCAAAAGAACGATGGCGATACATAAGAGACTAACAGACACGGGGCTGACCAAATTGAAGCCCCCGGAAACAGGGACCGTGGAATACGCAGACACGGTGGTGAAGAAGCTTTATCTGCGCCACAGCGCCACGGACGTGAAATCATGGCGATTTGCCTATCGCTTCGGCGGTCAGCAGCGACGCATGACATTGGGCCGTTATCCTGAAATCAGCCTGACTCAGGCCCGCAAGATGGTTATGAAGGGCAAGGAGGAAGTGGCCATTGGCCTTGATCCGTGCGTGTTGCAAAAAGAAAAGATCATGAAACAGCTCGAACAGGAAGCGCTCGGCGTCACTGTTGAAGACATCTATCATGAATTTTTTGAAAAACACGCCCGCAAAAACCGGCAATGGAAAGAAACGAAACATGTGTTCACAGCCTACATCCTGCCCGCGATGGGGAACATGTCTGCACAAAAAATCAGGCGAAGGGACGTGATGAAACTGCTCGACGAGCGTAAAAATTCCAAAGGCCCAAGCTCGGCAAACAAAACGCTGGTCGGTCTTCGCAGGATGTATAGCTGGGCCATCGAACAGGGGAAGCTGGAATTTAATCCGTGCAGCAATATTAAAAAGCCCGTGCCCATTCAGGAGCGAGAACGCGTCCTGAACAGGAAGGAAATTTTGGCGTTCTGGCGGGCCTGTGACCGGCTGGGCTATCCATACGGTCCGCTGTGCCAGCTTTTGCTGCTCACCGGCCAGCGCCGCAGCGAAATCGCCAAGCTCAAAAAGAGCTATATTGACCTCGACGACAAAATCATCCGCATCCCGGCCAGCAACGTGAAGGCCAAACGAGAACAGCATGTGCCTTTGTCAGGCCTCGCCGTCGATATTTTAAAAAGCTTGCCACATTTCGCCGGGCCGTTCATCTTCACGACCTGTTTTGGTCAAAAGCCGGTTGACGGCTTCGGCAAGGCCAAAAGCAAATTCGAGGGGCTGTTTGATGCCGAGGACTGGCGTTACCACGATCTAAGACGGACCTGCGCCACAGGGATGGCGGAAATGGGGGTGCCATTGCACACGATCAGCCGCGTCCTGAATCATGCCGAAGGCGGCGTGACCAAGATTTATGCTCGGCATTCTTATTTGAATGAAAAGCGTGAAGCGCTTAATCTGTGGGCAGGACACGTTCAAAACATATTGAAAAGCAATGAAACAGACTATGAGTCATTATAAAGATTTTCAGAATATTAAAACAATAGATGACATTGTTTCTGTCTTAACGAAATACCATCCTGAATTGGAGTCACATAAGGAAGATTTGGAAACAGTAATTGTAAATATTATTGAAATAATAACACAGTATGATTCTCGTTTGGTCGCTCCTAGGATAGCGCATATTAAGGAAAGAAAGAGCGCGCAATCAAAAAAAGATGGGCTACGAAAATTGGCCAAGAAAGTTAGATCAGAGGGGCTGGACGAGATTGCCGATCAGATTGACCTTAAAGAATCAGAACAGGAAATTCCCAAATCTGCGCAAGGGAACAAAGAACAAAAGGCCATGCGATTAGTTGCCGAACAAATGAAAATGCTATGGGTCGATGTGCTAGGACACGATAAATTCTACTATGATGATGGAAACAAAGACGAAAATTGGGCAGCGCCTCTCATCGACGATATGATTCAGACCATCCTAAAAGGTCAAAAAATCACGGGCCTCAAGACAGCGCTTTCCAAGATAAGAGACTCAAGAAGAGTCAAGTAAATTTTACAAAAATATTTCGTCAGAAAATTACGACGAAATATGCTCAGGCGCTTTTATTGCCAAGGAAATCACCTTCTCTTAACAATTCCCCATTCCACAGATTGGAGGGGAATAATGAACGACGATCAAACACTACCAAAGCTAGAGAAAAAACAGGGAACTGTCGCTCCTTCTTTTTCACAGAGCAACATTCAGCTTATCAGCTTTGACGACGTTCAGAGCATCATCCCTCTGTCTAAATCCAGAATATACGCCTTGATAAAGGCTAGGAAATTTCCACCGCCCGTGAAGATCGGTGAACATCGTGCCTGTTGGATCAGACACGAAATCACCGCCTACAGGGACGAGCGGATTGCTGCTCGCCAACCATGGGAAGGAGGTGATACATGAAATAACATCATAATTATTTTTGATCCATAAAACTAAGGGAGGGAAGGGTAATCCACTCTTCCCTCCTATTTCAAGCAACAATTTCGAAACGAACCAACCCGTTTTTTGAAAGAGAAACGGCACGGAGGATTTTTATCTAAACCAAGGGACTTATGAAAATGACAAATGATGAAAATAAAACTGAAAACAAACCCATCGACCACATCACCATTTTGCGCTGCCGAGAGCCGGGCAAGAAGGCTGTGAAAGAATGGACGGTGCAAGAGGACGGCACGATTGAAAAAGTGTCGTTCAACGCCGGGAAAATCTTTATGCGAGAGAGAGAACCAGTTTCATCCCTCGACGACACGCACAATGTTCTAAAAAATCTGGCTTTGGCGCAGGAAAAATTTGTGATCCGTGCCGAACCAAAGGATGGAGCACAAAGCGCAGCTGCTCGCCGTATACATGGTGACGGCGCGGCCTTTGAGCAAAAAGATCGATACTGGCTAACCCTCGATATGGACAAGATCAACTGTCCTGCACACATCGACCCGGCGAAAAACCCGGAAGAAGCCGCTGAATGGGTCAGGAGCATGTTGCCGCCGCCCTTCAACACGACAGCTTGCATCTTCAAGTTTTCTTCCAGCCAGAACGTTCCACCCAAAAAAGGAGGGAAATCGCCATCAAAAATCTCTGTTCATCTTTGGTATTGGTGTGACAGGGCCGTTTCTGAACAGGAATGGAAGCGCTTTTTTAAAGCCCATCCATGCCCTGTCGATCAGGCGCTTTTTTCGCCGGTGCAAATCCACTACACAGCAGACCCGGTTTTCAACGGGATGGATGATCCTTTGCCCAAACGACTGGGTATCTTGAAAGGAGACACGCCCGTCCTGCACGTGCCACCAATCCCTGATGAATCTGTGCAAAAACCCCGTGAACGCGTCGATAAAGTCCCGTCTGTTCCTGAAGACGACATAAGCAAGGCCATAGACATGCTTTTGCCCTATTATGATGAAGGAGGGCGTGACCGGTTCGCCGGGGCCATAGCCGGGGCTTTATATCGCGGGGGCTGGCCAGCGGACGAAACCGCTGATTTTGTCTACAGGCTGGCTGATGCTGCTGGCGATGAAGAAGCCCAGAGCCGGTTTGACAGCGCCCTGAGGATTTGTGACGCCATCGACAATAACCGCCCGGCGCAGGGTATTCCAACGCTTCGTGATGAATTTGAAATCGAGGATTTGGAAAAAATACTGGCGCTGCTCGGTGTCGGCAAACCTGACATTGCTGCCAAAATCGTCGATTTGTCCAAATCCAGCACAGCCGCGGAAATTGAAAATGTAGTGAAAGGCCTCTTGCCTCTCCCTGTGTCTGAACAGGAAATTTATATCGAAGAGATTAAAAAACAGACCGGGCAAAGCAAAGGGGCCATTAACAGGATTTTCAATGCTCTGCGTCGGGAAGAAACCCTTCAATCCTCGCTGGATCACGCCGTTTTGCTGGTTTCCATGCTGATGCAGCAAGACTATGGCGGCGGGCGCTTTTTCCTGCGGACCATAGACGGCAATTTCTGGCTCTACAATGGGACGCATTGGGAAACTGAAACAGAAGATTCAATTAAAAAGCGTCTAATCCCCATTGCCAACGAACTATATGTGCCGGGCAGCACCCCAAGCGTTTCCGCTATGGTCAACGCCGCCCTCAACCTGCTAGAAGGGCAGGCTTTCAGACGCGGTGATCCTCTAAGGCTGAACAGCGCCCCGCTGCCCATTTTGAATTGTCGCAATGGCGAGCTCTGGTTCGACGAGGGAGGCAATCCGTCCTTCCGTCCCCATGCGCCGGAAAGCTTCCTTCGCCACTGCCTTGACGTTGACTATGATCCTGAAGCCACATCACCCCAATTTGACAAGGCCATCAGGGACATATTCAGCAAAAGCTATGACCCGGAGGAAATGTGTCGGCATATGCTGGAAATCATGGCCTACATTTGCCAGCCATGGCGAAAGATTCCCGTGATCCTGCTCCTCCACGGCAGTGGAAGCAACGGTAAAACCAGCTTGGTGAAAATTCTGGAAAACTTTCTCGGCACAGGTCACTACATGGCAGACCGCCTGAACGAAGTCGAAGACAAGCCTTTTAAAATCGGGGCGCTCGACGGCAAACTCATGCTTGTCGATGATGACGTCGATGCAGGGGCTTACCTGCCGGACGGGTTTTTGAAAAAGATCAGCGAGGAAAAAACCATGACCGGGCAGCATAAACATAAACCGCTGTTCGAGTTCAAATGCCGGGCTGTTCCTGTCATGCTAGCTAACCACTATCCTTCGATAAAAGACTTGTCCGAGGGCCTGAGAAGGCGCTTGCTGGTCGTGCCGTTTCAGCGCCAGTTTACGAAAGACGAGATCATTCCGGGGCTATTCGAAGACATATGGGCAAAAGAGGCGTCAGGCATCCTGAATCAAATCATTGCGGCGTTCCAGCGACTGAAAGAACGCGGGCGTTTTGATGAGCCAAAGGATTGCCTTGACGCAAAAACGGCTTGGATTACCCGGTCGAATGTGCTGGTCACGTTTATCGAAGAAGCATGTCTTCAAGGCCCTGAACAAAATCAGGCGATTTCAGATTTCTACAGCCTGTTCAAGGAATACTGCGAAAAAACAGGGGTCCGCAATATACCCACGCGTCAGGGCGTTAAAAACCGTCTTGAAAATATGGGATATGACTTGACGATCCTGAACGGCCTTAGAGTGGTGCGCGGGCTTTACTGCCCAGAGTTCGGTGATGTTTGCGAAGAGGTCAATGAGGTCAGCGACGCCGAAGCCTCGGAGCTTCCCGAGTGCTCTATCATCGAGCAGGAACTAAACTCCTGACCCGTCAGTAGGTGGTGAAAAGTGGTGTTTTTTTCACAAAGTTATTTATGAATGAAAAATTTTTCAGGAAATATTTCCTATAGAATAATTTAGTTGTTCGAAAAAAGCCACTTTTGGCCACTGGAAGCAGACCCGCGTTCACCCGAAACGCGGGTCTGTTTTTGCTCAAACCGTTGACCGGCCACAGACCGCACACCGTTTCCACAACACCCATTCCGCTGACCGGGTAACGCAGAGGGTTCGTTTGACCAAAATAAAGCCCATACAGGCCGTTTTCAGCCCGGAAGCACATCACCCGTCAACCTCCCTCCCCCCGTATCACGGGGTCCCCTAGACAGAAAAACTGACGGGTTGTTCTCCTCGCCCAGAGTATCATCAGCCACAGCAATCTTTCACAAGGCAATCAGGGGGTTCTGAACGAACACAGGTCTACATGGTTATTGCGGAACGAAAAAGCGCAATCGCTTCGCCGCTTGTATCGACGGTTTGTTCTTCGCCATCGTGGGCTTTGATTTTGTATTGCACCGGGCTTTCTTCGTCGTGCTGGAACACGGCCAGATAGGACGACCTTTTCCATGACGGGTGTCGGTAGGAAAAATAATATTCGGCAAGCTCCTCGCCGTTCATCATGGGACCGCCGACCTTGACGCCGTTCTCAACCTTATTGTCCTCCCACTTGCTCCAGCCGTTTTCTTCGGCAATCTCGGTGGTGATCTGGAACACCTTGTCTCTTATCGGCTTTATGAAGCGCTTGGAATAGGAACGAGAGTCAATTTCTTTAAGCGCCTCCTTCGCGGCGGCTAGAACGTCCTCATGCCCAAGGCGCTCGGCATTAGCATAGAGGTTTTCCAATTCCTCCCGGCTGTATTTATCCTGTTTGATGTTTTCGATAATTTTTTCATTCATCATCACGCCCCTTTTTCCAAAATCTTCCATGCATCTTTATATTGTTCCCACCGTTTGCCCATGCCCTTGTGCGGTGCTGATGGCGTCTTATCGCCTTTGAAATCAAGAGCGCGGTGATTTGTCTTTTTGCGCGGGCTTCCGTCTTTTTTAGGGTGTTGGAGCCACTCCTCATTGGCTGTCCGCAGCGTTTCATCGACAACAGTGCTCGGAACAAGATAAAACGCCAGCGGTTCTTCGCCTTCCATCAGGACGATAGCCACGAAGTCACCGTCATCATCGGCAGAGAGATCATTAAAAGCGCTCCCATGGCTCTTGACTGTGTACTGGATCATATGCCCTGACGTAGTTTTCACGCGCAGACAAACCCGCCGCCGTCCCTTCACAGCGAACAGGTCATAGGCAGCAGCATTGGCAATGTTGGCGTTGAAATTGCCGACCATCCAGCCGCGCTTTAAAAGCTCGCGTTCTACTGCAAGCTCCCCAAGCCGACCGACCATTTGCGCTGATAATTTTGTCATGACCCGACACAGTGTAGTTACAGGTAGTCTACACGCCTATACCGGGGCGCTGCAAGATGATTGTTACAGGTCGTCTGTAGACGGTTAGTCTACAGTGTCGCTTGCTGTCCGTATGAATGTTTACGAGCAGTTGGCGACAAAAATCAGGAAATTAAGAAACGAGCGCGAGTGGTCACAAGAAGAACTTGCGGATCGTGCAGGCCTGCATCGTACCTATATCAGCCACATTGAGAACGGCAAGCGCGAAATCTCCGTTGAGACCCTGTGCAAAATAGCCAAAGGGTTTGAGATAACAGCCTCGGAGTTGATGGAAGCGATTAGTTTGTAGCCGGACCACAGAAAATTGTCGTCAATGAAAGCTACTCGCCATCAGTCTTGCCCTTAAGAAATGGTAAAATACTGCCAATACTCAACGAAGGCCATAAGTCTTCAATACCTTTGTCATACTTGTGCATAGCCAAAGATGGCTTGTCATCAACTGCTTTTAACATGATTGAAAGCAACGCATGTTTATGTTCTTGCGTTCCATGTTCATCGACTTCTTCTTTGAAGCTGTGATAAAGCTGCATAACACGTTGCTTGTGGTTGTATTCCTCATAAAGACGGCGGCTCAGCCTTATTGAAGACCAGCCAAAAAAACTAATTGCTGCCAACGGAACAGCAATCATCGTCCGGAACAGAATTACTTTTTCATCAATGTCATCACTCTTAATGTCGTGGAAGAGATCAAAAAGCATTACAATCATGACGATAAGAGGAGCGATAAACATCGTATAATAGAGAGCAGCCGTTGCGTTACTCTTTATCCAATGCCAAGAGCTCAGCACAAAACCTTTGAACCCAGACGCTGTTCCCTCATAAGGTATTATGCCATATTTTGATTTAGCCTGAACATATGCCCCTGACAAACCAGCAGCCCCTGCTTCTGGCAACAACGAGCGAATTTCTGTCACAAGTTCCTCCCTTGTTTGGACAAGCTCTTTCTTTGCCGTATCACGCTCTTCCTTCATTTCTTGAAGTAAGTTTTGCATTTCAGAAAAGAAACTATGAATTTTGGTGTTTACACATTCTTCTGTGACGTTTCCATTTTCATCACGATCGTCTTGTAATAATTCATCGTATAGTTCTTTTGTTTTTTTGTGAAAGTCGTGAATCTCATCAATTTTGTTCTGAGCCTCTGTTTGTCGACCCTGCAAATCATTATGTAGTGTTTGGGCTTGCCCCCTTAAGTTCTCAAACTCTGCCTTTGTTTGATTAATATTCTGGACATCATCATTAACCCCGTTTCGTGCAGCTTCTGATAAATTTTTAATTTCTTGTATTTCAGTCAGAACAGTACTGAGTTTGTTCTTAAGTCCCTCCGTTCCCTGAATTTGAGCATTTAGTGCTTCCAGTTTTTCACTGAGCTGATTGGAGTGGGTTTGCGCTTGTCTTTTCAATGCTTGGAATGAAGCTTTGGCATCTGATATAGCTCTAACATCCGCATCAACGCTCCCACGTGCTTCGCTGAGTGCTGTTTTTATAGCATCAACCTCTGCCTTGCCCGCCCTGATAGCCTCTACATCATTTCTAAATTGCTCAAGCTGAGGCTTAAGTTGCGCCAAGCGTTCTTCAGGTGACAGTTGTGGTGCTTGTTCAGGGTTTTCACTCATTTTTCTTTGCCTTTATTGACGGGAATAATTCCTGTGAGAAGAGACATTCTACCCCCAAATACGATGAATTCTAGTTAATTTGCTTAAAAAGGAGCATAACAGCCGCTGCTTAATACAACAAGCACTTGCCATTCCAGATAATAAACAGTAAGAATAACCGCGCCTTAAGAGGCCCGTAGGGGTGTAGCTCAGTTGGTAGAGCGTCGGTCTCCAAAACCGAAAGTCGCAGGTTCGAATCCTGTCGCCCCTGCCATTTTCAGCCGGTGTGCTTTCTAATAAACGAGCGTTTGGTATACAAACGCATCATCTGATATAATAAGCAACATGCTGGACAGAAAAGAACTGAAGAAATCATTTACAATAAATCGTACTCCCGATTGGCTTTGCCCCACTTGTGAGAGAGGGGTACTCCGGATCAAAGATGACACTTTTTTAAAGAATGAAAGTGCTTGCTCCCGGGATCACTCTCACCCAGAATGGGAGCCTGAATGGATAGAATACGTGTTTTCATGCATTCTCAGATGTACGAACGATAAATGTGCAGAAGCTGTATCTCTATCGGGACGAGGGTTTGTTGATTTTGATGTAGTTTATGATGACCAAGGATTTCCAGACCAAGTTTGGGAAGATTTTTTCCGACCGCTTCATTTTCAACCACCATTGAGGATCATTTCTATACCGGATTCCTGTCCTTCATCAGTTTCCGATCCAGTGTACGAATCCTTTTCCCTTTTATTTTCATCTCCCGATGCTGCTGCAAACTCTATCCGTATTGCTGTTGAGCATTTAATGACGGAATTAAAAATTAAAAGATTTGATGTGGTAAAAGGCAAACGGCGTTTTATCAGCCTTCATCAACGAGTAAACCTTTTGCCTGCCAAGTATGCTGAACTAAAGGATTTGTTACTGGCCATTAAATGGCTTGGAAACGCAGGCAGTCATAGTCATAGCAAAGTTACTTTTGATGATGTCATGGATGCATATGAATTTTTAGAGCATGTCCTCACAGAAATCTATGACCCAAAAGCAAAAAAATTACATGCCAAAGCAAAACAGGTTAATAAAAAGAAAGGTCCTGCCGGATAATACTGCGAATAACACCAATTCGTTACCTCTGCGTTACCTTGAGCAAAAAGATTGCGGAATTTTTGGCCAGAAAACGGGCGCAATAAAAACGCCGTAACCATTGAAAACAAACGATTACAGTGCACAACCATTCAATTTTTCTGAAAAAGTGACCCGAGGTTTTGGAGACCGTCGCTCTACCAACTGAGCTACACCCCTAGAAACAAACGTGTCCCTATTTAGCGTCTTTCTTCACAAAAAGCTAGATTGTTTTTTTACGGTATTGCAATTGGTCGGCCCGTTCTGCTGCCTCCGGGTGAGGATTTTGTGCAAAGTCGACAGTGAGATATGAAGCGCGCGACCCATATCCCATAAGAGCTTGTCGCTCAGCTTCCTCCGGGTGAGGATTTGCCACGAAATGAAAAGATTCTTTAGGTTTAGAAGGCTTTTCTGTTGTCCAAATTTCTGCAATCATTATCGTTATCTTTCCCTTTCTTTCAACTTTTTCATAAACCTTTTTGGAAAGGGAGGCAATAAAAAAGCCCCTCATGTAGAGGGGCTTTTGAATACTTTATAAGCTTATCGCTTACTCAATAATTTTAGCGACGACGCCGGCGCCGACGGTACGGCCGCCTTCGCGGATAGCGAAGCGCAGACCTTCATCCATCGCGATCGGGCAAATCAGCTCGACCGTCATCTTGCAGTTATCGCCCGGCATCACCATCTCGGTGCCTTCCGGCAACTTCACTTCGCCCGTCACGTCCGTCGTACGGAAGTAAAACTGAGGACGGTAGTTCGTGAAGAACGGCGTGTGACGGCCCCCTTCATCTTTCGACAGAATGTAAGCTTCCGCTTCGAACTTCGTGTGCGGCGTAATGCTGCCCGGCTTACACAAAACCTGACCACGCTCTACATCCTCACGCTTCGTGCCACGCAGCAAAATACCAACGTTGTCACCGGCTTCACCCTGATCCAGAAGCTTGCGGAACATCTCAACACCCGTGCAGATCGTTTTCTGCGTGTCTTTGATACCGACAATCTCGATCTCTTCACCAACCTTAACAACGCCTTGCTCAATACGGCCCGTGACAACCGTACCACGACCAGAAATCGAGAACACATCCTCGATCGGCATCAGGAACGGACGGTCCTTCGGACGCTCCGGCTGCGGGATGAAGCTGTCAACAGCTTCCATCAACGCGCGGATCGAGTTCTCGCCAATCTCAGGATCGCGGCCCTCAAGAGCGGCCAGAGCCGAACCCTTAACCACAGGAATGTCATCGCCCGGAAACTCATAAGAAGACAAAAGTTCACGCACTTCCATCTCAACCAGCTCCAGAAGCTCTTCATCGTCAACCTGGTCAACTTTGTTCAGGTACACAACCAGAGCCGGAACACCAACCTGACGCGCCAGCAAAATGTGCTCCCGTGTCTGAGGCATCGGACCGTCAGCAGCATTCACAACCAAAATCGCGCCATCCATCTGCGCCGCACCCGTGATCATGTTCTTCACGTAGTCGGCGTGTCCCGGGCAGTCAACGTGCGCATAGTGACGGTTCGGGGTCTCATATTCAACGTGCGCCGTCGAAATCGTAATCCCGCGCTCGCGCTCTTCCGGCGCACCATCAATCTGGTCGTACGCCTTGAACTCGCCAAAATACTTCGTGATCGCCGCCGTCAGCGTCGTCTTACCATGGTCAACGTGACCAATCGTTCCAATGTTGCAATGCGGCTTATTCCGCTCAAACTTTTCCTTCGACATAATTTACTCCTCGTTTTGTCTTTAACCTGAACCGCCAAGACGCCAGAACGCTTTCCATGTATTGCGTTTCAGGCATCCTCGCGCCTTGGCGGTTAATTCATACCAAAGCCCGCCCGTCCCAAAAGGAAAAGGCGTGTTGGTGGTTTAAAAAAGTTTTGCCTAAGTGTCAACGGATTTTTTGCAGGAAATTGAGTGGAAAAGGCAGACAGAACGCCAGCGCTTATTCTTCGGCGCACCAGAACGAAAGGCGGGTGGCGGGGCAGGAAAATGGAGCGGGTGAAGGGAATCGAACCCTCGTATTCAGCTTGGAAGGCTGCTGCTCTACCATTGAGCTACACCCGCATCCTTGATATCCGGCTACCAATAATCGGTTATCGGATAAAAATCAATCCCTTTACCGCCAGGAAAGTTTTATGCCGCCCGGCGGATGCCCGAATTCTTTGGCCGCATTCCCGCCGCGCAAAACGACTTCCCAGAAACGCACTCTTTTGCCGTTTGGCAGCGTCCAGCCTGACGAACCGCGGGCAAAACAGAACTGGCCGTCCATCACATCGAAAATCCCGGTGCCGACCCGAACCATACGCTCGCGCCCGTTGATTTCGATCGTAACATCCTTGCCGGTCAGATCGGCTAACAAGTCCTCGTCGACAATGCATTTCAGGTTGCCGTAACCGTCTGTGTAAACCACGCAGGGGTCCGGTACGCGGTCCGGCACGGTGTGACGCACATCGGCGCCCAGCAAACTTTCAATCCGGCCATGGGCCATCGCGCCCAGCGCGGCCGGGTAATGATCGCGGGACCGGAACTGGGTGCCGTCGTTGGGAACCTTAACCGCGCGAATTTCTTCGGCCATCGGCTTGATAAAGGTCAGGGAGTAACCGCTATTGACGGCGACAACCTCGATCCCGTTTGTCAGCCGTGCATAAACCAGACCTTCGCCCTCGTTATTGATGCGGGCTTCTTTCTTATCCTTGCGCGGCGCCGTATTGACAAAGAACAGGTGCCGGCTGCCCAGCGTGCTGTTCATCGCGGTCTGCGCCAGCACAAATCCGGTGGCGATCGTGTCGAACGCCGGTACGGAATATTCCTTGACGTGGACCGACATATCGCCCAGTTCGGTAAATAATCTTTGCGTGACCTCGGCAAACGCCAGATCGGATGTCGGGCCGTAATCGGCAATGACGTAAACGATTTTGGTATCAGTATTCATGATTTAACACACCCTGTTTGTAGAAAAATCTCTTAGCGCTGTCTTAGCCGTTCCCAAGGAAAAAAAGCAAGCTTTATTCGTGCACGTCCGGCACATTCCGGTGGCGGCTTTCATCATGGGGAATGCCCGCCGGGTCGACGTGGATCATGATCTCCGCGTTTGAAAATTCGCGCATGAGTTGCCGTTCGACATCAAGCGCCACGCCATGGGCTTTACGGAGCGAGTAATCGGGATCAACCTCGATATCGAAATAGATATAAATCTTCATGCCCGAGGCGCGGGTCCGCAGGTCGTGAACGGAAACAATTTTGGGATGTTCCCTGACTGTCGCCAGAATTTTGCTGCGGATATCTTCCGGCAATTCGCGGTCCAGCAGCATATCCATGGCTTTGCCGCCAATTTCCCACGCGGTAAACAGGAAATATACGACCATCAGCAAGGCAAAAAGCGGGTCGATCCATTGGGGCGCGCCATAGGATAGTGCCAGCAAAATGCCCAGTGTCGCCAGGTTGGTCAGAATATCCATCGAATAATGCGCACGATCAGCTTCGACCGCCAGCGAGGGCGCCTGACGCAGTGCCCATCTTTGGATGGCGACTAAAGCCAACGTTATCACGGTTGATAGAGCCATAACGGCGATAGCTAGGGCATGATCGACAACCGCTTGCGGGTTGGTGAAACGCTCAAGGGCTTCAAAAAACAGGAAGACAGCGGCCCCGGACAAAAACGCGGCCTGAAACAAAGCGGCCAGTCCTTCCACTTTACCATGACCGTGCCGGTGTTCCTTATCCGCCGGTTTCAGTGACAAATGCACGGCGAACCAGGACATCAGGGAGATCGCGGCATCCCCGACCGAATCCGTCAATGAGGCCAGCACGCTGGCCGATCCGCTTTGAATATAGGCCAGTGTCTTGATGACGATCAAAATCGTCACAATGGTTACCGCCGCGCGGCTGGCCACCAAGGCCATGCGGGGGTTGAGGACGATGTCCGCCTGATGATCGTGTGCGTGTAATCCACTCATGCCCGCGATCATAAGGGGACAGCGGGCAGAGAACAAGACAGATAATGTAGAAAAACAGACGATCGGTTTGTTTCTTCGTGGGCAAAAGACATGGCTTTAAACTGAAGTTCGGAACATTTGGCGGGTGAACAGGGCGCAGCCGTGTGCTATAGATAAAACCGGCATTTCTTCAGGTAGAGTGAACAAACCCTCATGAAAAAAGCAGAGCGTACCCAGCGCATTGAAACCGTTGTCCTTTTGCACGGGATCGGGCATAGCCTGTGGAACATGATGTTCGTAGAAAAAGCTTTGCAAAAGGCGGGCTACGAGACATTGAATCTCAGCTATCCGTCCCGTAAATACGATATAAAAACGCTGGCGCGCTGGCTGCAGGAACAACTGACGGCGGCACAGATATGGGAGCGCGCGGATAAAGTGCATTTTGTAGCGCATTCAATGGGCGGGCTGGTGACGGGCTTTTATCTGGGAGAAAACCGGGAAAGCCTGCCGCAGGATAAAATGGGCCGGGCGGTGATGCTGGGCACCCCGCATGGCGGTAGCGAAGTCGCGGATTTTCTGAAGGATAGCCCGCTTTATCAGTGGCTTTTTGGTCCTGCCGGACAGGAATTGACCACAGAGGTGCGGGCCAGAGATAAAGTAAAGCTCTGGTACGATCTGGGGATGATTGCGGGCACGCAAAACTGGATGTATCCGTTGGGCAAAGCCTGTATTCATGACGATCATGATGGCTGTGTCAGTGTCGGCAGCACATATATCGAGGGCATGAAAGATCACATCGTAATTCCGGTGATGCACGGCTTTATGGGTTGGGATCCTGCTGTGCATCGGCAGATATTATGTTTCTTGGAGAAGGGGGCGTTTAATCATGAAACCTCATAACCAGTTTACGCTTTTGAAAGACCGCCGGTTTTTGCCGTTGTTTATCACGCAGTTCGGCGGCGCGTTTCAGGACAATTTGTTCAAAAATGCACTGGTGGTTCTGCTGCTTTACGGCGTGGGGATGCAGGCGGATACCGATCCAAAACTGCTGGTGACGCTGGCGGCGGGGCTGTTCATTTTGCCCTTTATCCTGTTTTCCGCGATGGGCGGCCAGCTCGCGGATAAATATCCGAAAGAGCGCGTCATCCGCATCGTTAAACTGGCGGAGATTGGAATTGCTACACTCGGCGCGGCAGCGCTCCTGAGCGGTTCTGTCGTGCTTTCATTTGCCGTGTTATTCGCGCTCGGCACCCAGTCGGCCTTCTTCGGGCCGAGCAAGTATTCGATCCTGCCGCAGCATCTGGAAACCGAAGAACTGATTGGGGGGAACGCCCTTATCAATACCGGTGCGTTTCTGGCAATCTTGATGGGGACAATCGCCGGGACGGCGCTGGTGACGTTGAACGGCGGTGTGTGGATTGTCTCTGCCATGCTGCTGGCGATCGCGGCGGCGGGCTACGGCGCCAGCCGTTTTATCCCGCCCGCGCCGCCCAAAGCGCCGGACCTGAAATTTGATTACAACCCGCTGACCGAGACATTTGATATCTTGCGCTACCTTGTGAAGCAAAAGCTCTTCATCCGGCAGGCCATTTTGGGTATTGCCTGGTTTTACTTCCTTGGTGGTGTGTTTCTGGCCCAGCTCCCGAACTATACGCAGGAAGCGCTGGGGGCGAATGAACGGGTGCTAACGCTGTTCCTTACGCTGTTTTCTGTGGGGGTGGCCGCCGGGGGGCTTTTAAATAACCGTTTGCTGCGGGGCCGGGTCGAAGCCGTCTATGCCCCACTTGCTGCACTGGGTATTACGGTTTTTTCCATTGATTTGTACTTTGCTGGAGGATTGACAGTCGCTGATGGCACCTTGGCCGGTTTTTGGGAATTTCTAGCGGTTGCCGCGCACTGGCGGATTATCGTCGACATTTTCATGATCGCTTTTTGCGGTGGGCTGTTTGTTGTGCCGCTCAGCGCCTTGGTCCAGCATCATACCCCCGAAGATCACCGCGCCCGCGTTCTGGCGGGAAGCGCCATCATAAATGCCCTGTTTATCGCGGCGTCTTCGGCTATTTCCGCGGTTCTGATCGTGCGCGGCTGGGAAATTCGCGAACTGTTTCTGGCCTTTGCCATCGCCAATGCCTTTGTGGCGTTGTACATCTGCAAACTTCTGCCGGATTATTTGCTGAAAAGCTTCCTGCAAGCGGTTTTAAAACTGTTTTACAAGGTCGAAGTGCGCGGTCTTGAGAATTTCGAAAAAGCCGGAAAACGCGTTGTGATTGTCGGCAACCATGTGTCATTCCTCGATGCGCCGCTTCTGGCCGCGTTCCTGCCGGGCAAACCGATGTTTGCCGTGAATTCCGGTGTTGCAGAGTGGTGGTGGGTTAAGCCATGGAGCAAACTGGTAAATTTTTTCCCGCTTGATCCGACCAATCCGTTTTCGCTGAAATCCCTGATTAAAGAAGTCGAAAAAGACAAGCAATGTGTGATTTTCCCGGAAGGGCGCCTGACCGAAACCGGCGCACTGATGAAGGTCTATGAAGGGCCGGGGATGATCGCCGACAAGGCTGGAGCAACAGTCTTGCCGGTGCGTCTGGACGGCGTCCAGCACACACCTTTTGCCCGCCTGAAAGGGAAAGTTCCTTTGAAGAGTTTTCCCAAAATTACGATTACGATCCTGGAGCCGTGGCAGTTTACCCTGCCCGAAGAAATCAAGGGCAAAGCAAGGCGTGAAGCCGCGGGCCGTGTCCTTTATGATGTCATGGAGCATATGATGTTCATGACCCGCGACCGTGAACAAACGCTGTATCAGGCGCTTCTGACGGCCCGGCGTATCAATGGTGACAAGGCCATCATTGCCGAGGATGTTGAGCGCAAACCGATGCCATTTAAAAATCTGGTGCGCGGATCGGTCGTTTTGGGAATGAAATTTGCGGCCTTGACCAAGCGGCGTGAAAATGTCGGATTGATGTTGCCGAACTCTATCGCGGCCTTGACCAGTTTTTTTGCGCTTCAGGTCTATGGCCGCGTTCCGGCAATGTTGAATTTTTCAGCCGGGACCAAGGCGCTTTTGTCTGCCTGTAACACAGCGCGGGTTAACACGGTAATTACATCACGCCGCTTTGTGGAAATGGGGCGGCTGACCGAAACGGTTGAACAGCTATCGGAACAGGTGAACATCGTTTATCTGGAGGATATCCGCAAAGAGATCGGCTGGGCGGACAAGCTGCAGGCACTTATAACGTCGCCGGCGCGGCTGCACCGGGGCAAGGATGTCGATCCGCACGACCCCGCCGTGATCCTGTTTACTTCCGGCTCGGAAGGGGAGCCCAAAGGCGTGGTCCTCAGCCATGTGAACTTGATGACCAATATTGTCCAGCTTTCGTCGCGCGTTGATTTCAACAATCAGGATATCGTGTTTAATTGCCTGCCGATGTTCCATTCCTTTGGCCTGACGGGGGGAACACTGTTACCGGTGTTGTCAGGGGTGAAAACCTTCCTCTATCCCAGTCCGCTGCATTACCGGATCGTGGCCGAGCTGGTTTATTCGTCAAACGCCACGATTATGTTCGGTACCGATACGTTCCTGAATGGCTATGCCCGCATGGCCAATCCGTATGATTTCTACCGTATGCGCTACATCTTTGCCGGGGCTGAAAAAGTCAAAGACGAAACCCGCCGTCTGTATGCGGACCGTTTTGGTGTCCGGGTCCTAGAGGGCTATGGCGCAACCGAAACGGCGCCGGTGATTGCGGTCAATTCTCCCATGCATCAGAAGGCCGGAACGGTGGGGCGCTTGCTCCCCGGCTTGGAATACCGCCTTGATCCGGTGCCGGGCGTGGAAGAGGGCGGGCGTTTGTTCGTTCGCGGTCCCAATGTGATGCTGGGTTATTATATGGCCGATAATCCCGGCGTGCTGCAACCGCCGGAAGAAGGCTGGCATGATACCGGCGATATCGTCGACATTGACGAAGAAGGCTATGTCAAAATTCTGGGCCGCGCCAAACGCTTCGCCAAAATTGCCGGGGAGATGATATCCCTGACCAGTGTCGAAACCATGGCGCAGGCCGTTTATCCTGACGCCGACCATGCTGTTGTGGCTATCCCTGACCAGAGGAAAGGCGAGCAGCTTGTTCTTGTGACCACGCAGCAAGGCGCCGAACGCGGTGATCTTTCGTCCTATGCCAGTGTCCACGGTATTACGGCACTGACCGTTCCCGGCAATATTATAGTGGTCGATAAGCTGCCATTGCTGGGGACCGGCAAGACGGATTATACCGGCGTCCAGAATCTGGTGGCGGAAATGCTGGTCAAAGCGGATTAAGGTTTGTTCTCGATATTCCGGTTTCTTTCGCGCTTGACCGGCGCTTCATAGCCCTGCATGATTCCGGAATGAAAAAGTTCGCGGGGACAATTCCCGGATTTTTATTTTTGGGAATGGGGATCGGATGTCACAGATAAAAGCATTTTTCACGAAGAAGACAGCGCCGGGTATTTTGTTGGTTTTAGCCGCGATCGCAGCCCTGCTCGTAGAAAACTCTCCTTTCCGCGGTTTGTATGATGCCCTGAAAGACACACCCGTCGCTGTCCAGATAGGGGCGCTGGCCATCGACAAACCGTTATTGCTCTGGATTAATGACGGGTTGATGGCAATATTCTTCTTGCTGGTGGGGCTAGAGGTGAAATATGAGCTGCTCAAAGGGCATCTGTCCCGTCCTGAAAAAATGATTTTACCAGCTGTGGCAGCGTTTGGCGGTGTGGCTGTTCCAGCGCTCGTCTATACTCTGATTAACTATCATCATGGTGTAGGCCTAGAGGGCTGGGCTATTCCTGCGGCAACCGATATTGCATTTGCTCTGGGGGTGATTTTGATGTTAGGCGATCGCATTCCCAAATCCTTGCGCGTAACCCTCGTAGCGATAGCGATCATTGATGATATTGCCGCAATCTTGATTATTGCACTCTTCTATACCTCTGATTTGTCGTTGTTATCTTTAACACTCGCTGGATCCGGCGTTGCTATTTTGGCTGTTTTAAACCGGATGAAAGTGACTAATTTGGGACCATACTTGTTGGTCGGGATATTTATATGGGTATGTGTGCTGAAGTCTGGTGTTCACGCCACGCTGGCCGGTGTCGTTCTGGGTATGTTTATTCCGCTGCATTCAAAAAACAAACAGGATAAACCGCCGTTAAAAGTTCTGGAGAAGGCGATCTATCCATGGGTATACCTTGCAATTTTACCTATTTTTGCCTTCGTAAATGCCGGAGTGTCTTTAGCCGGTGTAGGCTGGGAAAGTTTGAGCCACCCCATTACATTGGGAATTATGGCCGGATTGTTCATAGGCAAGCCTGTTGGTGTAATGACATTCACTGCCGTCGCCGTAGCTTTGGGGTTTTGTCGTTTACCGCAAGGCGTAACATGGCCGCAGTTCTTTGGTATGGCGGTCCTGACAGGGATTGGGTTTACGATGAGTTTGTTTATCGGCACACTGGCCTTTACCCGTATTGATAATGCTGAATCGGTTCGGATCGGTGTTTTGGCGGGATCCCTTTTGTCCGGGTTGGCTGGCTGGGGCATCTTGTCGAGGGCAACAGCCGGGATAGAGAAGACCTAAAGGGTCGGCTTTAGAAAACCAAAACCCCTGTAATCTCTGTGACACTATAAAAAAACCGCCCTTCTTCTGGAGAAAAGCGGTTTTTTAAAGTGTTATCTTCTGTGTCGCCTAGAACGATTTACTCAGGTTCACATAGAAGCGCGGATCCCGGTCACGCTGTGTCTGGATGTCCCGGTTCAGCGGGAAGGCAACCATGAAACCGGCCTTGGTATTGGCAAGCATTTCAGCCCGTACACCCAAGCCCGCAGATGATGCGGAATCACGTTTTTGACTGCTGGTGGTTGCATCTTCGTTCCAGACCCGACCGGCATCGAAAAACCCGAATAACTGATAGGTGTCCAGCCCTGTGATTTCATAAGGCGTATTCCATTGCAGCTCAAGTTTACCGACAACGCCGTTATCCCCGATGATCTCGGACGGGTCAAAGCCCCGGCCATAATTGATCCCGCCAACGCCGAATTCTTCAGAGCTCAGCAAGGCATCGGCTGTCCATTGGCCCTTGACGCCCATAAGCAAGTTCAATTTTGGCGTAATTTTTTGCAAACGCTGGGCTTCAGCTTCCATTTTTTCAAATGTGAAATCTGCTGCCGGACGAGATACGTTGGTGTCACCCGAATTGTTGGCACCCAGGATATCCAGTCCGCGAGACACTTCGACGCTCAGGATGTTGTAGCCGAATCCGCCGAGTAACTGGTCAAGAAACTCGACATCACCCCCGGCGCGTAAAGCCCGGATACGGTCTTCACGTGTAGGTTCCAAATCGTTGCGTGTGGTAACATTGCGGTGGTCGAGAGTAATGTGACCATTCACGTTGAACAGGCGTGAGCGCACGAAAGGATGCTCGACGGTAACCCCGAAATAGTGTGACCGCCCTTTGACATTGAACGGGTCAAGGTCAAACCCCGGATCGGTGGTGGTGGCACTGCCGAACAGTTCAAACGTGGTGCCGTATCTCCAGACGGGCTGTTTGTATGCCATGGACAGGTAGGCCAGTTCCAGACCTTCACCTGGATCCGGCGCCAGAACCAACTGGCTCGAAATTTTGTCGTTAATGCCAAACAGCGAATTCACAGCCCCGGACGCGCCCAGTTGAAGCGGCCCAAGATAACGGCTGCCGAAGTTGTCAGCGCTGATCTGTGCATCATAGTCTTTACGTTCGACCAAAACCAGAAGGTCGGCAGCCCCGGCCTGATTCCGTGATGGGCTCAGGATTGCCCGGCTGCTCATTCCCGGCAGATCGTTAATCAGCAGCAGAGCGCGTTCCAGATCACGCGAATTCAAAGCGCCGTTGGTATTGATTTGTCCGGCGTAATCGCGGATCAGTTTCAAGGCGCTGTCTTCTTCACCTTCGCCCTGCACGTCGATTTTATTAATATAACCTTCGACAACCTGCAGTCGGGCGACGCCGCCTTCAATAGTTTGCGGCGGAACAACAACCTGGGTCAGGATATAACCGTCATTACGGTATTTCCGTGTAAGGTCGGCGGCGATACCGTAAAGATCGGTCAGCGTAATGGTTTGTCCCAGACGGTTGGCGAAGACGCTGGTGATTTGAGCGTCGGAATAGGCCGATACGCCTTCAACGGCGATGCTGTCCAGACGGAAGCTGATTTTATCGGAACCTTCCGGTGCGCCCTGAATTTTCAATTCCCGCACTTCGATTTGCGGCATAAGGCGCGGCGCGGCGGGTTGCTCGATGAATTGTTCTTGAACACGACCGGCACCTGCGATGCCTGTCTGTGATTCAGGCACTTGTGCTTTTGCAACAGAGGCAAGGCCGGTAACAAGTGCGGTGGAAGCAACGGCGGCCAACAACAAACGGCGCGTCGCGGGTCCAAACAAAATGGTCTGTCTCATAATACTAATCCCAAAGTAAAATATGTAACGTGGATGAACAGTCGGATACTAAAACTTATAGAAAATTACACAAGTTAAAAATCTTCTTCCATATATTGCTGCATTTTTAAAGAAAAGCCAACCCCTCGCAAAATTTTTATTATTTATGAAAACGTCAAGGTTCCTGCAGGGTTCAGGTGTCATGTAACAATTTGTGACAAATAAAGTCTTAATTAATAGTTAACATATCTTGCGCATTCCAGAGAACAGCATTATATAGCAATTGCTTACATTAAGATTTTGAAGTGGATGGTCGCACATGCACTTTCCGGTATTGAAGGGGGAGCATTTTGCTTCTGGAAAGTGATAAGGGCCGTTCGGGGAAGGCGAGGTTTTGACGTGACCGGAGCCGGAGACTTCAAAGGTAAAAGACATAGTTTTTAAAACACAATTAGAGAGACACTACTAAAGAAGGAAGGTGCCCAAATGACCGCGCAAATTTCAAAAGAGCAAAAAGATCAATCCGTTCGCGTAACCAGCAAGAGGCTGAAAAAGCTTTTGTCGACATCGGCGCTTGTGGCGGCGGGAATGATGACAATGGGTCCGGCTGCACAGGCACAGGATCATGCATGGGTTCTCGATCAGGTCGCGGGTAGCTTTGACACGGATATTTCCATACCGGATGTTACGAACATCACCCAGAATACGAGCCGGGCGATCGGTCGGGGGGATTTGGATATCGGGGCACACCAAACGGTCAACATTCATCAGCAAAACAGCGGTTCGATTTTTGCGGCAATCGATAACGAAGCTGATCCGGCTTACCTTCTGGGCCAATTGAATGCAAACGGCACGGTTATTGTCATTGATAATAACGGCGTGTTCTTCGGGAAAGATGCGACGATCAATGTGGGTTCTATCATTACGTCTACGGGCGACATGATGAATCCGGGCGCCTTTATGGCGGGTTCTGATCCGGTCTTCAGTAATTTCGGTGAAGGCTCTATCATTAATGAAGGGACGATCAATGTCGCCGAAGCAGGTCTGGCGGCTTTTGTGTCACCGCTGGTCAGCAACCGCGGCGTTATCAACGCGCGTCTGGGCAAGGTTGCGTTTGCAGCCGGTGAAACCGTAACGGTTGATCTGTATGGCGATGGCCTGATGGAAGTGGCCGTAGATGGCGAACTGGCCGATGCGCTGTTGCAAAACAGTGGAGAAATCAATGCCGAGGGCGGGGTTGTCACGATGACGGTCTCTGCGGCAAAAGACATTGTTGATAATGTTATCAATATGGAAGGCGTGGTTGACGTATCTTCCGTTGAAGTCAAAGGCGGAAAAATCATCCTGTCCGGCGGCAATAAAGGAACCGTTTCTGTTGCGGGTAAAATGGACGCATCTGGCACCGAAGGGGGCGAGATCAGCGTCAACGGCCAGAATGTGGATATCGCCGATACGGCTGAAATTAATGCGGATGGCACATTGGGTGATATCCGACTGATTGGTCAGGACAGCATTTCTTTCCATGGAGCGGCGTCGGCTATGGGCGGCTTTATCGAAGTGTCGGGCAATCATGTAATTGTTGACGGTACATTTAAAGTCGGTCAGGACGGCGAAGTTCTGGTGGACCCGGTTGATCTTTGTGTCTTCGGTGTGGGCGGGGCTTGTGGTTCTATGTCCGCGGTTGACTTTATTGCCTCTATCCGTCCGGTTTTGATCGGTGGTGGCACATTCACCACGACGAATGCTGCGGGCGCCGGTGACGGCGATGTCATCATTGTCGGTGATCTGAGCAGCGGCGGATTTGATACAGTATCGCGCGGGACATGGAATGTAATCGCAAATGATGACGTTATTATTGGCGATGATGGCTCCAATGCCACGGGATTTGGAACGCAAACGGCAAATCTGGTTGTCGGCGGCGCAGGCCTGAATTTGAATCTGACGTCTCTGGCAGGCGCGGGTGCGATTTCTCCTTACTATGTATGGTTTGAGAATGGCAGCACCGTTAATACCGGCGGCGGTGATGTGTCGATCCGGGCCAATGATTTCTACATCGGCGCCGGGGCATCGCTGGATGCCGGGGCCGGAACAGTTTCCTTTGCCCGTTCTACGCGCGGGACGATTGGTCTGGGCGCTGGCGCTGGCGATATGATGATTAGCCAGGCTGCCATTGACCGGATTGTTGCGGGCGCTTTGGTCGTTGGTGATGCCAACGCAGCCACCAGCAAAACGACCGAGATCAACGTTGCCGATATTGACACAACGGGCAGCATCGCCGGTCTGGTACAGCTGAACGCTTTGAACAACGCTTCGGTTGATGAGCATAACAACAATACATACGGCGCGGATGTCGAATTTGATGCCGGCACGAACGTGTTCCATTCACTGGAAGCAAACGCTGCGGATGATGTCGTGTTCCGGACGAATGTCAGTGTAACGACAACGGGCGGCGACATGAAGTTCGTGGCAGATGCCGATGCGAATGTCGGTCTGGGCGATACCAACCAGATTGAATTTGTTGACGGAGTTGGCGGCGCAACGATTGACAGTGCCGGAAACATTCTGTTTGCCGGTAGCGATTACGCCGATAATTTCGCAACGACCATGATTGACGCCAATAACGGTACGGGGACTGTAACGTTCACCCGGACCTCGGAAGGCGATGTTTCGGTCGGCGATAACAATGGCGGTTTCCACATCAGCCAGGCTGAACTGGACAACATCACCGCGGGAACGCTGGCTGTCGGTTTGGCCGGTGGCGGCACGGACAACAACCTGTTCGTTTCTAACGTGGATGCGACGGCATTCGGTACGACAATCTTTAATACCGAAATTCCGGCCGGTCCTTACGATCTGACCTTTATGGGAACCAACTCGTTCGGTACCCTGAGCGCCAATGCCGAAGACGATATTATCTTCGCGGCGGGCGCCAGCGTGGAAACAAACGGCAACGCAACATTTAACGCGGATTCCGATAATGGCGGCGCCGGTGACTTCATTATGAATGCCGGGTCTTCGATCGACTCAAACGGCAATAATATTCTGGTTCATACGGGAGAGTTCAGCGGTCAAAATGCGACGTATGGCGTATTTCTTGATACCGGGGCCGATATTGACGCCGAAGGCGGAAACATCAAATTTAATAATAACGATGTGTTCTACAGCGCCGATGCCGACAGCGTAAACACCACCGGTACCGGGACGATTGAGATTAATCAGTACAACGGCGGATCGCTGCAAAACGCGATTGATGCGATCTCCAATACCGGGTCTGGTCAGAACACGATTTATGCTCTGGGCGGCACCTATAACGAAAACCTGACGATCAATCAGCACCAGTTGAAACTGGATGGCTATTTTGGCGCAACGCTGAACGGCACGATTTCCGTTGATGAATACAATTTCAACCTCGATCCGTTTGTGGTTGATGCCGGCGGCGCAGATTACGCTGTAACGGCGACGGGCGTAGGGGCCAACGGGCTGGTGATTGACGGCAATACGTTCAAAAATTCCGCTAAAGCCGCGATCTACCTTGAAGGTAACGCCGCGTCCACCGGGAATATCATGGGGAACACCTTCGAGGGGTCCGCCACGACCGGGGTGCTGACAGGCACGGTAAACAACGGTTATACGCTGAATATCACGGATAACACGTTCGGGACGGACGTTGACAAGATGCTGGTTGACGGGGCACATTTCGGAAATGTGTACAACGCTACGGTTAACTTCACCGGCAACAGCGTCTTCGCCATGGATGACGGGGTCGAATTCACGAACATCTGGAATGACGCCACCCTGATTAACATCAGCAACAACCCGGATATCCACGGGACAAACGGCAACGGTATTGCGCTGAACGGTAAATTGTTCTCGCCGTACACAACAATGCACGCCACGATCAATATTGATGGGAACGGCTTTATCTCTGGTCTGTGGGGTATTCTGGCCGGCAGAACCGGTGGCAGCGCCGACATCAATGTTACAAATAACGATCTGATTCAGGGGCGTCAGGATGGGTTTGCCATTTATGACCTTTTGAGCGACACAGCATTCCTGAATATCGACAACAACCAGTTCGGTGAAGAACTGGATCCGGTTGGCGACGGGATCGAAGACAACGATAACGGCATTGATATTCACAGCGTTAACTCCACCCGCGGTGTTTCGATCACGAACAACACGATCTACGCTCTGGATGACGGGATCGAGTTTGACCGTTCGCTGGAAAACACGATTGTTTATATCGCCAACAACCCGGAAATCGTTGCGGGAGCGAACGGGATTTCTTTCTCCGGTCCTGACTTCAATCCGTCGATCATCAATTCCAATATTACGATCGTAGGGAATAACCATGGCATCCATGCGGACGACCACGGGATATTCTTCGGCGGAACAATCAGCAACGGCAGTGTCCTGAACATTCATGACAACATTATCAGCGCCAACGAAAACAACGATGCTGTCGGTGCCGGTATCTTCTTTGACGGGACGATCAGCAATTCAACCGTCAATATTGGCGATGGTACCTCTCATTTCCAAAGCGGCGCATCCAACATCATCCGCGTGGCCGGTAATGCTGGTCCGGGCGGAACGTCTGGTCTGGATGGCATTCACTTCGATGCTGAAATTGGCGATGGTTCCGATATCAGCATTGATGGCAACCGTCTGGGCTATTTTGCCTGGAATGTTGGTGGTACGGTTTATGAGAATTTCGGCGGCGATCATCGCCTGGCCGATGATGGTATCGAATTTGCCGGTCCGATCACCGGTAATGCGGACATTTCCATCACTGACAACTTCATCCGCGCAAAAGACGACGGGATTCAGTTCTCTAATACAATCGGTGATTTTGCAAAAATCCTGATTGGGGGCTGGAATGATGAAAACAAGATCAGCGCATGGGACAATGGCATTGCCTTCTTGGGCAACATCATGGGGCAGTCCACGGTTGAAATCAGCTACAACGATGTTGATGCCGGGAATGACGGCGTTCTGTTCGACGCGGAAACCAGCAACGGCGACGCCGTTCCTCCGTACAGCGAACAGGAAATCCTGATCAAGAAGAACAAAATCGTTGGGGGTGCAAACGGGATCAACTTTACCGAAAAAGCATCCGGTTTCCGTCATGACATCACGATCACCCAGAACAAACTGATCAAGGGTGAAAACGGTCACGGTATCGTCCATTCAGGCAACATTGATGATGCTGAGCTCTGGATTACCGACAACGACAAGATTTACGGTCACCTCGACGGTATCCATCTGGAAGGTTACTTCTACAACAATGCCAAGATCCTGATTGATGGGAACAAGGATATCGACAGCGGCGTGGGCGACGGTATTGATGTCCATGATTATATCGCGGGCGGCGTGGATGTTGATATTACCAACAACCACGTGCATCACACCGGCGATAACGGGATTGAAGTATCCAATGTCGATGGTGTCTATATCGCGGGTAACACCGTTCATGATACGGGCGCAAACGGGATCTACGTCGATCCGTCCGATTACGTTGATATCACCGGTAACACGGTTTATGACACCGAAGATGACGGGATCAAACTGGATGACGGCCATCACGGTCAAATCTGGAGCAACACCGTTTACAACACCGGCGATGACGGGATTGATGTGAAGAACAACGATCATGTCGAAATCTGGTCGAACAATATTGATAACACGGAAGGCACCGGGATCGAAGTATCCGACAGCTACCGTGCATTGATCAAATTCAACGATATTGATGAAACCGACGGTGACGGGATCAACGTTCAAAACAGTGACAAGGCCCGTATTTCCAACAACGAGATCAACAAACACGACTACAGTGCCAACACCCATGGTGACGGCATCGAAGTTGGAAACAGCCGTGAAGTCGAAATCGACTACAACACAGTTGATGATGCGTTTGACAACGGGATTTATGTCTGGAATTCCGACAAGGCCGATATTCATCACAACACGATCGAAGATGTGAAAGAAAACGGGATTTACCTGTCGAATTCTGACTATTCCGATATCGAACACAACACGATCGACCGCGTTGGACAACACGGTATCAAGGTTAATCCGTCGGATTACGTTGATGTGGCTTACAACACGATTCACAATGTTGGCTGGGACGGTATCAACGTCGATAGCGGCCATCATGCTGACATCTGGGGCAACCACATCGGTAATGTTGGTCGTGACGGGATTGATGTTGATGGAAACTACCGCGTTGAAATCTGGGATAACTATATCCACAACACCGGTGACAACGGGATCGAAGTGTCCGACAGCGATCATGCCGAGATCAAGAAAAACGACATTACCGGTGCCGGTAAGGATGGCATCAATGTCGAAAACAGCGATCATGTTTTGATTGGCTGGAATGATATCTTCGCCAGCCTGGGCCATCACTATGGTGTAATGGGGGCTGAACGCGACGGTATCCATGTCGAAAACGGCAGCGATCTTCTGGTCATCGGAAACGATATCACGGCAGCTCTGGGACACCATGGTTCGAATGGTAAGCTGGGCGCGGGCCGTCACGGGATCTACGTCGAAGGCGGCAAAGATATCGCTATCAAGTACAACGACGTTCTGGGCGACAGCCACGGTTATGGCTACTTCAAGAAAACTATCGGCTCTGTCGGGGAAGACGGTATCCATGTAACGGGCGCCGAAGATATCCTGATTAAAGGCAACGAAATCAGCCGTGCCGGCGATGACGGCATCCAGGTTGTTATCGGCGGTCATGACGATCATAATGATGATGTGAAGTTCCGCGGTCTTTCGATCCAGACACTGGGTAATTATGATGATACCAACCGGATCATCATCGTAGACAATAATGTGGAACATTCAGGCGATGACGGCATTGTCGTCAACACGGCTGAAGAAAAACATTATAAAGATGAGAAATTCGGTGGGCCGTCGATCCAGCTCTTTGGTGGACCGATCCAAAACAACAATCAGGATAACAGCCAAAAACTGTACATCAAGATTGCTGACAACAACGTGACCAAGTCCGGCGATGACGGGATCGAAGTGAACCTGAAAACCTCCGGGACCAGCGGTGAATCCATGCCGCCTGTTTTTGCCCTGAAAGGCTTTGGTGGCGGTTTCGGCGGTGGCTTTGACCAGCCTGACAACCACATTGAAATTTTGAACAACCATGTCAGCTTCTCTGGTGACAACGGTATTCTGGTCAAAATTGCACCGAAAGATGGCGAACATCAGGGCGATGGCTTTGGTGGCGGTCCGCAACAATTCCTGAGCCTGAACAGCTTTGACAACGAAGGCGGCTCTGAAGGTGGTCTGTATAACCTCATCAAGATTGACGGTAACTATGTTTCCTTCTCTGGCGATGATGGCATTCAGGTTGACGTGAAGAGCAAAAATGCCGGCGGCAACGAAGGCTATCCTTACCCGGAAACCAAAACTCTTGGCTTCGGCTTTGAGGGACCGGGCTTCGGGAACGATAACGGCGCTAAAAACACCATTATCATCTCTGACAACCATGTTGCGTTCTCCGGCGATGACGGCGTTGATGTTGATGTCGAAAGCAAAGGTGGAAACACGGCGAACACCATCAAAATCCTGGGGAACAAAATAGCATTCTCCGGCGATGACGGGATTGACGTCGATGTGAAAACCAAGGGCGGTCAGCAACAACAACAGATTCCGAATGACTTTAATGTCCGGACTCTGGGCTTTGAAGGACCGGGCTTTGGCGGCGGCAACAATCAAACAACCAACACCATCTTTATTGCAGGAAATAAAGTTGCATTCTCCGGTGATGACGGCATTGATGTAAACGTTGAGAACAAGGGTGGCCAAGGCGGCAAAGGCGGCTATGGCGGTCCGGTTGTGTTCAATACGCTGGACTTCGGTGGCGGCTCCAACGGGGGCAGCGTAAACAACTTCATCACCATTATGGGGAATGATGTTGTGTTCTCTCGTGATGACGGGATCGTCGTTAAAGTCGACAATCCGGAATCCCAAGGGAAATTTGGTGGCCCGGTTCTGTCTCTCTACGGTCCGCAGCCTTATGGCGGCTTTGGCGGAAACCATAATTTCATCTCGATCATTGGTAACGATGTGAAAAAATCAGGTGATGATGGTATTCAGGTCGAAGCAGACAAGAAAACAGCCGTAGACTTGATGGTTGGCTTTAACCACGTCCAAGACAGCAGTGACAACGGCATCTTGCTGATTGCCAACGAAGGTGGTCACTTTGGTCGTTACGGTCGCGGCGGTCCGGAAGAAAAGGTTTCACTGGCCTTGGTCAGCGAAGAGTATAACTACGGCTGTGGCGATGATTGTGGCGAGTATGAAGGGATCTTCAACTCTTACATCTTCGGGAACACGGTCGAAAATTCCGGATCGAACGGTTTATACGTCAAAGGTTACGGCCATGAAAACGTTGTTCTGAAAGGCAACACCTTTATCGATAACCCGACCGGCGCCCGGTTCGAAAGCGGCAAGATTGATCTGTCTGATCTGGAACGCCCGAACAGCTTCATCGTGAACCCGGACTATGTTCTGCCGGAAGGCTATGACTACGTCACCGGCATGCAGTTCGATCTGGCCAAATCATACAAACCGGACAGCCTGACCATCGTGGGTGAAACGCTGGGGGCAACGCTCTTTAGCGGCTTCATCACCCGTCCGGTGGGAACGGCCTACTATGTCCGGTTTGAGGACGGTGCGATCCTTGACTGCTTCGGTCAGCCGATTGTGATCGATGGCATGCAGGTCAGTTGGGATGGCTTCGTACCGGCCGACAATCTGGATGGCGACGGCCACATTCCGGCCGGTGTACTGGCGGCGATTGAAAACCGTCTCTGGGACGCTGATGATCCTTTGAAAAATGGCCGTGGTCAGATTTTCGTAGGAACGCCGGCGAACGTTATTCCGGATATTGAAGAAGAAGATATCCTGAAGAGCTTTGATCCGTTCAACATTGCTGCCAATCAGGTCAGCGTAGCGCTTGTGGGTGGTCTGCCGATCATCCCGGGTAACGAAGCGGCCTTCCTGGCTGGCATTGCTCCGGCTGCGGGCGGCGAAGGTGAACCGACGGCGGAAGAGCTGGCGGGTATCGCTCCGGCTGCTGGTGAAGGCGTAAATGAAACGTGCTGGGGTGATGCTATAGCCAATGCCGGGGCTGGCGGGGTTGTGAACTACAACTTCGGGACCGGTATGGATGAAATCCTGAACGATGCTTCGGCTTGCCAGTCGACCTTCTAGGAATTTGAATATATCTGAATTGATGAACAAGCCCCTGATTTCAGGGGCTTGTTTTTTTATCAGGGTTAAAGGCCGCACAGCTTTTTTGGTCATATTCATGTAAAATTCTTGCGATGAGGGGGGGATTTTGTAAGGATATCCCCGGCGGGAATAAAAGGTGTCTGGAAAAACAAGAATAACGGGGCCAGCAATGCCACAGGAAAAATCGTTTATCAGAGCGCTACGCTATCGTGCCGCTGGCGTTGGTCTGGCCATTACAGGTTTGTTCATAGCCCTGAGTATGAATACCTCACAAGAGGATGACTTGCATCTGAACAATCTGGTAAGCCGGTTGTCGGTGAGCAGATCAGCTGATTGCGCCGTCCGAGAACAAAACGCGCTGAAGGCGTCTGCCCGGCTGTCACAGCTTGATATTCGTAAAGCCGCCTTGGATGTTTTGTCGTCATCTTCTCCATCTGTCTGGGCGGATGCTGAACGGGCTTTGTCTAATGGTTTTGGTCTGTGTGCAGGTTCCAAAACGGCTTTGGATAAGGAAAATGGTGTTTTGTTCATAAGCAAAGACATCGCCGATAATGCAGCCGCTTTAACCGTGCCGTTGGAAGTCGGGCTGGCCTGGGCGGCGGCGCAGAAGGAATCGTTCGGCCCGGATCATGTTATGGCGGGCAGCTATAGCGAAAAAGAATGGGCGACCAGAAAAACAATCCTCCGCTATCAATAAAGGCAGGATCATCGCCGCGTTTGTAAAAACAGCCATATCTTAAAATTTTTTTACTGGCCTTTGCCGGAATTTGCCTATATAAAAACCTCATTCCCTGACAATTTGGTTTGTTGTTGCCCGGCGGACACCGCCAAGACACGAACCTGTGGTCAAAGACAAAAAACAAGGCTAAAGGAAAAAGACAATGATAAGTCCCGTAGAATATGTCCGTCAGGTCAAATCCGAGATGAAAAAGATTACCTGGCCGACACGCCATGAAACAACCGTCAGCACGATTGCCGTGTTCATTATGGTTGTGTTGGCTTCACTGTTTTTGTTTATGGCCGATCAGGTTCTGTCGTTTCTGGTCAAGCTGGTGCTGGGGCTGGGCGCGTAAGGTTTATTGGTAAAGACGAAATTTCAAATATAAAGAGAGTAAGTAAGATGGCAAAACGTTGGTATGTCCTGCATGTTTATTCCGGCTTTGAAAACAAGGTTGCTGAAGCCATTCAGGAAAAAGCCCGCAAACAGGGTATGGAAGACAAGGTCGAAGAAATTCTGGTGCCGACCGAGGAAGTCATGGAAGTGAAACGCGGCCAGCGTGTACAGGCCGAACGGAAATTCTTCCCCGGCTACGTTCTGGCGAAACTGGACCTCAGCGATGATGTCTGGCACATGATTAAAGATACCCCGAAGGTAACGGGCTTTCTGGGTGCGGGCAACAAGCCTTCGCCGGTCAGCGAGAAAGAAGCCGAGCGCTTGATGAACCAGATTCAAGAAGGGATCGAACGTCCCCGGCCGAGCGTTATCTTTGATATCGGCGAAGAAGTTAAGGTTTGCGATGGGCCGTTTGCATCCTTTAACGGGATGGTCGAGGAAATCGACGAGGAAAAAGGCAAGCTCAAAGTATCCGTTTCGATCTTTGGCCGGGCAACGCCGGTCGAGCTGGAATACTCTCAGGTCGAAAAAATCTAGATACGAGCGCGATGCTCTTGATACAGGCCGCCGTCAGCTTTGTTGTCGGCGGTCTTTTTTTTATGGCTTGTGCCATCGAAATCATCAAAAAAGCTTGCCATTTATCCGGCGATCCTGTAATTGTGCCAGCGTTCCTTATAGGAATAAAAGAGACGTGGGAGGTTTTCCGGTAAAACGCCATTATCGGCGCTGCCATCCGGAACCGGACCACGACCCACTAACCGCCGTCATCCCCGCGGCGTTTCGTTAAGAAACGCTTGGACGGCGGGGATCCAGAAAAAGCGCGAAGCTTCGCTTCGCACATAATGGATCCCGTTCGTGCGGATTTTGCTTCGCAAAATGCCAACGGGATGACGCATTATTAGGAGGCTATAATGGCTAAAAAAGTAACAGGTAAGATCAATCTTACCATCATGGGGGGCGCTGCCAACCCATCCCCGCCCGTTGGTCCGGCTTTGGGTCAACACGGTGTGAATATCATGGATTTCTGTAAGGCATTTAACGCCAAGACAGAAGACCAAAAAGGCATTCCGATCCCGGTTATTATCTCTGTCTATGAAGATCGCTCGTTCGACTTCATCACCAAAACCCCGCCGGCAAGCTACTTCCTCAAGCAGCTGATTAAACAAAAAAGCGGTGGCAAGACACCTGGTCATGAGACGATCGCGACGATCCGTTTCAGCCAGCTGGAAGGTATCGCCAAGGAAAAAATGCAGGATCTCAATGCCAATGACATTGAAGCCGCGAAGAAGATTATCGCTGGTTCTGCACGTTCCATGGGCATCGAAGTGGTGGAGGACTAAGAGATGACACAAGCTAAAAAAATGAAAGCCGCCAATGACATGGTCGATCGCGAAAAACTCTACACCGTAGAGGAAGCGATCAAAATCCTGAAGGAATGTGGTAAGGCACGGAAACTCAAGCAAACGGTCGAAGTGGCTGTAAACTTGAACATCGACCCGCGTCACGCTGACCAGATGGTCCGCGGTATGTATGAACTGCCGAATGGCACGGGGGCAACCGTGCGTGTGGCTGTTTTTGCCAAGGACGATAAAGCGGCGGAAGCCAAGGCAGCCGGGGCTGATATCGTCGGTGCCGAAGACCTGATGGAAAAAATCCAGAAGGGCGAGATTGACTTTGATCGCTGCATTGCCACGCCGGATATGATGCCGCTGGTAGGCCGTCTGGGTAAAATCCTTGGTCCGAAAGGTCTGATGCCGAACCCGAAACTGGGTACGGTAACGCCGGATGTCAAAAAGGCTGTTGAATCCGCCAAGGGCGGCGCGATCGAATACCGTGCCGAAAAGGCCGGGATCGTTCATGCCGGTGTTGGTAAACTGGAATTTGGCGAAAAAGAACTGATCGAAAACGTCAAAGCCTTTATCAAGGAAATCCAGCGGGTTCGTCCGTCGGGCGCCAAAGGGACTTACATGAGAAAAGTCACTTTGACTTCTACGATGGGGCCGGGTATCAAGATTGATATTGCTGCGGCAATGGATCAAGCTGCGTAAGCGCTGACCTTTACTTAAAAACACTTTTTCAAAACAGGCTCCCATAGTACCATGGGGGCCTGTTTTTTTGTGCGTTGGTGCGGGGAGAAAAAACAAAAATGCAATGGATTATTTACGGGCTGCTTCATTCTTTATTCCGGGCGGGTTTATCCGAAGCCGGGCGCGTGCTGAAGGCCGATCGCTGGCACATGGCATTCTGGCATGCGATATGCGCCGTTACTGTACTGGCCTGTCTGTTTCCCTTTATGGCATGGCCGGAGGATGGTCGGTTTTATTTCGCGGCGGTCATTGTATCGCTGATTATGACGGTCGGGACATTGATGAGCCTCAATCTGGCGGCGCAGAATAAAGCGCGTGTGGCGGCTATTTATATGCCGCTCGAAGCTTTTGCCGCCTTCGTGATATGGCTTTTGGTCATGCCGACGGCGTTTCAGGCGCATATGCATGATTTGCAAATGACCGGAATGGTTGTTCTCTCTTATTTGCTGGCCGGGATTGCTCTGTTTAAGATCCGTTCCCCCGATCTGACGCTGCAAACCTTTTCGGCGGTGGTTCCTCTGGGCGTAACGTATGCCGTGGCGGCGGTGGCGACCAAGCTGGTGATCCCTGTGACGGCAGTGGTGCCCTCTGTACTGGCGTTCCTGTTTATCAGCTATCTGACTATGATGGCGGTTCTGATCGGGGCTTTGCTCCTGCGCAAAAAGATCAATAAATCCCTGATATCCCCTCAAACGGCAAAGGCTGGAATTATCGCGGGCATCCCCGCCGCCTTGGCCTACGCGACCTTTGTTTTCGGCATCGTTTATGCCCCTAATCCTGGTTTTCCGAGTATTCTGGCCATGCTGGTGCCGGTCTGGCTTTTGATCGTACACCGGATCGAAGGGGTTGAAGACAAGGCCAGCCCGCTGGCCGGGCTTTTGATGCTGGCCAGTGCAGCCTTGCTGATTTTTGCAACGATCTGAAGTTTTTTCTTGACGTGTGGTCCGGCTTTGGTTAAAACCGCCTCGTTCCCTGTCGGAGACTGCGGGTTGGCGCTGGCGCTATAAATCCTGCATAGATGAGGGTAAAAGGTAAAAAATATTTTGTTGCGCCTTGGTGCGCACACCTTTTATTCGCTATCAAAAAGTTTTTTTAGGCAGGATGCAAACGAAATGGATGCATCCTTTTTTATTGTTTTGAGGAGTTTGAAGCTATGGCTATGAACCGTGCACGCAAAGAAGATGTTACCGCAGAATATCATGAGCGGTTTATGAATGATGAAACGGTTGTTCTGGCTCTCTATGAGGGATCAACGGTTGAACAAATGACCGCCCTGCGCCGTAATGGTGAAGATGTGCGCGTTAAAGTAACAAAGAACAAACTGGCAATCCGGGCGCTGGAAGGCACCAAGTTTGAAGGCATGTCCGACCTGTTCAAGGGACCGGTTGTGATGCTGTCATCGGCTGATGTTGTCGCTCCGGCAAAGGTTTTGCAAAAATTCGCCAAGAATAACGAAAAACTGATCGTTATCGGCGGTGCGATGGGGTCAACGATCCTCGATGCCAATGGCGTTGAACAACTTGCGAAAATGCCGAGCCTTGATGAACTGCGCGGCAAACTGGTTGGCCTTATTCAGGCGCCGGCAACGAAAGTCGCTGGTGTGCTGCAGGCTCCCGCCGGTCAACTGGCCCGCGTATGCGGTGCTTACGGTGCCAAGGGCGCATAGGAGATAACAATGGGTTTTGGTCTGGCATTTCAATTTCACTACGCATCAAAGTCGATTAAGGCTGATGCGGCTGAGAAAGATAGTCGGACTGCTTTTGACAGAATTTGGGATGATATAATTTTATCCTTTAGTTTCCGTTGAAAGAAAAATTTCGATCATTAGACAATAGACAACCGATTAACTGAAAAGGAGAAAGAAAATGGCTGCTGATCTGAATAAAATTGCTGAGGAACTGTCCGCCCTGTCCGTTATGGAAGCGGCTGAGCTGGCAAAAATCTTGGAAGAAAAATGGGGCGTATCTGCCGCAGCACCTGTTGCTGTTGCTGCTGCTCCGGGCGCTGTTGCTGAAGCAGCGGAAGAGAAAACCGATTTCACGGTTGTTCTGACCAATGCCGGTGGTAACAAAATCTCTGTAATTAAAGAAGTGCGCGCAATCACCGGTCTGGGCCTGAAAGAAGCCAAAGACCTGGTGGAAGCTGGTGGTAACATCAAAGAAGGCGCCAAAAAAGAAGAAGCCGAAGAAATGAAAGCCAAGCTGGAAGCAGCTGGTGCAAGCGTCGAGCTGAAGTAAGCCCGGCCAATAAAAGTAAGAGCACATCCCGGATCTGCGATTGGTTCGCATGGTCTGGGATGTTTTGCTCTGTAAAAATCCCTTGACACAAGGCGAGTGGTGGGCCATATACACCGTGCAAAGCATCCGTGGTGAGAGTTGAGATCAGGATTTCCGCATAACGGATAGATCCGTGTTATTTATGCCGCATCGGCCTTTTCCGAAAGAGGAGAAGGGGTGAGAGCGGCCTTTACGTGTTTTTAAAAAGACGGGAAAAAGGTAGTCAAAATGAGCGCAGCAAAAACCAGTTCCAATTCCAAGAATTCTGCAAAAAAAGAAAATACGTCTTTCAAAGTGGCTAATGATGTCGATAGCTATACCGGTCGTAAACGGGTTCGGCGATCATTTGGTAAAATTCCCGAAGTTGTGGATATGCCTAACCTGATTGCGGTACAATCGCAGTCCTATGAGAGCTTCCTTCAGGATAATATCGCGGCGGATGACCGTAAGATGCAGGGCCTGCACAAGGTTCTGACCGAAGTTTTCCCGATCAAGGATTTTTCGGATCGTGCCGAGATTGATTACGTGTCCTATGAACTGGAAGAGCCTAAATACGACGTTGAGGAATGTATCCAGCGCGATATGACCTATGCTGCGCCGCTGCGCGTGACGCTGCGTCTGTCGGTGTTCGATGTTGACGAAGACACCGGCCTGCGCTCTATCCGCGATATTAAAGAGCAGGATGTTTACATGGTAGACATGCCGCTCATGACCAAAAACGGGACGTTCATTGTCAACGGGACCGAGCGCGTTATCGTATCCCAGATGCACCGTTCTCCCGGTGTGTTCTTCGACCATGACGGCGGCAAAACGCACGCGTCTGGTAAATACCTTTTTGCTGCACGCGTTATCCCTTATCGCGGGTCTTGGCTGGACTTTGAATTTGATGCCAAAGATCACATGTATGTCCGGATCGACCGTCGCCGTAAATTGCCGGTGACGACGTTGCTGCGGGCGCTGGATAGCGCTGAAACGGCAGCTTACCGTGCAGAATGCGAAGAAAAGGATCAGGAAGTCGATCCGTTGCTGGTGCAAGGGATGCCGAATGAGGAAATTCTGTCGACATTCTATGGGCATGTTGTTTACGCCAAGGATAAAAAAGGCTGGAAAACGCCGTTCGATGCGGATCGTATGCGCGGGGTTAAACTGCTCAACGACCTGATTGATGCCAAAACCGGCAAAGTCGTTCTGGAAGCGGGCGAGAAAATTACGCCGCGGAAAGCCAAGAAGCTTATCGAAGATGGCCTGAAAGATATCCTGGTCGCGGAAGAACAGCTGGTTGGCCAGTATCTGGCGCTTGATCTGTTCGATGAAGAAACGGGTCAGGTCTTGTATGAAGCCGGTCATGAGCTGACCGAAGATGATCTGGCGGCTTTGGCTGACAAAAAAGTTTCCGAACTTCTGGTTCTGGCAATCGACCACACCAATGTCGGTCCGTATATCCGCAATACGATGGAAGTTGATAAATGCGATACGCGCGAAGAGGCACTGATCGATATTTACCGCGTTATGCGTCCGGGCGAGCCGCCCACGGTTGAATCGGCGCAGGCTTTGTTCTACTCCCTGTTCTTCGATGCCGAGCGTTATGACCTGTCCGATGTCGGGCGTGTGAAAATGAACGCGCGTCTGGATCTGGATACGCCGGATGATTTGCGTGTCCTGCGCAAGGAAGACATGCTGGCAATCCTGAAATACCTGCATGGTCTGAAGGACGGCGTTGGTGAAATTGACGATATCGACAACCTTGGCAACCGTCGTGTGCGTTCGGTTGGTGAATTGATGGAAAATCAGGTTCGTTTGGGTCTGATGCGGATGGAACGTGCGATTCGTGAACGGATGTCTTCTGTCGACATCGACAATTACATGCCCCATGATTTGATTAACTCCAAACCGGCTCAAGCGGCGGTACGTGAGTTCTTTGGATCATCACAATTGTCCCAGTTTATGGATCAAACCAACCCATTGTCCGAAATTACCCACAAACGTCGTTTGTCGGCACTCGGTCCTGGCGGTTTGACCCGTGAACGTGCGGGCTTTGAAGTGCGTGACGTGCACCCGACCCACTACGGACGGATTTGCCCGATTGAAACACCTGAGGGTCCGAATATTGGTCTGATTAACTCGCTGGCGACCTTTGCCCGCGTCAACCAGTATGGCTTCATTGAAGGGCCGTACCGCAAGGTTGTTGATGGTAAGGTAACTGACGAAGTCATTTACATGTCCGCTATGGAAGAAGCTAAATACACGATTGCACAGGCGAATGCTGAGCTGAGTGACGTTGGTGAATTCACAAACGACTTGGTATCTTGCCGTAAAGCTGGTGAAAACTTGATGTCGATACCAGAACTTATCGAATATATCGACGTGTCGCCGAAACAGATTGTATCTGTTGCTGCGGCGTTGATTCCATTCCTTGAGAATGATGATGCGAACCGCGCCCTGATGGGATCGAACATGCAACGTCAAGCCGTTCCTTTGTTGCGTTCTGATGCACCATTGGTTGGAACTGGTATGGAATTGCCGGTGGCGCGTGACTCTGGTGCTGCTGTTACGGCGCGTCGGTCAGGTGTCGTTGTTGAAGTGGATGCAAACCGTATTGTTATTCGTGCAACGGAAGAATTGCGTTCTGATGAACCTGTTGTTGACATCTATAAAATGATGAAATTCCAACGCTCTAACCAATCGACTTGCATCAACCAGAAACCTCTGGTGAAAGTGGGCGATATGTTGAAGGCGGGAGACATCATTGCTGATGGCCCATCAACGGAATTTGGAGAATTGGCTCTTGGTAAAAACGTGCTGGTCGCGTTCATGCCTTGGAACGGTTATAACTTCGAAGATTCGATTTTGCTGTCCGAACGGATTGTGGCCGATGACGTATTTACATCCATCCACCTCGAAGAATTCGAAGTGATGGCGCGTGATACCAAATTGGGACCTGAGGAAATCACACGTGATATTCCGAACGTCGGTGAAGAAGCTTTGAAGCACCTTGATGAAAGCGGTATCGTTCACATCGGTGCCGAAGTTGGTCCTGGTGATATTCTGATTGGTAAAGTCACACCAAAAGGCGAAAGCCCGATGACACCGGAAGAAAAATTGCTGCGCGCAATTTTTGGTGAAAAAGCTGCAGATGTCAAAGACAGCTCTTTGCGTCTTCCTCCGGGAACGCAAGGAACAGTTGTTGAGGTTCGCGTCTTTAATCGTCGTGGTATCGATAAAGATTCTCGTGCACTGTCGATTGAACGTGAAGAAATCGATCAATTGGCAAAAGACCGTGATGATGAACGTAAAATTCTTGAAGACGGATTCTATTCTCGTTTGAAAGACATGCTGCAAGGTCAGACCTTTGAGTCCGGCGCGAAAGACATCAAGATCAAGAAAGGCGAAAAAATCAAAAAAGCCGATCTGGATGCGATCAAACGTGGTTTGTGGCGTCAGATTTCCGTGGGTAACGAAACCCGCATGGCGGAGATCGAAGCGATGTCCGAAACCTTCGATGAAGCGGTTGAAAACCTGAAACACCGCTTTGAATCCAAGGTTGAAAAGCTGCAACGCGGTGATGAACTGCCGCCGGGCGTGATGAAGATGGTCAAAGTCTTCGTGGCTGTGAAGCGTAAAATGCAGCCCGGTGATAAAATGGCCGGTCGTCACGGTAACAAAGGGGTTGTTTCCCGCATTATGAAGCAGGAAGACATGCCCTACCTTGAGGACGGAACCCCCGTTGATATCGTGCTGAACCCGCTTGGGGTGCCGTCACGGATGAACGTGGGCCAGATTCTTGAAACCCACCTTGGCTGGGCATCCCGTGAACTGGGGCAACAGATTGGTGAAATGCTTGACGGGTTTAACGATCCGAAAGCGCCGGCGGCGGCTGAAGTCAAGAAATTGAAAGACAAACTGCGCGACGTTTACGGCGATCGCGACTTTGATGAACGTGTGTCCAAGCTGGATGACGTTCAGATGGTCGAAATGGCCGGCAACCTGCGTGGCGGTGTTCCGATGGCTACGCCGGTCTTTGACGGTGCTGAGGAAGCGGATATTACGGAATTGCTGGAAAAAGCAGGTCTGAACTCCTCTGGTCAGGTGACTCTGATTGACGGTCGTACAGGTGAACCATTCCATCGTCCGGTAACGGTCGGGTACATGTATGTCTTGAAATTGCACCACTTGGTTGATGACAAGATTCACGCCCGTTCGATTGGTCCATACTCTTTGGTTACGCAGCAACCTCTGGGTGGTAAAGCCCAGTTCGGTGGTCAGCGTTTCGGAGAGATGGAGGTCTGGGCACTTCAGGCTTACGGTGCAGCTTATACTCTGCAAGAACTCTTAACCATTAAGTCGGATGATGTGGCTGGCCGTTCGAAAGTTTACGAAGCGATTGTTCGCGGCGAAGACAATTTCGAAATCGGCGTACCGGAATCATTCAACGTTTTGACCAAAGAATTAAAAGCTTTGTGTCTGAATGTTGAAATGAACCAGACCGACGAAGAGTAATAAATCAATGACTATGGGTTGCGGATCGCGACCCATAGGCTGCTAGAGAAACCAGAATTCAAACCCGTTATACGGAGCAATATAAAATGAACGAACTGATGAACCTCTTTGGACAGCCAACCGGCCTCCAGAATTTTGACTCGATCCGCATTTCCGTGGCATCGCCAGAACAAATTCTGTCTTGGTCTTTTGGTGAAGTCAAAAAACCGGAAACCATTAACTACCGGACATTCAAACCTGAACGTGATGGTTTGTTCTGTGCCCGTATTTTTGGACCTGTAAAAGATTACGAATGCTTGTGCGGTAAATACAAACGTATGAAATACAAAGGGATTGTCTGTGAAAAATGTGGCGTTGAAGTCACATTGACCAAAGTGCGCCGTGAACGCATGGGGCATATTCAACTGGCTTCTCCTGTTGCGCATATCTGGTTTTTGAAATCATTGCCATCCCGCATTGGCTTGATGATCGACATTACATTGAAAGATCTTGAACGCGTTTTATACTTTGAAAACTATATTGTGATTGATCCTGGTTTGACGGCTCTGAAACCATTGCAAATGTTGTCCGAAGAAGACTACATGGACGCGCAGGAGGAATATGGCGAAGAAAACTTCCGTGCTGGCATCGGTGCGGAGGCCATCAAGGAAATTCTTTCTGCAATCAACCTTGAAGCCGGAAAAGAGAAGGCCGAAGAAGAACTCCGTGATTGTTCTTCCGAAACCAAACGTAAAAAACTGGTCAAACGTTTAAAATTGATCGAAGCGTTTATTTCTTCTGGAACACGCCCTGAATGGATGATTCTGGACGTTGTGCCTGTTCTTCCTCCTGAATTGCGCCCGTTGGTACCTTTGGATGGCGGACGCTTTGCAACATCGGATTTGAACGATCTGTATCGCCGCGTGATTAATCGGAATAACCGTTTGAAACGCCTGATGGAACTGCGCGCGCCGGATATTATTGTCCGCAACGAAAAACGTATGTTGCAAGAAGCCGTGGATGCTCTGTTTGATAACGGCCGTCGTGGTCGCGTGATTACCGGTGCAAACAAACGCCCTCTGAAATCCTTGTCCGATATGCTCAAAGGGAAGCAAGGTCGTTTCCGTCAGAACTTGCTCGGAAAACGCGTGGATTACTCCGGTCGGTCTGTCATCGTGGTGGGGCCTGAACTGAAATTGCATCAGTGCGGTCTGCCGAAGAAAATGGCGCTTGAGTTGTTTAAACCGTTTATTTATCACAAATTGGAACTTTACGGATTGGCGACAACGGTGAAGGCCGCCAAGAAAATGGTCGAACGCGAACGCCCCGAAGTTTGGGATATTCTCGAAGAAGTGATTCGCGAACACCCTGTTCTTTTGAACCGTGCGCCGACATTGCACCGTTTGGGGATTCAGGCGTTCGAGCCAACCCTGATCGAAGGCAAAGCTATTCAGCTGCACCCATTGGTCTGTACCGCGTTTAACGCTGACTTTGATGGTGACCAGATGGCTGTTCACGTACCATTGTCTGTCGAAGCGCAGTTGGAAAGCCGTGTTCTGATGATGTCGACCAACAACATTCTGTCACCGGCATCGGGTAAACCGATTATCGTGCCGTCTCAGGATATTGTTTTGGGTCTGTATTATTTGTCGATTGCGATGGATAAGCAAATCGGCGAAGGCATGATCTTCCGTGATATGGGTGAAATTCATCACGCTTTGCAAGCCAAAGTCGTGTCGCTTCATTCGAAAATCAAATGTCGTTACGACACGGTTGATGAACAAGGTGAACCAGTAACGCGTCTGATTGAATCAACACCGGGTCGTATGATGTTGGCGGACTTGTTGCCAAGAAATAAAAACGTTCCAGTGAGTGTTTTGAATACGACTCTGACGAAAAAAGAAATCTCGAATCTGATTGACGTGGTTTACCGCCACTGCGGTCAGAAAGAGACCGTAATTTTCTGTGACCGTATGATGAAACTCGGATTCCGTTATGCTTGTATCTCTGGCATTTCCTTTGGTAAGGATGACATGATTATTCCTGAAGCCAAGGTCAAATTGGTGGCGGATGCCGAAACCAAGGTCAAGGAATACGAACAGCAATATATGGATGGACTTATCACCAAGGGTGAAAAATACAACAAGGTCGTTGATATTTGGTCACGCTGTACCGATGAAGTTGCTGATGCGATGATGAAAGGAATTTCCAATCTCTCCACCGGCATGCCGAATGCAGTTTACATGATGGCTCACTCTGGAGCGCGGGGTTCCGCAGCCCAGATCCGTCAGTTGGCTGGTATGCGTGGTCTGATGGCAAAACCATCAGGTGAAATTATCGAGACACCGATTATCTCCAACTTTAAAGAAGGCCTGTCGGTTCTTGAATACTTCAACTCGACCCACGGAGCTCGTAAAGGTTTGGCGGATACGGCGTTGAAAACGGCGAACTCTGGTTACCTGACACGCCGCTTGGTTGATGTTGCTCAAGATGCCGTGATTACCACGGACGATTGCGGCACCGAAGGCGGCGTGAAGGTCGATGCGGTTATGAATGGCGCCGATGTTGTTGTCTCCCTGGCCGAGCGGTCATTGGGCCGGACGGCAGCTCTGGACATCGTTCACCCGCTGACGGGCGAAATGATCGTTCCGTCGGGCGAGTTGATCGACGAAGTAATCGCCGAAGCCATCGAAACGGCCGGGATTGATGAAATCAAAGTACGTTCGGTGCTGACATGTGAAGCGACGGCCGGGCTGTGTGCGAAATGCTATGGCCGTGATCTGGCGCGCGGAACCAAGGTTAACATGGGCGAAGCTGTCGGTGTTATGGCGGCCCAGTCGATCGGGGAGCCGGGTACGCAGCTGACCATGCGGACATTCCACATCGGGGGCGCGGCGCAGCGCGGGGCGGAGAAATCCTCCTTTGAAGCGCCGCTGGCCGGTAAAATTGAAATCCGCCATAAAAACGTCGTGAAAAACTCCGACGGCGTGGCGATTATCATGGGCCGGAATACCGAGGTCGTTATCAAGGATGCCAAGGATATTGATAAGATCGTTCATCGCCTGCCTTACGGGGCGCGGCTTTTGGTCGACGACAATATCAAGGTCAAACCTGGCGATAAGTTGGCTGAATGGGATCCGTTCACTATGCCAATTATCACCGAAAAAGACGGTGTTGCCCATTATTTTGATATGATCGAAGGTGTTTCGATCTCCGAGAAAATGGATGAAGCAACCGGTATTTCTTCGAAAGTGGTCATTGACTGGCGTTCTCTGCCAAAAGGTGGTGATCTGAAACCTCGTATTGCCCTGTTGGACAAAAAAGGTGAAGTGATTACTCTGCCAAACGGCCTGCCTGCCAATTACTATTTATCGGTGGATGCAGTTCTCTCCGTTGAAAACGGTCAGGAAGTCAAAGCGGGTGATATTGTGGCGCGTATTCCACGCGAAACGTCGAAAACGCGTGACATTACCGGTGGTCTGCCGCGTGTTGCCGAGTTGTTTGAAGCCCGTCGTCCGAAAGACGCAGCCATCATCTCTGAAATCGAAGGTCAGGTTGAATTTGGTAAAGACTACAAAGCCAAACGCCGTCTAGTTGTTCGTCCAACGGATGCCACACAGGAAGCCGCTGAATATTTGATCCCGAAAGGTCGCCATTTGGCAGTTGCAGAAGGGGACTACGTTCGTAAAGGTGACTCACTTCTTGATGGTGCGATGGTGCCTCACGACATTCTTGATGTGATGGGTGTTGAGGCTCTGGCCGACTACCTTATCAACGAGATTCAAGACGTTTACCGCCTGCAAGGTGTAAAAATCAACGACAAGCATATTGAAGTCATTGTGCGTCAAATGCTGCAAAAAGTTGAGGTTATGGCGCCGGGCGACACGACGTTCCTGGTCGGCGAACAAGTTGACCGGAGCGAATTTGAGCTGGCGAACCAGAAATATATCGAAGACGGCAAACAGCCTGCCGAAGGCAAGCCGGTTCTGCAGGGGATTACGAAAGCCTCCCTGCAAACACGTTCCTTTATTTCTGCGGCCTCGTTCCAGGAAACAACCCGCGTTCTGACCGAAGCGTCCGTACAGGGCAAGGTCGACAAGCTGTTTGGCTTGAAGGAGAACGTGATTGTTGGTCGCCTGATCCCGGCGGGTACCGGTGCCTACGTCAATCAGATCAAGAAGATTGCCGCAGACCGTGACAAGTTGGCGATTGCCGCCCAGCAGGAAGCCGAAGCACTGGCCCACGCCGAAACCGGCGAAGGTATGATGCCGGACGCTGGTGCGGACATGGCTGCTCCGGCTGAAGCCGAAGTGGAAGGCGAAAGCGAAAGCAAGGAAGCTGCTAACGGTTAAACTCATTCCTGAGAGAATCAAAAACAGCCCTTGTCATCAGGGGCTGTTTTTTTATGACCTGACAATCTAGAATAAACTGTGCGACAATATTTTACAGGCTTTTATCATGAACGATCTCGATAAATACGAACGCAAAAAAGAAAAGAAAATCGGGCGCATCATGCGCAATAGTGTCCTTGTCCTGGGGATAGGCATAGGGCTGTTTCTTCTGAAGTTTCTGGTCGTACCGTTTCTGGGGGACAATGAACAGGGCGAGCGTGTGCTGGTGATTTTCTCCCTGTCCCTGATGGGCTACGGGGTCATTAATGTTCTGACGTTTATGTTCCTGAAAGACGGGCTGTTCAAGGTGAATTTGCTGATGACATGGGTTGTTCTGCCCCTGGTGTTGCTGAAACTTGTCATGGATTTTGTCTAGTTTTTTCTTGTCATAAGGTGGGCGTCTGTGATTAATGGCGCCATGCATAATAAAAAACTGGCCATATTTGATCTGGACGGCACGATTTTCGATTCAGAATATGAAGTGTCTTTAATAACGGAGTCTATCGCCCGTTCCCGTTGGCAAAAAGAAGGTGAATATATTCCTCAGCTTCAGGCGCGCCATATTTTTAAGGCATATGCAGGTCTGGGCGCGGTGGAGAAATTCGCCGCTATCGCCAACGAGCACGGGATAATCGCGAATGATCGTGAGCTGCAAGACATGGCAAAGCGCCACGAAGACTGGAAACAGGCGCTCTATGATGCGTCTAAAAGTTTGCTGGTAGTATCCGATGTGGATACCAGTTTTGAAACGCTGAGGCACAAGGGGTTCACATTGTGCGTTGGCTCCAGTAATCCGTCTGGCCGTTCCAAAAGGGGGCTTGATAAAGCCGGTCTGCGTGATCATTTCAATGATCGGGTCTATGGACCGGATTTGGTTGGCGGTCGCAAAAAACCTGATCCGGCGGTATTTGAATACGCCATGGAAACGAACGGGGCGGAACCAGCGGATACGTTGGTGTTTGAAGACACGCCGCCGGGTATGGAGGCCGGAAAACGGGCCGAGATTTTTGTGATCGCTTACATGGATCCGCGTTTTGGTGTGGGGAAGGAAAGCGAACAACAGGCACGCCGGTTTTATGATGCCGGGGCCGACGTTATTATCCGGGGTTTTAAAGAAACGGATCAGGCCTTGGAATCTTTCGGAAATAAAGGGCCGCGCCCGCGTTAGGCTAAAAGTAAAAAAACTCTAAACAAAAGCTTGACGGACCATGGGGATAACTGTATATTCCGCCAGAATTTTGAATTGGATGGGCTGGCTGTAAGCCGTTTTTCTCAAAGAAAAAGCGGCTTAGACGCGGCTCAGTTTTCGTCTTTCTTTATAAGGCGAAATGAGAAAAAGACGCGATGTACAAGCGCTTTTTGTTTGAAGAGACCCGCAAAGCAGATCGCACCATAGCGATGCAGGAAGGGGTTTCAAGCAGTGAAGAAAGCTGTATAGCGAGCTATTCCATCCGGAAATTTTTGATGAAGCAGAAAAGGCGAGAATTGGTATGCCAACAATACAACAGTTGATCCGTAAGCCCCGCTCAATGGGCGGTAAAAAGGCGATGAAGCCGAATAAAAAACGTGCCCTGCAGCATAAGCCGCAGGTTCGTGGCGTTTGTACCCGCGTGTACACAACGACGCCAAAAAAACCGAACTCCGCTCTGCGGAAAGTGGCCAAGGTTCGCCTGACCACCGGTTACGAAGTGATTTGCTACATCCCTGGTGAAGGCCACAACTTGCAGGAACACTCTGTTGTTCTGGTACGTGGCGGCCGGGTGAAAGACTTGCCGGGGGTTCGTTACACGATCATCCGCGGTACGCTGGATACGCAAGGCGTTAAAGACAGAAAACAGGCCCGTTCCCGTTACGGCGCCAAACGGCCTAAGTAAGGAGAAATAAAATATGTCTCGTCGTCATAGAGCAGAAAAACGTGAAATTCTTCCCGATCCGAAATTCGGGGATCTTGTGCTGTCGAAATTCATGAATAACGTCATGGTCGATGGTAAAAAATCCGTCGCCGAGCGCATCGTATACGGCGCGCTGGAGATTCTGGACAAAAAAGCCGCCAACGAAAACTTCGATGATGAAGCCTCTGGTGATACTGGCTCTAAAGGTCTGATGGTTTTTCGTCGTGCTCTGAAAAAAGTTAAGCCGCAGCTGGAAGTGCGTTCTCGCCGTGTTGGTGGGGCAACGTATCAGGTGCCGGTTGAGGTTCGCCCGGACCGTGCGTTGGCTTTGGCGATGCGCTGGATCATTGATGCGGCCCGCAAGCGCAGCGAACACACCATGATTGAACGCGTAGCCGGTGAATTGCTGGATGCGGCGAATGATCGCGGTACGGCTGTGAAAAAGCGCGATGACACGCACAAAATGGCCGAGGCTAACAAAGCCTTCGCTCATTATCGCTGGTAGAACTGAATATAAAACACTGAACAACGGAAAACGACTATTATGGCACGCGAATATCCTATCGATCACTACCGGAACTTCGGGATCATGGCCCACATTGATGCGGGCAAGACCACGACGACCGAGCGTATTCTTTACTATTCCGGGAAGTCCCACAAAATTGGTGAAGTGCACGATGGTGCCGCAACGATGGACTGGATGGAGCAGGAACAAGAACGTGGGATCACGATTACGTCTGCTGCCACGACGACGTTCTGGAATGGTCCGGCGAACAGCATGGACCCGGGTGGCCGTTTCCGTTTGAACATTATCGACACGCCGGGGCACGTGGACTTCACGATTGAAGTTGAGCGTTCCTTGCGTGTTCTTGATGGCGCCGTTGCTGTATTCGATGCGAACGCTGGCGTTGAACCGCAAACAGAAACAGTCTGGCGTCAGGCTGATAAATACCACGTGCCGCGTATGTGTTTTGTTAACAAAATGGACAAAATCGGCGCAGATTTCTACAACACGGTCGATATGATTGTTGATCGTTTGGGCGCGACGCCGTGCGTGATCCAGCTCCCGATTGGTTCTGAGAGCGATTTTGCCGGCGTTATCGACCTTATTAAAATGAAAGCAATCACATGGGATGGTGAGCAGCTTGGTGCAACGTACCAGGAAAGTGACATTCCTGCTGATTTGGCGGGCAAAGCTGCTGAATGGCGCGAAAAGCTGATTGAGCTGGCTGTCGAGCAAGATGATGCGGCCATGGAATCTTACCTTGAAGGTGATGAGCCGGATGAAGCGACCCTGAAAAAATGTATCCGTAAAGGTACGATTACAAACACGTTTGTTCCTGTTCTTTGTGGCTCTGCCTTTAAAAACAAAGGCGTGCAACCGATGCTGGATGCTGTTGTTGACTTCTTGCCGTCTCCGCTGGATATCGGCGCGGTTAAGGGTCACAAAGTCGATTCCGAAGAAACTGACTCCCGTGATCCTGATGACAAAGCGCCGTTCTCGGCGCTGGCGTTCAAGATCATGAACGACCCGTTCGTGGGTTCTCTGACATTCGTTCGGATTTACTCCGGGATGCTGGAATCAGGTTCTTACGTAGAGAATACCGTGAAAAACAAGCGGGAACGGATTGGCCGGATGCTTTTGATGCACTCGAACAACCGGGAAGAAATCAAAGAAGCGCATGCTGGTGATATCGTTGCGTTGGTGGGTCTGAAAGACACCACGACCGGGGATACGCTGTGCATTAAAGAATCCCCGATCGTTCTGGAGCGCATGGAATTTCCTGAGCCGGTTATCGAGATTGCTGTTGAGCCGAAAACCAAGGCTGACCAGGAAAAAATGTCTCAGGCGTTGCAGCGTCTGGCGGCAGAAGACCCGTCTTTCCGCGTGTCTGTCGATCACGAAAGTGGCCAGACCATCATCAAAGGGATGGGCGAGCTTCACCTCGACATTCTGGTTGACCGCATGAGACGCGAATTCAAGGTAGAGGCTAACATCGGTGCGCCGCAGGTGGCTTACCGTGAAACCCTCACGAAGACGGCTGAAATCAGCTACACCCACAAAAAACAAACGGGTGGTTCCGGTCAGTTCGCTAAAATCGATCTGGTATTTGAGCCGGCTGAGGCAGGTGAAGGCTTTACCTTTGAAAGCAAGGTTGTTGGCGGTAACGTGCCGAAGGAATACATTCCGGGCGTTCAAAAAGGTCTGGAAATGGCCAAGGAAACCGGGATTATCGCGGGCTTCCCTGTGATCGACTTCAAAGTATCTCTGGTTGACGGTGCGTACCACGATGTTGACTCCTCCGTTATGGCCTTTGAAATCGCGGCGAAAGCAGCCTTCAAAGAAGGGATGCAAAAAGCCGGTCCGCAACTGCTTGAGCCGATGATGAAGGTTGAAGTGGTTACGCCTGAAGAATACATGGGTGACATTATCGGTGACCTGAACTCCCGTCGGGGTCAGGTATCCGGGATGAGCGACCGCGGTAACGCGAAGGTCATTCTGGCCATGGTGCCGCTGTCTTCTATGTTTGGTTACATCAACACGCTGCGTTCGATGTCGCAGGGCCGCGCCCAGTACACGATGCAGTTCGACCACTATGCGCCGGTTCCGGCGAATGTGGCCGAAGAAGTTAAAGCGAGCATGGCATAAGGCCGGATCAGTTAAAAGTTTTTGAAAAGAAGGAAGAAGCAAAATGTCGAAGGAAAAGTTTGAGCGGAATAAGCCGCATTGCAACATTGGAACGATTGGTCACGTTGACCATGGTAAGACGACGCTGACGGCGGCGATCACGAAGTATTTTGGCGAGTTCAAGGCGTACGACCAGATTGATGGTGCGCCGGAAGAGCGCGAGCGCGGGATTACGATTTCGACGGCGCACGTTGAATATGAGACCCCGAACCGTCACTATGCACACGTTGACTGCCCGGGACACGCCGACTACGTGAAGAACATGATCACGGGTGCGGCGCAGATGGATGGCGCGATTTTGGTTGTGAATGCTGCTGACGGTCCGATGCCTCAGACACGGGAGCACATTTTGCTGGCGCGTCAGGTTGGTGTTCCGGCTCTGGTTGTGTACCTGAACAAAGTTGACCAGGTTGACGATGAAGAGCTTCTGGAGCTGGTTGAGATGGAAGTGCGTGAACTTTTGTCTTCTTATGAGTTTCCGGGCGATGACATTCCTGTGGTTAAGGGTTCGGCTCTGGCCGCTCTTGAGGGCCGCGATCCTGAGATTGGCGAGAACTCGATCCGCGCGTTGATGGAAGCTGTTGACAGCTTCATCCCGCAGCCGGAGCGTCCGAAGGACCGTCCGTTCCTGATGCCGATCGAGGATGTGTTCTCGATTTCTGGTCGTGGTACGGTTGTCACGGGCCGTATTGAGCAAGGCGTTGTTAAGGTTGGTGAAGAGATCGAGATTGTCGGTATCAAAGACACGCAGAAAACGATCTGCACGGGTGTTGAGATGTTCCGCAAGCTTCTGGATCAGGGTGAAGCCGGTGACAACGTTGGTATTTTGCTGCGTGGCACGAAGCGTGAGGATGTAGAGCGTGGTCAGGTTTTGTGTAAGCCGGGCAGCATTACGCCGCACACGAAGTTCGAAGCGGAAGCTTACATTCTGTCGAAAGATGAAGGGGGCCGTCACACGCCGTTCTTCACGAACTACCGTCCTCAGTTTTACTTCCGTACGACGGACGTGACGGGCGAAGTGAAGTTGCCGGAAGGCACCGAGATGGTGATGCCGGGCGATAACTGCAAGATGACGGTCGAGCTGATTTGCCCGATCGCGATGGATGAAGGTCTGCGCTTCGCTATCCGCGAAGGCGGCCGTACCGTCGGCGCCGGCGTCGTCGCTAAAATTATTGAGTAAGCGATAAGCGAAAGAAAAGGTAAGAACAATGGATACACAAAGCATTCGCATTCGACTGAAAGCCTTCGATCACCGCATTTTGGATCAAGCGGTATCGGAGATCGGTAACACAGCCAAGCGTACAGGCGCGGCTCTGCGTGGCCCGGTGCCGCTGCCGACCCGTCTGGAGCGTTTTACGGTTTGCCGTTCGCCGCACGTCGATAAAAAGTCGCAGGAACACTTCGAAATGCGTACACACAAGCGCTTGCTGGATATTGTCGAGCCGACACCGCAAACGATTGATGCGCTGATGAAGCTGGACTTGCCGGCGGGTGTGGATGTTGAAATTAAACTGATGGATCAGGCGGCTGCCGCCTAATTTGAAAATGTCATCCTCTGTTTACGCGTAGCGCAGGACATGATGGCCAAAATAAAGAGGAAAGAAAAATGAGAACCGGAGTTATTGCACAAAAAGCGGGTATGACGCGTATCTTCACCGAAGATGGTCGTCAGCTGTCCGTTACGGTTTTGAAAATTGACGGTTGCCAGGTTGTGGCCAACCGCACCCAGGATAAAGACGGCTATACGGCTGTTCAACTGGGCGCTGTGACAACGGCGAAAATCAAAAACGTATCGAAAGCCCAGCGCGGCCACTTTGCCAAAGCCAAAGTCGAGCCGAAGAAAAAGCTCGCTGAATTCCGCGTAACACCGGAAAATCTGGTTGAGGTTGGCGCAGAGATCGGTGCAAACCACTTCATCACCGGTCAGTACGTTGATGTTGCCGGTATCTCGAAAGGTAAAGGCTTTGCCGGGGCGATGAAGCGTCACAATTTCGGCGGGATGCGTGCCTCTCACGGTGTGTCTATTTCTCACCGGGCACACGGTTCGACCGGTCAGTGTCAGGAGCCGGGCAAAGTGTTTAAAGGCAAGAAAATGGCCGGTCACATGGGGGCTGAGCGCGTTACCGTGCAAAACCTCGAAGTTGTGGCGATTGATGAGCAAGACAATCTGGTACTGGTACGGGGCGCGGTCCCCGGCGCGAGGGACGGCTGGTTGCTGATTACGGATGCGGTTAAGCGCCCGTTGCCGGAAGGCGTGCCGATGCCGGCAGGTCTGAAGCAGGATGCCAAAGCGGAAGCGCCGGCTGAAGAAGCGGTAGCAGAGGCACCGGCAGAGGAAGCAAATGCAGAAGCTCCGGCGGATGCGGCTGCAGAAGAAAACAAAGAATAATTTAAAAGCGAACGAGAAGGATCGAAACGATGAAAATCGCGGTCAAGAATTTGGAAAACAAGGCAGCCGGCGAAATTACGCTGGATGATGCGGTCTTTGGTGTTGATGTTAAAAATGACATCATTCACCGCATGGTGAATTATCAGCGGGCCAAAGCGCGCAGCGGTTGCCACAAAACAAAGCAACGCAGCGAAGTATCCGGCACCGGGAAAAAACCCTGGAAGCAAAAGGGTACAGGCCGGGCACGGGCCGGTGACCTGAAACGGTCGCAAGACCGCGGCGGGGCAACCGTATTCGGGCCGGTCGTACGCAGCCATGCAACGGCATTGCCAAAGAAAATCCGGGCGCTGGCGCTGAAAATGGCGCTGTCCAGCAAGGCAAAAGACGGCAAGCTGATTATTCTGGATGAAGCGACGGCAAAAACGCACAAAACCAAGCCGATGGCCGATGCTATGAAGGGATTCGGGATTGATTCCGCCCTGATTATCGGCGGCAAGGAAATCGACGTGAACTTTGCCCGCGGGATGGCTAACCTGCCGCGGATCGACGTTCTGCCGAGTGTCGGCGCAAACGTATATGACATTATCCGTCGTGACACGCTGATCCTGACCAAGGATGCGGTTGGTGATCTGACGGAACGTCTGAAAGGTTAATATGATGGCGATGGGGCCCGGAATTCCGAAAGCTGAACGTCTTTCATTGACGGACGAACAACGCCGGGCGGCATTTGCTGAAACTGTTGAGAGAAATTCAAACTGGCTTTATGAGGCAGCATTGAAATCCGATTGTGACCCAAAAGAGGCAGAATACAGGATGGGCTGGGTCAGAAACGCTCTTGAAGAATTGAAAAGGTAGATAAAATGGCAAAAGCAAAGAAAACAGATGCACAGGAATGGATGTACGATATCATCCGTAACCCTGTTGTAACCGAAAAATCGACAATGGGCTCCGCACATGGTCAGGTCACGTTTAACGTACCGCTGTCGGCTACCAAGCCGCAGGTAAAAACGGCTGTGGAAACCCTGTTCGGTGTAAAGGTCAAAGGTGTAAATACCTCTGTCCTGAAAGGTAAAACAAAGCGCTTCAAGGGTATTATGGGGCGTCGCGGCGATGTGAAAAAGGCAATCGTTACGTTGGAAGACGGCCAGACGATTGATGTCGGTGCAGGACTTTAATTTATGGTGATCCGCCGATAACGGAAAAAAAGAAGGACGTAATAAAATGGCTTTGAAAAAACACAATCCGACAACACCGGGCCAGCGCCAGCTGGTTACGATTGATCGTAGCGATCTTTGGAAAGGCGCGCCGGAAAAAACATTGACCGAAGGTTTGAAAAAAACCGGCGGTCGGAACAACCATGGCCGCGTGACGTCGCGTCATATCGGGGGCGGGCACAAGCGTCGCTACCGTTTGATCGACTGGAAGCGTCAAAAATGGGACATGGCGGCAACGGTTGAACGGATCGAATACGACCCGAACCGGACGGCTTTTATTGCCCTGATCGCCTATGAAGATGGTGAAAAGGCTTACATTCTGGCGCCGCAGCGTCTGCAAGTTGGTGACAAGGTTATCGCCGGTGAAAAAACCGACGTGAAGCCGGGGAATGCCATGCCGCTGAAAAGCATGCCGGTTGGGACGATCATCCACAATGTGGAAATGAAGCCGGGTAAAGGCGGTCAGATGTGCCGTGCTGCCGGGGCTTATGCCCAGATCGTCGGCCGGGATCAAGGCTATGCCCAGATCAAGCTGACATCCGGGGAACTGCGGATCGTTCGTCAGGAATGCATGGCAACGGTTGGCGCTGTATCCAACCCGGATCACATGAACACCAATGACGGGAAAGCCGGCCGTAATCGCTGGAAAGGCCGTCGTCCGAGCGTCCGTGGGGTTGTTATGAACCCGGTCGACCACCCGCATGGTGGTGGTGAAGGACGGACATCCGGTGGTCGTAACCCGGTTACGCCTTGGGGTAAGCCGACCAAAGGTTACAAAACGCGTAAAAACAAAGCGACGGATAAATACATTGTCCGCCGTCGTAAGAAATAAATTTAAGGAGTGGATGAGCCATGGCACGTTCAGTATGGAAAGGACCGTTTGTTGAAAGAAGCCTTCTGAAGAAGGTGGAAGATCATCGTACGGGGAAAATCAAAGGCGTTATCCAAACCTGGTCACGCCGGTCGACAATCTTGCCGAATATGGTTGGGATTACGTTTGGCGTTCATAACGGTAAAAAGTTTATTCCGGTTCTGGTCAGCGACCAGATGATCGGTCATAAGCTGGGTGAATTTGCGCCGACACGGAATTACCGTGGCCATGGCGCTGACAAGAAGAAGTAAGTAGATCGCTTGTTCGGATCCTAAAAACGAACGGCGAATAACGAAAAAACGAGGAACTGAAAATGGGACAGTCTGCAAACGAAAGAAGACAGGCCGACAACGAAGCAAAGGCAATGGCGAAATATATTCGCACCAGCCCGCAAAAACTGAACCTGGTGGCGCAGACCATCCGGGGCAAGGCGGCTGAGCGCGCTTTGATTGATCTGGATTTCTGCCCGCGCCGTGTAGCGCAGGACGTGAAAAAGGTTCTGGAGGCGGCCGTAGCCAACGCAGAGAACAACCACAATCTGGATGTTGACCGTCTGTATGTGGCGGAAGCTCATGTCGGGAAATCTGTCATGATGCGCCGGTTCCGTGCCCGTGCCCGTGGCCGTGCGTCCCGGATTGAAAAACAGTTTAGCCGCCTGACCGTTGTGGTCCGCGAACGCGAAGAATAAGGAGCAAGTAAAGAGATGGGACAAAAAGTTAACCCGATTGGATTGCGTGTAGGTATTAACCGGACCTGGGATTCCCGCTGGTTTGCGGACCGCGGCTATGCTGACAAGCTGGTTGCTGACCTGAAACTGCGCGAATACGTCAAGGACCGCCTGAAAGCGGCCGGCATTTCCAAAGTGATTATCGAGCGCGCGGCGCAAAACACGAAAGTCACGGTTTACACGGCACGTCCGGGTGTGATTATCGGGAAAAAAGGCGCGGACATTGAAAAGCTGCGTCGTGATCTGTCTCAACGCGCTGGTGGCGACGTTGCCCTGAACATCATCGAAATTCGCAAGCCGGAAATCGATGCACAACTGGTTGCTGAAGGCGTTTGCCAACAGCTCGAGCGCCGGGTATCGTTCCGTCGCGCGATGAAGCGGGCCGTTCAATCAGCTCTGCGTCTGGGCAGCCAGGGTATCCGGATCAACGTATCGGGCCGTTTGGGCGGTGCCGACATTGCCCGGACGGAATGGTACCGCGAAGGCCGCGTGCCTTTGCACACACTGCGTGCGGATCTGGACTACGGTTTTGCCGAAGCTCTGACGACCTACGGGATTATCGGTGTGAAAGTGTGGATCTACAAAGGCGATATTATGGATCACGATCCGATGGCTCGTGACAAGCGCCAGGCCGACACACATGGCGGTATGCCGCGCCAGTAAAGGGGCGTGAAAAAGTTCTGGCGTTCCCCTGAAAAATGAGATAAGGTGCGCGCCGTAATTTGGAAAAAAGATTTAAACCCCATATGGGAACTCCGGCAAAAGCCGAAAGCCCATGTGTCCGGTCTTTTTTTGTAAACGGGTTTAGAAAAGAAATTTAAAGAGGCGAGCGAGATAAAATGCTGCAACCGAAGAAAACAAAATTCAGAAAGGCCCACAAAGGCCGTATTCATGGGAATGCCAAGGGCGGAACGGCCCTGAATTTCGGATCGTTTGGTCTGAAGGCGCTGCAGCCGGAGCGGATTACCGCCCGCCAGATTGAAGCGGCTCGTCGGGCGATCCAGCGTCACGTTAAACGTCAGGGCAAACTGTGGATCCGTATTTTCCCGGATGTGCCGGTGTCGAAAAAGCCGCTGGAAGTTCGTCAGGGTAAAGGGAAAGGCTCGCCGGAATTCTGGGCTGCGCGCGTTAAGCCGGGCCGGATCATGTTTGAAATGGAAGGCGTGCCGGAAGCAATCGCACGTGAAGCTATGGCGCTGGCTGCGGCCAAACTGCCGATTAAAACCAAATTTATCACCCGTATCGGTGAATAAGGATTAGGCCGGGAAGGATCATGAAAATGAAAGCGGAAGATCTGAAAACGAAAACGATTGACGAGCTGAAAAAGCTTTTGATGGACCTGAAAAAGCAGCAATTCAACCTGCGTTTCCAGAAAAGTCAGGGGCAGACGGAGAATACCGCGGAAGTCCGCAAGATTCGCCGTAATGTAGCCCGGATCAAAACCTTTATGAATGAGAAACAACGCGCTGAGCAGGCAAAAGCCGCTTAAGAGTGTTCGGAAGGAAACAGGAGTTAAAAAACAATGCCCCGTCGTATTTTGGAAGGTAATGTTGTCAGCGATAAACAAGACAAGACCGTTACGGTTCTGGTCGAACGTCGCTTCATGCACCCGGTTTACAAAAAGTACGTGAAACGTACCGATAAATATGCCGCGCATGACGAAAGCAACGCGATTGCCGTTGGTACCCGCGTACAGATCGAAGAGTGCCGCCCGATTTCCAAGCGCAAGACATGGCGCGTCATCACGGCTGATGGAGCGGCGGTTGCTGCGGTTGCCAAGGAAGAAAAGCCGGTGAAAGCCAAGGCTGCCCCGGCTAAAAAAGCCGAAGCGCCGAAAGCAGAGAAAAAAGCTCCGGCCAAGAAGCCGGCTGCTAAAACGGCAGCTAAGAAAACCACATCCAAAAAGAAGGATGCATAAACCATGATACAGATGCAAACAGTTCTCGATGTTGCTGATAACAGCGGTGCCAAAAAGGTACAGTGCATCAAGGTTCTGGGTGGTTCTCACCGCCGGACCGCGAATGTTGGCGATATTATCAAGGTGTCCGTGAAGGAAGCTATTCCCCGCGGCCGCGTGAAAAAAGGTCAGGTTCTGGATGCCGTTGTTGTACGGACCAAAAAGGGCATGAACCGTCAAAATGGTGAAGTGATCCGGTTCGATGGCAATGCCGCCGTTCTGGTTAACAAGAACAAAGAGCCGATCGGTACGCGTATCTTTGGCCCTGTAACCCGTGAACTGCGTGGTCTGGGCTTTATGCGGATTATCTCTTTGGCTCCGGAGGTGCTGTAATTATGACACAGGCAAAAATGAAAATTAAAAAGGGCGATCAGGTCGTCGTGATCACCGGCAAAGACAAGGGTGCAAAAGGCGAAGTCCTGCGTGTTATCCCGTCTGAATCCCGCGTGGTTGTGCAGGGCATCAACATGGTGACCAAGCACAAAAAACCGACCCAGATGAGCGCCGGCGGCATTGAAAAAATCGAAAAGGCTCTGCACGTGTCAAACGTAGCGCTGGCCGATCCGAAAAGCGGCGATGCCACCCGCGTTGGTTATAAAGTCCTGAAGAACGGTAAAAAAGTCCGTTTTGCCAAAAAATCCGGCGAAACGATTGAATAGGAAAAGGATGAAGAGCGATGCAACCGCGTTTTAAAGAGCGTTACGACACGCAAATTAAAAAACAGATGTCGGAAAAGTTTGGTTACGAAAACGAAAACCAGATTCCCCGCATCGAAAAAATCGTCATCAATATGGGCGTTGGTGAAGCGTCCCAGAACAAAGGCCTGATGGAAGGGGCGGTGAATGACCTGACCCTGATTACAGGTCAGAAGCCGGTCGTGACGAAAGCCCGCAAATCGAACGCATCCTTCAAAATTCGTGAAGGTATGGCTATCGGTTGCAAGGTGACGTTGCGCCGTGAACGGATGTATGAATTCCTCGATCGTCTGGTAACGATTGCTCTGCCGCGGGTTCGTGACTTTCGCGGGATCAGTGCTAAAAGCTTTGACGGCCAGGGCAACTACGCCATGGGCTTGGAAGAACAGATTATCTTCCCGGAAATCGACTACGACAAGGTCGATAAAATCCGCGGGATGGATATCGTCATTTGTACAACGGCCAGCAATGACGACGAAGCACGGGAATTGCTTCGCGCCTTTGACATGCCGTTCAAAAAATAGATAACGACTTTGGATTGGAGATAATTAAATGGCTAAAGTCAGTGCAGTACAAAGAGATTTGAAGCGTCGTCACCTGAATAAGAAATATGCAGGTAAACGCGCGAAACTGAAGGCAATCGTACGGGATCAGTCCCTGTCACCGGAAGAACGGTTTCAGGCTGTTTTGACCTTGGCGGAATTGCCGCGTAATTCTGCGGAAAATAGAATCCGCAACCGTTGTGCGCTGACGGGGCGTCCGCGTGGGCATCACCGGAAATTCCGGCTGTCTCGTGTGTCGCTTCGTGATTTGGCTTCCCGGGGCGAATTGCCCGGCGTAACCAAGTCGAGCTGGTAAGAGTTTTTTGTTTTAAGGATTTTGAAGAGGATATCGCAAGATGGCTATGAGTGATCCCCTTGGTGATATGTTGACCCGTATTCGTAACGGACAACATGCAAGCAAGAGTGTAATAACGTGCCCCGCATCGAAACTGAAAGCCAGTGTGCTGGATGTTTTGGTACAGGAAGGGTTTATCCGCGGCTATAAAGTGGCCGAGCAGGATAATAAAAAAGAACTGCAGATCGAATTGAAATACGATCAGGGCGAACCGGTTATCAATGACCTGAAACGGGTTTCCAAGCCAGGCCGCCGCGTTTACCGCAGCGTTGGCGAAATGCCCCGTTTCATGAACGGTTTGGGTGTAACGATTGTTTCGACACCGCGTGGTGTTCTGGCCGATCATGCGGCTCGTGAACAAAATGTGGGTGGCGAAGTACTGTGCCAGATATTCTAAGGCAGGCACCGGTAGAAGAAAAGTTTAGGATTTGAAAGGACAACAAGATGTCTCGACTAGCCAGAAACCCGGTTGAAATTCCCGACGGTGTAACCGTCGAAGTCAACGGTCAGGATGTAAAGGCAAAAGGCCCGAAAGGCGAATTGTCTTTGCGGGTGCATGATGAAATCAGCGTCGCTCTGGAAGACGGTGAAAACGGTGGCAAAGTGGTGCGTTTGAAAAAGCGCAGCGATAACCGCCAAACCCGTGCGCTCTGGGGCACGATGTGGAGCCAGACACGCAATATTTTGCAAGGCGTCAAGGAAGGCTATACCCGCAAACTGGAAATCCAGGGGGTTGGTTACCGGGCGAACCTGCAGGGCAAAAACCTTGTACTGCAACTGGGTTTCAGCCATGACGTACACTACCCGGTGCCGGAAGGCATCACGATGGAAGTTGACAAACAAACGGCAATTTCCATTACCGGGATCGACAAACAAAAGGTAGGCCAGGTGGCCGCTGAAGTACGGTCTTTCCGTGCGCCGGAGCCTTATAAAGGCAAGGGTATTCGTTACGAAGGTGAATATATTTTCCGCAAGGAAGGTAAGAAGAAATAAGGGTTAAGGCTATGACAAAAAGACTTACATCGCAACAACGCCGGACATTCCGGACCCGTAACAAGCTCCGTAGCGTCAATATCGAACGCAACGCGTCTCGTCCTGTGCGTCCGCGCCTGTCCGTGCACCGCACCGGCAAGCAGATCTATGCGCAGATCATTGATGATATCAAGGGCGTAACACTGGTGGCGGCTTCGTCTCTGGACACGGATCTGAAATTGAAAAAGGGCTGTGACGTATCGGCCGCTGCGCAGGTGGGCAAGTTGATTGCGACCCGTGCGAAAAAAGCGGGCGTCGAAAAAGTGCAATTTGACCGGGGGGCATTCTCCTACCATGGCCGGGTGAAGGCCTTGGCAGATGGCGCCCGCGAAGCTGGTCTGGAATTTTAAGGGAAAAGGATTTTAAAATGGCTCGTGCAGCGGAAAATACACGCGAACGTGAAGAATCGGAACTGATTGAACGGCTGGTAGCTGTCAATCGTGTGGCCAAAGTTGTCAAAGGGGGCCGCCGTTTTGGTTTTGCCGCTTTGATGGTTGTTGGTGATGGTCGCGGCCGTGTTGGCTTTGGAACAGGTAAAGCCCGGGAAGTGCCGGAAGCTGTCCAAAAAGCAACGGCTGATGCCAAACGTCGTATGATCCGCGTGCCGTTGCGTGAAGCACGGACACTGCACCACGATACACATGGCCATGCGGGTGCCGGCCGGGTTTTCCTGCGCTCTGCACCGCAAGGGACCGGGATTATCGCCGGTGGTCCGCTGCGGGCCGTGTTCGAAGCTCTGGGTATCCAGGATGTGGTCGCCAAGGCGATTGGTTCGAACAACCCGCACTCCATGGTGAATGCAACGTTTGACGCTCTGAAAAACATGCAGAGCCCGCGTCAGGTTGCCGCTCGCCGTGGCAAGAAAGTCAGTGATATCGTTTCTAACCGTGAACTCGGCAAGTCCGGGTCCGAAGAAGTGAGTGACAGCGAGTAATCCTGTCGACATATAGAATTGCAAGAAGGAACTGGTCCGA